>JBEBSR010000038.1:0-26304 GCA_040394195.1 Wohlfahrtiimonas larvae | reverse complement strand
CACCCGCAACCCCCTCAACACATCCCCTAAATAAACCTGTCTGCAAGAGCCCCTGTAGATTGAACGATTTTGTCAGATAATTTGGCTTAATATCTTTTACCCCAATACTTCCAAATTTTATATTCGTATCTTGAGTCAGAACTACAGTTGTCTTTTGATTATTATCGATATCTCTATGGCCATTTGGTTTAGCACCTTCGGCACAAGGACCACCATTACAAGTAAATTCAGCAGCATTATATTGACCTTCTATAGTAAGATCAGCAGCACTACCTATAGATGCCAACGACGCTAAAAGCAAAGCAGAAGCGGCAATCCGCGCATTTTTTTTATGTCCTTTAGCCAATTCTGATGCAACAACTGTGTGACCATTTTTATTTTTAATTAAATTATATTTTACGTTCATAGCAACCTCATTATTGTTTTACTTAATTATTCTTATGTACATATTATTAGTAGATTCTTTGCATTATAGCAAAGATCCATTGCCTTTTCTTATACACGAGAAATCTATCCTTTTGTTTTATATAAACTTCATGTTTTTATTGATAATTTTTTATACAAAAAAATTAATTTAATGAATCACTTAACTTAGATCAAAATATACACAATAAAAAAGCCTGTTATTACTAACAGGCTTTTCTAGATTGCACAAAATAACTAGTGCTAATTATCTTTCCCTCATTGCATCTTTGATTCTGCCAAAGGGCTTCATGAGATAGTCATAAACTGTTTTTTCTCCAGATTTTACATCAACTGTTGCAACCATCCCTGGAACAATTGGGTAACTAATACCTGTATTTTTATCAACTAACGAATCTGTGTCTGTCAAAATAAATACCCGATAATAGAAAACTTCAGGTTTAATCTCATCTTGAATTGTGTCTGGTGAAATGATTTTAACTTTGCCTTCTAAACCACCAAAAATCGAATAATCATAAGCGGTGATTTTAATTTTTGCTTCCTGCCCAGGATAAATATAAGCAATATCTTTTGGGGACATTCTCGCCTCAATCAACAACTGATCATCCAATGGTACAATTTGCATTAACTCACCACTTGGTGGCACTACACCACCTTTTGTTGTCAACATGACATTCTTCACAATACCACGCACTGGGGATCGTAATGTTAAGCGGGATAATGAATCTGCACGGCCTTTGATAATAGATTCTAGCGATTCTACTTCAGCTTGTGTGCGACTTAACTCTTCTCGAGCTTTCACCATATATTCTGATTGCTTATCAGTAATCTTCATTTCGAGATCAAACAATTGTCTTTGCAATCTTAAAACATCCACATTACTTGAAGCGCCTTGCTTAGCTAAAGCCTGTGTTAATTTTAATTCTTCTTGCACTAATTCTAATGAGCGTTGCAAACTACTGATGGATTCTTCCAGAGCTTTTTGCCTAGTGTTATAAAGACGAGTTTCTGATGATGTTAATGAAGGGAAATTTTTCAACTCATCAGGAAACTCTAGATCGCTGCCATCCACTTCTGCTCTTAAACGTGCAATACTTGCCAAACCTGCACGATATTTTGCAGCACTTTCTTCCACATTGGCTTCTGTTTTTGTTAAATCTAATTGGACAAGCACTTGGTCTTTTTCAACGACATCGCCTTCTTTCACAAATAACTCAGAGATGATCCCGCCTTCTAATGATTGAATCACTTGCTCTTTCGATGTTGGCACAACTTTTCCTGTGCCGCTCGAAACTTCTACTAATACTGCAAAGTAAGACCACACCAATAAAACAATCATCAATATAAAACTCACCCAGATAATTCTGGATGATTTCACAATCTCAGCATCATTGATTTGATCATTGTAGCGGCGCTTATCCTCATCATAATCTAATAATAGAATATGATCGTCTTTCGACATATTTTTCATACATACTCCTTTATATTATTGGATTTTTCCAGATAGTTTCGCAAGTGCAATGTCTTTTTGCTCATCTAAAACAATTTGCCCGTTATCGATCACAATGATGCGATCCACCATATTCACAATGCTCATTTTATGAGTTGCAACAATCATTGTCTTATCAGCAACCCAAGATTGTAAGCCATCCAACAAATGCTTTTCTGTCACATCATCTAATGCCGCTGTCGGCTCATCCAACAATAAAATATAAGGATTGCGAACTAAAATTCGCGCTAGCAATAATGATTGGCGTTGTCCACCTGATAAGCCTGCACCGCCTTCTGCAATCACATGGTCTAAACCTGTTGGCAATTTACGAATAAACTCTGCAGCGCCTGTAATATTCAATGCTTTATCCATTTCATCATCTGTTGCTAATGGTGCACCTAACATCAGATTTTCCCTGATTGTGCCATGAAATAATCCTGAACCTTGCCCCATTAAGCCAATATCACGTCTCACATCTGCAGGATCAATGTGCGATAAACTCACACCATCCACACTCACAATGCCACTACGAGGTTCTAATAAACCAGAAAGCACTTGTAGCAACGTTGATTTACCCGCACCATTGCGACCTAAAATCGCAATCTTCTCACCTTGTTTTATTTCTAATTTCTTGATCAACAAAGCAGGTATTTCACTATCTTGAGCATAGAAAAAGCTCGCACCTTGAACATTGTAATTACCCAAAATTACGCTCTTATGAACTTTATTTTTGCCCACAAGACTATCCACAGGCAATTTCATTAAATCATTAATGCCTTGATATGCTGATTTAGCTTGCTGCCAACGAATCAATACTTGTGTTAAACCTGCCATTGGCGCGATCATTCTGCCACTCAAAATAGATGCTGCTATTAATGAACCTGTAGATAAATCGCCATTGATGACCATTGGCGCACCAAAGAGTACAATCAGTGCGAATGTTGCTGTTTGTATGCCTTGCGTCCAACCTGTTAATGTACTGGTTAATGATCACAATCTAAGATTTGCATCTGTTAAGACTGCATTATAGTTATTCCATTGATGCTGAAAGCGTTGCTCTGCTTGCAATGTTTTAATATCTTCATTGCCTTGAATCGCTTCAATCAAGATTGAATTACGTAGCGAGCTTTCTCTCATTGCTTCATTGGATAATGCTCTTAGCTTACCTTGCACCAATAAACCTGGCAGCACCATCAAAATAACTGCAATAACTGGAATCCAAACTAAATTTCCTGCCAAATACCAAAAGACTAAACAGAATAATAAGAAGAATGGTACATCCACAAATGCTGTCACAGTCGTTGATGTGAACATTTCACGCACACTATCTAAATCTCGAATTTGAGAAATGAATGTGCCAACAGATTTTGGTCTATGTGAATTTTTAATGCGTAATGCATGGCCAAACACACGATCCGAAATTCGTAAGTCTGCACGTTTACCTAACAAATCGATCACTCTTGTTCTTAATTTTTGTAAGAAGAAGCTAAAAATGATCGCGATCAGAACGCCACTGAATAACACATATAATGTTGGATAAGATTCTGCTGGAATCACACGATCATAAACTTGTCGTGTGAATAAAATGCCTGATAGCGCAAGAATATTAACCAAAAAAGATGCGATGAAAACATGCCCATATGGCTTCCAATCTCTCAATATAAGCTTCTTCAACCAATTCTGATCATGAGGCTTAATATAATCATCAATGCGAGAATCTGGTACTGTATGAGATGGGCGCAAAACAACAGCGAGTTTCACATTTTGCAACAACGTTTCTTGGCTAATTTGGCTCTTAACACCGCCATCACCACTATAAATAATGCCTATCTTATTATCTTGATCGATCGTCTCAATCACTGCAATTTGCCCATCATGGAATTGCACCACCAATGGTAAACGCCAAACAGACAGTTCCTTAACAGTAAATTTAATAACACTGACGCTCAATCCAGCTTGCCTAGCAATGCCTCTTAATACATCACTGAGTGGTTCATTTTTTAACCAACGACTTGTTAAAGAAATATTCTCTTTAGAAACTTCCAATCGATAAGATTTTGCTACGGTAATGGTTGCTTCAATCCAATGATTATAATCTTCTATCTTATCCACATCTTCTTTTTCAAACACAATTTTATACCTTTTAGTTACCTATAGATTTCGACACTTATTATTGAAATATATAAACATTGCCCTGCACAAAAACAAAGCACCAAATCTTTCACAATTTGGTGCATGATTTATTGAGTATAGTATTAAATTACCAATATTTTTTGATCTAAAAGTCTTTATTACTCAGCATAGATATTTAATGATTCCGCTAGCTTGCCTTGGCTATAAGCGCACTCTAATTGTGTCTGAATAATGTCAAAACGATTATTCACAACATCCACTTGTGCGCGGTGATATTCTTGTTCAGAGTTCAATAAATCCACTAAAGTTCTTGTGCCTAATTCCAAATACTGTTGCTTATATAATTCTTTAGTATTTTTTAAATTATTCACACGTTGGCTCAATAAACCTTTTCTCTGATTCAGATTTTGCAAATTAACCTGTGCTTCACTAAGCTTTTGTTCAATATCTAGCTGAACGGTCATTTTTCTAGCATCTGCTGATTCAATTCTGCTTTCAGCAACTCTTTTACCTGCAGATAATGCACCGCCTTGATACACAGGAATGGTAACATTAATACCAACTTTACTATCCATACGTGATCCATAGCGTGGCGTTGCATTTAAAGCTCGTGATGTACTGCCATTAAAAGAAATCGTTGGCATCTCTTCTGCTTTAGCACGCTCCAACTCTGCAACTGCTCTTTCTGCTTCGATTTGCGCCAACTCATATTCAGGAATTTTATTCCATGTTGGCTCTACAAAGCATGCAGCTTCTAAGCCTGATGGCAAAGAGCCAACGGTTGCATCTTTAATCTGCTTCTGCCCTATCATCACACCTAAAGTTTTTACAATACTTTGATGCTGAGAATTTACATCCAATTCTTCTGATAAAACATCATTTAAACGTGATTTTGCTTGATAAACGTCAGATAGATTACTTGCGCCTTTCTCATGGCGCTCTTCCACTAATTTCGTCAAAGAACTCACGCTATTAACCTGCGCTTTCGCTAGCCCTGCCAATTCTTTAGAACGATTCGCAGTGATCACAGCTGAAGATGAGATATGAATCAATTCTTCATTCGTTAATTTCGTTTGAATTTGTGCGCCTTGATGGCCAAATTTTGCACTCTTCACAGCGCTCGATATTTTACCAAAATCATACAAAACTTGATTAATGCTCATGCTCATATCTTGGATATATTTCTTATCATAGCGACTTGATCGCTCATTTTCTCTTTGTCCACCTAATCCACCAGAAATTTGCGGGTAATATGCTGCTTCAGCAATCGCAATCATCTCAGCTTCGCTATTTTCAGCGCCTTTAGCTTGAGCAACACGCGGATGGAACAAAACAATTAACTGTGCGGCATCTTGCAAATCAACTGACTGTTTTTTACCAGAATGATATTTCTGAGTCACTGTATCTTTAACAACGAGTTTCTTTTCTTGATTAGGGATAACAGGAGCATCTTCAGGTTTATCTTGAAATGGCAAGCTCATTTCAGCACAAGAAGCTAATAGAAAACTACATAAACTTAAAAGTACTACTTTTTTATTATTGACTGTAAAGCGTCTTTTCATCACTTACCTATAAAATCACAAATATAATTTAAATTACTAAATATCAACGACATAAAATGCTAACAAAAAATTAGTCTAAGACAATTTAATGCCACACATATCAATGCTGAAAATTTACATAACCTTGCATATTAACATAACTGCCATCATGCATCACCCTGATAATAGTAGGACACTATTTCAGAAGTTTGTATAGTAAATAGTCATTCATAAAAAAACACGCTTAAGATATGAATCAACCTTAAGCGTGTTTATCATTATGATTTACTTATAAAACTAAATTAACCAATAACAATCTGATTATTTGCTAATAAATCATCTAATGTGATTTCTTTATCTTGATGAGTTAAATGCAACAATGTTTCTGCTGTGTAACCTGAACTTTCACCATCACGATCTACAGAAATTGTAGCTGTTTGACTAGCTTCATCATAATCAACAGTGATGAACTTACCAACAGTTTCACTAGAAATCAGATCTTCCATTTTCAAACCAACAAAGAAGTCTTCTGAGAACTTAAGAACATCAGCATTATCATTAGTTGCTGGATTACCTAATGCAAAGTCAACCCAAGTATCAACACCATGACCGCCAGTATTCTCAGCTTCTAAGCCTGATAATAACTTGTAAAGCAAAGTATCATTACCTGGACCTGTTGAAATAATGTCATTACCTTGGCTTGCAATCACAAGATCGTTACCTGCACCAGCGATGATGATGTCATTACCTGCACCGCCATCAATGATATCGTTACCACCTTTAACATTTGGATCGTTTGCATCAGCCTTCACAAAATCCATATAGTTTTCTTGCAAATACTTATAGATTTGTTGTTCTGTTGGTTCTGCACCACCAGTAACAGTTGCTTTCAAATAATCAATCAATGTTGAGTAACCAGAGTATTGAGGATGTTTTACTGAATCACGACCATCCCACTGTAAATGATTAGTATTAATTGCATCACCAAACAAAATATCATTACCATTACCACCAGTAACTTTATCATTGCCAGCTTCAGCAGGTTTGAAGTTCTCAGAACCACCAATTAAATAAGAAACCAAAGTATCTTTATCATGTAATACTTGTGAAGATCCTCTCTTACTTGAGTCCCAATCATTAATCTTATTACCATCTACATCTGTATTATCATAACGTTGAACATTATCTAATTTTACTTCACCTAAACCTACACCAAAAACTTTACTAGTATCAGCTAATGGTTTGAAATTAGCATCACGCTCTTTCCATAAAACTTCATTTTGTCTAGCTGCTTCTTCTTCAGAGATATACTTCTCGCCCCTTCTAGGATTGAGATTAGCCCATACAGTATTAGGATCACCATCAGTAATAAAATAAGTTTGATTCTCAGAACCATTTGTTTGCTTATTAAACCACTTTGTAGCTTCATCAAATCCTACACCTGGTTCAGTACCACCCCCAGCTTGAATGCCATCTATAGTTTTCAAAATATCATTAAGATTATTCTGATTCACCACAAATGTACCAAGATTTTTTGATGCATTTTCAAATGTAATTAATGTTAAATTAATATCACCTTGATGGTTTACCATCTCTTTAACAAAGAGTTTTAATCCTTCTCTAGCAACATCCATACGAACTGGTGTAGATTTATCATCATAAGTCATATTCCATTGCATGCTTCCAGATACATCTAGTACAACAGCAACATTGTAGTCATGACCTGCAACAAAGTTAGTTTGCACACCACCTTGATCGCCAACCAACACATTATGACTGCCATCTATCCCCGCAATATCATCATCACCATTACCAGCAGTTTCTACTTTCATAGTAGCGATTAAATCAACAGGGTCTTTAACTGTAACCTCAAAATCAAAAGAATCTGACTTAGAGTCACCATGAGATTTTTCAGTTGCTGTAACTTCTACGTTGATAGTTTCTGTGCCAATTTTCGCATCTTTAGGCAATTCTAATTCAAAGTCTTTGAATTCAACTACATTATCTTTGCCAGTCAGAATAACTTGGCCATTTGAGTCTGCAGTAACTTCCACTAAAACTTCATTGCCTTGATTATCAACACTTGTCACAGTTAACTTAGTACCTGCAGGTAAATTGCTTAATGTCACAGTTAATGTTTCAGAACCATCAACATCAGCTAGCTTAGCGTGAATTTTCTCAAGCTTGATCTTATCTGTTTCATAACCAGCATAACCAAACTTCGTGTCATAAAAACCATTGATCGTATCTTTATCACCTAATTGTATAAAACCTGGTAGTTCTTTCTGAATCGCTTCGGCTGATGGGTAATATTTAACATCTGTGCCATTTTCTTCAGTCACTTTAAAATCAAAGTTACCAACATTACTTTCATTATGAACATATAGGTTAAAGTCATAGAAGCCTGTTTTTTCAACAGTAAAGATACTACTCTGTTGACCACCAGTTGGCCCAGACCAGCTTACATACTGAGATGACAAGCCATTACCAATAATGATCATGCCTGAATCATCTGCCTGGCCTTTATATGTATAAGTTTTACCTTCTTCTAGATAAACTAATCCATTAATAAGAACTGCATCACCCGCTTTGATATCTGGATCTTTTAATGCTGTTGTTTGCTCTTCTACAAATGGTTTACGTTCACCATTCTTATCTTTATTTGCCAATAATGCATTAATACCATCAACTAGTGTTGTTGGGTTAATACCACTGCCATTACCATTACCGCCTGGCGCTTTACCATTGAAGTCATACTCTTTTCCACCAATGGTCATTTTTCCATTAATATTTTTCCAAACATATTTATTAAGGGCTAATTCACCAACATTGAACTCCATTGACTCAGTTACTAATGGTGTATCTGCAACCGCAGTTACAAATATTGGCACTATAATTTCTTTTGTACCGTTAGCATCCGAAACTGACACTGTAAATGTATCACTGCCACTAAAATCTTTATTCGGCGTATATGTATATTCCCCCGTTGTTGAATCAAGGATTACAGTGCCATTAGCTGTTGATAATGTATATTTGCCTGTTTTGGGATCTAAGATTGCAGCAGTATTGCTTAAAGAATATGAGCCTGTACTGCCGCCAGCTACAATCTTGCCATCAAATTTTTCATCTTCAAGAATAAAAGGCGTAGGTACTTTTGTAGTATTGCCAGCTTTATCCGTCACAACAAGTTCAGGCACAACACCATCAGGTATTTTACCTGTGATTGTAACTTGACCTTTATCATTTGGACCAACCACTGTTACACCATCAATTGGAATACCTGTTTTAGGATCAATAACTTTAATGCCCGTATTATCTATATCCTCAGGATCAACAGTCGTTGTAATAGTAGCGTTACCATCTTTATCTATCTCAATATGAGGTTTGCCTGCATCTACGGTTGTATCCACAGTCACTGTGTAATCTGTTGATGTTACTGTATCACCCGCACCATTCGTCGCTTTCGCTGTGATTGTGTGAGGACCATCCGCCAATGGCGTTGTGATTGCTGATTCAGGCAATGACCATTTGCCATCTTGACCAACTGTTGCTGTGCCCACTGATTTGCCATCAATAAATACTTCAACTGTCTTAGCACCTGTTGATGTACCACTGATTTTTGGTGTGTTGTCATTGGTGAAGCCACCCGTTGTAATATTTTCTGGCGTTGTTACATTGCCTTGGCCATCAACATTATCTTCATAACCATCCACAGATACCGTTGCTGCGGGTGTTTTATCTGTGATTAGTACTTGATTCTCATTACCTGCACCATCTGTTACTTTCAACTCAGGATCAACCCCCGTTGGGATCTTACCTTCGATCACAACTTCGCCTGTCATAGGATCTGGACCCTTCACCACCAAACCAGGAATTGGCTGTTTCGTCGTAGGATCAATCACTTCAACTTTAGTTACATCCTTAGGATCTACCGTTGTTGTGATTGTGCTATCACCATCTGTGCTTGTAATGATTTCAGGCATGCCTGCATCCACAGTTGTATCCACAGTCACAGTATATTCATTAGAACTAACTTCTTTACCTGCACCATTCGTCGCTTTTGCTGTGATTGTATAGTCGCCATCTTTCAATGCTGTAGTTAATTCTGGTGTTGTCCAATTACCTTTGCTATCCACTGTTGCTTGAATAGTTTCTACAACATTACCGTTGACATCCTTGATTGTCACTTCTACTGTAGATGCACCTGATGACTTACCACTGATCACTGGTTTATTGTCATCTGTTGATTCTTTAGATTCAACATTACCTTGGATAGAGCCAACATTATCTTCATAGCCATCCACAGATACCGTTGCTGCGGGTGTTTTATCTGTGATTAGTACTTGATTCTCATTACCTGCACCATCTGTTACTTTCAACTCAGGATCAACCCCCGTTGGGATCTTACCTTCGATCACAACTTCGCCTGTCATAGGATCTGGACCCTTCACCACCAAACCAGGAATTGGCTGTTTCGTCGTAGGATCAATCACTTCAACTTTAGTTACATCCTTAGGATCTACCGTTGTTGTGATTGTGCTATCACCATCTAAATCCGTTACGATTTCAGGGTTACCTGCATCCACTTTAGTATCCACAGTCACTGTGTAATCTGTTGATGTTACTGTATCACCCGCACCATTCGTCGCTTTCGCTGTGATTGTGTGAGGACCATCCGCCAATGGCGTTGTGATTGCTGATTCAGGCAATGACCATTTGCCATCTTGACCAACTGTTGCTGTGCCCACTGATTTGCCATCAATAAATACTTCAACTGTCTTAGCACCTGTTGATGTACCACTGATTTTTGGTGTGTTGTCATTGGTGAAGCCACCCGTTGTAATATTTTCTGGCGTTGTTACATTGCCTTGGCCATCAACATTATCTTCATAACCATCCACAGATACCGTTGCTGCGGGTGTTTTATCTGTGATTAGTACTTGATTCTCATTACCTGCACCATCTGTTACTTTCAACTCAGGATCAACCCCCGTTGGGATCTTACCTTCGATCACAACTTCGCCTGTCATAGGATCTGGACCCTTCACCACCAAACCAGGAATTGGCTGTTTCGTCGTAGGATCAATCACTTCAACTTTAGTTACATCCTTAGGATCTACCGTTGTTGTGATTGTGCTATCACCATCTAAATCCGTTACGATTTCAGGGTTACCTGCATCTACAGTTGTATCCACCGTTACAGTGTATTCTTTTGAAGCAACTTCATTACCCAATGCATCTTTAGCTTTTGCAGTAATTGTGTAATCACCATCTTTCAATGATGTTGGCAATTCTGGTGTAACCCACTTACCATCTTTATCTACATTAACCGTTAAAGTTGTTACAACTTTACCTTGGGCATCTGTAATTGTTACTTCAACAATTTTAGAGTTTTTAGCAATACCACTGATTACAGGCTTATTGTCTCTAGTAGATTTCCCTGAATCAACATTCTCTGGAATAACGCCTAGATTATCTTCATAACCTTCAACGGAAACGGTTGCAGCTGGTACAACGGATACAGGCACTTCAATTGTTGTTGTACCACCTTTGCCATCATCTACAGTTACAGTGAAAGTATCATCACCATTAAAATCTTTATTTGGTGTATATGTATATTCACCTGTTTTTGCATCAATTATTACAGTACCGTTTTTCGGTTGTGTTGTAACTTTATATGTTAATTGATCACCATCTGGGTCTTTAACATCTGTGATGTTACCTGTTTTAGGCTTATTTTCACCTGTGATAGTTGGCTGTTTCTCTTTACCTGTAACAACGCTTGGTGGTGTATTTTGAGTTGTATTATCACCATCGCTATCGCTTGCCAATGCAGCAATAGCACCCGCTGCAGCCGCACCGCCTAATAAGTATGGCAACCATGGCATACCTGTTGTATCTTCAAAAACTAACTCTGATTCTAGTTCACCTTTTACAATGAAGAAATTCTTAACAACAATTGTTTTACCGTTTTTTAATTTTAAAATTAGATTATTGCCATCTTGAATAAATTCAGATACTTCATTTCTATATAATTTTGTGTGTACTGATGATGGTGCTGTAAGATTGATATTCGATGTATCAACACTAATTTCATTTAATGATTTTTTATCTATAAGAACAAAATTTGCCATGCTTTTTATACCCTGATTTGTTTCTAACTACTTAGTCTCGAGTCAGATTTAGTGAACGCTATTTTAATTAGTTGATGATAATAAAAGGCTTACCATCTGAATCTGCAGACAAAGTAAACTTCTGAGCTTCATTTTGTTTGATCTCGAGATCTATACTGTGTTTAGAATCCATACCTTGGCAGTTATCCACAGAAAAACTGTGTTGGCCTGATACTAATTGATAATTTGAAGTATCTTTAATTGCGAAGTCACCAACTTTTGTACCGTTAATATAAAAGTTTGTATTACATTTTTGAGCATTCTCAGAGCCTGATTGATTATCTCGGGTTACATTAATAATTGGCTCTGTTTTTTCATTATTAACTGCATATGCCTCATGATTAATAGTAGAAGCACAACCGAAAATAACGAGTGCAATAGGCACTATGGAAAGACATTTCCCTAATGGGGAAAAAACAACATGTTTCATTAATTAACTACCTTTAAAAACTTGAAATTAATATTTTTTCTAAATCATTAACCATCTTTCGGCCGTTATATAACTCGCAACACTTGGCTAACTTATGATCAAACCTAAGCATAGTACATAAAGAAAATTTATTGTTTTTTAGACTGTGAAATTTTAAATGTGATTTAAATCAGATTTTATCGATATGTTTAGAGGGATTTGACCCATTATTATTCAACAATTATTAATAATTTTTATTTACATGTTTATATAATATATTTTCATCACAATTTTATAATAAATAAATCTTATCTAAGCCACAGCCCTAAATTTGATTAAGACAATAGCGCTTTAATTGATGTACTATAATTTTTTGTCATTTTTGGATACATAAGAGTATGAGTAATTCTTTGACGAGATCAGACATTAAAACATTGTCTTTGTCCTCATTGGGTGGCGCTTTAGAGTTTTATGACTTTATTGTTTTTTTAACATTCATCCCTATTCTGAAACTACATTTTTTTCCTGAACAATCAGAATTAGGCTCATTGATGAGCATCTATGGCATTTATGCTGTTGCTTACTTTGTGAGGCCGCTAAGTGGCATAATCTTAGCGCATTTCGGTGATATTGTTGGCCGTAAGCGAATGTTCATGCTGTCGCTATTTCTAATGGCTGTGCCAACATTAATGATTGGTTTATTACCTACTTATGAAAGTGTTGGGATTTTAGCGCCATTATTACTCTTATTCATGCGTCTATTGCAAGGCATTGCGCTAGGTGGCGAAGTGCCAAGCGCTCATGTATTTGTAACTGAGCATGTTAAATCTAATCATTTGGGCTTAGCTAACAGTTTAATCGCCGCGGGATTAACCTTCGGTGTATTAATCGGCTATGCAATCTCTACATCTTTAAATATGATTTTTACAGAACAAGAAGTGAAAGACTTTGCTTGGCGAATTCCTTTCATCATTGGTGGTGGATTAGGATTATTCGCGCTTTATTTACGTCGTTATTTACAAGAAACACCTGTATTTTTGCAATTCAAAGCAGAACGCGAAAAAAGTAGTGAATTCCCAATCAAAATTGTATTAAAGAAATATTTAACAGAAAGCTTCTTTGGTATTTTAACCACATGGTTATTAATGACTGGTGTGATTATGGTTTTATTAATTCCGAACCTTATGAAATCGGAGCTTTATGGTTTAGCTGCGCCTTTTGTGAATAAAATTGCATTGATGGCAACAGCTATGAACATCATTGGTAGCGTTGCAGCTGGTTTATTGGTGGATCGCATTGGCTTATCTAAAACTATGATCTTCTTCTCAATCATTTTAGGCACAAGTAGTGCAATCTTCTTTAGCTATTTGGGTACAGATGCCAATACATTATTAATTGGTGGTTTATATATTTTCAGCTCACTATTTTTAGGTTTAGTTGCTTGTGTGCCTATTTTCATTGTGAAATTGTATGAGCCACAAGTGCGTTTATCTGGTATGAGCTTCTCTTATAATATTGGTAACGCATTCTTTGGTGGTTTAACCACTTTCCTTGTGCCAGTGATTGCACAAGGATTCAGTGAAAATTTTGTCAGCTATTATCTAATATTCTTGTGTGCTTTAGGTATTTGGCTAGGATTTGTTGCCAAACGTTTCAATATCTAAAGGAATCACATAATCCTCAGGATCATTCTTGGCAATTAAATCATCAATATGACCAAATGGCGCTAGATGCAGATCTGGCGCTATTTCTTTTAATGGAATTAAAACGAAATTACGATCCTGCATTCTAGGGTGCGGAATCGTTAACTCAGCATCATTCATTCGAACATCATCAAATAGTAAAATATCCAAATCCAAAGTGCGCGCACCAAAACGAATGATTCGTTCACGCCCATGTTCCAGTTCTATCTTTTGCAATGCATGCAACAAATTATACGGCGCTAGCCCTGTGCTCACTTTAATCACAGCATTGATGATATCTGGCTGTTCTGGCCCAATCGGCTTTGTCCGATAAAATTGAGATTTTTTCTGTATATGTGTATTAAGTAATCCTGCAATTTCTTGCAGTGCAGATGTGAGATGCTCAATAGGGTTCTCTAAATTCGAGCCCAAGGCAATATAAGTGGTAAATAATTGACTCATGTTATGATGTTCTACGCAGTAATTTGATCGAAGTAAACTCAATATAAATAAAAGTAAAGTAAAGTATGCCTTTCTAATAACATTGCTTGAGAAAGTTAGTATGGATAATTATAAAGTAGCGGCAGAAAAAGCGTTAAATATAATGACGCTCAAAGCCAATAAGCCTCACAATAAAGCTTTCTTATTAGCAATTATGGCTGGTGTTTTTATTGGTTTGGGTTTTGTTTATTGTGTGATAGCGAATGTTCAAGGTGCAGGTAAAATTGTAGGCGGCTTGGTCTTTAGCCTAGGTTTATTGCTCACCATTATTTTAGGTGCTGATTTATTCACATCCACAACCATGACAACTATAGCTGTTGCAAGCAAGAAAATTACATTAAAAAGAATGCTGGCAAACTGGGGCACAGTTTATGTTGGTAATTTCATTGGTTCATTAATCTTAGTGGGATTAATTATAATGAGCGGCCATCCTTTCGATTATGGTGGAAAAATTGGCCTATACTATATTGCCACCTCAGAACATAAGTTAGCTCATACATTTGTAGAAGCCGTAGGTTTAGGAATATTGTGCAATATTATGGTTTGCTTAGCAGTATGGATGAGCTTCAGTGCTAAATCACTCACAGATAAAATGGTTGCGGTATTATTTCCTGTAGGTTTATTTATTGCAGCGGGCTTTGAGCACAGTGTTGCCAATATGTTTATGGTTCCTGCAGGGATTTATTCTTTAATGTTCGCAACACCTGAAATGCTAAATACCTTAGTGGATGCCGAAATATTAAGTACAACATTAACTTGGCGTAACTTTTTTATTAATAATTTGATTCCAGTGACATTAGGCAATATTATCGGCGGATCATTTTTTATCGCTATATATCAGTGGTTTATATATTTTCGAGGCGAAAAATAATTTATAATTTGAATTAATATTGATTATTTAGGCTTTATTTGATCAAAATTCTTGCAAATCGATTAAATACCACGTAATGTATTTACATCTTCATAAGTCATGAAGGTACTTATCGAATTGATCGGTAAGTGGTTTGAAAACGACTAGAATTTAGTCACTCTTTGTTTGAGGTTTTAACATATGCGTATCGGAACTGTAAAGTGGTTCAATGAGTCTAAAGGCTTTGGTTTTATTACTCCTGAAGATGGTTCACCAGATGTATTCGTACATTTCTCAACTATCCAAGGCGATGGCTTCCGCACTTTAGCGGAAGGTCAAAAAGTAGAATTCGAAGCTAAAGAAGGCGACAAAGGTTTGCAAACTACTGTTTGCCGTGGTCTTTAATAGATTCAACTGCTTTAAATAAAATAATAAGAAAAATTTAGTTTTAAGATGTTGATCTCACTGAAGTGTGAATAAGAATTAAAACGTATCTTTCTGTATAATTAAACCCTGATTTATCAGGGTTTTTTTATGGGAGTTAAATAATGTGCCAATTGTTAGGAATGAACTGCAATACACCAACAGATATCGTCTTTTCATTTGAAGGGTTTCGTCGCCGCGGCGGCGTGACAGACGTTCATGTCGACGGTTTTGGTGTTGCGTTCTTTGAAGGCAAAGGCGTACGCATTTATCAAGATGATCGCCCAAGTGCATCATCACCTGTGGCCGACTTAATCAAAAGTTACCAAATTAAATCCAAAAATGTTATCGCACATATTCGCAAAGCAACTTTTGGTCAAGTTTCTCTCGCCAATACACATCCTTTTATGCGTGAATTATGGGGAGAATATTGGTTATTTGCACACAATGGGCACTTACAATCCTTGAACGAGCTGTTTTCAGATAGCCAACAACAGTATTATCGCCCAGTTGGCACAACCGATTCAGAGCAAACCTTTTGTTATATTTTGGAAAGCTTGCGACAAAAATATGATCATAAACCCAATGATGAAGTGCTATTTCATGAAATAAAGCTCCTCACAGAAAAGATCAGAACAGCAGGAATTTTCAACTTCACATTAACGAATGGCGATTGGATGATTTCCCATGCAAATACTTTATTACATTACATTATTCGCCAAGCACCTTTTGGCGAAGCAAAATTATTAGATGATGATATGAATATAGATTTTGCTGCTGTTACAACACCAAATGATCGTGTTGCTGTGATTGCCACACTGCCATTAACATGTAATGAGCAATGGACCCAATTAGCACAAAATGAATTATTAATGTTTAAAGAAGGAATCATTATTGCTCGTGATTGCCCTGATGACACACAATTTTTAAGTATTGAAGATGCTTTAGCAAAAGCCCGAGCTGTCGGTGCTTCAGCCAATATTGTGATATAAATTTTCACATCCTGTGGATAACTTTGTGGGTAACTCTTGAAATCTTCCAAATAGATCCCATTATGATTTTGTCAAATATTAAAATTAAAAATCATAAGGAGATCTCAATATGAGTTCAGAAAAATTTACAACAACCTTATCCACCGCTTTTGCTGAAGCACAGAGTATTGCTATTGAGCACCACAATCAGTTCTTAGAGCCTGCTCATGTTTTATTGGCAATGTTGCGCCAAAAAGATGGTTCAATTTTGCCTCTATTACGCCAGTGCCGAGTGAACGTAAATCGACTCACAGAAGATGTGGATAACTTGGTGAAAAAATACCCTCAACAAGAACCCACAAAAGACTTCCAAGTTAGTAAAGATTTTCAACGCACATTAATTGCTGCAGAAAAATCTGCCAATGCTCTCGGTGATCAATACATTTCATCCGAAATTTTCTTAATGGGCATTTTAGATGAAAAAAGTAAGCTTGCAGATATCCTCAAAGAAGCAGGATTGAAGAAAGATACTTTATCCCAAGTGATCGATAACTTACGAGGTGGTGATTCAGTGAACGATGCAAATTCAGAAGAAAACCGTCAAGCTTTATCTAAATACACTGTAGATTTAACCAAACGCGCTGAAGAAGGAAAATTAGATCCTGTCATTGGCCGTGATGATGAAATTCGCCGCTGTATTCAGGTTTTATCGCGCCGTACTAAGAATAACCCTGTATTAATTGGTGAACCAGGTGTTGGTAAAACTGCAATCATTGAAGGTTTAGCGCAGCGCATTATCAATGGTGAAGTACCTGAAGGATTGAAAAATAAATCAGTTCTATCCTTGGATATGGGTGCATTGATTGCAGGTGCTAAATTCCGCGGTGAATTTGAAGAACGCTTAAAAGCTGTATTGAATGAACTCGGTAAACATGATGGCCAAATCATTCTGTTCATCGATGAAATCCATACAATGGTGGGCGCTGGTAAAGGCGATGGTGCAATGGATGCTGGCAATATGTTAAAGCCTGCATTATCTCGCGGTGAGTTACATTGTATTGGTGCAACAACATTGGATGAATATCGCCAATATATTGAAAAAGATCCTGCTTTAGAGCGCCGTTTCCAACGTGTATTAGTGGAAGAGCCTACAGTTGAAGATACAATTGCGATTTTGCGTGGTTTGAAAGAGCGCTATGAAATCCATCATGGTGTTGAAATCACAGACCCTGCAATTGTGGCTGCTGCAACTTTATCGAATCGTTACATCACAGATCGTCAATTGCCAGATAAAGCCATTGACTTAATCGATGAAGCAGCAAGCTTAGTTCGGATGGAAATTGATTCAAAACCTGAAGAAATGGACAAATTAGATCGCCGTTTAATTCAGTTAAAAATTGAGCGTGAAGCCATTCGTAAAGAAAAAGATGAAGCTTCTAAAAAACGCTTAGAAATTCTAGAGCAAGAAATTGCAGATTTATCTAAAGAGTATGAATCTTTGGAAGAAATTTGGAAGAAAGAAAAAAGTGTGATGCAAGGCGCTACATCTTTGAAAGAAGATTTGGAAAAAGCTCGCAATGAAATGGAAGTAGCAAAGCGCTCT
Organism: Wohlfahrtiimonas larvae; assembly: GCA_040394195.1. GTDB lineage: Bacteria > Pseudomonadota > Gammaproteobacteria > Cardiobacteriales > Wohlfahrtiimonadaceae > Wohlfahrtiimonas > Wohlfahrtiimonas larvae_A. Next base: position 8,103 of record JBEBSR010000038.1, on the reverse strand, counting down.
GGTGATTTAGCAAAAATGAGTGAATTGCAATACGGTAAAATTCCAGAGTTAGAAGCACAATTGAAAGAAGCTCAAGCGAATGAAAATAGCGCTGAAACTAAGAATCAATTGGTTCGTACTAATGTAACTTCTGAAGAGATTGCTGAGATTGTTTCTAAATGGACAGGCATTCCTGTGACAAGAATGCTGGAAGGCGAACGTGAAAAATTGCTTCACATGGAACAATTCATTGGTAACCAAGTGATTGGTCAAAAAGAAGCAATCACAGCTGTTGCTGATGCTGTCCGTCGTTCTCGTGCAGGTTTATCTGATCCTAATCGCCCGATTGGTTCCTTCTTATTCTTAGGGCCAACTGGTGTTGGTAAAACGGAATTAACCAAAGCATTGGCAAACTTCTTATTTGATTCTGAAGCGGCAATGATTCGTATCGATATGTCAGAGTTTATGGAGAAACACTCTGTGGCTCGTTTAATTGGTGCACCTCCTGGTTATGTGGGTTATGAAGAAGGTGGTTATTTAACAGAGGCTGTTCGTCGTCGCCCTTATTCTGTGATTCTATTGGATGAAGTTGAAAAAGCTCATCCTGATGTATTCAATATCTTGTTACAAGTATTGGATGATGGTCGCTTAACAGATGGACAAGGCCGTACAGTTGATTTTAAAAATACCGTGATCGTTATGACATCTAACTTAGGTTCAAGCATCATTCAAGAGCAAACTCATGCACTAACTGGTTTGGATGCGAAAGATCAGTACGAAGCAATCAAAGCTTCTGTAATGGATGTTGTGGGACAGCATTTCCGCCCTGAGTTTATCAACCGTATTGATGATATTGTTGTATTCCATCCATTAGATAAGAGCAATATTCGTCAAATTGCTAAGTTACAAGTGGATCGTGTGATTAAACGTTTAGCGGATCAAGATATCTACTTATCCATCACAGATAGTGCTTTAGATGAATTGGGTGAAGTGGGTTACGATCCTGTATTTGGTGCACGTCCATTAAAACGTGCAATCCAAATTCATTTGGAAAATCCATTAGCAAAAGCATTCTTGAATGGTGATTTCAAACCAAAAGATGATGTATTAATTCAAGATGATTTAACGTTCCACGTGAAACATAATGATTAATTTTTACTCATAACAAAAAGCTCGGCATTGCCGAGCTTTTTATTTTCTGAATCTATTCATTAATTACTCAAAATCTTTCTTTGAATATAATTTAGTTGCTTGGATTTCTTTAACATTGCGAGCACCGCCCAACATCATATTAATGCGTAGTTCCTTATTCAGTTGTTCAATCACAGATACAACACCTTCAGAACCACCTAAGTTCAACCCGTATAAAACAGGACGACCAACAGCTACAATATCAGCACCACTTGCCAATGCTTTAAATACATGTGAACCACGACGCACACCACTATCAAATACGATTGGTACACGTTTATTCACAACTTTAGCAATTGCTGGTAGTGTATCAAATGATGATGGGCCACTGTCTAATTGGCGGCCACCATGATTAGAAACCCAAATTGCATCCGCACCTGCTTTAATTGCAGCATCTACATCGCGAGGATCACCTAAGCCTTTAACAATCACAGGCAAGCCAGAAACTTGTTTCACATATTTAATATCTTCAGGTGTGAATGCTTGTTTTGCTTGTGCATAGATTTCACTAATACCAGAACCTTTACCAGTTTTAGAACCATCATCACTCAATGCTGCGAATGCTTCTAAGTTTGCAAAGCCTAATGGAAATTGAAATTGGTTACGTACGTCATCTTCACGATAACCACCCACAGGTGAATCCACTGTCAAAATGATTGCTTTTGCACCATGTTTTTTAGCTTCACCCAAAATATATTCGTTGAATTTATTATTCTTACTCATATAAATTTGGAAAAAGAATGGGTAGCCAGGCTCTGCCTGAGCAACTTCTTTAATGGTTTTATTACCATAAGTACTCAATGAAAATACTGAACCTGCTTTTGCCATACCTTTAGCTGTCGCAATTTCACCTTTTTCATGCATCAAACCTTGAGCAGCCATTGGTGCTTGAATGATTGGAGTATTTAAATTAATGCCTAAGAAATTAGTTTTTAAATCTAAATCCTTAAATTCGATGCCTTGTAATGCTCTTGGCATAATGTACTTTTGATCAAAATCACTAGTATTACTACGCATATTATTTTCATTTTCAGCGCCGCCACGAACATAACCGAAAGCACCTTGTTCCATATTTGCTTTAACTTGTGCTTCCAAATCGCTTAAATTTACGATTTTAATTGGCCCTTCTGCAGTGCTTGCTTTATAAGCTTCTGCATTTGCAGTCACTGAGAATAGCATCACTGATGCTGCCAATATCGCTGATAGTTTATTTATCTTCATGTTAAATTCCTAAGATCATTGTTAAGATTTTAAGAATTATAAAATAGAGCTCTAGCCCATGAAAAGCTAAAGCTCTGAGAAGGTTTATTCTAAAAATGAAATAATTAAATTAACTTTTTCTCTTGTATGATAAAAACTAGGATAACTACTTTTTTGCCCATGATTAATTTTTAATCATAATAAAAAATTCAGCATTATCAAACTATTTTATTATTTATTCTGAGATTTTATACGATTGTCTAAACTTTTATAATTATGGCAACCCACAACATTATTTTTTGAACAAGATAATTGATACCATTTTATGGCTTCTTTATAATTAATAGTTACACCTTGCCCATGTTCATATAATGTACCTATATTATTCATTGCATCACTATCTCCTTGTTCAGCAGACAATTGATACCACAACATAGCATCCGTATAATTTACTGCCATTCCTAAGCCATTTTCATTCATATAACCTAAATTATATTGGGCATTAGATAATTGACTATCAGCAGCTTTTTCAAGCCAGTATTTAGCTTTACTATAATCATTAGGAATTTGTTGGCTATTTAAATATAAAGAGCCTAGATTATACTGAGCTAATATATTATTTTGTTCTGCTGATTTTAAGTACCACTCTAATGCAATTGAGTCATTCTTGGTTATCCCTTTTCCTTCTTCATATAAAGTTCCAAGATTATATTGGGCACCATCATCACCTTGCAAAGCTGCCTTTTCAAACCAATATTTGGCTTTCAAAAAATCTCTAGGCACTCCTTTTCCTACATAATAAATTAATCCCAGATTATATTGAGCATCAACTTCATCCTGTTCAGCAGATTTTTGATACCATTCTTGAGCAACTTTAAAGTTTTGTGTAACGCCATCTCCAGCTTCATATTTCATGCCAAGTAATAGTTGAGATCGAGCATTGCCATTATTCGCATCATCTTGTAATTTTTGTAATTCTAGAATCCCTTGTGCCCAAGCAATCGGTAAAATAATAACAACTAATATAGTAAATATTATTCGATGTAATTTCATCATTAGTCCTCAATCACAGGATAGAAAGGATGTCCCCAATTATCATCATTAGGGTTATTCAAAACCACCAATGCAAATACAGGCACTAATTCTTTAAGTAATCCACACGCTGTGGATAATTGCAGGCGATTAACACTGCTATTAAATGTAGAACCACCATGAAAAATTTGATTACGTAATGTATAAATACGATCAAATAGAATTAATAATAATTCTTCTGAATTTTTAGATTTTAAACATTGTTGAGCACGCAAGTTGGCATCTTCAAATGCTAGGCTCCAATTTTTAACATCAATGCCATCGCTGTTATGAAAATCCCAAAATTGGCGAAATACATATCGATTCTTTAAGAATACATTAATTTTAGATGAATAAATTTCCCATAAAATTTTATTAAGCTTTTCACTCTCTTTATCATTAATGACTTTAATGAATGCCTTGAAACGCTCTTTATCGTCGTTCCAATCTTTACGAGCATAAATCGCATTGAATGCAATCCACAAACTGATGAATTGTGAATCCAAATCGGGGAATTTTTTCTCTCTATTTTCTATATCATCAGCTTGATTAAGCCAACTTAATGTACGATAAATTCTATGTTGAACGTGATCAGGTAGCTGCGAAGATTTTTCTTTAAATTTTATTTTAAGCTCATTAAAATACATAGTAATTGCCATAAAATGATAACGATAGAAACTAACGTTATCATATATATGACATAAAGAAAGCTATGATTAATTTTTCAATGTATAACCCATTCCACGTGAAGCAGGCCAAACTTCTTTAAAACGATATTGCTGATAAAGCTTATAAGCTTCACCATCTGCAATTAGGTTGATGTAGCAAGTTTCAGGAATATTTTCTTGAATAAACTCATCTAGTTTTTGCATGATGAGTTTGCTCAAGCCTTTGCCTTGATGTGGTGGTAAAATACAAATATCTGCCACTTGGCAATGACAACCGCCATCACCAATCAATCGCCCCATACCAATAATTTCATCATTATCTTCATTGATCACAACGATTGAACACAATGAATTATTTAACCCTATTGTTGCAGCTTTCACAGTTTTAGCAGATAAGCCACAATTCACACGTAAATCAATATATGTTTGCGGTTCGATGGATTGATAACGGGCGATATAACTCATATTTCCTCACTTATGGCATTAACAACATGGCATCACCATAACTGAAGAAACGATATTCATCCTCCACAGCATGTTGATAGATCTTCTGAATGCGATCATAGCCCATAAACATTGAAACCAATACTAATAAAGTCGATTTTGGCAAATGGAAATTTGTCACCAAAGCATCAATCACCTGAAACTCAAAACCTGGTTTGATAAAAATATTGGTATCACCTTCAAAAGGTTTCAATTCACCATCTAAAGCAGCTGTTTCCAAAGAGCGGCAAACTGTCGTGCCCACAGCGATCACTTTTTTACCATTTGCTTTAGTTTCTTTAATTTTATCAACTGTTTCACGTGAAACAGAAATCCATTCTTTGTGCATGACATGTTTATCTAAATCTTCTTCACGCACAGGTTTGAATGTTCCCGCACCAACATGCAAAGTCACTTCTGTGAATGATGCGCCTTTCTCTTCAATCGCCTTCATCAAAGCTTTTGTGAAGTGTAAACCTGCTGTTGGTGCAGCAACTGCACCTTTTTCTTTATTGAAAACTGTTTGATAACGCTCTTTATCAAAATCACTATCATTACGTGTGATATATGGTGGCAATGGCATGTGCCCCATTCTTTCCAAAATTGGAAATACTGGTGAACCATCCACTGTTTCATAAATAAAGAAAGCATCATCACGCTCAACCATTTTAAAAACAGGTTCATTCTCTACATAGACAACTTGCCCAACTTTTGGTGATTTACTTGCGCGTGTTTGTGCTAGAAATGAAGTTTCTGTGAGTAAACGCTCAACTAAAATCTCCACTGCCCCGCCCGTTTCTTTATGGGCAAATACACGTGCAGGTAAAACGCGCGTATTATTAATCACCAATAGATCGCCCAGCTCAATATAGTCGATAATGTCTTTAAACACTTTATCTTCCATATTGTCACCTTGAGCAACTAATAAACGAGATGATTCACGATCTTCTTTTGGGAACTGCGCGATTAATGATTCTGGTAAATGGTAATCATAATCGGAAATTTTATTTTTCATCAAAACTCACTACTTTTTCATTGGCAAACAAATCTTCTAGGCGCTCACGCTCACGAATTAAGTAAGCTTGATCATTATCCACTAATACTTCAGCGGCACGCCCACGAGTATTATAGTTCGAACTCATCACAAAACCATACGCGCCTGCTTGTTTGATTGCAATAACATCACCTGCTTCTAATGCTAATTCACGTTCTTTCCCAAGAAAATCACCTGTTTCGCAGATTGGGCCAACGATGTCATAATTTTCAACTTTTGCACTGCTTTCTTTCGTTTGCTCGATTCGCATCCAAGATTCATATAATGCTGGGCGAATCAGATCATTCATCGCAGCATCCACAACTGCAAAATGTTTGCCTTCATTCTCTTTAGTTAAAATCACTTCTGTTAATAAGTAACCTGAATCACCCACGATTGAGCGACCTGGTTCCATTGCAATGCTTAATGGACGATCACCTAATTTTTCATAGATCATATCCACTAAATCTTGTAGATTGATTAATTGCTCGCCTTGATAATCAATGCCAACGCCACCGCCCATATCAAAATGAGATAACTGAATACCATTAGCAGATAACTCATCAATCAATTTCAACATACGATCCACAGCATCACAATATGGCGCTAATTCTGTTAATTGAGAACCAATGTGGCAATCAATGCCTTTGATCTCAATATTTTTTAAAGTATGTGCAGCCTTATATATACGTACAGCTTCATCATAAGGAATGCCGAATTTATTTTCACGCAAACCTGTAGAAATATAAGGATGTGTTTTTGCATCCACATCTGGATTCACACGAAATGAAATAGGCGCTTTTTTACCTAATTTTTCAGCTTCTTCATTCAACATGTAAATTTCAGCTTCGGATTCTACATTGAAGCAATGAATACCAGTTTCTAATGCAAAGCGTAAATCTTCACGTGTTTTACCAACACCAGAAAAAATTACTTTATTGGCATCACCGCCAGCTTTCAATACACGTAACAATTCTCCACGTGAAACAATGTCAAAACCTGCACCCAATTTAGCCAATAATGCGATCACAGATAAATTACTGTTTGCTTTCACTGCATAGCAAATCAAATGCTCTTTATCGCCAAATGCCTGTTTATACTGTTTAAATGCCTTCTCAATATTGCTCTTAGAATACACATATAAAGGTGTACCATATCTGTTAACTAAATCTGAAACCGATACATTTTCAATATGAGATGTAATGCTAGACATTTAACGCTCCGTTGATTGCTGTTGTGATTGCTGATTCGCATCAGGTAAATAAAGTGGGCCTTTTTGTCCACAAGCTTGTACAAAAAATGCCAATCCAATAATTAATAATATCTTCTTCATCTTGTCAATCTCTATATTAACGTGAGTTCAATAACCATAATGTTAACCACATTCTAGCTTTAGCTGCATGTGAATATGGCGATGTCATCAATCCATATTGATCATTCATGATTTTCCCTGTGGGAACGCGTGTTGCAACTGCTGTTGGTACTGTTTTATCAGTAGCTTTCAATGCATTCAATATATTTTGATGAACAGTTCCATTACCTGTGCCATTAATGATGAAACCATCCACACCATTATCCACAAGTAATGAAATTAATTGCCCATTGGCAGATACATCACTATATATGATTTCCACCCAAGGATAGGATTTATCCTCATTAGGTAACTTTTCTAGACTAACATGCATTTTTTGATCATGTTTAACATTCCTAAAAAACTCCACTTCAGAATTATAAACATGACCAATCGCCCCAAAATCACCGGCATAAAATCCATCCACTTTTAATGCATGGGATTTAATAATTTCTTCTGCTAAATAAATTGTATTGTTGATCAGTGCAAAAATTCCAATATGATTACTCGAAGCAAGCATGATGCTATCTAATAAATTTAATGGTCCATCTGCACTTAATGCAGTTGATGGACGCATAGATGCTGTTAATACAATCGGTTTAGTAGGAACAACTGTACAATTCAAGAAAATACCTGTTTCTTCTAATGTATCTGTGCCATGAGTGATCACAACGCCAGCTACGTCATCGCGATCCATCAAATCATTCAAAATCACTGCCATTTCTTTCAAAATAGCAAAAGTCATATCTTTACTATCAATCTGGCAAAGTTCTATAGTTTCAATCTCTATATTCTTTGGCACAGGGATACCGAACAATAATTCAGCAGCTTTTTTCTCTCCTGCTGAATAATTAACCAGTTCTTTTTCACTTGCAGCATTACCTGCAATCGTTCCACCCGTGCCAATAATGACTATTTTTTTTACAACTTCGGACATATTAAAACGCCTTAAACTAATACAGCCTGATATTATGACTGAAAATCATCAAAAAACGTAATTTATATATCATTGATTTACAAATATAAATATTTTTTTATATATTTTTTTGAAAAAAAGTTTGACGTACATATATTTTCCCCTATAATAGCAAACCTCTGCCGGGTCATTAGCTCAGTCGGTAGAGCAG
>JBEBSR010000037.1:0-26577 GCA_040394195.1 Wohlfahrtiimonas larvae | reverse complement strand
AATAAATATCCATAAAAAAACCTGACTACAAGTCAGGTTTTTTGTTATTTCAATTCTGGTTCTATAGACTTTTGAACAAATCGGCGCAATCTTGGTCGCTTAATTCGACCTTTTCTTCTCACAACCGTTTTATCATCTAACTTAATGTGTTCTTCATCATAAAACCATTCACGCCAAATCACTAAGATCAATGCCATCAAAACTGGGCCAATGAATAATCCCAATAAGCCCATTGTCTGCAAACCACCCACTAAACCAAAGAATGTTGGTAAAAATGGTAATTTCGCTGGGCCACCCACTAAACGAGGGCGAATAGTTTTATCTACTATAAATAACTGGCATGTTCCCCACGTGAATAAAATTAAACCTTGAGTCACTGTTCCGCTACCAACTAGATATAACGATACCATCGTCATAGATAAAGGTGCACCACCAGGAATCAATGCGCAGATACCTGTAATTATTCCCAATGTAAGTGCTGTCGATGACGGAATACCCACTAGCCAATAGACAATACCGAAAACAATCCCTTCACCAATAGCAATGATCACCATTCCCATCACAGTAGAACGAATCATAATTGGAATCACGCCAGACATTCTTTCCCAACGCTCTAGGAAAATAATATGCCCTACTTTTGCCATATTACTTTGTAGCTTTTTGCCATCCTTATATAAGAAGAATAGAATGATCAAAATGAATAGTAGATAAAATCCAGCACTCGCAAAGCTTTTGCCCAAAGCTAAAATATAGTTAGCAAAACTTGTGACTCGTTGCATACCTGCTAATTGCAATAGTTCATTCAAGCCATTTTCTTTGCCTAAATATTCCAACCACAATTCATCTAAATGCGCACCAGCAAATGGAAGATTTTTAATCCAACCCGGTGTCACACTACCAAAACGATTGAGCTGCACTAACCAATTACTGAACCCTTGGAATTCGAATAATAGATAATGCCCTAACCATAAAACTGGCAGCACAATCAATAATGTGATAAATACAATCGCTATACTTGAAGCAATTGTAGATCGCCCTCGTAACAGCTTTAATAAATCTCTATATGTCGGCCATGTTACAACAGCAATAATTATTGCCGCTAAACCTGGCGCAAAAAACTGATGAAAGAAATAAACGCCTGCAAATAATAAAGATAGTATTAGCCATTTGCCTAAAGGATGATAGGTTAGCGGCTTAAAAGCTGTTGTCGAGTGCTTCTCTGTCATTTAAATGTGCTCAACTGTTAGAATTTCGTATAATTGTACACCGCCTGGTGTTTCAATACGAACTTCATCGCCTTCTTCTTTAGCAATTAATGCACGCGCAATCGGTGAAGTCAAAGATATCATTCCCTGCTTAACATTCGCTTCATGCTCACCAACGATTTTATATGTTACTTCTTTATCTGTATCTAAATTCAACATTGTAATAGTTGTACCAAAAATCACTTTACCCGTTGGTTCAATTGCTTTCACATCAATAATTTGAGCATTCGATAAACGTGCTTCATAATCAGCTAAACGAGCTTCAATAAAACCTTGTTGTTCACGCGCTGCATGATATTCAGCATTTTCCTTCAAGTCGCCATGCTCTCTTGCTTCAGCAATGGCAGCAATTACTTGAGGTCTTTGTACCGTCTTTAAATCATGAATTTCATTGCGCAATGTTTCAGCACCTTCCACTGTCATTGGGAATTTTTGCATGTTTACCACCAACCCTTATTTTCCATATTAATCCAAGGCTCTTTTGGTTCGAGCTTTTCACCTTTTTGTAGCAATTCAATTGAAATATCATCAGGCGATCTAAAAAATGCCATCCAACCATCTTTAGGTGGCACATTCAGTTCAATCCCAGCATCCAAAGCTTTTTGGCATACTGCGTAAATATCATCTACTTCAAAAGCTAAATGACCAAATGCACGGCCAATGCCATACTTTTCATCTGAATTCCAGTTGTACGTCAATTCAACTTCCGCACCTGATGGATCATTAGGCGCAGCTAAATAAACCAAAGTACATTCCCATTGAGGATACTCTTTACGGCGAGTTTCCACTAACCCTAAAATATTACAATAAAAATCCAGTGATTTTTCCAAATCCGCAACACGAACCATAGTATGTAGGAATTTCATACATTTCTCCTGCAAAAAATGACCTAAAGCTAAACTACATAGTAATTTAACATATAGATCATTCTTAATTTAGATAAAATTATTATTGTGCAACAACAACCAATGCTGCACGCACTAAACGATCATTCAATGTGTAACCTTTTTGTGTTACATCAATGATCTCATTGCTTTCTTTACCTGGCATTGGCACAACAGCAATCGCCTGATGCAGATCAGGATTCAAAGATTCACCTGTTGGTGCAATCTGCTTAACGCCAAATTTTTCCACAGCATTTAATAGCATTCTGTAAGTTAATTCAGAGCCTTCTTTAAATTGAGCTAAATCTTCAGACAGATTATCTTTTTTATTTAATTCATTAATCTCTGCTTCAACAGCATCTAAACAAGGTAGTAATTCTTTCACAAATTTTTCCAATGCAAACTTATGTGCATTAGCCAAATCAATTTCAGTTCTTCTACGCAAATTCTTCATATCAGCTTCTGAAACTAATAGACGTTGAAAAAGTGCTTCTTTTTCCTGTGTTAGCTTCTCAATTTGTGAAACCAAATCAAGATCATCCAAAGATTCTGAGGAATCACTGTCAACATTAGACTCATCAATCAACATCTCGTCCGTTGCTTCTGATAGCTCTTTCTCTTTTTCAGTATTGCTCATACGTTTTCCCTTAAACTTAGTGAATAGTTTATTCAACATGAGGTTTAATCTGACTTTTTCAAGTCACTATTCATCCCAATCTTCTAAACCATCCAAGTTATATTCTTTCTCTAATCGTTTTAAAAGCGCACGCTCTTCACGTTTTGCTTCGATATCACGCCATGCTTGAGATTGTGTCATTTTTACATCAGGAATCTCTTCTTCTTCAACAGAATCTTCATCCAGCAAATCATTATCATCTTCAAAATCAGTTTTCATATAAACCTCACTTTTATAAATTTATAACAGCCTTATATATGAATCCTCTAAAAAAGCAACATTATTGATATTTTTTTTTACACAAATAAAAAAAGCTAATGCCATTATTCGCATTAGCTTCTTGATCTGTAACATTTTTATCAAGATGTCAAAAAATGTAAATTTATTAAACTATTGGTTACCATCGATATCAAAAGAACGCTTCTTTTTGTGCATAATTTTAACGTCCTTTTTTTCTGTTCTTTGTGGGCTAAAATCACTTTGAACTTCTTTCATTGGCTTGTCTCTGCGATTAAATAGCTGTTTAACACGCTGTTTATTCTGACGAGAAACACTTGCTTCAAAAGAATCAAAAGCAAATGGGTTTCTATTCTCGTTGACGATGGATTGATTCACGCTATTGAATGGATCATCTGATTGATTAGAGATTGAACTATGATCATTAAAATCATCCTTCATCTGTTTTGCTGCAAAATGATTAGAACGTTTTTTCTGTGGCTGTTGGCTGTTACTACTATTATTATTTTTGCCACCTAACTTACGTAAACCGCGGCTGACACCAACGCGCTTTTCTGTTTTCTCTGGTTTATCTTTTGTATTACGATTTTTGATACGAAGGATATTGTGTGAACGTTGTGGCGGTGCTGGTTGAACTTTTGGTAATGTCCACTTCAGCTCTTGCTCCATCGATTCCACCCAAGGAATTTCATCTAATGTCACAATGGAAGAGGTATTATGCACATTGAAACGTTCACCAATTATATTAATACGTTCTTTAAATTCTAAACCTACATCAGGTAAATCGAAGAAGATAATATCTGTAATACCTGTCAATTCGATCGTTTGTGCAACAGCTTCTGGTAATAACAATACAGATAAATCACCTGAAACGAATCGCTCAATCACTTTATCTTTCGCTTCGTCAGATAAGTTTGCATGAAGAATACGTGAACGAACTTTACCTTGATACAAATATTCTTCTAAGCGATGCGCATTGTGTCTTGTACGAGTAATGATTAACGTTTTCTTCTCAGAGCCTTTCAATCGATTACGCAAATATGAACGCTTGTAGTTACGATCTACGAGTACAATGTGATGTTCATCTAGGGATTCTTCAGGCGCTACATCAACAGCCACTTCAATCGCAGGATCTTCCACTTGAAATTCTACAGCCATTGGTGCTTCAGCTTCCGCTTCTACAATGAAACCAAATGTTGGTTTTTCATCTACAGTGACTTCAGGCTCTACTTCAACCTTGATTACCATTTTACCTTTTGGCTCAACAGTTTTTTCAGTCTTTCCTGCTTTTACCTCCGGCTCAGATTTTTTCACTGGTTGAGTATTTGGATCTTCATTCAAACTCATCAATGATAAAACTTTGCAGTCTTCAGCCAATTGGCTAAGCAATGGCTTCACAATATTTGCAATGAAAGTTAAACCTTTCTCTTGTGATATCACAATAAAATTACTGAACTCTGAGGCAGATTCACTCAATGCACTTGTCATTTGCAATGTCATCATTGGCGCAACAACCACAGCTTTATTCAATGAGCTACCATGAGCTGTATGAGGATAAATAGTCTGCACTTTATCATCACCCAATACACGCTCGAGCAATAAAGCTACATCAAAGCAAGCTGACACTGTTGCAGTTATAACAACAATTGGGCGTTTGCCATCAAATTTTTGACATTCAGATTGAATAAACTGAAGCGTTTCTTTATTCATAATTGACGTTGAATGTAATTTTTTCAGTTCAGGATAGACAATAGCTACCTGCTTAGCGTGATCACTCAACGTGTCACATGAATCAACCGTATTTTTTTTGTTCATCGTAAACTTTTATATAACAATTCCCAAGAGAACATTCGGACGGAGTAAAATCCCCGAATGCAATAATTCAAAACTTATACCAATACCGAGAACTTATGGGCTGATCATCCATCAAGCCATCTCTAATATTTTTGGTTAGTGAATAAGTACTATACTGAATAATATCATAGAAGTCATTTTTTAATTCGTTACTGCTACAAATTATTTATAATTGGGTATAATTGCTCATTATACTTTTCATGCCACATAAGGATCATAATGAAAAAGATTATTAAATGGATAAACTTTGCGTTGTTTTTATTGTTTTTAACGTTTGTATTCTTCATTCTCTATTTAAATAGAGAAGCAACGATTCATTTTGACTTTTTGTTTGATGAGATTCAATTAGTCATGCCTGCTTTCATCAGCATTATCTTCTTGGCAGGTGCATTCTGTGGCATCATTGTGACATTGATCTTAAGCATTGGTAATTTTGGGCAATCATGGCGCCAAAAACGCGAACTCAAAGCCGCACAGAAATCTTTGAAAAAATTACAAAAAGAAACAGCGCTATAGTTCATGTTTGAATATATATGGATATTGCTCCCCTTAGGTTTAATTATTGGCTGGTACGCTGCTAAAGTTGATAGCTCTAGAAAACGTAAACTGCATCAATATTTAAACCTTCGTTATTATCTAGAAAAAGATAAAAGCGCCGAAAAATTATCTATTCCAACTGATAATGCAATTCCATTGAATATTGAAGATGAAGGTATTAGTTTCACATTAACCTTAGGTGATGCTTATCGTAGGCGCGGTGAAGTAGATAAAGCCATTGAAATGCATGAATATTTACTTGGCACTTTATCCATCAATGATACAAATCGCCATCAAGTGCTGATTTCTCTCGCGGAAGATTACAGTGCTGCTGGTATTTTTGACCGCTCTGAAAATACATTGCGTGAACTATTACCCACTTTTTATCATGATTTTGCAGCTTTAAAGCTATCAGCATTATATAAACAGCAAAATGATTGGCTACAAGCTGTTGGCATGTATGAGCGCATTGAGAACCATAAAACATTATATGCGACAGAAGTTGCTCATCTATATTGTGAATTAGCTGAACAATCCATCAATGAAAATGACTTTAAACAAGCCTCATTTTGGACGCAACAAGCTCTCAATACCTCACCTAATTTAGCGCGTATTAGCCTAATCAATGCTTATATTGCGCTGTATAATCAAGAATATCCAAAAGTTATTGAGCAGTTGAATTTATTATCTCAACAGCAAGCAGCGCTCATTCCAATCATTATACCCATTGCTTATCAAGCAATGATGCACGATGATAATCAGCGCTTTCCAAAATGGTTGGATGAACAAATTCAAAAATATCCTTCATATTTCTATCTCAAAATTTGGAAAACGCATTTATTAGTGATGAATGAATCTATTCCAAGCGCCACAACATACTTATATCAAGCGCTTAAAAAAACTAGAAATTTGCAGGGTGTAACTTTATTGAATCAATTACAATCATTAGAAAATCACAGGCATCAGGAAATTTTTGAGCTATATCATCAGACATTTCATCATGTTATTGATTACTATGCTCAATTCAGATGCGAAAAATGTGGATTCATTTCCAAAACACTACAATGGCACTGCCCCAGCTGCCAATCTTGGAATACAGCCGCACCTGTTTCTGATATTATAGCTTTACAAAAATAGTCTTAAGAGGAATTTATGCAAACGACTTCACCTATCATCGTTGCTGTTGATGTCGCCGACGAGCGTGCTGCGCTTAACTTAATGGATGCTTTGGATCCAAAACTTTGTCGTTTAAAAGTTGGCAAAGAGCTATTTACATTAACAGGCCCAAGCATCGTAGAACAGATGCAAAATAAAGGTTTTGAAGTCTTTTTAGATCTTAAATTCCATGACATTCCAAACACAGTTGCAAGCGCAGTCAAAATGGCAGCTGAATTAGGCGTTTGGATGGTTGATCTACATGCTTTAGGTGGCCGTAAAATGATGTGTGATGCTAAAGAAATTTTAGCAGGCTACAGCAAGCCACCTTTGTTAATCGCAGTAACTTTACTAACAAGCATGAGCGATGAAATGGCTCATGAAATTGGCTTAATTGGCAACAAAGATGAAATCGTGACACGTTTAGCAAACTTAGTTGCTGACTGTGGCTTAGATGGTGTTGTATCTTCTGCCAATGAAGCAAAAATGATTAAAGAAATTCAGCCAAATCTCGTGACAGTTTGCCCAGGTATTCGTTTAGATAATAGCATCGCCGATGATCAAGTACGCATTATGACACCAGCAAATGCAGTCAAAGAAGGTGCAAACTTTTTAGTGATTGGCCGACCAATTACGCGTGCAGCAGATCCTCGTGAAGCGCTGCAATATATTATTTCTACCCTTTCTATTTAATTTTAGGAGATAGCAATTATGATGACTAAAGAAGAAGTTACTAAAAGAATTGAAGCTGGCTTACAATGTGAATACATACTTGTAACTGGTGATGATGGTCGTCATTTCGATGCAATCGTTGTGAGTGAAGCATTCACAGGCATCAGCAAGTTAAAACAACACAAATTAGTTTACGCAACATTGGGTGATGCAATGCAAACGGATGAAATACATGCATTGGCTGTTCGTACTTATACGCCAGCAGACTGGGAGCGAGTACATGCACTCTAATAATGTTCCTAAATTGATCATTGAAGGCAATGGCCCATTGAATGGTTCAGTTGTTGCAAGTGGTGCTAAAAATGCAGTGTTGCCAATTCTAGCAGCAACAATCTTAGCATCAGAACCTGTAACATTGCACAATGTACCAAAATTACAAGATGTAATTGTATTGACTGATCTTTTAAAAGATTTGGGCGCAAAAGTTGAAATCAACGGCAACACAGTTGTAATTGATCCAACAAGTATAAATAAAATTAGAGCGAGCCATGATTTAGTAAAACTCATGCGTGCATCTATTTTAGTGTTGGGCCCATTAGTCAGTAAATTTGGCGAAGCTGAAGTTTCATTACCAGGCGGATGTGCAATTGGTAGCCGCCCTGTTGATCAGCATTTAAAAGGCCTAGAAGCTTTAAACGCTCATATTGAATTGAAAAATGGCTATGTGTACGCATCAACGACTGACAAAGCTCGTTTAAAAGGTAATCATTTCACATTTGATATGATCACTGTAACTGGTGCAGAAAATATCATCATGGCTGCTGTATTAGCAGATGGCCAAACGATTTTAGAAAATACAGCTCAAGAACCTGAAGTGGTTGACTTATGTGACATGCTTGTAACATTAGGCGCAAAAATCCAAGGCATTGGTACAGCACGCTTAGTGATTGATGGTGTGGATAAGCTAACTGGTGGCGAACACACAATCATGCCAGATCGTATTGAAGTAGGCACATATTTGGTTGCAGGTGCAATGACTTATGGAGATGTTACTGTAAATCAATGCATTCCTATGCATCAAGAAGCAACCATCGAAGCTTTGTTAGAAACTGGTTGTGGCGTTGAAGTGGGCGAAGATTTTATACGTGTTTACCCAAAGGCAAAGAAATTGAAAGCCATTGATATCAAAACACAACCTTATCCAAAGTTTGCAACGGACATGCAGGCGCAATTTATGGCGTTATCAACAGTTGCTGAAGGTAAATCTACCATCATTGAAACAATCTTCGAAAACCGTTTCATGCATGCTAATGAACTCAGCAGAATGGGTGCAAATATTCGCATCGAAGATCACATGGCAATTATCTCAGGTATTGACCAATTATCTGGTGCAGAAGTTTCTGCAACCGATCTTCGTGCATCTGCGGCATTAATTTTAGCAGGCTTAGTTGCTGAAGGCACAACAACGATGGACCAAATCTATCATTTGGATCGTGGTTATGATGGCATTGAGAAGAAATTAACTTCTTTAGGTGCAAAAATTAAACGCATTTAATTTAAGATATTATTTTAATTAGCAAAAAGCCAGTTCAATGAACTGGCTTTTCTAATTTCAGACTTTGGTAATACTATTTCTTAAATTTGCCAATAAATGCTTCATGTGCACTCATTTCATCAGAATTTGCGTAAATTACTTTCGTTTTATCAGAGGAACTATTTGAATCACTCTCAATAGCTGACATTAAACTTTGAGAAACTTCCATCACTTTTTCTTCAGCAACATCACCACCAAATAAAGAATCTTGTCCGCCAGTCATTGCTAAATAAACTTGCGCAAGAATCTCTGAGTCCAATAATGCGCCATGCAGTGTACGTTTTGAGTTATCAATACCTAAACGTTTACACAATGCATCCAAACTATTGCGCTGCCCAGGATATATATCTCGTGCAACTCTTAAGCTATCAATCACACTGCATTGACTTGTGAGGGATTTCAATCCAAGTTTTTGCAATTCATGGTCGAGGAATTTCATATCAAAGGCTGCATTATGAATAATTAACTCACCACCATCAATATAATGAATAAAATCCTGAGCGATTGTCGAAAATACAGGTTTATCACTCAAAAACTCTTCACTTAAACCATGAACATTGAATGCTTCTACAGGCATATCACGCTCTGGATTGATGTATACATGAAAGTGATTACCTGTGAGCATACGATCTACCATTTCTACACAACCAATTTCAACAATTCGATCGCCAGTTGCAGGATCCATGCCTGTTGTTTCTGTATCCAAGACGATTTGTCTACTCATCGCTTAACCCTTTCTCATTTTTTACAGCGCTAGTTGCAAGTTCATCTGCCCGTTCATTTTCAGGATGTCCCGCATGCCCTTTCACCCATTGCCAGTCAATAGAAGTATGGCGATCGCGTTCTGCCACTAGCATTTTCCATAACTCAACATTTTTTACAGGTTGATTACTTGCTGTTTTCCATCCACGTGCAATCCAGCCATTCACCCATTCATTGATGCCTTGTTGAACATAACGAGAATCCGTGATCAATACAACATCGCATGGCTTTTTCAATGCTTGCAATCCTTTGATTGCTCCCATTAGTTCCATACGATTATTTGTGGTATCAGGATCATAACCAGATAGTTCTTTAATGTGACCGCGATATTTTAAAATTGCACCCCAACCGCCTTTACCAGGGTTACCACTACAAGCACCATCTGTATAAATATAAACTTTATTATCCATTTTTATACTGCAACAGCCGCTTTAATGTGTGAATGAGATTCATAATTCACTAACTCAAAATCATCAAATTCGAAGCTGAAAATATCTTTCTTATCGGGATTAATTTTTAACTGTGGCAAAGCCAAAGTTTCACGACTTAATTGCAAATCAGCTTGCTCCATATGATTAGAGTACAAATGGCAATCACCACCTGTCCACACAAAATCACCCACTTCTAAACCACAAACTTGCGCCATCATGTGCGTTAGAATTGCATAACTTGCAATATTAAAAGGTACACCCAAGAAAATATCTGCTGAACGCTGATACAACTGACAAGATAATTTGCCATCCGCCACGTAAAATTGGAACAACAAATGACAAGGAGGTAAAGCCATTTTATCCAACTCACCCACATTCCAAGCATTGACAATAATACGGCGCGAATTAGGGTTATTTTTAATTTGTTCTACAACTTCTGTAATCTGATCAATATATCGACCATCAGCTGTTGGCCAGCTACGCCATTGTTTACCATAAACAGGACCTAAATCACCATTTTCATCAGCCCATTCATTCCAAATACGCACACCATTATCTGTTAAATATTGAATATTTGTATTCCCTTGCAAGAACCATAACAATTCATGCAAAATCGATTTCAAATGTAATTTTTTAGTGGTTAATAATGGAAAGCCTTCTTGAAGATTAAAACGCATCTGATGACCAAAAATAGAATAAGTCCCAGTACCTGTGCGATCTTCTTTAAATGCACCTTCTGTTTTAACTTTTTCCAATAAATCTAAATACGCTCTCATTTCATACCCTTTTGACGATAAGCAAACAACATTAATCCTAAACCTACAACAATCATTGGAATGCATAAAATCATTCCCGTTGTTAACCATTCTGTACCTAAACGATAACCTAAATGAGCATCTGGCTCACGGAAGAATTCTACAACAAAACGCGCAATACCGTAACCTGCCAAGAACATACCAGAGGCTGCACAACGTGGGCGAGGCTTAGATGTATACCACCATAATATGATGAATACTAACAAACCTTCCGTTACTGCTTCGTATAATTGAGAAGGGTGTCTATAGACTAAATCACCTAATTTTGGTGCATGCTCAAACAATACACCCCAAGTTTGATCGGTATATTTACCCCATAATTCACCATTAATAAAGTTGCCAATGCGACCGAAGAATAAGCCTAGTGGCAATAATGGCGCAAAGAAATCAGTAATTTGCCAAAAGCTTTTCTGAATTTTTTTACGAACTAGTAGCGCTGCAACCAATGTCCCAAGCAAACCACCATGAAAGCTCATACCACTCCATTCGATGGATTGACCATTCCAACCTAAGATGAACAATGGATTTTGTAGAACTTGTTCCCAGCCATAGAAAAGAGCATAGCCAATTCTACCGCCCAGCACAGCACCAATGAATAAATAAAATGCAGCATCGCCAACATTATCCTTTGTCCATATTGATCCTGGCTTTTTGGCCCTATAATTACCCAAACCTATTGCTATTAATAAAGCAACAATGTACATCAAAGAATACCAACGTACTGCAATTGGGCCAAGAGAAAAAATAATGGGGTCAAAGTCTGCTGTAAAAATCATCTCTATTACCTGTTTTCAATAAAAAAGGGCTAATAAAAGTTAGCCCTTTTTTAATCATGAAATAAATGTCATTACTCTGCTTTCGCAGGAGCCGCTTCAGCTTGTTTCTTTGCTAAAAGTTCTTTAGATACTTCATCTACTGCTTCAACAATTTCAGCATATGATGTTGCACGTGATGTTTCACCATTCACTAAATACTTACCATCTATGATAAATACAGGAGTGTAATCAACCTTGTATTGATTTTGAACCAAATCAACCGCTCTATTGTAGCTAGATGTTACTGGGAATGAATTCCACAATTTAGTGAATTCTTCCGCATTAATATCTGCATTTTTTGCTAAATATGCAGCAATAGAATCTTTATCAAACGCACGTAAACGATCAACCATTGTTGCTTTATACATTACAGGATGGCCAGTTTCTACTTTATCCATTGCTTCCAATGTGAAGTATGTGCGAGCTAAACTTTCCCAAACACCTTCACCTGGCATTTGAATACGTACAAAATTTACACTTTCAGGTTTAGTTTTTAACCAATTAGCAACAGGTGCTTCTAACTGATAACAATGACCACATGTATAAGAGAAAACTTCAACCACTTCCACTTGTGAAGGATCAGATGTTTTCACTAATTGAGCTGGTTCTGCCAATTCAATATACTTAGGTTGTGCATAAGCTGCCATTAACATCGTGCCTGCCAACAAAGCAGAACCCAAAACTTTTTGCGAAATAGATTTTAACGACATGTAATTTACTCTCTACTGATTAAAGATTATTTAGAACCCATATACTTAATATATGTAGCAACTGCATCAATTTCTGTATCAGACATACGTTCAGCAATATCACGCATCATGCCCGCTGGGTCATTGGTACGTTTTGCATTTTTGAAGTTTTCTAATTGATTCACTAAATACTCATAATTCTGACCAGCTACCGCAGGATAAGCCGCAGGACCGTTACCAGAACCTGATGGGCTATGACATGCTGCGCATGATGGAATGCGCTTATTTAAATCACCACCATAATAAATTTGTTCACCGCGAACCATTAATGCTTTGGCATTCTCTAAATCTACATCGACTTGTTTTACAGCATCTTCAGCTTTACGAACGTTACCTTTAGCTGCTCTTACAGCACGTGGTACAGATTTAGCTTCTTTTTGTAATGCTGCATTTTCAGGATCAGCTTTCAATTGCTCTTTAATTTCTGCTTCTTTTGCTTCTGCTGCAACCAATTCTGCTTTAGCAGTTTCGATGCCAGTTGCTGCTGCTTGACGTTTAGCTTCAAAGTCAGCATCTAATTTATAATATGTTGTTGGTTGCTGACTGAAATAAGCCGCAACATTTGCAATATCTTGATCAGATAATAAACCTGCTTGTGGGCTCATAGTCATTTCAAAACGTGAACCTGATGCATTTTTTGATTCTTTCAATGCATGCAATTGCACGCTTAAATAGTTAGCACCTTGGCCACCTAACTTAGCTTGATTTGGCAATGCAGCAACACCTTCACCAAAAACACCATGACACGCCGCACATTGTGTTTCGACGATTTTTTTTGCTTCTTCAGGATTACCCACTAAAGTTTGCGCACTAGACAATGCCATTGAAAGCCCGAAAGCTCCAAGTGCTAATAATAAACGATTATGAGACAGCACAATAATTCTCCTACACGATTTTTTCTGTCATTAATATTGAAAAATATCGCTTATTCTAATACAAAAGGGAAAAGAATGTTATATATTTTGCCTGAATCATGAAGCAGGTCAATTAACATTCTTTCTCTTATGCGATACAAATCATTAATTTACTTATTTATTTTCTTTTGCCAGTTCTGCTTCATAAGCATCCCAAGCAGCCCATTCATCTGCATTATCGACAACTTCCTGTGGATCAATCAACAAATAAACCCAGCGTTCATCCATCAACTTCTCAATTTCCACTAAGCGCAAAGCATTTTCTTTAGGAATTAAAGGATAATCAAAACCATCACGATCATTACGACAAATCGCAAGATTACCATTACCTAACTGCTTTCTCTGCTCTGCTGTCACGCTCACATAACGAATCTTTTTACCATCTGAACTAAAGTTGAATTGATCATTTGCTTTTTCAACATTTACTCTCTTTTGATCGATGATTCTACGTGCTTCAACGCGCAATGCTTTACGCTGCTGTTTTAAATTAACATCCTGATTCGATTCTTGGGATTTAGCTTTTTGAGCTTTTTCACTGGCAAGAATCGCATCTTGCTGAGTCTTTTTTTCAGCATCTAACTTCGCTTTAACATCTTTATCACGATAAGCTTGGTGCTTCGTTTTCTTTCTCTCTTGCTCTACTTTTTTTGCACGATCTTCAGAAACGGCACCTGCTTTTAAAAGTTGATCACGCAATGACACGATTCTTCCCTCTTACTTCAAATTAAAATAATAAACGGCAACGGATTGTGCCTTCAACATTTTGCATCTCTTTATGCAAAGATTCAGCATCTTTTTCAGATGACTTCACATCTAAAACCACATAGCCAATATCACCTGCTGTTTGCAAGTATTGCGCATCAATGTTCATATCATAGTTAGAAACCAAGTTATTCATTGTACGTAAGATACCTGGAACATTACGATGAATATGTAAAATACGATGACTTTCAGGATTCACAGGCAATGAAACTTCTGGGAAGTTTACAGCACTTACCGTTGAACCATTGTCTGAATATTTCGCTAATTTAACAGCAACTTCACCTGCGATATTTTCTTGTGCTTCCATTGTAGAACCACCAATGTGCGGTGTTAAAATAACATTTTTAAAACCACGCAATGCTGAAATAAACTCATCTTGGTTAGATTTTGGCTCAGTTGGGAAAACATCAATCGCAGCGCCAGACAAATGCTTAGATTCGATTGCATCAGCTAATGCATCAATATCCACAACACTACCACGAGAAGCATTAATTAACACTGCACCTTTTTTCATTAACTTGATATTTTCACGGCTCATCAAATTTTTAGTTGATGCATCTTCTGGTACATGGCAAGTCACCAAATCAGAGATTTCCAATAGCTTTTTCAACTCTATTGATTCAGCATTACCTAAAGCTAATTTAGTTTCAGTATCATGGAACACAACATGCATACCAAAGTTTTCAGCCAAAATTCCGACTTGTGTACCGATGTGACCATAGCCGATGATACCCAAAGTTTTATTACGCACTTCATGAGAACCCGTTGCTGATTTCAACCAACCACCTTCATGACATACCGCATTTTTTTCAGGAATGCCTCGCATCAACATAATCATTTCCGCAATAACTAATTCTGCAACGGAGCGAGTATTGGAATATGGCGCATTAAAAACAGGAATTGCACGTACGCGAGCTTCTTCTAAATCTACTTGATTCGTACCGATACAGAAACAGCCAACTGCGATTAACTTTGGTGCTTTATCAAACACTTCTTTTGTTAAACGTGTACGGGAGCGAATCCCTACAATGTGCGCATCTTTCAATGCTTCTGTTAATTCTTCACCTTCCAATGCTTTTGCATATGAAACGATGTTGGTATAACCAGATTTATTCAAACACTCAACGGCAGAAGGATGAACCCCTTCCAACAAAACAATCTTAATCTTCTCTTTTGCAAGTGAATACATTTAAGTTTCCTGTCCTTTTAGCTTAATTGCTTAACAATATATTGTTTCAATAAGTCGGCATCCACAGGCAATACATCAAAGCGTTGTGGCAATGCCTCAATATTTGCAAAATCAGCTGTACGCTCAGGTTCAAATCCAAGCGCCTCCCTGACTGTTTCTGCAAATTTGATTGGTTTTGCAGTCTCCAAATAAAGCTGAGGAATTCCTTCATCTTTATATTGTGCTGCAACAAAAATACCATCAGCAGTATGCGGATCAACCACTACATTGAACGCATCATACACCTTACGAATTGTTTCTACTCGATTTTCATGTAAACTTTGGCCTGATTCAATACTCCATGATTGACGGTCCTGCCAAATTGGGTCTTTCGTTAAATCAAAATAACCTTGCTCATCAATTTCTTGCCATAACTGGCGAGTTCTCTCTGCGCCTAACAATAAATATATGAATCGCTCAAAATTGCTCGCCTTTGCAATATCCATAGATGGGCTTGATGTTAAATGAACATCCTTAGAAGCACGTGGGCGATAAATACCTGTTTTAAAGAATTCATCTAAAACATTATTTTCATTGGTTGCTAGAATTAATTTACGGATTGGCAAACCCATTGCGCGAGCATAAATACCTGCAAAAATATTACCAAAATTGCCTGATGGAATCACAAAATCCACTGGTTCACCTACTTCTTTTACAGATGCAAGGTAAGCTTTAAAATAATAAACAATTTGCGCTAAAATTCTTGCCCAGTTAATAGAATTAACAGCACCCAATGCATTTTTTGCTTTATATTCAGCATCATTATTCAATGCCTTAACTAAATCTTGGCAATCATCAAAAACACCTTCAACTGCTAGATTAAAGATATTAGAATCCTGCACAGAATACATTTGTGCTGTTTGGAATGAACTCATACGACCATTTGGACTTAACATAAATACATTAATTCTTGGTTTACCGCGCATCGCATGAATTGCGCTTGAACCTGTATCGCCAGATGTTGCACCTACGATATTCAAATGCTGATCTTTTTTCTCAAGCAAATAAGGAAATAATTCACCCAAAAATTGCATTGCCATATCTTTAAAGGCAAATGTTGGACCATTAGACAAACCCACAATATAGTCTTCATTTAGTGCAGAAAGAGAAACAATCTCTTCAATACCAAATTTTTCTTCAGTATATGCTGCATTAATAATTTTTCTTAAATCTTCTGCTGGAATATCTTTAGCAAATAGAGAAATAACATTAAAGGCTAAATCTGTATAACTCAGATTTTTCCATTCTTTTAGTGTTGCCTGATCGATTTTGGGCATATTTTCAGGCATTGCCAAGCCACCATCTGTTGCTAATCCACCTAACACAACATCAGAAAAATCTAAATGTTGGCTCTCCCCTCTTGTGCTCACAAATCGCATGATATTTTCCATTCAAAGCTAATAAATAAAGAATGGGATTGATTAAAGCACATAAAGAAGAGAGTCATCAAGATCAACTGCTAAAAATAAAATTTTAAATCTCGTATGGGTCCAACAAAATATAATCAATGATCTCAGCTGTTTGAGAATCAATCACAACTGTCATAAATAATTGACCTTGATCTTGTGGTGAGAAATAACGGATTGGCAACCACTTAAACTGATCTTCTGTTAATTGATGTTTTTGAATCACAGCATCGGCCTTTGCTTTTACATCTTCATTTTTAGAGAAAATATCATAACCTTTTGCCATTTTTAAAACTTTAGCAATGTTTTCCCCCTCATAAGGCACATAGTAAGAAGGATTTTTAGAAATATCTAACCCAAACACTGAATCATTATTAACCTCTATACGAGCTTTCTCGTCTGGCACTGTTGTGTCTAAATCCACAACTGCCATTTGTACGCCTCGCAATAATGGCAAAGTGCTAAACACACCAGACTCAGGCAACTTAGTGCGGTCAATATCCTGATCAACAACCATTTCAAAACGATCTGTATCAAAAACAATATAAACAGGACGAGAAATTGAAACTGTCCATGCACCCCAAGCAAAAAATGCTAGTTGACATAAGGTAATCACAGAAACATCTAAAACTTTTTCTTTATAGCTTTTATGTGCTTTATAAGATAAGGCGACGCACAATGGGCCTACGCCTAAATCTAACATCAAAATCATAAATACAAGCTTATAACCTCCTAACTCTGCTGCCCAGATATCTGGATACCATAAACTCACAATAAAAAAAGATAATCCACCAATCAAAGCAAAGCTAAAAATAAAATGATAAATGAAGGCTTTAAAATTAAATATTTGAGAGAGTTTCATAGTTATTTTGTCGTTTCTTAAATTATTAAATGATATGCATTATACAAGAATCTATTTCTTCGGCTTTATATAATATATAGGTTGCCCGCGCAACAATATTGCTTAAAAATAAAAAAATTGAATTTTTCTTGCATTCCACTAGAAATCAATAATAAAATCGAGTGGTTTGCAACATTATTAAGCAGGGGGAAAACAAATGAGCAACAACACATACAATCCTTTTATTCATGCACAGCAACAATTTGATCATGTTGCCAAAACATTAGGATTAGATGAAGGCATGAAAGATCTTCTTCGCTCTCCAATGAAAGAGATACATTTTTCTATTCCAGTGAAAATGGATGATGGCACAACCCGTGTCTTCAAAGGATTCCGTATGAAGCACAATGAAGCATTAGGCCCAGCAAAAGGTGGCTTACGCTTCCACCCACATGAAAGCGCAGATACTGTGCGAGCATTATCTATGTGGATGACATGGAAATGTGCAGTTGTTGGCTTACCGTTAGGAGGCGGCAAAGGCGGCGTAATTTGCGACCCTCAAACTTTGTCATTGGGTGAGCAAGAGAGAATTTGCCGCGGATTCATCAGACAAATGCATCAATTATTAGGTCCAAACACTGACATTCCAGCACCAGATGTCATGACAAATGGGCAACACATGATCTGGATGCTAGATGAGTATGAAACAATAACAGGTGGGCATTACCCTGGAATGATCACAGGCAAACCAGTAAGCTTAGGTGGCTCACAAGGCCGAACCGAGGCAACAGGCTATGGCGTTGTTTATACCCTGGAAGCACTTTTAGCAAAAAAGAAACTCAATATAAAAGAAACCACAGCAAGCATCCAAGGCTTTGGTAATGTTGCACAATATGCTGCAGAACTATACACACAATTAGGTGGCAAAGTTATTGCAATCTCTTGCTGGAACCAAAAAGATCAAAAAAGCTATACCATTCAGAATAGAAATGGCTTAGACATTGCTGCACTCGTGAGCATTAAAGACAAATTTGGTAGCATAGACTTAGATAAAGCAAAAGTATTAGGTCACGATATTACAGATGGCAACGCATGGCTCTATCAAGATGTAGATATTTTAATTCCTGCAGCACTAGAAAATCAAATCACAGCAGAAGCAGTTGCAAAACTCTCACCGAGAGTTAAAGTAATTTGTGAAGGTGCCAATGGCCCGACAGCACATGAAGCAGATGCACTATTATTTGAACGAGGCATCACATTCATTCCTGACTTCCTATGTAATGCTGGCGGTGTAACTTGTAGCTACTTTGAACAAATTCAAGGCAATACAAATTTCTATTGGGAAAAAGAAGAGGTTCTCACAAAACTCAAAATCATGATGGTGAATGCATTTGAAAAAGTTTATGCATTGGCTGAAGAAAAAAATATTGATATGCGCGATGCAGCCTACACAATTGCAATTCAACGTGTTAAAGAAGCCGTACAGTTACGTGGCTGGGCATAACATTTAGACTATACAACACAAAAGCCCATTGAATTTTTCTCAATGGGCTTTTTACTTTTTCTATTTTGCACTAGGACTTATTTCGATTCGCCATATTATCGCCATCAGTTTTATGCAATATGACAAAAATAAATGTCGCAACGAAAGTAAATATACCCATCACAATCATTGTCGCCTGAAATGGCTCTGTTTTAGATACAAACATAGTTACTGGTGAGTCTGCAAACACATTCATAAATATTGCAGCAAATGCAATCGCCAATGTCATGGATAACTGCTGAAACACAACCATCAAACTATTACCACTACTTACATTTTCATCTGTTAAATCCGCAACTGTTAATGTATTCATCGCACTAAATTGAATGGAATTACAAAAACCCAGCATAAATAACAAGACAATTAATATAGAAATATGCACAGTTGGTGCAACAAATCCCATAACAATAATAATGATACTAATAATGAATGTATTAACGATCAATACTACCTTGTAACCATACCAACGCATGATCGTTGTTACCATCGGTTTATTGATCAGGTTTGCCAATGCTAATGGCACTAAAATCCATCCAGCAATCTCAGGGCTATATCCCATCCCCACTTGTAATAATAATGGCACCACAAATGGAATACATGAAATTCCAAGCCTTGCAAGGATACTGCCAAATATTCCCACAACAAATGTACGTATTTTAAATAATGATGGCGAATATAAAGGGGATTCTGTGTAATAAGCATAAACCCAATAGCTCACCAATAACAAAACACCCAAGCACAATACAATCATCGAGAATAATTGATTCTCTCTACGTGCAATAAACTCTAATCCTAAAATCAACAATGCAATAGAAACTGCAAACATGAGATAGCCAAAGAAATCTATCTTGACTTTATCTGCTCTATAATCAGGCATATAGAAAAATGCCAATCCAATACAAATCATACCAATCGGAATATTGATTAAGAATATCCAATGCCAAGACATATACTGCACCAAATAACCACCCAACACTGGCCCCAACATTGGGCCAATTAAAGCAGGTGTTACAGCATAACTAATAATTTTAAGAATCTGAGATTTAGGATAGGTTTTAAAAATAGATAAGCGAGCAACAGGCATAGACATTGCCCCGCCAACACCCTGCAGAATACGAGATAACGTTAACTGCGTTAAATCCATTGATAGCGCACATAAAAATGAACCCAAGGTGAATATGATAATGGATAACAAAAATGTATGTTTTGTGCCAAATTTATCAGAAATAATACCACTTAATGGCGTACAGATTGCGAGCGTTAATGTATAACTAATAATCGCTGCTTGCATTTGTAATGGAGATTCATTGAGATCTTTTGCAATGGCAGGTAATGCTGTATTTAGAATGGTTGTTTCCAGCATCTGCATAAAAATTGTAATACCCAAAATCCAAGGTAAAACTTTTTTAGTTTGCTCAGACACAATCGTCTGCCCCATAATCACGACCTCATAAATTACAATTTATTGAATAAGAATGTTTCTTGATTAGTATAGGCAAAACTAGGCTGTTATTCTATGACAGAATAAAGATATTTGAAGTTAAAATGGAGTATATTTTAAGATGGTCGGGGCAGAGGGATTCGAACCCCCGACCCACTGGTCCCAAACCAGTTGCGCTACCAGGCTGCGCTATGCCCCGACAAGAATAACTCTTCACTATTGAAGAGTTATGAAAAGATGGGGTGAACGACGGGGATCGAACCCGCGACAACTGGAATCACAATCCAGGGCTCTACCAACTGAGCTACGTCCACCATTGTGCTGCTATAAGAGTAATCGAGAATGGCGCGCTCGGCAGGACTCGAACCTGCTACCCTCGGCTTAGAAGGCCGATGCTCTATCCAGATGAGCTACGAGCGCTCTAAAACAAAAGCTTACTCTTTAAAAAATTGGTCGGGGCAGAGGGATTCGAACCCCCGACCCACTGGTCCCAAACCAGTTGCGCTACCAGGCTGCGCTATGCCCCGAATTGTTGTTCTCTAAAAGAGGACGCCACTATATAGCCAAACAGAAACACTGTCAAATACATGATCATTTTTTGATCAAATTATTTATTATAGCGAGTCTTTCAGCCTTAACAATCTGTGGAATTTCCTTTGGTAATGCTTTTTCAATCAATGATTTAATATCAATTTTTGATACATTTTCATAAATACCCAATAACTTGGCTTTATTTGATAAAAATACATCTCTTGAACCATCTACTGTATGCATAATTTCTACACATTGCAAGAAATCAGCAAATTGTTCTGGCTTTCTAAAAGCATCTAGCCCTAAAAACAGATCCAACCAATTCTCTGCCTTCATAGAAATATCGTCGAACCAACCCTTCCACTGAAATAATTTCTCAGCCATTACTTTTTCTTGCACAGATAAACGATATTGTGATGCAAAAGTTTTAACATCATTCTGGCTCTCTAAAACATTTAACAGCAAAGCCACCTTAATGTGCATTGATGCATTCTGTGCTATCGCTAAAGATACTGCTTTAAATGCTTTATCCAACTGCTCAGCATACTGATCACCAAAACAGTTATCCAAAGCTGGAAAAATAACCTTCAGAGCACCTAATTCATGTAAAACAATGAAATATTGAATGCCATGCTTTTCATCTAAAGCTTTATGAGTCTCTGACCAAATACGCTCCGCGACTAAATGTGACAATTCGCCACTTTTAATCATTTTATGAACGAGTACTTTTGTTTCCTCAGCAATCGTAAAACCTTCTTCATAAAAACGCGCATAAAATCGTGCTAATCGTAAAACACGTAAAGGATCTTCTTCAAAAGCACTGCTGACATGGCGAAGCATACGACTATTGAGATCTTTTTGCCCATGATAAGGATCAATAATATTCCCTTGCTCATCCATTGCCATCGCATTGATGGTTAAATCACGGCGTTGTAAATCTTCTTCTAAGGTTACATCAGGTGTTGCAAAGACTTCAAAACCACTATAACCATGGCCTTGCTTACGCTCTGTGCGAGCCAATGCATATTCCTCTTTGGTTTTAGGATGCAAAAACACAGGGAAATCTTTCCCTACCTGTAGATATCCCTCAGATAACAAAAAATTGGATGTTGCGCCAACAATCACCCAATCTATGTCTTTAACCTCTTTGCCGAGCAGTTCATCACGAACTGCTCCGCCTACCTTATATATTTGGTAGCTCATAATTTTTAAAATCCAAATTCTGCTTTAGAGAATGCAACTCTCTCTTCAAAGTTTTCAGTAATACCCTGCTCTTTCAACATTTTTAAACGAGCTTCAACTTTCTGATTACGGAGCGCCAAACCTGAATCGTTTGCAATCTGGATATTCAAACCAGGTCGTGCATTCAATTCAAGAATCATTGGGCCTTTATCTTGATCAAGCACCATATCTACACCAATGTAACCTAGTTTTGACAATTCATAACAACGACTCGCCAATGATATAAATTCATCCCAATAAGGCACAATCAAATCATTGATAGGATGATTCGTATCAGGATGCTTATCAATCTTATCATTCAACCATGTACCGCGTAACGTAGAACCTGTGCGTAAGTTAATACCCGCACCAATAGCACCTTGATGAAGATTAGCTTTGCCACCTGATTGACGTGTTGGTAAACGCAACATCCCCATCACAGGATACCCCATTAACACAATAATACGAATATCTGGCACACCTTCAAAGCTGATGGACTTAAAGACTGGATCTGGCGTGACTCGATATTCAATCAAAGCACGATCACGCATGCCACCCAATGAATATAAGCCCGTCAAAATATTAGAAACTTGATACTCAATTTCCGACATTGTGATCAATTTACCAGAAATCGTTTTAAAGCGATTTTCATCAAAACGATCGGCAATCACAATGATTCCATCCCCACCCGCACCTTGTGCAGGTTTGATCACAAAATCTTTATGCCCAGCCAAAATTTCTTTCAGCTTATGCGTAATTTCGCTTTCAGTTTCAATGATGCCATATTGTTCTGGCACATGAATCCCTTCCTCAATCGCCCTAGCCTTTGTTAGAATTTTATCATCTACCACAGGATAATATTTACGATTATTATATTTGAGGATGTAATCACCATTACGCTGATTAATCCCCATAATACCGCGCTCTTTGAGGAACTTCCATGTTTGAATATAACCACCAAACATATTAGCCTTCCTTCACTAACGCTTTGAAGCGAACAAGCTCAGTTAAACGGTAACCACGATAACGGCCCATCACTAACATGAATGCAATCAATACAAATAAGATACCTGGGAATGTAAATGCAAAATATGTTAACCATTCGATATTCATCACATAGAATGCGATCGCACCTGTAAAGAATGTGCCTAAAGCCACTTTAAATGCGAAACTACCGCCACGCTCTTCCCACGTTACAGATAAACGTTCAATCGTCATGGTTAAAATAACCATCGGGAATAATGTTACAGACATACCTTGATCTAAACCTAATTTATGGCTCATCAAACTAATCACAGCAATCAGAATCACAACACATGTTAAGACAACGGATAGCCGTGGTAGCATTTGCAGCTTCAGATGCTCAAGATAGGATCGTATTGCCAAACCAATCGTCACAATTACAGTGAATAAGAATAAGCCAAATACAAAGCCTGTTTCACGGAATGCTAGCGCGATCAATACTGGTGTAAATGTACCCAATGTTTGTACACCCACGATGTTTCTAAAGATTAGGATCGCTAAAACACCAAATGGAATTACAATCATTGTTAAATAAGTTTCTTGCACTTGGATTGGCAAGCTATACAAAGAGTATGTTAAGAAGCTACTCGCTTCAGCATTGTTCACTTTATTAGAAATGATACCTTTTGATGTTAACTCACGATCATCCAAGCTAAAGTTCACACTTGCTTTAACATCATTGGATGCTGTCAATAATGGATCATTACCAACCCACCAAATCAAACGATCATTTGCTAAACCACGATGACCTGATGTTAAATCAAAGTAAACCCACTCGCCCACTTTCTCTTTACCATCTTTATCCGTTTCAATGTAGCTACGAATGAATGTTTGTGGTTTTTGATTTGAACCAATACTTAATTTCAATGTATGCACAAACTGAATAGGAATACGTGCTTGAGATAATAAAACTTCCAATACTTTAGCACGATTCTGTATAGAGAAATCATTGCCTAATAAGGTCTTTGCATAGTCATTTCTTGAATCATTCAATGTTTGAATCGCTTCAGAAATGAATGTCGCTGTATCTGATGATTGCTCGCGAATGCTTGCCACCATGGAATCAGCAGCAACTTTCTCTGCACCTTCTAACTTAATTGGATCACGATAAATCATGCCTTTCGGACCAATATAAGTTTCCGCCTCACCTGCTTCTTCTGATACTAATAAACGGTAATACAAAGTTTGATTGCCAGATGCTCTACGTGATGACAAAACCAATTGCTGATTGCCTAATGCATCAGTTTCTCTTGTCACACCATAATTTCGTGCCAAGACGTTGTCATCTTCTAAAATAACAGTGCTTAAACCATTGCCTTTAGAAGGAATAAACATGCGTAATGTCACTGGCTTAGAACCACGAACATCAAAACTGATCTTTGTATCAATTGTCCACATTGACCCTCGAGAATTCTCAGTCAATGGAATTTTCAAAATCAGTGCTTGATAAACAATTGAACCTAAACCGATTACCAATAAGATAGCAATTAAAATCTTCAGATGAAGTGTTAAGGATTTCATAATTAATTATTTCGTTGTTGGACAAATAGGAGTGGAAAGCTTAGATGCTGACGGATCGATAATCGCTTTCAATTTTGTTAAACCAATTTTGCCAATTAAAATTGGAAATGTAAAATGTGCACGATCAGTCAAATTCACTTCTAGCTTTTTCTTTTGATCCCCCATGCAAACTTCAAGTTCAATCACAGGGCGCTCTGCGGATGTTTCATCATTCGGCGAATCTATTTCACCACTACGTTTCTTAATACGGCTCATACGCTTAATTGGAAACTCATAGTATTTTTTACCATTTTCCACTTGAAAGCGCACCCACTTTTCTTTATTTTTTGTGAAAATCTTTAAATCTAAAGCATTTAAAGATGCTGTTTTTGCACCTGTATCTAACTTGGCATGCAAAGACATATTGCCCAACTGCGGCAAGATCACCATCTCGTCATGGCCATATATTTTCTTCTCAACGATAGGTTTTTCTACAACTTTTACTTCTTCAGCTACTTGAACTTCAGCAGGCTTTTGTTCTGCTGTTTCAACGGCATCTTCAGCATAGCTCGCACCAAAAACAGGAAGCGTCATCAAAGATAACAAAAGCATTCCTCTCATATTTTTCATACTAATCCTTATATATCCAATAAAGTGCTACTCTATTTTTGCGCAAAAGAATAGCACTAAATTTAAATGTAAATCGATAATTTACTTTTTCATTAAAGACTGCAAAGCGATCTTAATCAGCTCATCCACAGCCATATTTGGCTTGGCAATCTTCTTAATCATCTTCTCAGCATCACTTGTTTTATAACCCAACGTTGTCAATGCTAACACAGCATCATTCACTGGATTATGTACAGGCCCTGTATCCAATAAATCCCCCGAAGAGATCATGGAAATAGCCTTAATCTTGTCTTTCAACTCAACAATTAAACGCTCAGCTGTTTTCTTACCAATGCCTGGCACACGCGTTAATCGTGTCACATCTTCATTAGCAATCACTTCATACAATTCAGTCACAGATAAACCTGACAAAATCACAATCGCACTTTTCGGACCAATGCCAGAAACTTTAATCAAAATACGAAAAGCTTCTTTCTCTTCCAATGTATAAAAACCATATAACAGATTGGCATCTTCACGCACGATTTGCTGAATATACAAAGATGCTTCAGCTTTTACAGCTGGCAACATAGAAAAAGTTGAGATGGGAACCTCAACTTCATAACCTACGCCATTTGTATCAATGACGACAATATTGGGTGGCAATTTTTCCCAAACCTGCCCTCTTAAACGAGCAATCATTACTTAACTCCTACCAATGGTAAGTGAAATCCATGTGTTAATGCTGCCGCTAATGCATCTGCAGCATCTGCTTGTGGCTTGCCATTCAATTTTAACAAATGCTCCACCATGTGCTGCACTTGATCTTTCGTGGCATGACCATTACCCACAACAGTTTGTTTAATTCTTGTGGCACTGTATTCGTGAATCTCCAATCCTGCTAAAGCACCCGCACACAAAATAACACCACGTGCTTGACCTAATTTTAATGCAGATTGAGGATTCTTATGCACAAATACTTGTTCAATCGACAATTGATCAGGTTTATATAAACCAATGAGTTGATCTAATCCTTCAAAAATTGTCTTTAAACGATTGCCAGTGGTTGCTTTGACATCCATACGAATACAACCACTATCAATATATCTAGC
>JBEBSR010000036.1:0-28239 GCA_040394195.1 Wohlfahrtiimonas larvae | reverse complement strand
ATATCAGACTTAAAAACTCCATACCTTCTTTGGCAAAAGATTTAAATGGAATAATATTTTTAGCAATCGAATTAAAGAATTGTACGCCAAATGAAATAGCACTACTTAATAGTGGGCACATTTTATGTATATAATCTAAATAATCATTTTCTTGAGCATAAATTAATCCCGAATAAAATATAGCTATAAACAGCATCCATATAATTGGCTTAATATAACTTTGACCAAAATCAGATGCCTTTTCATTGAACCATAGAATCATTCGTTCTTGCCAATTCCCTCCTTGACGAGATAACTCTTGTTTATATTTCTTCATTTCTTTCACAAAGAAATCATTGGCATCTATATGATTACCAATTTTATCAAAAGAATTTTTAATAATGCGTAATGTTTCTCTATTCGTATTATCTGAAAGCAATTGGATATTTAAAAAATTAGGAGCTTCTTTTAAGTTTGCATTTTCTAAGTCTAAACCAAGGTTAAATATAGAATTTCTAAAGCTAGTGAAACTTAGGAATGTTGTATATTTAAATATTGCCATACAATCTATACTATCCCTTCCTACAGAAAAATTACAATATTCAAAGCTTGCAACATTACTAAATACGCACTTGAAACACTCAAATCCACCAAAATTCGAGTCTTGTACATCAAGCATACCTGCAAAATTTGTATTTTTTGCTTCAAACATCATAGTGATATGACTATCTTTCATTTCAAATTTTGATTTAAATTCTGTATCTTTTATAAAAACTGATCTTGAATTTAAATTATTTAGTATGAAATCTTCATGTACCACACATTGCTCTATTCTCAATGCCTCAATATTAACTTCAGAATAATCACTATTATTAAAAATTTTCTTTTCTAGCGTAATATTTTCAAAAGCTAACTCTTGATGAAAAGTACAGTCATCAAATAATGAGATACCTAAAAATTTTTCAGTATCAGAGTCATCCCAAATGATGACACTTGTATTCTCCCAAAAATGACATGCTTGATATACCACATTATTTATATTTTCTAGAAGAAGTGAATTATGTATAAACCAGATTTGTCTAAACTCGCAGTCTTGATAAAAAACTTCCACCATTGGAATGTCTAATGATGTTGCGGTAAATCTACAATAATTAAAATGTGCTTTCCCAATTCTTTTAAGCACTGGTAAATAATTAAAAGAATCGCGATCATCATGGCATGGAAAAAATATTGAATTAAAAACAGTGATTTCCTTAGAACAAAAATCAACTATTTCTTGTGTTCCATTACCCGATCTCAAATACTCT
This sequence comes from Wohlfahrtiimonas larvae, assembly GCA_040394195.1. Lineage (GTDB taxonomy): Bacteria > Pseudomonadota > Gammaproteobacteria > Cardiobacteriales > Wohlfahrtiimonadaceae > Wohlfahrtiimonas > Wohlfahrtiimonas larvae_A. The sequence continues at coordinate 26,953 of JBEBSR010000036.1, read as the reverse complement.
AATACAAGATTTTGATTAGGAACTAGTTTATCCGTATAAAGGTGGTCAAAAATATATTCAGCAATATAGTCACTCAATTCATTATAAAAATCATGCAATAAAGATATATGATGAAAATCCTGAGAATAACTGTGTTTGTCACAGTGTAATACACAATAATTACTACTTTCAAAAGTAGCTCGATTACATTTATGATTGCTACACTTTTTACTCACTCAAACCTCTTATTATGATTTGTTCTAACTAAAATATAAAAAATGCACATATATATAAGTATTAATATGTGCATTTTTATAATATATACTTTGTATTATGAATTTAAAATTGAAGCCAATTTTGTTAAATCAATATTTCCACCAGAGATAATCACAACCGTTTTCTTGCCTTCGATATATTCAGGGCCGATTTTGCCACTCAAAATTGCCGCTGTAGATAATGCACCCGCACCTTCGCTGATAATTTTATTGCGCTGAACTAAAGCAATCATACTCTTTTTAATGTCTTCTTCGCTCACAGTCACAACTTCTGTGACTAAGCTTTTCGTGATTTTAAACGTCAATTCACCCGGAGTTGCAACATCGCAACCATCTGCAATCGTACTATTATCACGATGAGTGATAACTTTATCCGCTGCCAAAGAAGCTGCCATGCCATGAACATTATCCGCTTGCACACCAAAAATATTAATATTTGGATTGAATGATTTCAAAGCAACCGCAATACCTGCGATCAAGCCACCGCCACCAATTGGTACAACGATATTATCAATATCCCACAAATCCTCTAAAATCTCTAAACCAATCGTGCCTTGCCCTGCAATCACTTTTGCATCATCATAAGGATGCACGAAAACACGACCTTCTTTCTTTACAATTTCTTGTGCTTTTTGCATGGTTTCATTGAAATTTTGACCATACAAAACAACTTCTGCGCCATAACCTTTTGTTGCATCAATTTTCGCTTTTGGTGCTGTTTCTGGCATTACAATTTTTGTATTAATACCGAGCATACTGCCTGATAAAGCAACACCTTGTGCATGATTCCCTGCAGAACAAGCTACAACGCCGCGCTGAACTTCTTCAGCATTTAATGAACTTAATTTATTAAATGCGCCACGCATTTTGAAAGAGCCTGTGCGCTGCATATTCTCGAACTTAACATAAATATCGCCCTTACATTTTTCGCTGAGATAATTACTACGCGCAATGCCAGTTTGATACACTTTTCCACTTAAAACTTTCTGTGCTTCACGAATATCTTTCATTGTTATTGGTAAATTAAATAAATCCATGGCACTTTCCTTTATTGAGTTAATCAATTATTTGAATTTTAGAAAAGTATTATATAGGAGCAGGTTAATATAATGAAATAATCTGCCTTATCATCTACTCATTCTGTAAAAACACAACATAACCACTGAAACCTTGCATTTTTTCTAAATATTCAGGATTAACCCAATCACTTCGTTGTGCAATGCCAACTTTAAATGAGAATGGCATTTTCTCCATGTTTTGAAGATAATCCGCATAATTAGGAATCGTATTGCGCTTTTGGTATGTTTGAATCACAAGCTCATCAATCACATCACCCAATTGCGCTAAGTTTTCAGGATTAGCATAACGACTCCAATCCAATAATCCTGTGATACTGAGCTGATATTCCTCAGGCAACCAATCTCTTAATGTTTTTAGAAACTGAATATATTCAGTGAGTTTTTGCGTAGGCACATCATAATCAATTTGTATGCCAATGACATTACCACCTTTTCTCTTCCACTCTGCCAGCTGTCTAGCAATCTCACGATAAATAGCTTCATTCCAATCTAAAGTATGAGTGCGAAAAACAAGCCAAAATTGCTGATCAGAAGTGATCACACCCTGCCCAGATTGCGGTTTAAAATAGCTTTTGCCCTTATAACCATCAATCTGCCCACGGTGCAAATAAACCACTTTCGCATCTTTCAAAATCGGCTGATATTTCGTACCTGCCCAATACCAAAACTGCTGATATTGGTTGACATCAATATCAGCATAGGATTTAGATAATAGTATAAATAATATTACCAATAATATTTTTGTTGTTTTGCCCATTGGCTATCACTGTGCTCACTTTTTAAAGTATCAAACCAACGCTTACGCTCACTTTTAGGAATTTCTTTATCATCACAGCGGTTAATGCCACGGTTATAACAATTCACAGCATGATATAAAGCCAATGCGCGATCATCTTTATTCGCTTTAGGATTATCAATCACTTTACGATAACTATCATAATTCGTGATCTGCTGTGTTGCCCAATTAGATGGCTTCAAATGCGTAAATTGCTGGCTACCTAAAACACTATAAGCCGGCATTCTTTCCACCATAAAGCTATAACACATTTGAGTATGCGAACTGTTAGGATTCTTTTCCAATTGTTGCATCACATCCATTGGTGTTCCACATTTATATTGGTAAGCATTTTTAATCGGTTGATTGAAGAAATCAAAATGAGCAATATCCTTCGTATCTACATTTTTGAATTGCCCCACTAATTTTATATCGTCAAAAAATGCTGTAGGATTAATAGTTTTAACATCTTTATACAGCTGAATATATAGCCATTTAGCGCGTGTTTTTTCATCGCCAATATAACCATCCTTGATTAAATCAATGACAAAACCACGACTGACATGATCTTCAATCAAGCTGTCTCTTAAAGCAGCATTTTGCACGATAGAATTAGCTGTGAAAGCAAGATCAACTCTATCCGCAAGCACATAATTATCAGCAATCCCCACTTCGATCAACTCGCGTTGCAAAGGCGTATTGACTCGTTTATACAATTCCTGCCAAATCGTTTCAGCAGCGCTCCAACGTTTCTGTGCTTCAAAAGCTTGCGCACGCAGAATTTGTTCACTTAATTCAAAAGTTGTGAGGGTTTGCTTGCTTTCATCCAATACTGGCAATAGTTCCACGACTTTTTTAGGCTGAGGGTCAATTTCAGAATAATAAGTTGCCACAAGATATTGATACAATCTTGGTTCATCTTTGAAATACGGTTGATATTGCCCAATCAAATCCTCAAAGCTGTAGTTCGCTGATGGATCATAAGTATAATAACGCAGAGATTGTAAAATTCTGACAGCCAATAATTTAGGGTTTTCAACTTTCACTGCTTTGTTTTCATAAGGATCAACAACTTTACGTTCCACTTCTAATAAGAAAGTTAATAAATTCTGCGGATAACGTTGATCTTTCTTCACAAATTGTGAGGGTGTTTGATACCAGCGCTCTAATTCACGCACAACCTTAGCATCATTACCTGCTAACCAATTCAAACGTCTCAATAAACCCTGTGCGGAGCTATAATATAATCCATTAGGATATTGATCCATATATGCTTTAAACTCTGCTCGAGATTGATCGATCAAAGCCTTGCCTTCTTCATTGTCAGAGATCGTGCCTTCCCATTCATTCACCAATTGTACTTGTGCTTCTTTTAAGGACAATCTTGCTTGCAAATATAGGCTCGTTTCTTTTAACCAAGCATTTTCACTCTGTAATAATGGCTTGGATGCTTCACGTGCCAGTTCATATTGAGCAGTTGTAAAATATAGTGCAACTTCAAGGTAACGATAAAAATCACGGCTTTCAGCATCTGATAAATCAAAACTATCTTCATTCACTGTGTATTTTTCTTTTTCTAGGAATAATTGATAACGTGCATAAGATAATTCGTATTTTTGAGCGGCTGTCATTGAGCTTTTTTCAACAGCATCAATATAATCTAAAACTGCGTCCGTTTCTGACATTGGGCAGTAATATTCGCATCGCAATTCAGGATCAGTGCTGATCGACCAAATGCCCTGTTCTTGCAATTCTTCTTGATTCTTTTCCCAATAGTTAAAATAATCTTGATGTAATTTTTTAACAATAGCTATGAGTTCAGGAGATCTTTCTTTCGTTAAATCATAATTTGATCTCACATATGATGAAACATGCACAGGTAAATTCAAGGCTTTTGGCTGACCTTCTTCATTCCAACCTGTTTCTTTCATTGCCATTAAGAGTTGATCTTCTACAACACTATCATCTAGCTGAAGAATCACATTCACTCGCGTGTCATTGTAAGGCGTTAAATAAGGGAGATTGCTACTGATTTCAGAATGGCCGAAAATGATGGATTGATTATATTCTGGCTCTCCACCACCTGCGCTTGCAAATTGTAATGCTAGGAGATTCAGCAAGGATAACGATTGAATGATGCGCTTGTTCATCAGACAGATTCCTAAATATTTTTATTATATATTATTTTTAAATATTTATTATGAAATCACTGCCACCCGAGGAGATAGATGGCGCCTTTGCTTGAGGTGAAATGCCATCTATTCCTCGGTGACCGTATTAACTGTAATTAGTGTTTAAAATGACGCTTCTTAGTAAACACCATTGTGATGCCGTATTTATTCGCAACATCGATTGAATCTTGATCTTTGATCGAACCGCCTGGTTGAATGATCGCTTTAATGCCTGCTTTCGCTGCCAATTCCAAAGTATCTGCCATTGGGAAGAATGCATCCGATGCCATCACATTGCCTTCAACTTTTGCACCTGCTTGTTCTAATGCGATACGAGCTGCGCCCACACGATTCATTTGACCTGCGCCGATTCCCAAAGTTTGACCTTCTTTAGCAACAACGATCGCGTTAGATTTCACATGCTTCACAACTTTCCATGCGAATACTAAAGCTTCTTTCTCTTCTTCAGTTGGTGCACGCTCTGTCACTACATCAAAATCAGCAAAGTTAATTTCGCCACGATCTTTAGTTTGTAGCAACAAACCGCCATTTACAGCTGTTGTTGTGTAAGCATTATCAAATTCAGATTGAATTGCAGGATTAGCCAACAAACGGATGTTTTTCTTAGCTTCTAAAATTGCACGTGCTTCTGGTGTGAAATCTGGTGCGATAATTACTTCTAAGAAAATTTTACCCATTTCTTCAGCTGTTTGTGCATCTACTGTTTGGTTAGTTGCAATGATGCCACCAAAAATTGAAGTAGGATCCGCTTCAAATGCTTTCGTCCAAGCTTGGAACAGATCTTTACCTGTACCAACGCCACAAGGATTCATGTGCTTAACTGCAACAACTGCTGGCTCACTGTATTCCAACATGATGTTAACCGCAGCATTCGCATCTTGAATATTGTTGTAAGACAACTCTTTACCATGCAACTGCTGAGCAAATGCTAAAGCATTACTTTCTGCTAAAGGAGTGCGATAGAACGCAGCTTCTTGATGTGGGTTTTCACCGTAACGCAATGGTTGTTGCTTTTCAAATGTTACAGTCAATTTATCTGGGAATACATCACCCAAAGTACGTGCGAAGTAATCTGCAATCAATGCATCATAAGCGGCTGTTGTTTGGAATACTTTCAACGCTAAACGTTTACGCGTTTCCAATGTTGTGTCGCCGTTATTTTTGATCTCTTCAATCACAACATTGTAATCTAAAGGATCAGTCACAACTGTTACGAAAGCATGATTTTTCGCAGCAGAACGCAACATTGAAGGGCCACCGATATCGATGTTTTCAATCGCATCTTGATACGTTACGCCAGGCTTTGAAATTGTTTCTTTGAATGGATACAAGTTCACACACACTAAATCAATGTATTCAATGCCGTTATCGATCATCGCTTTTGTATGATCTGCATTACCACGAATGGACAATAATCCACCATGAACTTTAGGATGCAAAGTTTTAACACGACCATCCATCATTTCTGGGAATTCAGTGATTTCAGAGATATCTTTAACTGGAATACCCGCATCAAAAATCGCTTTCTTTGTACCACCTGTAGAAATCAATTCATAGCCTAAATCAGCCAATAATGTTGCAAATTCTACGATTCCTGCTTTATCGCTCACACTCAATAATGCACGCTTTTTAGACACGGTTACTTCTCCTTGTTAAATAAATTTTCTAAAGTTGCTGGATATAAACGATGTTCGATAGCATGGATCATCATTTCCACTTCATCCAACGATTCATCTCCAGTTAATTTGATTGATTTCTGAGCAATGATCGCACCTGTATCCATGCCTTCATCCACATAATGAATGGAAACACCGATCTCTTTTTCCCCTGCACGGTACGCTTGCCCAATCGCATCCTTACCTTTATATGCTGGCAATAATGATGGATGGATATTGATGATGCGATTTGGATAAGCGTGCAATAACTCTTCGCCCACCAAACGCATGAATCCTGCCAAAATTACCCACTCAACATTCAAAGATTGCATTTTTTCCACTAAAACTTTTTCATAAGCCGTTTTAGACTCAAAATCTTTAGGGTTAAATACTAATGTTTCTAAATTTTCTCGTTCTGCTTTTGCGATAATCCCTGCATTATGTTTATCACACACTACGAGCACAACTTCTGCCTGCAAATTACCATTATGAATCCACTTCATAATGGCTTCGAAATTGGTACCACTCCCTGAACCAAAAACTGCAATTTTTGTCATTGGAAATCCATGATTAGTCATTAAAATTAAAACCCCAAATTTTACATTTGGGGTTTATCTTTATTTAAAGGTAATTTCACCAGAATCTGTTACTTTACCGATGATCTGTGCATCGGCATTGTGTGCCAACACAGTATCAACATCCCCTTTATCCACGATCAGCATAAAGCCGATGCCCATGTTAAATACGCTGTACATTTCCTCTTCTGGGATATTTGCTGTATTTTGCATGAATGGGAAAATCGCAGGCATTGTCCAACTACCTTTTACGAATTCTGCGCCCAAACCTTCTGGCAATGCACGCGGAACGTTTTCATAGAAACCGCCACCTGTAATGTGCACCATCGCATGAACATTCACTGCTTTCAATAAATCTAATACAGGACGAACGTATAACATTGTCGGTGTCAACAATACTTCGCCCAATGGACGATCAAAACCTTCGTATGTTTCAGATAATGACAAACCGTGGTTCTTAATGATGTGACGAACCAATGAGAAGCCATTACTGTGAACACCGCTTGATGGCAAGCCGATCACAACATCACCAACTTTTACATTCTCTTTTGTGATGCGCTTGTCTTTTTCCACAACACCCACAGCAAAACCTGCGATGTCATATTCGCCATCTTGGTAGAAACCAGGCATTTCAGCTGTTTCACCACCCAACAATGTTGCATTGGATTGGCGACAACCTTCCGCAACACCTGCAACGATCGCTTCGATTTGTGCAGGATTATTTGCACCACATGCAATGTAATCTAAGAAGAATAAAGGTTCAGCACCTTGCGTTAAGATATCATTCACACACATTGCGACAGCATCGATACCGATTGTGTCGTGAATGTCTAATTCAAATGCTAATTTTAATTTAGTACCAACACCATCTGTGCCTGATACTAAAACTGGCTTTTGATAACCCAATTCAGATAAATCAAATGCGCCGCCAAAATCACCAAACAAGTTCATAGCACCAAAACGCATTGTGCTCATAACATGTTTCTTAATGCGCTCAACGGATTCATAACCTGCTTCTAAATTTACGCCTGCTTCTTTATACGCATTACTCATTTATACTGCCTCATCAAACTTAATATTGGTGGGATATTTGTTGGTAAAGCAACCCATGCATAATCCACAGTTTGCACCGCGTGATCCTTCATGTTCAGTTGCTTTGATCAGCCCTGCTGGACTTAAGAATGCTAATGAATCTACATTAATATATTCACGCATTTCTTCATTTGTTTGGTGATGCTGTGCCAACAATTCACGTGGATCTGTTGCATCAACACCATAATAACAAGGATATTTAAATTCAGGAGAAGCCACACGCATGTGAACTTCTTTTGCACCTGATGCACGTAATAATGCCACAATATGCTTACTTGTTGTGCCACGCACGATGGAATCATCAATTAAAATAATGCGCTTGCCTTTCACAATACTTGTGATCGCAGAAAGCTTCATGCGCACACCGCGCTCACGCAATTCTTGTGTTGGTTGAATGAATGTGCGACCGATGTAACGGTTTTTAATCAAACCCATTTCATTAGGCAAGCCTGATGCTTCCGCATAACCAATCGCTGCTGAAATACTTGAATCAGGCACACCAATCACGATATCAGCATCCACATGTGCTTCTTTGTACAATTCAATGCCACTGCGTTTACGCACAGCATGAACGTTTTTGCCTTCCAAATCACTGTCAGGGCGAGAGAAGTAAACATATTCCATAGAACATAATGCGTGCGTGCATTTTGTGTCTAAGAAAGTAGAAATGACTTCGCCATTTTGAATGGTAATGATTTCACCAGGTTCAACATCACGGATGAATTCAGCACCTACAATGTCAAATGCACATGTTTCTGATGCAAATACATAACCGCCTGTGCTCAATTTACCCATTGATAAAGGGCGAATACCATTCGGATCACGCGCTACATACAACCCTGTGTTATGCAATAGCACATAGCTGTAAGCGCCTTCAATTTCTAACAAGCTCTTTTTCAAACGCTCTAAGAATGTGCCTTGGCAACGGCGAATCAAGTGGCCTAATAACTCAGTTTCACCATGTGTATGGAACACACTGCCATTCTTTTCTAAACGAATTTTAAGTTCAGTTGCATTCGTTAATGCACCATTGAATGCAATGCCGATAGATTCATCTGTCGTTGCAACAACGATTGGATGCGCATTCAAAACACCACGGCTACTATTCGTAGGATAACGAACATGACCAATGGATGTATCGCCAATTAAACTCTGCAATTTTTTAGGATCAGCAAATACTTCTGTCAAAAGGCCTTCACCTTTAATACAGTTAATTTTCTGATCTTCTGTGAGCACTGCAATGCCCACACTTTCCTGTCCGCGGTGCTGCAATGCATGAAGACCATAATAAGTCATCGTTGCAGCTTCGCGATTTCCCTGCACCGCGAAGACACCACACTCTTCGTGTAATTCTTTAATATTCATATTATGTGCGATCCTTGAGGCGACGATGAATCTCCTCATACGCTTCAATCACACCGCCCATATCTTGACGGAAACGATCTTTGTCTAATTTCTCACCTGTTTTGCTGTCCCATAAACGGCAAGTATCTGGGCTGATTTCATCTGCCAATACAATTGTGCCATCTTTCATGCGGCCAAATTCGATTTTGAAATCTACTAAATCAATGCCAACTTCCAACCACAACGCTTTCAAGTAATCATTGATTTTACGCATCTTACCACGAATAAAATCTAATTCTTCATGTGTTGCTAAGCCTAATGCAACGGCATGATCATCATTGATTAATGGATCGTTGAAAGAGTCTTCTTTGTAGCAAAATTCTAAAATTGGTGGATTTAACTTTTTACCTTCTTCCAAACCAATGCGCTTAACCAAAGAACCTGCAGCAATGTTACGCACGATCGCTTCCAACAAAATAATGTCCACTTTGTGACATAACTGCTCGCGTTCATTCACTGATTTAATTAAATGTGTTTTGATGCCATTTTTCATTAAATCTGTGTAGATCATGCGAGAAATTTCAGAGTTCAAACGACCTTTATCTTCAAACTGAGCTTTCTTAGCGCCATTACCCGCTGTTGCATCATCTTTATAATAGATGATGACTTCATCTGGATTTGCTGTTGAATAGATTTGTTTAGCTTTGCCTTCATATAACAATTCTTGTTTCATTTACTGCCCCTCGGTAAAAATAGCGTGAGAAAAATCTGTCATTCCATCATCATTCGTGAATGTCACATGCCCAACTTTACGATTATATTTATTCTCTTTTTTACCATAAAGATGAAGATGTGCATCTGCTGACAAAAATGGTAAGTATTTAAATAATGGCTCAATATGCTGACCCAATAGATTATACATTGTTGTGGTTTGTTTGAGTGTTGTATTACCCAATGGTAAGCCACACACAGCACGAATGGCTTGTTCAAATTGGCTTGTAGTACAACCTTCCATTGTGTAATGCCCTGAATTATGTGGGCGTGGTGCTAATTCATTCACATAAATTTCATCACCTTTCACAAAAACTTCCATCGCCAAAATACCCACAACATTGTATTTTTCCATCAAGTCTTTGAGCATGCCATGTAAACGTTCACATAATTTAGGATCTTCATCCATGTGCGCTGTTGAAATATGCAAAATGTTATTGATGTGCTGATTGCGTGCAACTGGGAATGTTTTAAATTCGCCATTCTGCCCACGAACACCAATGATGGAAGCTTCAAAATCATAATCCACAAATGCTTCAGCAATCACAGAGCAATCCATCAAAGCAGATAATTTACTAGGCAAATCCTCTTGGCTACGAATCACCGCTTGCCCTTTACCATCGTAACCACCTTCTGATGTTTTCACCACAAAAGGAAAACCTAGTTTTTTAGGTAGTTCTAACCATTCATCGCCTAGATTATCCACCATCACAATGGGTGGTACAGGCAAGCCTGCATTCACGATATGCTCTTTCTCGCGCATACGATTCTGCGTCATCCACAATGGAAATTCACCTTGTGGAATGTTTTGATATTTTTCGGATAATTGCTTAACAATCTCTGCATTGATGTTTTCAAATTCGTATGTGACAACATCACATTTAGCAACAAATTGGCTCAATGCTTCATAATCGTCAAATTGACCAATCGTATAGTGATTAGCCACAGAAAATGCAGGTGCAGTTAAAGATGGATCATAAACAGATGTTAAGTAGCCCATTCGGTTGGCTGCTTCTATAAGCATTTTACCTAACTGACCGCCTCCTATAACGCCGATTTTTTGTGTAGGTAAAATGCTTCTCATCATTTATTCTCCAATATTCAATTTTTGTTGAAGTACAGAGTCACGCTGATCATCTCTGTACTTTTGCAAACGATCTTGCAATGCCGGATCTGTAATAGATAATATCTGAGCTGCCAACAAGCCCGCATTCTTAGCACCTGCTGTGCCAATTGCCACTGTTGCAACAGGAATACCGCCTGGCATCTGAGCAATGGATAATAGCGAATCCATGCCTTTCAGCGCTTTACTTTCAACAGGAACGCCAATGACTGGCAAAGTTGTCAATGCTGCAACCATACCTGGTAAATGCGCAGCACCACCAGCGCCAGCAATAATAACGGAGAATCCATTATCAATTGCAGAGCCAGCAAACTCATACATTAGATGTGGGGTACGATGTGCAGATACTACTTGCACGTGGTGAGGAATATTAAATTCGACTAGAATGTCGATCGCAAACTGCATCGTTGGTAGATCACTTTGACTACCCATAATTACGGCAACTTTTGGATTTTTCATCTCACTAACTTCAAAAAAGCAAGTTCATCGGAGCGCAGGATTATAAGGGCTAAAACTTCGGCTGTAAACATTTATTTTCAGTAAATTTTAATTTTGTCAAGTTATCTTTACATAAAGATTTCATATAAACGCTTTTTAATTAGAGCCTTCATAATATTCAATATAGCGTTTAACGATCGCCTGCTCTTTTTTATTCATACTTTTTCGATAAACCCAATTACCTTTTTCATCATGTGCTAGCGTCACAATTGCTGTGATATCTCTGTCCAAAATGGCCAACTGATAATCTTCAAATGAATCAAAATACACAAACTCTGTTGAGTACTTTTTATTCTGCTGATCTAATGAAAATATTCGTGACAGCTGCATAATATGCCCTTGATTATCTAACAATCTATAACTTATAGCTGTTTTATCAATCGCCTGATACATTAAAGGTGATGTCCATTTTTCAATGGTAGCATCCATCTTATGCCAATTTCTCAATAGCTCTTGGCGATTTAATTCTGAAAAAGAAGTTAATACAGTTCTTTGATTACCTTGATAAGGTTGAAAATAAACAAAAATCTTACGGTGAACTAAATCACCATATTTTAAAGTAACCACTGTAGATTCTTTAAAACCTTTTTGATTATATTTAGTCACGGATAACGTTCTCATTAAACCTGTGTCGGTCATTTCTGTAATGCATTTCACAGGCTGACTCACTTCATCTACAAACCAATCATTTCTAACTAATTCACCTGAACTAGCAATATTCAACAACCCTATGGCGATTAAGGCTATGATTATTTTTTTCATGATTCGCAACCTCTAAATTATTATCAAAAATCATCTAATTATTTGTGAATAATTGTAACATTTTTGACCAGGTAAAATTTAAAGATAAAGCTACTAACAATATTTAAAATAAAATTTCAATGAGTTATTGATATTTTACATGTTAGGTTTTGATCTTCATCAAACATGACCCTGCTATTTTTTACCAAACAATCTGCCATTAAAATTTTCAATTTCTTTGGTTTGTAATCGTTTGATCATAGTTGCCGTCCAACTTGCAGATAACCCTGCCACTGATAACAAACGCTTTGTATTTGCTTCGTTATAATCTTGATGAAATGCAATTGCAACTGTTTCTGCAATTGAAATAGCACCACGGTTCAGTAAAATTAAAGGATCATTTGCACTCACTGCGCCTGATTTAATCACACGATAGAGCCAGCCAATTTTGCCACTTTCTTGCATAATAGATGAAAAATCAATGAGCTGAGTTAATCCATTTAGTTTAAAACACGGTGAACGTGGTTGAGTCACTTGGATTATCGCAGTTCCCCATTGATAAACATCACCAATATGTACATTCTCTTCTGTCATGCCAATGGTAGAAATATTCTCACCAAAAGCTGATGCTCTAAAAAGTAATTTCAACTCAGGATATTGTGTTTGCCACAATTCATAATGCTCACTAGGATAATGGCACAAAGCACGATCAGGCCCACCATGTACGCGTTTATCCGCTTGCTCATCACCCACTAACCCTAAATTAGTTAATTCAAGAGAATCTACAACTGCCTTTTTCTCCATAGCAGTTTCCCCACAATAATCTGTGGTAATCGTAGGACCAATAAATACAAGTGGCAAATATGACATAAGATTATCCTAAATAGTGGTTGGCAAAATAAACACTATTATTTTAGCATACAGCAAGTCAAGCTTAGCTCTACCTGCCAATATTATAGAATTCAAGCGATTAAAAGAGCTCAATTAGATATATTGATAAAATATTATTAGGAATATAAAAATTGACTTATAAATCAGTTAAAATATATTAGTAACAAAGAACAAACTGTCTTAACTAAAGGATAATATATGGCATATGATATAGGTGAATGTAATGAAATGATCAAAGCAAGCTTTCCTGATCGCCGCTTGCACATCAGTATTGGTCGTTCTGTTCGCATTTATAGCCTTGTATGCTTGGCTGCAATCGCTGTCAGCATCTTGGGCATTTTTCTGTTCAGTGGCGCACTGACAATCAAATTTTTAGCGCTAGGTGTTTTAGCCATTGGCTTCTTAATTGTATTCGCACTCTTTAATCTTAAAAAACTTAAATACCTTTATTCATTAAAAGATAAAAAAGTTATGCCGGTTTTAGTGCCTGTACAAAACATTTATGCGGCAAAAAGCTTACGTGGTTCTACAACTACTAAAGTTTCTTATCGCTGGCCAATTGGTACAAATCAAATTGTCACAGCTGAATTTTCTAGTCAATCTGGCCCGATTATCATTAATTCAGATGATCAAAACAAGCAATATGCTTTAGCATTGGTTGTGGATAAAAAGGATAAAGGCCAATTTGTTCCATATTTAATGGATAGAAAATTATCACGTTGTACATTAACAAATGCAGAACGTCGCAATATTTTACGTACTGTACGTAAAATCAATAAAGCGGTTTAATGATTGCATTATTAATAAATATTCAAGGCAATAGCCAATGATTCCATTGGCTATTTCTCTATTATTTAGTCTCGTTTTAATTCTATTTTTTCCACTTTCATTCCCACTACTGATCACAACATTGTCTCTCATTGTGATTATTGCCTTCGCCATTGCTTATTTTATTCAAGGTTATCGACGTTTATCTATATTTATAGCTATTGGTATAACGCTTGCATCTCTTCTTGCCATTCCTAAGTTACTTGATTATCAAAAAGCTTTTCGGCAACTGCCACAAACCGATACTTATCAATTCAAAATCAATAAAATTTATTCTGATGGTCGATCAGGCGAAGTAGTTATCACATCTCCCGAAACGCTCCAAAACTATGCTATTCAACTCTACAATTTACCAAAGTATGAATCATTAGCACTGAATGCCATCTATGAAACCAAACTCACCATTCAGCCTAATCGGGCTAAAGCAACATTCTATAAGCTGAATCCTCGTTTAATGCATTTAGTGAACCATAGAATTGGTACAGCGAACATCAAAGAGCCTTTAAAACTCATTCAAGAGCCTGATGCATTGATATCAACGCGCGTGAATTTATCTGATTACTTCCAAAATAATCATTTCAAAAACGCAGATTTAATGAGCGCTTTAAGCGTTGGTTTAACCAATCTATTAGATCAACAAACGTGGGATTTGCTTCGCCAAACAGGCACAATTCATTTAGTAGCAATTTCAGGTTTACATTTAACCTTTATTGCTTTGTGGTGTTTTATCATTTTAAAAACCTTGTTGGGTTTTTGCATGATCCAAAAGCCCGCACCTTATCAAATCGCCGCAGTGATCAGTTTAATCATTGCCATTGGTTATGCATTATTGGCTGGCATGAGTTTGCTGACACAACGCGCATTGATTATGTTTGGTATTTTTATGATTGCATTGCTCATTCGCTATCCAATATTGAATTTCCAAAGCTTAGCAACCGCACTCTTCATTATTTTAGTGCTTGCACCATTTTCAGTAGTAACCATTGGATTTTGGTTATCTTTCACAGCCGTTTTAATCCTAATGTTACTCAGTCAATATAGATTCTCTTTTATTATTTCTTTATTACTCACACAATTGATCATCAGCACATTAGCCATTCCGATTGTGGCGAGCTTTTTTAATGAAGTTTCATTGATCAGTCCTATTGCTAACTTATTTGCCATTCCTTGGACAACATTATTAATCCTGCCTTTCTTACTAATTGGTATATTGATTTTACCAATTTCATCCACAATTGGTAATGCATTGCTTGAGCTCAGTGATTATAACATCACAGCCTTGATTAAATTTTTAAAAGTCATGAATCAAGTACCTTATAGCCACATTGAAGTGCCTTATATTTCATTATTAACAGCAATTTTAATCACTGTATTTTCATTATTGATGATTAGAAAAACAAAATGGCGATACCGATTCTGTTATTGCTTTGGCATTGTGCTCGCCATCATTTATACATTCAAACCCGATAAAGATGAATATTTATTGGTATTGCCTGTAGGCGAGGGGTTATCAGTTTTATTTAAAAGCAATGACAAAACATTACTGTTTGATACAGGGCCATATTTCAGAGGATTTGATAGTGCCGAAATTACAACATTACCAACTTTGAAAAATATGAATATCAGTACTATTGATAACATTGTTCTGAGCCATGATAATCAACAGCATATTGGTGGTACAAAAACAATGCGTAGAGCTTTCCCCAAAGCTGAAATGATTGTCCATACAAGTTTAAAGCCATTCATCAATAAAAGTATTGAATGCCAAGATTATCATTTTAAAAGTGAAAACTTGGCCATTGAAGCACTCAAAACAGAAAAAAGCTGTGCGTTTAATATTAATCTACATAATCAAAAAATTTGGCTCATTGCGAATATCACACAATCCGAGTGGCTAAAAATATTACATCAAAATGAAAAACCTAACGTTGTACTATTTCCTAATAAAGGACGAACTCAAGGCTATAAAATCCCTAGCAATTGGGATGATGTGCTTATGATTAGCTCAACTAAAAAGATTCACATAAAAAATCAGCACCAAAACATGCATAATGCCTACTATGGTGCTGTTAAAGTTATGATTTCTCAAACAGAACTAATTACTCAATCCGCCAGTGACACAGCGAACTTCTGGTGGAGTCGACCAATTTAGAAAAACTGTTTACATTCAGTTTGCCGGCATGAATGAAACTAAAAATTGTCCCCACTAAAATAGGCATGAAGCTTTCCTAGTTTTTTATAGTGGGAGGATCTCGAACCACGGAAGCTGCATTGTAGTAGAAAACGGACTGAATTCAATAGTATTTCGATTAATATTTTTAATAGCTATCTTTAATAATATTAATAATGATTTTTATTATTGATAAAATAATCCTAATTGAATAACAGATTGGATGCTAAAATTATATTTAGATATTATAGAGATATATCAACTCAATAAAATATGGTGAGCAATGTTTAACTGGCTATTCAAAAAGAAATCAATGATTCCTCAAGAGCACATCGATTTTCAATTTGAAACTTACAAATGGTTTATAAAAAATAGTGGCCCTGATTATTTCTTCTCCCACACTCAGCTTATTTTACCGACACGAGATTTCTTCCCAACCGTTGTCAATTCTACAGAAGCAATGGCAACACAAACCCTACAAACTATTAAAGAGCAAATTGGTATCTCAACTTGGCCATCTCGTTTAATCTTACAACCAGAAGAAATTGAACCCAAAATTAATCCTAACGCTTTGGTACAAGGCATTCCGCAAGATCCTGCTGGAACTTTTAGCATTAATGATGGTGTTGCTTTGATCAGTTATAGCTCTAAAATTACGAGAAATCCTGTGAATCTAGTCGCAACGCTCGCCCATGAACTATCACATTATCTTACTTATACTTATGAGCAAGCTCCACCAGATGGTTGGGAAAACTGGGAATATGCAACCGATATCACAGCTACAATCATTGGTTATGGCATATTCATGTCCAACACAGCTTTTAACTTTAAAACTAATTCATGTGGCTGGCAAACCAGCCGCTTTGGCTATTTGTCTGAATATGAACATGTCTATGCTTTAGCTATTTTTCTAGCCCTAAAAGATTATTCCCCAAAAGATGTTAAACCTTACTTAAAACAATATTTATACAAGTCATTAAAGCGAGCATTTAAAGCAGTGCAAGCTTCACCACAATTGCAAGAACTTAAGGATCTAAATCCTCAAAGACAATCAAACTGAACATATAAATAAAAAAGCAGTATTACTTTAATACTGCTTTTTTTATCTAGATAATTTTAATGATTCATTGAAGCCATTGCGCTGCGTACTAAACCTTCATCAATCACTTGGAAATCATTAATACATCGTTCATCATACTCTCTTAAACCCATTGAATTCGAAAGAGTTGTAAACCTTTCGAGTGCACTTTCAATATAATGAAGCGATTTAAAATCTAATTCATGTTGCTCACTATTCATAATGATTGTTCGATAAGGTGTTTCGTAAGGCTTAATGCTACCAGCTTGTGGATGGCTCAATAACTTATGTCCTTGATGAACATAATCTCGAGCCTTTAATAAAACATCCTGATATTTTTGAACAACCACCAATTCATCATTGGCATATTTTTTCTGAATCAAAGGATTATTCGTAATGATTAAATAAGTCATTATATTTCTTCCTTAACCTGCTTAGCTCTTCTAATACGAATTGTATCTGCAATCCATAATACAATGAACCAAATCGGTGTTAGCAATAAAGCATGCAATGTATCTTCTTCAAACATCAATAAAACAATCACAAATGCAAAGAAAGCTAAAACAACATAGCACATTGTGATTCCGCCAGGCATTTTATAAATGGATGTTTCGTGCTTTTCAGGGCGTTTTTTACGATATGCAATGTAGAACAATAAAATGATCGTCCAGATGAACATGAAGCAAACAGCTGAAATCGTTGTGATAACAGTGAATGCTCCCATAATTGTTGGATTGATGAATAAGATAAACGTAGTCAATGCCAAGCATGTAATAGAAAATAATAGTGCATTGCTTGGGATATGACGCTTAGATAATTTAGACATGCATTTTGGTGCTTGCCCTTCTTTTGATAACCCATAAACCATGCGACTAATCGAATAAACACCGCTATTTGCTGCGGATGCTGCTGAAGTTAATACGACAAAGTTAATAATGCCTGCCGCAGCTGTAATGCCAGCTAAGCTAAACATGCCAACAAAAGGACTTTTATCTGGTGAGATTTGATTCCATGGTGTCACAGAAATAATCGCCATCAATGCAAATACATAGAAAATGACAATTCGCACAGGAATCGCATTGATTGCTTTAGGCAATGTGATGGATGGATCTTTTGTCTCTGCGGCCGTCATTCCTACTAATTCAACACCCACAAACGCAAATACTGCTATCTGGAAGCCAGCAAAGAATCCCATCATTCCATTTGGAAAAAAACCATTGTGAATCCAAATATTACTGAACTTAGCTTCTGTACCTGTTGGAGACACAAAGTTTGTGCTGACTAAATAAATACCAACAATAATCAAAAATACAATGGCAATAATTTTGACCATTGAAAACCAGAATTCTAATTCGCCAAAAACTTTAACAGAAACTAGATTTAATCCATATAACAGAAAAATACATAATCCTGAAGGTAGCCATATTGGTAGATTTGGCCACCAATACCAAGAAAATTCTACAACAGCAATAACGTTTGCTGTGCCCATCGTGATCCAACAAAACCAATATGTCCACCCTGTAAAAAATGCTGCACGATCTCCCAAAAGATCACCTGCGATATCATTGAATGATCGATAATTTGTATTGGATAATAAAACTTCACCCAAAGCGCGCATCACAAAAAATAACATCACGCCAATAATTGTATAAACCAATAGAATTGAAGGGCCAGCTAAACTAATCGTTTTGCCTGCACCCATAAATAAACCTGTACCGATTGCACCTCCTAGTGCAATTAACTGAATGTGCCGATTGCTTAAACCCCGTTCTAATCCTTCACCATTGTTATTTTTATTGTTCATGGTTCTGACCTCATTGTAGATTAAAGACATGAATGTCGAGATTGAAGAGATATAAAAACCTCTTCAATACCCGATTTCGTTATGATTGCGCTAACTTAAAATACAGTTTGGTCATCAATAGAAGTTTCTAGCGCAGCCAATGCTTTCTCCACTAAACTTCTTCTCAATAACTTTTCGTCCTCTTTATCTAATTTTGGATTGCCCAAAGGATGAGGAATAGCAACTGCTGGGATAATACGGTTAGCACCAACTGTCAATGAGATAGGAACCACTGTTGCGATATGAACAACAGGCATAACTTTTTCAATTTCTTTTACGAGCGTTGCACCGCAACGCGTACAGGTGCCTCATGTCGAGGTGAGTATCGCGGCGGATACCCCTGCATCTTTCAATTTCTGTGCAATTGCAGCACCAAATTTCTTCGCATTAGAAACCGATGTACCATTACCCACTGTTGTGTAAAACAACTCATAAAGCTTACCAATTTTGCCTTCTTTTTCCATGTCTCTTAAAACATCGACTGGTAATACACGGTTTGGATCTTGGTTACAAGCAACAGGATCATAACCACCATGTGCAGTTTCATAACCTTCAGATGTTAATGTGTTCACACCCACCAAAGAATATTCACCATATTTAGATGCACTCGATGCTTCAATACGATTAGGGTTACCATGTGGCACAACACCACCCGATGTCACTAATGCAATCGTTGCATGCGCCATATCCGTAATCGCTGGCTGTGGTTCTACACGATCAAATACTGGCATTGGATATTCTGTTTCAATTGCTTCGCCTTTTAACTTACGAACCAACATTGCAACAGCACGCTCCGCACCACGTTTTTCAGCAAATGTATTGATGCGAATCACGCGTGGCATATAGCCATCTTCTTTTGGCTCTAAACCATCTGCACCTTTTTTAATAAATGCTTCAACCAATTTAACCATATCTGGTAAAGCTTGACGCATACTTGCAGCACTATTGCCTGTGCCAATTGTAAACATGAATGGACGATACAATTCGTAGCCTGGGTTTTCTTCGTACATTCCGCTGATGACTGGAATGCCTAATTCAGAAGCAACCTTAGCCGCTTGACCACAAGCCATACCATAACGACCTGCATTGAATGCAGGACCAGCGATTAGCAGATCAGGTTTTGTCGCAGTTAAGATCTCTTTAATTTTAGCAGTGACTTTTTCAACATTTTCGTTGGCATAGTCATCACCACAAATAATTGTCTGAACGATCTCACCTTGCCCTTTCAATAAATTTTGAATCTGACCGCCTACAGCAACCGCGCCATCAAAAGCTTCTATTGGAAAGCCTGCTGCTTCCTCGCCACCTTTTTGACCAAAGAATTGGTTCAAATAATGAACAATACGTAAACTCATAATATTCTCCTAACCCGCAACAGTTGTTAGATTATGAAAGCCCAGCTCACTAGTTGCGCCAGTGATTGCCTGAATCTCAATTGAAATTGAGCCATCTTGATGCAAAGAGCCTTCAAAGCCACCCGCAATCATATCTGCATAATGAGGATGCCCGATCACACGATCCAATTTTGGTAATTGAATGATTTGGTTAGCATTACCATTACTCACAACAGCATTAGCAGCTGGATGAGCATCTGCCAATGATTGGCTTTCACCTTGCCATCCTGCATATTCATCTGTCAGCAATACAGTTTTAATGCCAGCTTCTTCTAATTTTCGGCAGTTCATCATTAAGTCAGCATCTGGATTACCAAAACCTTCTTCAGAAATAATCGCCGCATCCAAACCTAACTGCACAGCCAATTTAGTCACCATATTTGATGAACGCTCTTTGTCTGCCAATGTTACGTTCTCATTTGTAATGATCACACCAATAAAGTTGTAATCTTTACCATGGCGCTTATATAGTTCTTCGATGATTGGGCTATTTTGATGCACATATGTTGGATTTTTATCACATGCAGAAACACAGTTACCGCTTGTAATCGCACCATCCATTGCTTCGGTTGGATACATTAATGTCGGCACGATTGTTTTAACGTCAACGCCATAATAATATGTATCATGCAATAAACCTTGGCTTTGCAACATATACACATAGCCTACTTTTGGTAGATTTGCATGTTGTTGCAATTGTTGTGGCAATGGCAATGTTTCAAATGCTTTAACTTCATCAGGTTTAATTTCTTTACCCAAAATACCAATCCAACGCGCTACAGCTTGCCCTATTTTTCTCAATACTGCTTCATGTTGATATTGATTACTCTTGCAATGCTCATTCACTTCCACACGAACAACTAAGTTCATGGTTTTAGAAAATGGCGTATATTGTGCACCTAAGCCAGTCATATCAATGATGCCTTCTTGGAATCCCACAACATGACCAGTTGTCACAACAGCAATACCTTTTAACACATGAGTTTTTCCTTCGCCCACCATTGCTTCTTCACCTGGATTAAAACCTGGGAAGATACGACCATTGCCTGCAACTTTAACCCTTGGCTCGATCACATCTTTAACAGGCATAATACGGACACTATCACCTGGTTTCACAATATCTAGTTCTACTTCTGTGATTCTGGCATCCAATCCTTGGATATACTCAATGAGAGATTTTTTATCTAATGTTAGGATGCTTTGATCAACGCCCATTTTGGATCCAAAACAGAAATCCTTGATATGGATATATCCTACCTCTAACTTCATAACAAACTCCTTAAGCTTGTTTATTTAGATATCATAAGAAAATAGCGCTTTTGTTATATTTCTTATGGCCCTTTCCAACAAAAACTCTGAACGATTGCTAATTTAAAAATCTTTTTAATGCTGCTTTCGCTTGATCTAATGTCGATGGATTAACCATTACAACTGGTCCTGTACATCCCATGCCTGTTTCTGCATAAATGCCTTCTTGCCACAAAGCAGATTTAGCATCTTCAATTTCTAAAATATCAATGCCATGGACTTCTTCACTGACAACTGTTTTTTCTGGCATTTTGATAGATTCTGAAGGTGCAATAGCTGATGTTTGTGATGCTTGTAACTCTTTTAATATGTCGTTTAAGCCTGATTGATTTGCACTTTGCCATTCATCCTGCCAACGTTGCATCACATTGCCCGCAACAATTTTCCCACAAAATCTCATGGCTTCTGCAATCACAGGAATACCGCTAGCACGAGAAATAATCACAATAGGATTTTTTTGCTCTAAACCTAAGCCAACACCATAACCACAACCGACTGTTTCAATATGGCCACCACTTTGGCTTGCACTCCACAATTTAACGAGCAAATTTCCCGTTAAGCTGTCACAAACCATCACATCTGGTGTGCCTTGAATTAAATCATTGCCACGCATCAATGCGCCACCATCGGCACGATGTGATCCTGCCCATTTTAATGAATAGCCATTACCTGCAAGTTTATTTAAAGCTCGCTCTACACTTGGCGCATTATCAATATTCAAAATACCCACAGTAGGATTTTCAACACCCAAAGCTTTAGATAATGCAATTCCTGAAATAGCATTTTTAATCATGGCTGCAATTCTTAATGTATCGCTACTGCCAGTTGTTGAAGCTAACACCATTTTTCGCCCTGTTGCTGGACACACTAAACACGTGATTGTTGCAACACCCAACGGAAATGGATAATGCAATGTCACCGCAGCCTCAATCTCACCTTGCACAAATAGCTCGTTCATCTTGCAATGAGCATCAGGCAATTCATTCGCGGATACATGATGTAATCCTTCCACTGATTTTGGCCCAATCACAACTGCATCAATCTCTTTAGAGGCTAATTGAGCAGCTGCCAATAGGTCTTCAACTGGCAATTCACTTCCTAAAGCAGTTAACGCAACAGAAATTCTACGTTGCTGGCCTTTTAAACCATCCGCCGCGCTTTTTAGAACCTCTGCTAATTCTTTTGCATATGTCATCGTTAACCTCCATTTTGATCAGTTAACTCTTTTGCAACTTTCAGCATTGCATCGCTCAACAATGTACGCAAAGTATCAACATCACTGCCTTGAGCATTTTGACTTTGACCTGTATTTTTTTGAATTAGAATACTCACACCATCAAATTGGTTTGTCATACGGCCCAAGAATAAGCTACCTTTACCCACTAACATGAAATTATTGATTTTTCCTGCTTGAATGCCATTAAATCCATGACCAATAAACGGTGCACCTGATGGAATGTGCCCTTGAGTTGGTGCATAGCCTGGCATGCCTTTATCCTTTACAAACTGGGGTAAATCTTCGCGCGCAATCCAACCTTCTTTCACACTCAAGGCTGCAATCATTTTATAGTTAGCTTCAGGAACATCACCTGCACCTGCTGGCTTTGTGATTTCAGGGTTTTGCATTTCTGTACAATATTTATCAACGTCTAAAGTTGTTAAACCGTTGCGTTTTAGTGGCTCAGAAATCAATGCGCTCATCACTGCTTGTGGCGCTGAGCCTGTTCCAATTGTATGACGACCAACAACATTCGTGTTGATGATCGGGCTAATGCCATCGTTTTCACTCACAAGCACTGCGAAGGAGCCTAAAACATCTTCTAATAATGGCATATCATTTTTTAGATGATCTTTGCCATTCATGCCAAGCTTAGCAACACAACCACCTGCAATGACCAGTACATTTTTAAAGATGCCACTTTGCACAAATGCCGCAGCTTGCAACATTGCATGTGCAGGGCCTGCGCAGAAACCACGCACATCAATTCCCGTCGCATTCGTACAACCTAAAGATTCCGCAACCGCTTTTGCTAAGTTACCACCACCTCGCTGATTGATATCACCAATCGCTTCTTCAGAGCATTCAATCACATATTCAACAGCTTTTAATTGCTC
Organism: Wohlfahrtiimonas larvae; assembly: GCA_040394195.1. Lineage (GTDB taxonomy): Bacteria > Pseudomonadota > Gammaproteobacteria > Cardiobacteriales > Wohlfahrtiimonadaceae > Wohlfahrtiimonas > Wohlfahrtiimonas larvae_A. The sequence continues at coordinate 3,227 of JBEBSR010000036.1, read as the reverse complement.
TTCAGGAATCTGCCAGCCTGCTAACACTGCAGTTGCTTTTGTTGTGAGATTTTCCAACATAACATGGGATGACAAGTTAATGTCTAGATCATGCGCTGCCTTAACACAACCAATCAATTTGCCATCTAAATATAGATCTGCTGCATGATTTTTTGTGACTAATGTTTGGATTTCTTCCATTGTTGCAGGTTTTGTTTGTGCAAACAGTGCTAAATCTTTTAATTTATGGTGAGATTTTGCAAGATCTTTCGCAAGATTCATAAACTCTTCTGTGAATACAGTAAGCTCAAAAACATCTACATAATCTAAAACTGTGTAGAAAATAATTTCATTCACAATTTCGCCAAACTTTCCGTTGGCATCTGCTTTTGTTGTTGTTTTATACCAAGGTTGAGTAGTTTGACTCAAATCTTCTGGCGTAATATTACCGATATAACATTGATTTGGTGGATATGAAACTACCTCATCAAACTTTCTCAAATGATCTTTAATTTTAGTTAGATAAACATCATCTGGGTGAGTCTGTTTTGTTTGATACACCACAGAACCATGATGCTCCAATAAGGATGGCGCATGTGCCAAGACGTAACCAAAATTTTTAATAACTGCGTGACTCATGAACACCTCTTTATTCTTATTTTGATAAGAGTCTTGCGCATAAAGCGCAAGACTTTGAGACACTCAATAAACACTAGGTTTAGAGATATTTACAATATTGGTCACGGAACTCTTTGATCTCTGCTTTTAATGCATCGACATCTAGCACCATTTCCATCATACCAACTTGATCTTCATAGACTTCAGGATTAACTGAATTTTTAATTTCATCTTCTACGACGTGATAACAAAGGAGTCCTAACTGAACTCCGGCCAATGGTCCTGCGAATGTTGGGTCGCCGTTTGTTACTGTTTCACATGCTAAGCCTGCTGATTCTGCTTCAGCTCCGCCTAGAATTACACAGATATTCTCTGCACCATGCTTTTCAGCTAACTCTTTAACGCGACGTTGATTCTCTAGGTCCATTGCACCAGCGCTTGTTCACACAAAGCATTCTGTTGTTGCAAATACCACCTCTGCACCTACCGACTCCATACAAGTCTTAATTGCATCGCCTGGTACCCCATCACGGTCGCCTAAGATAATGATCTTTTTACTTTTGAGATCCATCTTTATGACTCCTTTCTACTAATGAAAAACAATTAAATCTATACAAGGTATGATTTAATAGCTTGCTCGATCTGATCAATATCCAGATCTTCGCCTGAGAGGTGCTCTTTCCTTTCGCCATCTTTAAAGATTAAAAAAGAAGGAAGCCCCATAACTTTTTGTGCCATCGCTAAACGACGCTGGCCTGCAATATTTAAAGAACAGAATTTAACTTTATCGCCATAAGTTTTTTCAAGCTCATGAACGCTTGGCATTAATTCCATACATCTACCACAGCTTTCACCCCAAAAATCGACAATCACTAAGCCTGTACTTGTTTCTGTATCAAAATTATCTTTATTCAATTCAATCATTTAAAACTCCTTATTCGTATATTAATAAGTTCTACAATAATTCTTCAAAATTGGATTTCTGAGGCTTGGTTAAACGAATGTTTTCTTTCCCTTTGGTTAAGCCCACTATCGTTGGTAATTCTTTGATTTGATAGCGCTCTGCCAATCGCTTATTGCGAGAAACATCCACCGGCACAATTTTGAAATCATGGCCTTGTGCAAAAGCTTCAATTTCTGGCATCAATGCTGTACTTTCAGCTTGCAATGGAGACCAGAAAACAGCCAAAACAGGTTTATCAGCACCTAAAACATGTTCTTGCCAATACTCTTCTTGCTCGATGTATTGTAATGCAGCAACTGCAGCTGTTGCACCGTCGCCCGTTGCTGTCACAACTTGACGCAGGAATTTATCACACACATCACCAACCGCAAAAATACCCGCAACTTCTGTTTCTTGCTTTTCATCAACATTGATATACCCCCATTGATTCAAGGGAAATTTACCTTTGAGCCAATCTGTTTGTGGCACTGTACCCACAAACATAAATACACCTGGCGTTTCTAATTTTGTTAATTCGCCCGTTTTAATATTTTTAAGTTGTACTGATTCAACTAATTCATCGCCTTCAATCGCAGCAATTGTGCTATTCCAAATGAAGTTAATTTTAGGGTTTGCAAAGGCTTGTTCTTGGGCAATTTTATCTGCATCCAATTTACCTTCTTCATGAATCACAACCAAATTCACTTGATTGACAACTTTTGTGAGGAAGACTGATTCTTCTACTGCCGTATTGCCTGAACCTACGACCACAACATCTAAATCTTCATAAAAATCCGCATCACAAGTTGCACAATAAGAAACGCCGCGTCCTTTAAATTCTTCTTCACCAGGAATACCAATGATTCTTGGTTTAGTGCCTGTTGCGATAATGATGGACTTTGCGATCACTTCGCCATTATTTTTCAGCTGAATATTTTTATGAAATCCATCAGCAGCAATTGTAAAACCAATCACTTGATCTTTTAAAAACTCAGCACCAAATTTCTTAGCATGGTCATAAAATTTGTTACTTAGCCCTGGCCCTGTATCAATAATTCCTGGATAGTTTTCTAATTCTGATGTGGTTGCACATTGCCCACCCATTTGTGTTTTTTCTTCAATCACTAATGTTTTTAAGCGACCTCTTGCAGCATATAAAGCGGCACTCAATCCACCAGGGCCACCACCGATTATTACTACATCATAAACTGCCTTTGTCATTGTATTGATTCCTATTCAGCAAAATTTATTGATTGAAATAACTATTTTTCTTACTAATGCATATTTTTTTCAACAAAAAAGGAATGCCCTTAAAAAAGGCATTCCTTTCGAATATTCGGTACAATTCTATCAACTATGGTGCAATCTTGGCTTTGCACACCTTTTTCGCTAATAACCACACCGTGGTTACTTGTTAATCCTAATCAATAGCATAAAAGGTAAATCATCATATTTATATTTTCCATATTATTTTAATAAGTTTTATATAAAAACATTTTCATTAAATATTTTTTAATTAAAACAAATACTATCATTCATAATTTTATCTAGCAATAGAAAAATTATGAATAAATTATACCATGACTTATTCTATAAAAATACAAATTGATCAATTATTTTATTTAAAAAAACAGCTAAAATTTATTTTACTCAACAATAACAAATAATTATAAATTTGATCTTTATT
>JBEBSR010000035.1:0-28617 GCA_040394195.1 Wohlfahrtiimonas larvae | reverse complement strand
GCCAGCGATGCGTAAAAACAAAGTAGATAGCTTATAATACAGTGCCTTTATGCCAAAAAAGGCACTCGCAAAAATTGCAATCAAAGCTGAAAGCAACATACTACCCGTGCCAGGATCTAAATATGCGTAAGATGGCTGTAAAATCACCAAGGCCAATAATATAGAAATTACTTTATTTTTCATGGATATATCGCTGTATAAATAACTGTATGACTCTAAAAACTAAGCAAGTGGCAAATATTAATGTGCCCATTGCAGCTGAACTTGCCAGTGCACCACTCTCTTCCATATGTAAAATGGTGATAGATGCCAAAATTGTATCAGGATTGTATAAGAAAATGACTGCAGAAATTGTTGTCATTGCATTGATGGCTAAAAAGAAGAAAACTTCAACAATGATGGGCATTGAAAGCGGAATGATGACTTTTTGAATTGTTATAAAACGTGACCGCCCCAAACTATCGCTAGTTTTCTCATATTGAATGGGCAAACGTGACAAATGGATGGAAAATGTCAAAAAGATCACAGAAAATAAGTGAATGGTTGTATTTGTCGTTAATAATACAAAGCTATTGCGAACAGAGTTACCAATAGAAGGCCAAGCATTCACCATAAAAATATATGCTAAACCCAAAACCGTACCAGGAATTGCCATCGGCAATAATGCAATGAATGATAATAAATTTTTAGCTTTTGTATGAATATTTGCACGATTCACCAAGTAACTCGCACTGAATGCCAATAGCACACCTAATAACCCAACATACAGCGCTAAACGTAATGAATTAAAATATGGCTGCCAATCATAACCTAACGATCTGAAATTATAGTTTTCTAATGTAAAAGTTAGATCAAATGGCCAAAAGTTAATGAATGAGCCATAAATAACAATACCTAAAACCAATAAAACTGATAACGCAACTGCCCAGCTAATGACAGAAAAAATCAGCTTTTGTGCCCAAGAAAACCCATAATTCTGAGTATGATTAACTTCACCGATTGCCTTTTGCTTACGGCGAATAACATAATCTAAACAAGCCGCGATCAATACAGGAAACAGCAACAATAAGCTTAATGTTGCCCCCATTGAGAAATTTTGCTGGCCAATCACTTCTTTATAAATCTCGGTGGCCAATAATGGCATTTGTCCGCCTAAAATTTTTGGCACACCAAAATCTGTCAGCGTTAAGATAAAAATCACAATAAATGTATTCATTAAGCCATATTTAATACTTGGTATTGTGATTTTAAAGAATTTTATCCACTCTGTTGCAGCTAAACTATCAGCAGCTTTATACAACTGAATATCGATGCCTTTCATTGCCGTAGACATCATTAAAACAGCGTGCGGCAATGTAAAAATCAAACAACCTACAACAACACCCAATAAACCATACAGCTCAAAACCATCCAAATATTGAGACAAAATGCCTTGGCTTCCAAATAAATAAATTAATCCCAGCGCAGGAAAAATGGAGGGAATATACAATGGAAAAACGCAAATTATTTGAATCAATGTGCGTCCTTTAATATTTAATCGACTCACAGAATATGCAATGCTTGTTGCGATCACAAGGTTAATCATCGCAACGATAGTGCTGACCCATAATGAGTTCAATAGCGCTTTAATCAACCTTGGTTCAGAGATAAATTTCTGAATATTCATCAAGCCGATAAATTGATTATTGGCATCATGAAAGCTTTTAAAAATCAATAAACGCAATGGCTCAATGATGCCTATCGCCAAAAATGCAATCATTGCAATATAAATTAAATATTGATAAATCCGATCTTTAGCCATTAGAAATTTTGATTGCTTTCTTGGATGAAACAGTCACAAACTTTTCTTTGCTGAGTTGGTGGCTATGAAAATGAGGATGAGGCACATCTGCATAAATGATGCTCTTTTGATCAGAATAAAGCAGTGTTAAACGATAAAATGCCCCCATAAATCGAGTATCAATCACTTGAAAAATAATAGCATCATTTTTATCTAAAATAGTTTCATTGGCAGATTCTACCCACAAATGTTCATAGCGTATCTTTGTTTGAGCACCTTGATTCCATTCAGAAAAACTCACTGTATTAACAGAACCAATAAAGTTGGCCACAAATTCACTTTTGGGCTGAAAATATAATTGTTCAGGCGTGCCAATTTGCTCAATTTTACCTTCATTCATCAATACAATTCGATCAGAAACTGCCATTGCTTCCTCTTGATCATGAGTCACCATGATGATGGGAATGTTTAACTCTTTTTGCAGCAGCCGCAATTCATTTCGTAATTGCACACGAATTTTTGCATCCAAAGCAGATAAAGGCTCGTCCAGCAATAATAAATTAGGCTTGGGTGCTAATGCACGAGCCAATGCAACTCGTTGTTGTTGCCCACCTGACAATTGGCTCGGTAATTTATTGGCATGACTCACTAAATCAACAAGCTTTAATAAATCTTGGCAACGCAGCAGTTTCTCATCTTTGCTAATTTTTTTTAAGCCAAAGGCAATATTTTCATTGACTGTTAAATTTGGAAACAGCGCATAATTTTGGAAAACCATGCCAAACTGTCGAGCCGCTACCGATAATTTTGTAATGTCCTTACCACTAGATTTAATCCGACCACTTGTGGGTTGATCAAATCCTGCAATCATATTCAGTAATGTCGTTTTCCCACAACCTGAAGGCCCCAAAAAACAGATAAATTCAGGTGATGATATTTCTAATGAGATATCATCCAAAATTTTTTTATTTTTAACAGAGAAGCTTAAATGTTCAACTGATAACAAATCATTGTTCATATCGATCTTGCCATTGCTTTAAGATCTTTTCTCTATTTTCAGCTGCCCATTTGAGATCATTGGGAATCAATTTAGGATAAATTTCTTTACTCTCTTCAGAGATATAATCAGCACGTGCAGTTAATCCTGAAAAATCATGACCAATCTCACCCACAACATTGGATGCTGTCCAATCCATCAATTTCTGAGCAGATTCTAACTGATCTGTATTTTTAATAATCGCCGCAGCTTCAATATCCCAGCCCAAACCCTCAGTTGGATAAACTAAAGCGATCGGTGCTCTGCGCTTAATCAAATCTTGTGCAAAAGCAGATGATGACATACCAATCACCACTTCACCTTGTGCCACCATCGAACAGGGTTTGGTGCCAGAATGAACATAAGCCTTCATATTGGGATGCAATTTATCCATATATGCCCAGCCTTTTTCTTCACCCAACAACTGAATCCATGCTGTAACATTCATATACCCTGTACCAGATGATGCAGGATGTGGCATCGCAATCAGCCCTTTGTAAATTGGATTGGTTAAATCTTCCCAACTTTCTGGCATTGGCAGATTGTGTTTTTTCAATAAAATTTCATTGACACACAGTGTTGATGCCCAAGCCATGGTGCCTGTCCAAACTGGATTTTCGCTTGAGTCTTTCATATTTGGCACAATTTGATCAGCATCTTTGATTTGATACGGTAACAAAAGGTCTTGATTTCGTAGCAACTCTAAACTACTTGCGCTCACACCAAATACAACATCAGCTTGAGGATTATCTTTTTCAGCCAATAATCTTGCGGTAATGATGCCTGTTGAATCACGGACCCATTTTATCTTAATATCAGGATTTTCTTTTTCGAATCCATCTTTATAGGTATTCAAAAGGTTATTTTCAATCGCTGTATAGACAGTTAGCTCAGTTTGAGCATGACCAAAAGATAACAATACAGCAGATAAAATGAGTAGATTTTTCATAGTATTTAGTCTAGTTTAAATTCTTTCTTAATGGTTTCAATTAACATGAGCGCAATTTTCTCTGAAGGGCCTTTACCATTCAAATTGAGCGATGTTAACGTATCTAACACACGCTCACGCAAATCTGAACTGCTAATACCTTCCGTTCTTGGAAAAATGACTAATTTCTCTTCAGGCACATGATTGACGTTATCATCGCCATGAACCAATAAATCAATTTTGTGTTGAACTAAATAATCATTGTCTAAAAGCCATGTGCTTGGCACAACTTCATCCACATAAACGATCGCTTCCAAAAGCTCTTTACGCTCTTCATAACTCAATTCAGGCTCGTAACCTTTTTTATTTCTGATTTCGTCATCCGTGGTTAAGGCAACAATCACAGAGCCAAGCTCTTTAGCTTTTTTCAATAAACGAATGTGCCCATGATGCAAAAGCGTTGCAGACATATCCACCATTATGCGTTTTTCACTCATATACCGTATCCGTTACTCTAAATATCATCGAAATGTAGCGCCAAATTATATCAGAATGACCAAGATTAATCTTGCTGAAATTATGCGTCACCTAAAGATTGCTATCTTTTCTGAGCCATTTCATTTTCTAACATTTTTTCCCTTTAACAATTTTTGTACTGCAAACAATGTTGCCTTAACATCTTGAGTTGATGCATGAGAAACATTGTGTTGATACCAGTATTTTACCAAAGCATTCGCCATATTTTGAACCTTTTCTTGATCATTCTCTGGCAAATATTTTACCAAAGCTACTGACAATTCTACAGGTGCCGTACTGATGGGCAATTGTAAGCCATAAACCTTATTCGCCAATTCAATCACTCTAAAATATTCTTGATTTGCATTAAAAAATAGCCTTCGCCAAGGCTTAAAGAAAATAATCGCTTGCACCAAAACAAATGAGAATAGCAAGCCAATAGAAATTTTCACTAACGTAAATACGCTAATAAAATCAATATTAAACAACGATTTCAATAAAGATTGTTGAGATGAACTCTGATAGTTCAAAACCATTTTTGTCCAACTGTAATCAATTCTATCTTTCAAGCTCGAAAATGATGATGATAAGCGATCCCATGCTGAAGAATTGTTAACTCCAGTTAATTCACCAATCAAATCATCAATGCCTAAATCAATACGATTTGGGGAAACAGCCGTTGTGGGATCAACACGAACCCATCCATTTTGCTCATCCCAGTATTCCACCCAAGCATGCGCATCTTTTCCGCGCACTTCCACTAAATTACGACTGCGATCAATCGATCCACCCAAATAACCAATCACAACTCTGCTTGGGATATTAGCCTTACGCAATATAAATGCTGTTGCACTTGCATAATGCTCACAGAAGCCTAATTTTGCATCAAACATGAATTGATCAATACTATCTCGCCCTTGCAATAATCCTGGCTGCATTGTGTACTGAAATCCATCTTGCTTAAAATGCTGAAGTAGTTTATTCACAAACTCTTCTTTAGAAGGATTATCTTCTAAGAGTTGTTCTACTAATCGCGTTGTTTGAGGGTTATTATTCGTCACTTGTAAAAATTGCTGAATATCATCTTCACCCGCTTTTCCATCCATTCGATTTAACAACGTTGTATTGGGTAAATATGTTGCAGAATATTGAATTTTATTTTCAATTGGACGGTTATACTCAAAACGAAAATCACTGTAAGAAAGAATAGGGCTTCGTCTAGCATTAGGATCTTCATCCATTTGTGATAGATCCAAAGTTGCTAAATATTTTTGAAAACTCGGATCAAAAATAACGCTATATTTTTGCTCTCCAATTCTATTTTTAACCTGATAACGTGGTGGAAAAAACATTTGAGAAGCTTGTGATTGATGCCAAGCACGGCCATCAAATTGATCCAGTGTTAAACTGCGCCAGTATAAATCCTTAGTTTGTGGTACTGCTTGTGTAAATTCAGCCCATAAAATATGTTTTTCGCTATTAGCCAACTCCGCAATACTACCTGGTTCCATTTTATTAGAAACGCCTGTTTGTGCTTGAGTTTGTTCCCCCTCAGTTTTATTCATATTTGGCAACATGGATGGAAATCTTGGGAAAATCACAAACAATATCGCCATCAATGGCAAAGATAATCCCATGATTTTTACAGCATTCCACAATAGAGCTTTTTTAGAATATAAACTGTAACCCAATTGCTGCAAGCCAATAATAGCCGCAATTAATGTGGTAAAAATGAGAAGCGAAAAGACAAATAAGTATGCTGAATTTTCAAATAAGTATGTGGACGCTAATGCGATTAAACCAATGCATCCCAAAATATATCCATCACGCACAGTTTTGGCTTCAACAAATTTTAAGCCATAAATTGCCATAAAAAGAATCGTGCAACCTTCTGTATTGAGAAAGTTACCTTTTGTGATGAACAAAATACCTAAAATAGAAGCAATGATCGCAAACTTCACAATGCCGTTGGGATAACCAATCTTCATACGGAAAATCTGGATGCGCCAAACAAAGCAGATCGCAAATATCACCGCAACCCAAGGCGGAAGGAAGATAAATAATTGAGGGACAATGGTCAAAACAAAAGCAATACTGAACCATAAAATACTGCTTCGCGTCAGATCTCTTTGTGAAATGCTCTGCAAACTAGCCATTTTAAGTCCTATATAAAGCCAAGGCTTCTAAACATTTTTTGGTGTGAATATCTGTCGAATCAGGACCAATGTTTTCATTACCTAAGACAATCCCAAATCTTTGATTATTTTTCGATAATTCCAATACCCAATAACACATTTGTGATAAACGTGTTTCTAAATCTCCCGTAAAATCTTGCTCGCTCAGCCAAATTTCTTTCGAGGCTTGTTCAGTAAAGGTTTTCACCAATAAGCCATTGCCTTTCGCATATGCTTTCCAATCAATTCTAGAAATTGCATCACCTGCTTCATAATTTTTCAATTCATCAAAATTATCAACGCCACGCTTTTTAGATGCACTATTTTCTAGATAATCACTATCTTCATTATCAGCTGGGCTATGATATTGCAATTCAGAAGCTAATGGTCTTGGATAACACAATGTGGTTTGATCTAAATCCACATAGCTCCAAGCTCTGAAAATTCCTAAAGGATAAGTTGTTTCCACAGTGAATCGTGGCAAACGAACTCTGCCACGTTGTGTTTCAGGCACAAACAGATATGTTGTATTACTCGCTTTAGCAGGGCAGTCCACAAAATTATTAGAATCTTTGGTGGATAACCACAAACTATGATGAGCCTTCCCTAAGCTTTCGATTGTAATGCCAAACGTTGCTTCATCTGATGCAAAAATTGGTTGGCTACCTGCATTGCGTAAATGCAGTTGATCTAAATTTCGCCAAGTCAAAATCATCGTGGAAACAAAAATCGAAATGAGCCAAAACAGCATGATATAAACCAATGAATTTTCAAAGTTCATCGCCATCACAAACAATACAAAACACATGCCGATATAAATGAATCCAAATTTTGTTGGAAAAATGAATATCTGTTTTCTATTGAGCGTAACTCGACTGCTTTTAGGTATTCGCTGATTGATTCTTTCTTTGAAAGATTTTAGCTTAAACATAGGCTAATTATTGAATCGCTGGGATATTCTGCAATAACCAATAAGCTAAATCACGACTATGATTAGCTTGCTGCCCCATTTGACGTAAACGATGTTCTAAAACACTTGGCAATACCGCTTTGATATCCTCAGGAATAATATAATCTCGCCCTGAAATAAACGCATAAGCTTTTGCACCTTTCAATAAAGCTAAACTACCACGGGGAGAAATGCCCACAGTAAATTTTTCTTCTGAACGCGTTGCTTCCACAATACGTAGAATATATGCCAACAAAGCATCCGATGCATGAACTTTATCTACAGCATTTTGCATCAACGTTAACTCTTCTTTCGTTAACATTGCAGGTAAATTCGTAATTTTATCTCGGTTCGTTTCACCTTTTAGGATTTTCAATTCTGCATCTACAGAAGGATAACCTAAAGAAACCGCCATCAAGAATCGATCCATTTGAGAATCAGGCAATGGATATGTTCCACTGCCTGATGTATTTGGGTTTTGCGTTGCAATCACAAAAAAGTGTTCAGGCAAACGATACGTTTTTCGTCCAATGGAAACTTGTCGTTCCTCCATGGCTTCTAATAACGCACTTTGACTCTTCGGTGTTGTGCGGTTGATTTCATCTGCCAATAACACTTCTGTAAAAATTGGGCCGTGATGCAATAAGAACTTTTTACTTTCCACATCAAAAATTTCCCCGCCGATAATATCGCCTGGTAATAAATCCGATGTGAATTGAATACGCTGATATGATAATCCCAATACTTTCGCCAAACTATGCGCAAGTGTTGTTTTTCCCATGCCAGGTAAATCTTCTAATAATAAATGTCCTTTTGCTAACAAACAGGCCAAACTTAGTGTTACTTGTTCTTCTTTACCTAAGATGACGCTGTTCAACACAGCTCTAATTTTTAGTATTTTGTTATGCATGTTGTCTTTAAAAATTAATTAAATTTTTCGGATTGCTTTTTTGAATTTTGGTTCAGATGTAATTTCTGAATAACTCGCAACTGGTTTAGACAACAATACTACTTCATTTTCAGCTACAAAGAAATGCATATTGCGTGCATTCAAGAGACGAATGATTGGTGCATTTTTATCCCAAGTGTATTTACCTTGGAACATGACTGGTTTGCCAACTGCCCCACCATTTTTAACATTTTGTTCGATGTAACGATATTGGCCATATTGGTTCAACTGTAATCTTGCCATTGTATAATCACAATCTGCACAAGGAATTTTTGCATTATATGTACCAGCATAATCTAGGCTTGTTTGCGCTGTTTCGCTTGGTTTTGGATCTACAAGTGTTGGATCTTTTTTCGGTGCAGTGCTTACGCAGCCTGCTAAAAATAAGGAAGCCATTGTTACTGCGATCAATCCTTTCTTCATAACTCTCTCCAATTATTGATTAATGTCACAGAAGTGTATTGTATATCAAAATATTTAATCATTTGACTTTATTTAAGCAGGTAACCTATGATCTTTTTATTTTTTAAGTTCACATTATGAATTCCACGCGTTTTAACGCTTTAAGCAGCCATTTTCAGGATAAAATTTATGCTTCATTTAAGGGGAAATTACGCCTTGCAATTTTGAAGCGAGACTTCGAATCCTTTAAATTAATTCAATCGGGTAACAAAACTTTAGACATTGGTGCTGGGCAAGGTCAATTTGCAAGTTTTTTAGCTAGCCAAGAACATTGCATGACTTTACTAGAATCTTCAGAAAACATGCTAGATCTAGCGAAAAAGCGTTTTTTCCAACATGATTATAATGGCACATTCATACATGATGAATTACAAAACATTCCAAATGTCATTGATGAAAAATATGATCTTATTACAGCACACGCAGTCATCGAATGGCTCGAAAACCCTGAAGATATTATTCCGATTTTAAAACATGTGACGCATGCTGATTCTACTATCTCATTGCTATTTTATAACCTCAATGGATTGATTTATCACAATCTCATTCGTGGTAACTATCGTTATATTCAGAAAAATAACTTTCGTGGTGAAGCTGGTGGATTAACGCCGATTTCTCCTGTGAATCCTGAGAATTTAGAAAAAGCACTCAATAATAACGGCTTTGAAATCATTCATAAAAGTGGGATTCGTACATATTATGATTATATGACGAAGGACAACAAACAAAAAATCACTGAAGAAGAGCACATTGAAATGGAAATGCAATGTTCTACTCAACCACAATTCATCCCCAATGCCCGATATTTGCATTGGTTAATTAAGCCATCATCATGAATCAATTTTTAGCACAGCCTCAAGGCGAAACATTCAAATTATTTTATACAAAACTCATGCAATGGTTTGATGATCATGGCCGACATGATTTGCCATGGAAACCACAAGCCAAATATACAGAAGCACAAAATATTTATCATATTTGGTTGTCAGAAATCATGCTGCAACAAACTCAAGTTGTGACAGTTATCCCCTACTTTTTCAATTTCATTGAAAAATTCCCAACTGCAACAGATTTAGCCAATGCAGAGCAAGATGATGTTTTAAAAGCTTGGGAAGGTTTGGGTTATTATGCTCGCGCACGCAACCTACATGCAGGTGCTAAAATCATTCGTGATGAATTCAATGGTAAAATCCCACTCAACTACGAAGATATTCAAAGCATCAAAGGTGTTGGCAGAACAACTGCTGCGGCAATCATCAGCCAAGGCTTCAATCGCCCTTTTGCAATTTTGGATGGCAATGTTAAGCGCGTAACGGCTCGTGTCACAGGTGCTATGCATCCTGAAAAGCAATTAGAAAAAGCACTATTACCTTTTGCTTATTTGATGTCAGCCCAAAATCGCCCCGATGATTATACGCAAGCAATCATGGATTTTGGTGCAACGATTTGTAGTAAAAGCCCTAAATGCGGTCAATGCTTTTGGCAAACTAACTGCATTACAAATCAGCATCAAAAGACGGGTCAGATCCCTGCAAAAAAAGTAAAGTTGATCAAAAAAGATATCGAGTTATATCCTGTGATTATTCAAAATCAGCATGGAGAATTGGTATTTCACCAACGTACACAAGAATCCATTTGGCATAATTTATATGAGTTTCCTCACTTAGATTCACATTTGAATGAATTAGAAGCGTTATTCAATACTGATAATGCAAAAGTAGTCAATATTTCAGAATTACCGAGCTTTAAACATATTCTGACGCACATTAATTATGAAATTCATCCAATTGTTATTCAGGTGGAATCCTATTATCAAGATACATTACAGTTTAATGACCAAACTTATCCTTGGGTAAATGCTGAAACATACACTGCTTATGCTAAAACTAAGCCAACAAATGATTTGTTGAATATTATGCATATTCAGTGATAATCAAATCATTGTTAACCAAAACGTTGGATCATGTGAATTTGTTAGCCGATTAATTTCGGCTAGTAAAATTTTATAATCTACTGCTCTTTTCAAAATAAATATATTGCCTAAAGCCATCATAAAACAATTAAAATTTTGTGCGATTACTTGCGCATCATCCATATCCATATCAGATGTCCAAGCACTAATCCTTCCATTCGATAAATCTAAGAAAAAGGTGTAAGGATCTGTCACTGCTATAATTAGCTTATGGTGCTCTTTGTAACGATTACCATTTCCATCATTGAGATCAATTAAATGCTGCAAGTAACTCAGCTGATGATTACAGCCAAATTGTACATTACAAACAGATAAGTCACTGAAATCATATTCCAATATCCATCTACTAAAATCACTAGGAATATCCATCAAAACAGATGCTTCAAAATCAATAATATCCTGAGTTTTTAAATAAGTTGGCAACAAACGATAACCAAACATGTCCATTTCAGCTTCTAAAGGAATGAATAATTCATCCAATCCATTTTTTATCTCTGATACATCCAATAATTTCATATCATTTTCCTTTGCTCAATAAAAAAGCCACTTAAACTAAGTAGCTTTTTTTATGCATTTGATCAATCATTAGCGGTTATTTATTTCAAAAAACTCAAAAACTCAGCACGAGTTGCTGGGTTATTTCTAAATGCGCCTAACATTGCAGAAGTCACCATGTGAGAATTTTGTTTTTCAACACCGCGCATCATCATGCACATGTGTTTTGCTTCGATCACAACAGCAACGCCATTTGCATTTGTTACTTCTTGAATTGCTTTAGCAATTTCTGATGTCAAAGATTCTTGAATTTGTAAACGACGCGCAAACATATCAACGATGCGAGCAATTTTCGATAAACCCAAAACTTTGCCATTTGGCATATACGCAACATGTGCTTTACCAATGAATGGCAACATGTGATGTTCGCACAGTGAATAGAGCTCAATATCCTTCACTAAAACCATTTCGTTGCTATCTGATGTAAAAATCGCGCCGCCTACAACTTCTTCTAAGGTTTGTTCATAACCACGGCATAAATACTTCATTGCCTTTGCAGCACGTTTTGGCGTATCAATTAATCCTTCACGCTCAGGATCTTCACCAACTTCAGTTAGGATTGCACGATAATTCTTTTCTAAATCAGACATGACACTCAACTCAAAGAGACTAATAAAGTCTCGAAGTCTACTAGGAATTACCCATTTTTTCAACGATATTCACCTAATTATAAAAACAGCGTTATAATTACATTTTGTTTATATAAATTAAGGAAAAACATGATCTCTTCAATGACAGGTTTCGCTAGAGAAACTGTAGCAACAGAATTCGGTGTTCTATCAATTGAGTTGCGTAGCATCAACCATCGTTATTTAGAGACATATTTCAAATTACCTGAAATTTTACGCCCATTTGAAGTAAATTTACGTGATTTAGCACAAAATCAAATCAAACGCGGCAAAGTAGAAATCATGTTCCGTTTAGAATCATCTGGCACTGAAAGTGAAGAGTTAGTTTTCAATGATGATTTAGCAAAAAAAGTCATCAAATTATATCGTCATGCGAATGAATTACTGGGCACATCTAATGCATTGTCACCATCAGAATTGATGCGTTTTCCAAATATGCTAATCGCAACAACGCCAGATCCTGAACAATTGGAAGCAATCACATTAAAAACATTCAATACAGCCTTGAAATCATTGGTTCAAAACCGCCAATCAGAAGGTTCGCGCATCAATGCTGTGATTGAAGATCGCCTAACAAAAATCGAAGCATTAACAAAAGAAGCACAAACACTTCGCCCTGAAGCTATTCAACGTTTGCGTGATAAATTAAATCAACGCTTGGAAGAGTTCAAAATTGAAGTGGACAGCCAACGTTTAGAACAAGAATTAGTATTCGCAATTCAAAAGTTAGACATTGATGAAGAAATTGACCGTTTAGCTTCACATGTTGCTGCAATGCGTGAAGCATTACAACGTAATGATGCGATTGGTCGTCGTTTAGACTTTTTAACACAAGAATTTAACCGTGAAGCAAACACATTGGGCTCTAAATCACAAGATGCGCAGTTAACAGCGATTGCTGTGGAATTAAAAGTGTTGATCGAACAGATTCGTGAACAGATTCAAAACATCGAATAAGCCATTTTCTAAGCCCTGTTTTCAGGGCTTTATCATAATTAATATCTAATCAAGAGTTCAGAGACATTGTTCTATAAGAATCCCTATTATAATCCTCATAAATCACACCATACGCCACGTGGATTTCAAAATCCTGAACCATTGCATATTCCATTAATACGCGTTGCAAAATGGTTACATGAACGCTGGACAAGTAAAACTTCCCGTTTACCTGAAGGTGGCTATGAGCAGTTTATTCAAGATTGGATGGTTAAAGCTGATTTCTCTCACCAAGGTGACTATGTGAATTGGCTAGGACATTGCTCTTTATATTTTAATTTAGATAATATCGGCTTATTAACAGACCCTGTGTTTTCTGATCGTGCTTCTTTTCTCAATTGGATTGGTCCAATGCGCCAAACGCCAGCACCAATTCGTATCGAAGAAATACCAACATTACAATATGTATTAATTTCACATGAACATTATGATCATTTGGATTATGCAACCATTATGCAATTGAATCAGCACCTCCCTAATCTTACATTTATTGTGCCTTTAGGCTTAGAGCGCTGGTTTCATAAAAAAGGGATCACGCAAGTCATTGCATTAGATTGGTGGGATCAACATATCATTAATGATGATTTAATAATTACTGCAACGCCTGCACAACATTGGAGCAATCGTCATCCTTTTGCGCGTAATCGTAATTTATGGTGCGGTTATATGATCACTCATAAAAATCAAAACCATTATTTTGCAGGTGATACAGCCTATGCTAAAAATCTATTAGAAATTGGCGAACGCTTTGATATTGACTATGGTTACATGCCTATAGGTTGCTATGCACCAGAATGGTTTATGGGTTATCAGCATATTTCACCGAAAGATTCTGTACACTTGCATCATAAACTAGGTATCAAACAATCCATCGGCGTACATTGGGGCGTTTTTGAATTGGGTGATGAGCGATTTGATGATACGCCAATTCAAGTACAAAATGCGATTGCACAATATGATAATCCGCCAATATTCAAAGTTGTGCCTATTAATACAACTATGAAATTAGAGTGATTTTTGCTATGCTAGAAAACCTTATTTAGCGCTCATAGCTCAGTTGGATAGAGTACCAGTTTCCGAAACTGGGGGCCAGTGGTTCGATTCCACTTGGGCGCGCCAAATTGATTAACTTAAAAGTTATAATAAGTCATTTAAAGCTAGATTAATCAAAGGATTTAAAAAATTTCACACAATCTTTAATGTTATAAAGTTGTTATAAATATAAATAAGTCTGTTAATATTAGCAGTAGATTTAGTTACTACTACTATTATTTATTAGGATTTACTACTAAAATGGCAAGAATTGTTCTACCACTTACTGCTAAACAGGTTAAAGAAGCCAAGCCAAAAGCCAAGCAATACCTGCTGTTTGACGGAAATGGATTGCAACTTTGTATATATCCAACTGGTCGTAAAGTTTGGCGATTTGATTATCACGACATCAACAAAAAGAGAAAGACATACACCATCGGTGATGCTCAATATATTTCGCTCATAGATGCTCGCAAAAAGCGTGATGAATTAAAAGGCAATCTTGAGAATGAACAAAGTATTTCAAAAAAAGATTTGATTACATTTGAGGCTGTATTTTATGAATGGTTTGAAAAATGGAAACTGCTCGTTGTACCAACAACCTCAAAAAGAGCATTATCAGCCATAGAAAAAGACTGCTTCCCTGTTTTGCAGAATTTAGAAATATCAAAAATACGCCCAAGAGATATTGTTTTAGCGCTTGATCCGCTTGATAAGCGCTGTTCATACGAAACGCTTAAAAAGGTTAAATCATCATTAAAGCTATGCTTTGATTATGCTATTGCTCGCGGGTTATGCGAAATGAATCCTGTCCCAGTAGTAACTCATGCAGCCTTCACAAAAACTATTAAAGGAAACTATAGAACGCTTCCATTGACTGAGATATATCGGCTACACGAATATTTCAACTCAGAAAGAAACTCTATTGTTACTAGAAGATGTTCTGAGTTTATTTTAAGGACTTTTGCAAGGGCGAGTGAAGCTACTGAATCAAAATGGCTGGAAGTTGAAAACGGTATTTGGATCGTACCTGGTCAAAGAATGAAAATGCGCAGAGAACACATTGTTCCAATGAGTGCGCAGACATTAAAAATATTAGATGAAATGAGAGTTTTTAAATCAACTGATTACATTTTTCAGAATCATCAATTAAACAACTGCATTCACTCTGAAACACCAAATACATCATTCAAACGATTTGGCATTAATAGTACAATTCATGGCTTGAGAAGCCTAGCTTCAACGGTTTTGAATGAAAGTATGTTATTTGACAAAGATATTATTGAAGCCTGCTTGGCTCATCAAGATAAAAACGCGGTTAGATCAACGTACAATAAAGCCCTCTACACATAAAAACGACGTGAGTTATTGCAGTGGTGGTCTGACTTCATAGACATGTGCGACACTGAACGCAATAACATAAAAGCATTGAAAAAATTTAACATTATCTAAGGAATTATCATGCATAGAAGAATTACAGATAAAGAAATCAATCAAATTGTTGGAAAAATGAAAGATGATTACGCTAAAATCGTTTTATTATCATTAGAAACAGCAATGAGAACTAGCGAAATCGCAAGCCTCAACCCAAGCACAGATGTTGATTTTGAAAATAAGAGAGCCAATTTGAGAAATCCAAAATCAGGGAATCCTCAAAGCGTTTATTTGAGTAATAAATCTATTGATCTGATAAAAAGCATTACACCACTAGAAAATGGTAAGCTTTTCTCTATTAACGAAGAAAGCATGCTTGACATATTTAACCATGCCACTAAATCGCTTGGAATCAATGATATTTCATTTACTGACATTAGGCTCGAAGCTATATGCAGATTATCAAAAATCATGCCAATTGAAGAATTAGGCCAAACAATTGGACGCAAAGTAGGCCCATATCAAAATGACCAACACCTTAGAAAATACTATGAATAGCAATTAAACCATAAAAGAATCATCAGAAATGATGGTTCTTTCTAATCACTACAATATGCTATGTAATCAAATACTAATAGAATTAAATCTCATCAACAATTTGTGAGCGGCAATTGCTAGGCAGCCACTTTTCTTCCAACTCTGTAGATCTAGCAAAACAATTCCATTGTATAGATCCTTCACCAAAATTAGCAGAGGCTGTCCCATTTGAGCCATTAATTGCAACAGCAAAAGGTATTAAGGTAAGTATATTATTTCCAGATGCAGGGAATGATGTTGGCTGCGATGTAGGTGAAGCGTCAGCACCAGAGATTACTTTATTAGTATAGTAAATTGCAATAGCGGAAAACTCTGAAGCATCAAGACCACCTTGGTTTACACCCTCAGTTATCCAAACTCCAGCCACTGCTTGTCCAATAATAAGGTTCCCACCTGCAAGACCTGCTTCAGCATTTGTCTTTGGCCAGATTCCTTCTGTCGTAAAAGCCTCGGTTGCTGCCATTTTGGCTACAGTTGACAATGCTAATCCTTCTGCTACATAAGTCCTTTTTGTATAATCTTGATAGGCTGGTAATGCAAACATGGATAATATGCCAATAATTGCAACAACGATCATTAATTCAATTAATGTAAAGCCTTTATTTTTCATGATATTCGCCTTGGTTCTGTATAATTATCTGATAAAACTAATACATGGAGCTCACATATACAAATTTTGGCGAATTATATATTTACAATAAAAAGTATGTATAGTTTTATTTATTATTGATAATAATAATAGTGATTCACGTCAATAAAATTAACATTGAGAAATAAAAAACTTTTATCACTAAGCCTCTATTTAGTAAAATTCCGCATAAGTACAAACAACAAGAAGCGGTATAGAAAAAAAGAGCCATCATTCCTGATGACTCTCTTGCATTAAAAAGCCCTCTGATCTAAGAAGGCTATATTTTCATCTTCTATTTGTTCCATTATTGGTGGTATATATGGCTCAACACCCCACAATTCACGGTATGGAATATTCAGCTTTGGCAATTCACTTGTTAGCGTGTAAATCTGCTCATGAAAGCGCAGATCAATCCAGCGTTCTTCTGGCTTTATATCCCGTGGCATGCTAAACACTTCAACTTGCTTTTTAACCATTCTAGCATTGCCGTGCTCGTCAATAATTTCAACTTCTTCATCAGCAACATAATAATCATGAACAGTTATAATACAGCCGTCATCAAGCTTCTGTACGCGGATTTTAAAGAAG
Source organism: Wohlfahrtiimonas larvae (assembly GCA_040394195.1). Classification (GTDB taxonomy): domain Bacteria; phylum Pseudomonadota; class Gammaproteobacteria; order Cardiobacteriales; family Wohlfahrtiimonadaceae; genus Wohlfahrtiimonas; species Wohlfahrtiimonas larvae_A. The sequence goes on along the minus strand of JBEBSR010000035.1, from coordinate 11,449 downwards.
TAGTTGCCATCTTTATTTTTTGGCTTTTCATACGTCCATCCATCGCGAGATAATCCATGTGTATTACTTATCTTATATGTACCAGTCGCTATTTTTTCTAAAATAGGTGGCTCTTTAAAATCTTGATTCCACTCAATACGATCATGAAACAACTTAATGATAGGAGATGCTTTTTTAATGTTGCCGTTACTATCAACAGTTGTGTTTAAAGTCGTATAAAAATCCCCCTGAACAACTGGCGCTGTTCTATTCAATCTAAATGCAACGCTGACGCGATTTCTATACATATCAACGGCAATGAGCGATGAAATCTCTTCATCTGAATCAGATGAATGCATTGTTAAAATCGCGGGATTTTGTGCAGTTCCAACATTTCCTATCATTCTATAGATACCATTACCGCGAGCCATTAGTGATTTTATTCTATCGTCATTAGAGGTACTAGCGAGAAACGTAACGTGCTCAGTTCTTGTCAAGCCTAATCCATACTTAGCAGGATCATCGCCAATTTTATTAATGCCCTCTCGAAAAGGAAAATTATATCTTGATGTAGAACCATCAGGCTTCTTAATCTGAACATTCCACTCGCCAGAGTTTATCAAGTATTCTTCTTTAATAATACTGCCTACATTTGTAGCTCTTTGTATAATTCCATTACTCGCAATAGATTTATAATCAATAACTCCATAATTATCTTGTGTAACTATTTTGTTAAAAACTTTTGTTGCATCGTTAAATATCCAAGCATCATTAGATACCGCTTGAATAGCAATGCCATTCATTCTATCTTTACCGTAACCAAAAATAACAGAGTTCAAATTACTTGCCACCGGATATCCGTTAGAATTACTTTGATCTCTATAGAATCCGCTTGCTGTCTTACTAAAAAAGCTACCACTTACAGCAAGAATATCTCCAATACCATAAGACCCTACTTTGATAATCTCAACTGGCTTTTGCCATACGCCATTATCTTTTGATATTGTGTATGATTTTTTTATTGATCCTGTCGCTTGAGTCCAAACCATAACAATATAAGTCCCATTAGGATTATAATGATTAGTGACATCAACATAAGCAGCGCTTCTATTTTCAGGCGTCATTCCAATAAAATTAGGATCTCCATCAACTGTATAATATTTACCATTTGCAGGGCTTCCAAACAAATAAGCCAGTGTTGCTTGCTTTGTATTAACATATCCGTTTTCAGTCATCACTAGCTTTGCATTTTTAGCATCATTAGCATCTTTATTAACTTGCAACTGAATTGAGAGCATGCGCGTTACAATAGGGTTACTATCAACGCCAGCTGCTACAGGATTCATTAGCCAGTCATTTAACGCTGTCTGGCTGCTTGTCGCTGTCAACTCGAAAGGAACGCCAGCAAACAGATCAAGAATGTCAAACCCTGCCCCCTGATTAATTTGAATCGTATATGAGCCAACAGGCAAATCAAAATCAAATTCACCGTTATCATTCGTTTTAGTTTCAACTTTTCTGACACTGCCTTGATTGAAAAATAGAAACAGGTTTTTAACTGGTCTATCCTCTGGCTTGCCATCTTTGTTGTTATGTAGCGTAAAAAATCTTCCTGTTTGTTTCATGCTTAATTCCCTTAAAGCGATGCGTAAGGCTTATTTTCTAAAAGCCTCACATCAATAAATGTTGCGTTTTTAAAATCTTCATTCCCCTCAACCGATCCTGAAAACTGATCTTTGTCAAAATCAGAAACAAAAAAACTCATTGCATATAAAATTTCATTCCTAAAAGCAGTCATCCCATATCTACCAACAAACGGATCAAGAGCAACCCCAATTTCATCATTTAATGTAACCCATGCATATTCACCAGTTAGAACCGCTGGATAAGGAATGGGAGCTATTACAGATTGAAGATCAAACACAAGAGCTTCTGGATCAACAAATATAGGACTATGAACTTTTAAATTACTATCATATAGCAACAAAGGTTCGCCAGCAGATGTGAAAACGATATCCCCATTGTTATCAAAAATGCTTATTCCGTACTCTTTTTGATCTGAAATCTCTGTTTTTTTAAAAACATAAAAATCTGTTTTTGCATTAGCAACGCCATTATTAAAAGTTCCATTTATATAAGCTGTTCCATCAACATCAATCACCATTGAATTAGTGCCTATGGTTTCTTTAGCATTAATTTCTGACTGGCTTGAATTTCTTTGTTCATAGATAGATGTATTCAAATTATTAACATATTCTCTATCTCTGCTAAAAACCAAGTAATCACCAGATGGAAACTTAGTAGAATACATTCTACTCACCCCACCATAATTGTTCATTTTTCTTTGTTCCAACAATGTTGATTTAGGTGAACTAAAAATATGATCAGAGCTGAATCTACCTAGTAAAAAATAAGTTTTATAATTCAGTAAATTTGTATTATTTACAGATACACCATAAACATCATTATTGGGAGCAGAAACGAACCCATTGACATTGTTATTTAGTACAATATAAAAAACTATACTGCTCCTTGCCTGTTGAGAAAAACTAATGAAATTCCACGATAACTTTCCAGTGGATTTATTATAAGAATAAAGATTTGTGAAAAAAAACTTATCACCTTGAAGTATGCCATAGTAATAAGGCACTAAAAAAACATTGGCAATACCTCGTATTTCTTGAGGAACTACAAATTCACCTCTAACATCGCTACTATTAACAAGCCTTATTGACTTATATATTTGACCGCCTCTAAAATCAGTCAAGCTAGTAATAACGCCACTTTCATCATAAACCTCTATGCCATATTCAGCCATTATCTAAGCCGCCCTATTCTGACTTTTAATTTTTGATCCTCACCATAAACATCTTGACGATCTGCACTAATTTTCATACCAACATTCTTCTTAGGATCAGAAGAAATATTAATATCTCCATTTTCCAAAACCTTAAACTTACCATCAGCACCAGTAAATGTGCCACCCTCAATATGTGGTGCTGTAATTGTTGATTTAGCCTTGATTGATTCACCAGCAATTGTGCCTTTTGCGATAATATCGCCATTCATACCCATCACGCCATCAACGATCATGAACATCATTTGCGGTTTGTTTTTTTTATCTCTCGTATCAAGAAAGCCAATTTTATCTGATTGAAAGATAATCTCACTTTTACCGCCATCATTTACGCTTGTTATGCCAGAAATATAAGTTTCACCATCCACGACTGTTTCAGTTGTCATCGTCCATTGCGACTTAACTGTGCCATCAAGATTGGCAATAGCAGTTGATTGAGTATTAATTGACGCTGTATTTTTCTTCACGTCATCTTTAACGCCTGTAACATCATCTCCGAGATTAGATAATGATTGATTCGTATATTTTAGATCATCATTAACAAGCTCTATTTCTGCTTTCACCTCTGTCATATCTTTTGCTACAGATGATTGCAATTCGATTGTAGTTTCTTGCAATGATTTTACAGATGCCGTATTTTTCTTAACATCAGAATCAATTAAGCCAATCTCAGATTTAACCTCTGAAAATCTTGTTGCAGTTGATTTTTCAAGCTCTGCCGTTGTTTGCTCAAGAGTGTATATTGATGATTTATTCACACCTACTTGAGCTTGCAAGCTAGTGATTTTTTTTGCTTGCGCGTCAAATTCACTTGCGGTTGCCTCTGTTAACTGATCAACTCTTGCACTATTTTCAAGATATGCAGCCGTTAAAGATAATATCTCTTGAGTAAAAGCATTATTATCAGTTGTTCGTGCTATTTGCGTTAATGTCAAAGCTGCTTTTGCGTTTTCATTCTCAGCAACTAATGAAAGGTATTGCATTGCAAGCTGTTTGTCAGCTGTAACCTCAGATATTCTTTGAATAATCATTTCAGCATACTGATTTTCAATAGAAACCTTATTAACAACAGTTTCAGCATAAACAGCACGATCACCAGATATTTTTGAAAGCTCAAGAATTTGAATTGATAGCTCTGCTTCCTCCATCTTCTCATTAATATCCTTGATCAATGTTGATTCATTGATAATCGCATCAACATCTTTCTTAATCTCTTCTAATGCATCATCAACAACTTCTTTCGTGATATTTTCAATTGTTTCTTTTGAAAACTCTTTTGTTGTTATTTTGCCATTTAAGGCATCCAATAAATCCTGCGAATCATCGCTTGATCTTGCTTTTAGCACACTTGTAAATTCACCTTGATTCCCATTAGTGTCAACTAGCCTAAACCAGAAGTACATCTCCTCACTAAATCCTAGCCCATTTAAAGTGTAAGAATTTTGAGGATAAGGTAACTTAGCTAATCTAATTGTATTCTCTCTGTCATCTTCTTTCGAGTACCAAATTTCAGTGTGTGCATCCGTTGTCAAAAGCTCTGGCACTTCCCAATTCAGTTTAATACCAAAAACAATTGGGGTGAATCTCAATCCACTAATTTCATAAGTCGTACTAAATGAAATATGAAGCTCTTCACTGTATTGGCCCAGCTCATTAATTGCGCGAATGCGTGCTGTATAATTCCCTTGTGGTAAATTTTCTAAGCGAACAAAAGCCTCTTTGGTTTCGATTCTACGAACCAAAGTTGTGCTATTGTATAAATGAACAATATACTTATTTTCTGACCCAACTGTTTCTAGACTATCCCATCTTAAAATAATAGCCTTACCTTCAGTTGTCACAATGCCATTACTGAGATGAGGTAACGTATTCAGAATAGAATGATTGCCTTCAATATACTCAGCGCCCTTATCCACAATCGCTTCCTTTTGTGGATTATGCTTGATGGCAGTTACAGTATATTTATTGATTTCGCTATCTTCTTCGATATGAACGCAACGAAATAATCGAGGTTCTAAATTATTCAAAGTTGCGACAAATTGCACATAATCAACTGCATTAACTTCCGCATTTAACTGATATGTTTTAGCATCAATAGTTTTAATCACTTGAAATGTTTTAACTGAGCCATCGATGTTGATCATGAACTCTTTAACATTCTTCAATTCGCGATCTACAGTAATTGTATTGCCATCCACCGAATCAATGCGCCCGCCAATCTGTGCGCCAGCATAATTATTATCTGCAAGCTTAACAATATCATGCTGCTCATGGCGAATACCTGCAGCACCTAAAACGAAAGTAGATGTCTCGTTCTCTGTAAGGCTTGTAATTAAAAATCTTAATGCACATCTTCTAGCTTGAGAACTTGTTGTACAGCCAAATGCAGTAATTGATATTGATCGCAAACCATACATTGCAATATTTGCCTCATCAGATACCTCATCAATCTTTGTGCGATATCCATCATTTTCATCAATATATTCATACTTAACTTGGTTGTATAATTCTGTCGCTGGCACATAGGAATAATTGAATTCGCCATTCTCTACAGACGAGTTGTTATACACTGCAACTGGATCACTTTTTTGATCATACTGCACAGTGAATTGATTATTTGCATCTGAATATGTGCCAAAAAATATAGAGCAGATATTATCTAATACTGTTGATGCATCACCACCAAACAACACCATATTGCAAACAAAGCGAGGCTCTTTCCCTCCTTTCCCGTCATCTACTAAAACATCGCACTGCTTGGACAATTCATATAATCGATCAATATCAATTCGATAATCTTTAAACTTCTCACCTAAACATTCATCAGCTGTGAGCACATCATATAAAACCCATGCAGGGTTATTCGTGAATGCTGGTTTAAACAAGCGATCCCACAAACCTGTATATGTGCGCGCAACTGGGTCATAGTTTGATGGAACCTGAACAATACAACCTTTTAAACCATAATTACGTGTTGGATTATTACTGCCAAATTGCTGAGAATCGATTTGTAACATAGCGACAGCAGAACCAGGCATTCTGACTTTAATATCTATGGATTCAACATAGCTGAAAAAATATGTTTTATTTCTCAACATATCATCATTTGAATCTTCAGTTATTCTCACACAACGAATATCAAAAGGTGCTGCAGGCAACTTTGAGAACACAAAATCTAGACGGAAAGGCTGATTACCTTTTTCATTTAAATGCATGTGCTCTGATGCATAAATCTCACCATTTTTGATGATTTGAATCGACATATCTACAGATGTCGCAAGCTGATCACCTTCTTTTGTTGAGCGCATCAAAGCATCAACGCCCACAGTCACGCGCACACTTGTGACTTGTTGATTTGTCACAGTACGAGTGATTGGATTCTTTTTCTCGACTTGAGCACCAACACTGACAGAATTATCAACTGAACTTAGTGATGGCAAATAATCCTGGTCAATGGCGCCATTGTTAAATTCAAATTGAACGCCCGCATGATTCATAGACCCATCTTCATTCTGCACAGGTGTATCATTCAAATAAACAGATTTTAAAGGGTATTCATTGCCATTAATAAAGCCTGCAATTTCCCCGCTACTAATTAAATCAACAACTTTAAGCTTTTGAGCAGAGTTTAATGTATTTTTATCAATGCGTGGTGATCTTGATCCACCGCCTTTTTTACCACCCATATTAACTCCATGCCACTTGAATATTTACTGATGCGTTGCGAACAGAATCACAATTTCTATCAATATTATATGCTTTACCATTTGGATCTTTAGCTGCAATTAATTCGATTCTTTGGCGTTCATAAGTTGCTGTTTGAACTTCATTAATATCAACACCTGAATCAATTCTCCGACTCATTAAACCTTGAGAAATTGTGTAGCCAGCTACTAACATTTGCCCATATACCCGAAGTATCTGCTTACCTTGTCCAACCATGTTGGATAAGTTGGAAAATGAGGATGATTTAGAGTCCTCAATACCTTCATTATTTTGGTTAAACTTAGGCTGTTTGGTTAATAAAGCTGCCGCGCCTGAAAGCATCAAGCCAACGCCCATTTGCAAAAGCACTGTTGCAACTGCTGCGAATGCTTCAACATAACTCAAGGCTGCCAATGCTGCGCCTGCAACTAATGCAAAAGGCCCTGCTCCGTGAATCACAGGGATGACGCGAACAACAATATCTTTTTCAACATCCACGCCATCAATATATTCATCTTGGCCAACATCACGACGACCAACTTTCAGATTGTATTTTTTGTATTTCATGTGACGCTTTAAATTAGGAATCTGAATACAAAGAGAGCGCGTAGTCTCATTAACTGTGCGCCCATAAATTTCGATCTCTTTGCCGCAATACCTGCGCAATGCACCATAAAATTTAAATGTTATTTTCTTCATAATCACTCGCTTTTAAATCATAGTTAATTGCTTCAATCATTCTTGGTTGCCACTTCTTATGTCGCCAGATTGAATGAGTACGTTTTTTCATGACTGAACCATAAGCAACTGCTCGAGAATATTGCCCTGCCACATGGTGTAAAATTCTTTCGTCATCGAGGACAAGCGCCAAATGATTTGGATTGCCCCCCATACTTGTTGCAATCACATCACCTGGTTGAGCGTTGGACACTTGAGAGAAACCAAGCTTTGGCAATCGTTCAATGATCACGCTATTGGCTTCATCAACTTCCATTGTCTTGCGTTTGTAATGACGAAGATTGATACCACAAACTGCATAAGCATCTTCAATCAAAGTTCCACAGTCATATTTGCCATATTCAAAATCACGGCCACGCAATAAATCAACGCACTTGTATTGATGAATTTTGCTGTTAGCCACAATCCACCACGGCAAGCCCGTTTCAGCTTGCGCCAAACGATCAAAGCTTGATAGATATGGGTGATCACCAATGTGATTGTGAACAATAGCTTCAATTCGCTCGAAATTGTAGTTATCTAGTTTGAATTCAAAGTTATTCACTTTATCTTTAGCGATATTCTTTAAAGCAACAAATTCGCCACCAATGACAATGCCACCTTTTTCTTCTTCACCTTGGCAATACTCTAAAATCTCTTTCATTAATTTCCACTCACCTTGTCAGCCATTGGGAATCCACCAAAAGGCAACTGTCCATTTACACCAAATCTAGCCATGCAGCCGCCTAAGCGCTTACTGCATTTATCTTTATCCATTTCATGTGATGCAATGGCATGATCGTTTTCATCTGCAATAGCCCAACCGTCATAGCCACACATTTCACCGCGATACCGAAACGGACAAACGGTCGCATATATCGTGCGATTAGGAATCACAGCACCATCTGTTTCACTAGGGATTGCTAATGTGAATGATGCAAATGTCTTACTATGCTGTGTTGAATTGATGATGTAGCTTTGATCATAGTATTCATCAGGATTTGCTTGATCATTACCATCAATGAAATTGATTGCATCTAAGAACTGCTCAGGTACACGATAACGAGTAACTTTTGCACCAATTAAACCGCGATACTGATTCAAAATACCCGTGATATAACCTGCGCCATTACCAATCGTTAATATTGGTCGATTACTAGGTCCATCACTTTTGATCTCAACGCCTTCAATCTGAATTGGAATTGCTAAGTACTTTTGGCCACGCCAAATCACAGGCTCACTCTTTTCATTCACTTCATTGCAAAAATAGAAATGATTTGAACCACCAAGATCATTGATTTTGCTAATATCTAGATCATACAAATCAACCCAAGCACCTTGCTCGACTTTATCTAAGCTAGCTTTAACTAAATTGCTAATACTCATCGAACCACCTCAATAAAACTGACTGATAATTCAGACAGTCCAGCACCTTTTGGCACAACCTTGTGCGGGCCATCTTTACGGACTAAAAATACCTCACCATCAAAATCAAAATAAAATGGCGAAATTCTGTGACGCAATAAAAAAGCGGTCATCTCTTTGATTTCCGCTTTATTTGCTATGAATTTTAGGTCTGGTAATTTCTCTATATTCTTTTTTAATCCCTTATCTTGCCGCTGCTCAACGCCATCGCCAAAGCTGATAATATCTATCAAGCCCTCAGTTTCTTTGGATGCGCCCAAAAGGGGAATCCACTTAAATGTTTCGTAAATCATACTTTCCTTTAGACAATAAAAAAGCCCCTCTCGGAGCTTGTAGAATTATTTGTATAGCTATTGTAAAGAATTTCTATAAATGCCTTTAGTATCAAATTTTTTATTTGCCAATGAATTCATGGAAATCTGTTTTATTAAAAAACAAATATAATTGTAAATTAAATCAAATACATTGACTTATAATGATAAAAGGTCCACTGTAGACACATGGCAGATTCAAAGCTCAACGTCGTTGGATTTTCTGCCATTGTTATTACTAGCTAATAACATTCTTTCGGAGTAATTCTTATGAAAACTTTTTTAATGGCCTGTGCCAATACTCAAAATCAATTGGTAAGCTTCAAGCTGACACCTAGCGCTCAAAATAATTTAAACGAAAAACCAACTGAAAAGCCTCCAGAAAAACCAACTGACAAACCCACTGAAAAACCTAATTAAAATATAATAGGTAAATATGTAATTTTCACATAAGTAAAGCAAGGGTTTAGGCCCTTGTTTATTTTTGTACAAAATAAAGAGATGTGTTTTGTCTTAATTAACAAAAGCTCCAATTAAGGAGCCAATTACTAATCGTAATCATATAAAGGTATTGTTGCCTGCGGCCTATACTCTTGTGTAACCACAGCCATGTACAATGGTTCACCTTTATGAAAATGTTTAAACACGATAGATGCTAAATATATGATGGATGCGCATATTAAAACTATAACTACGCCAACTATGATTTGAACAATTAAATCTGATTGTTTAAGGCATCTACATCGACAATCATCTGAGCTCTTCTTGCGTGTCATTTTTACTATCCTCATGTTCACATACATCTATAACTAGTCTGGTGTTAAAACACATCTATTTTGAACAGTTTTAAAGCTTTTAATGTGATCACTAAAACCCTTTTAACTTATCTTGCGTCTCTTCCTTAATATTTTTTTGCTGTCCATCATGGTAAGTTTTGAGAGCGAAAGATGTGTAAATTATAGTGGTTGAATTAATATCAATATCGCCCATTTGTACTAAAGCAATCGAACTAATAACTCCATCTTTAAACTTCCATCTAATAATTTTCGTCCTGCCTATATTCTGCTTATCAAACGGCATCCCCCATCTGTCTATCAAAGAAGCAAGCACCCCTTCCTGGACGCTTTTAAGCGGATATCTACCGTAATTTTTTTTTGTAAATGACAGCATACTAATTTGATTATCGAGAAGTAATACATCTACTTGATCAAAAAAAGAATCATTTAAAGGTTCATTATAATTTTGGATATGATCATCATCTGATTGGATGATCTCTAATCCTTTGAGTGATTCAGGTGGACATCCAACTTTATATCCCCCCACTTCTTCATAGCTCAGATCACAAGAAAGCGAAACAGATATACTCAGTATTAATCCTAGAAAGAAACGCATAAGGCACCATATATAGACGATAAGAGGGTCTGTTATGCAAATTCCCCCTAAAAAGTACGCTGTAACTTGTGTAGGAGTCACAGCGTAAAAATAGAGCCGGGCTCTAACCTGTTAACAGTTAACAGGCAGTGCAATATCGTGTACTTCGGCTAAAAGTAAATATTGCACTAAATACACAGTAACACATTAAATTTACTCAAACTAATTAAAAATAGTTAAATATTAAATACACTTCAAATCAATTACTAACACTATGTTTCAAATTTCCACATTTACAATATAAAGAATTATTTCATTAGCATTTTCACTTTATATAAATAATTAATTTTCAATGTGTTACATTGCACCTTGCTAAAGCACATATAATATAAGGATACACATCAATGCATAATATAGATTTGCACTTAAGGCTGCTTAGTTTTGAATGCCCTCAGTGTGCAAATTCGACATCTCAAACAATTAAAAAGCTTATGCATAACAAGCAGCTTGATTGTAGCGTATGTGGTAACACAATTGATATAAGTGATGCCGATCTGGCAAAAAAAACAGATAGTCTGAAGCTGCGTCTTAAAGGAATTAGCGATTCATTTACAAGATTTGTAAGAAAAACATAAATATTATTAACCCGCATAAGAAAACCCCTGTTAAGGGGCTTATCTATTTATCAGGAATCTATTAGCAAAGCGCTATCACAAAATATTCATACTCATCGGCATTATTAGCTTTACTATCCCCATAAGGGCTCATTTTTCTAATTGCAACCAAAGCTGATTTAGCTTCTTCTAATGAATTGAATATGTGCGCATCTTTTAAATTTAAAGTCACCGCAAATGGTATCAATGGATTGTAATATCTCCAAAAGACACTATACCCACTCTGTTTTGATCTCCCAATAATTACATACTGCATGCCGTAGCCCCGTGGGGTCATCATATCTTATGATATGAAAACAATAAAGGTGTAGTATATCAGCCCTAACATCTCCTATTATTAGGAGTAACTTATAAATTAGAAAGCACGATAAACTCCTCAAAAAATACGCCGCAACTTTTGGGGCTACGAC
>JBEBSR010000034.1:0-29279 GCA_040394195.1 Wohlfahrtiimonas larvae | reverse complement strand
AGACGTCTTAAGCTTGATTACTTATATTCCATCCATGACTTTAGGTTTACCGAATTTATTGAATGCGAAGTAGTGGTTAAATAAATAGAAATTGTAATAAAAACCTCAATCTTAGGATTGAGGTTTTCTGTATTGGGATTATGAATGTTAGCCATTGTAAATTAAAATCAGACTTTTTAGGGCGAAGTAGTTATAATGTCGCCTGTTTTTAAACGGATGAAAGAGGTTTACTATGTCAGAACTGAATAAAAATGTTGTCTATAATAATATCCAAATGGTGGGTTTTAGATGTATGGACAAGAATGCTGAAGAATTCAGTTTAATCAAAGAAGACGAAGATAAGTTCGTGATTGAACATGCAACTTCCATCGAAAACGAGCGTTATGGCTCACGTATGGAAATGACTCGCGCAGACTTAGAAGAGTTTGTGAAAAATATCCAAGAGCAATTGTTGGATAATCAGTGGAAAGCTGAAGAGTAATCAAAAAGCCAGTTCGATGAACTGGCTTTGTCGTATTTAGATTATATGCGGGATAATAATCATAATTAATTTAAATATCCCAACTAAGCGTGATGAAACTGATTTAAAGTTCATCACTCTTTTTTTATATTGTGATAATGCTTGTCAGATAATGAATGACAACTCATACTAATGAATTAAATCACTATAAATTCATCAAGATATGGGCTCTATCTATACTGCTTTAGCATTATTGTTTGCATCTGGCTTCACATCGGCAACTATTCTGCCTGGAAGTTCTGAGGTTGCTTTGATGGCATTTCTAGAAAAATATCCTGGCTATACATTGATCGCTTGGATTGTTGCCAGCGTTGGTAATAGTGCGGGTGCAATTCTGTCGTATTATTTAGGACGATTGATTCCGCCTAAAAAACTACCCTCGCCAAGGGTTCAGCGTTATTTGCACAAATATGGCAGTTCCATTTTATTATTCTCTTGGATTCCATTCATTGGGGATGCATTGCCAATTGCAGCAGGTTGGCTACGTTTATCCATTTTGCCATGCCTCATTTATCTCTTCATTGGTAAAACATTTCGTTATGCTGCGATGATTCTATTGTGGACTTATGGCGGTTCTGAATTATTCAACCGATTGATTTAATCTAAGTTGCCTAGATTGCCCATTTTTTATCTAAGATTTTCATTCTAGAATGCCGTAAAATCCAAATATATTGAAGAATTTTCAATCAGTTATTCTCATGGATGATAGATAAATGGCAAAGGTATTAGTATTTGGTGGCAGTAAAAATATGGGGCTTCACATTGTTGAAGCACTTGTAAGAGAAGGTCATGATGTTGCTGTCATGCTTCGTGCTAATAGCTCACGAGAAGCTTTAGCTCAATTGAATGTAGAGATTATTCTAGGCGATGCATTTTCATTAGATGATTGTGTGAATGCCGTCAAAGTTGCGAAACCAAGTGTTGTGATCTCAACTTTAGGTGGTAAAAATAGCGATGGCCAGCGCATTGATGGTGTTGGTAATATTAATGCCATTCAAGCCATTGAAAAAAGTGCTATTAGCCTTGGAAAATTTATCTTAATTACTTCGATGGGATCTGGCGATCAGTTTAGTAAATTAAACGAAAACATTAAAAAAGCATTGGGTGAAGCGCTCATTGAAAAAACAAAAGCTGAGGAATTTTTACGCAGTCAAAAATTTCCTTGGATCATAGTCAGACCAGGGGGTTTGACGCATGAAGAGGCTTCTGATCAGTACAAATTTTCATTAACAGAAGATTTAACAACCGCAGGCTACATTAGCCGAAAAGATGTTGCAAATGCTGTTGTAAAACAATTGGATAGTGACAATTTTACTGGCCAATCGGTGAGTCTTTTTGGTACAAATATGTGATTGATCAATGAGTTTGATATTTTTTACAAACATGCGATAATAGCTCACCTTAATCAAATTGACACTGACCATGAAAGAATTAGAGTTGAAGCAACAGGGAAAGATTAAACGTTTAACAAATCAAACATTTAAATTTGATGAACGTGTTAAGGATGGCTGGTTTTCAGCTGTATATTTTTTAAAAACAACAGAGCTTGCGGAAAAATACTGTAAAAATCGTGTTGTTACGATGCAATTTTTCCAACGTAAAGATCATGTTGTTGTTTGCGGTATTGATGAATCTATAGCGCTCCTACATACTTTTGCTAGAAACCCAGAAAAACTTGAAATTACTGCCTTGCATGATGGCGATATGATCAATCCTTTTGAAGCAGTGTTAACGATCACTGGTAAATATGAAGACTTCGGTTATTTAGAAGGCTTAATTGATGGTATTCTGGCGCGACGCAGTTCGGTTGCTACCAATGTTCATAGAGTTGTAAAAGCAGCGGGCAATAAATCTATCTTATTTATGGCAGATCGTAATGATCATTTCAGTCAACAAGCTGGCGATGGTTATGCTGCATTCATCGGCGGAAGCTCAGCACAAGCAACACATGCCATGAATGAATGGTGGGGCAAAGAGGGCATTGGCACAATGCCACACGCATTGATCCAATTATTTGATGGTGACATCGTTGCAGCATCTCTAGCTTATCGTGAAACATTCCCAGAAGATCGTTTAGTAGTTTTAGTTGATTATCATAATGATGTAATCACAGATTCCTTAAAAGTTGCGCGTGCATTAGGTGATAAATTGGCAGGCGTTCGCATTGATACATCAGGCAATATGGTGGATCAATACTTTATGCGTAATCCTCAGTTGTTGGGGCAATTTGACCCTCGTGGCTGTAATAAAGAGTTAGTATTTGCATTGCGTAAAGCTTTAGATGATGAAGGCTATCAACATGTGAATATCATTGTCAGTGGTGGTTTAACGCCTGAGAAAATTAGTGAGTTTGAAAAGCATAATGTGCCTATTAATGTTTATGGTGTAGGTGCGAGTTTGTTAGAGATTAATGTGGGATTCACAGGTGATAATGTTCTATTAGATGGCAAACCACAAGCCAAAGCGGGTCGAGCTTATTGGCCAAATCCAAAACTAGAAAAGGTTATTTATGAAGGATAAAAAAATCGCAAATTACGTGGATCATTTGATTGAATGGTTACATGAAGAGAGAAAACTACGTAATTTAGATGGTTTTGTTGTGGGATTAAGTGGCGGTGTTGACTCAGCAGTTGTGAGTTGCTTGCTTGCCAAAGCAGATGTAAAAAATAGTTTTGCTGTGATGATGCCTTGCCACAGCAATGCAGAAGATTTAGTAGATGCCAAGCGTGTTTTAGATGTGTGCAAATTAGATCATACAACTGTGGATTTATCAGCAACGCATTCTACATTTTACCAAACAGTTGGTGCAGAAAATCTACAAGGCAAAACAGCCAATGATGCTCGTGTGATTGATGGTAATGTTCGTGCTCGTTTAAGAATGGTGACATTATATGCCATCGCACAAGCACGCAATGCATTGGTTGTAGGGACAGATAACCAAGTGGAATGGCAATTGGGTTATTTCACTAAATATGGTGATGGCGGTGTGGATGTGATTCCACTTTTTCACTTAATGAAAGACGATGTTTATGATCTAGCACGTTATTTAGGTGTGCCAAATTCAGTGATTGATAAAAAGCCATCGGGCGGTTTGTGGGAATCACAGACAGACGAAGGTGAAATTGGTTTGAGTTATGCTGAAATGAATCGTGCTTTACGTGGTGAAAGCGTTTCTGAAGAAACTAGTGCTATCATTAAACATTGGCATGATCGTTCACAACATAAACGTGAGATGCCAAAAGTACCGAAAGCCTTTGCAGATTTTTAAGCCACGAGATATATGATTCCATTAAGTTTATACATACACTTTCCTTGGTGTATTCAGAAGTGCCCATATTGCGATTTTAATTCACATCAGTTAAAAAATGATTCCTATGAAGTGGATTATGTGGATGCATTATTGGCAGATATTGTCGAAATTGTGCCTAAAATTTGGGGCAGAACCATTCGCACGATTTTTATCGGTGGTGGCACGCCAAGTTTGATGAAGCCAGATGATATGGCTCGTTTAATGAGTGGATTGCGTAGCTATCTCATTTTAGATCCGCATGCTGAAATCACGATGGAAGCAAATCCAGGCACTGTGGATGCTAACTATTTCAAGGCTTATCATGAAATTGGTATCAATCGAATTTCGATTGGTATCCAGAGCTTAAATGATGCACATTTGAAAAAGTTGGGTAGAATTCATCAAAGTGATGAAGCTAAAAGAGCAGTGCAAATCGCACGTGATGCAGGTTTTGATAACATCAATTGTGATTTGATGTTTGCATTGCCAGATCAAACTGTGGAGCAAGCTTTAAGTGATTTGCAAGGTGTGATTGATCTGAAACCTGATCATATTTCCCATTATCAATTGACGATGGAGCCGAATACTTATTTCTATAAATTTCCGCCAAAATTGCCTGAAAGTGAATTGATTGAAGAGATGCAATTGCAAAGTTATGCTTTATTGAAAGCTAATGGCTATCAACATTATGAAGTTTCAGCATTTGCAAAAGCAGGGTATCAATCGAAGCATAATCGCAATTATTGGGAATTTGGTGATTATATTGGCATTGGTGCAGGCGCACATGGCAAGATCACCATGCAAGGTGAATCCCGTATTTTACGCACTTCTATTGAAAAGCATCCCGCGCAGTATTTGAAGAAAAGTGCGAGTGAGCGTCTTGTAATTGAAGAAGTGATCAATGAAGAACTGCCCTTTGAATTCATGTTGAATGCCTTGCGTTTAAAACATGGGATTGAAGAGGCGATTTTCTCTGAACGAACATTTTTACCAATATCTGTGATTGAAGATAAGCTAAATTTATTGCAAAGGCGTGGATTAATTGTAAGAGAAAATGGTCAATTGAGTACGACAGATCAAGGCTTTCTATTTTTAAATAATGTGCTATCAGAGTTCATAGATTAATATTTAATTTAAATAGTTGACGGTATATTTTTAATATGCTTATATAAATGCTGTAAAACCTATCTGGGAACAGGAAATGAAATTTTTATTTGTAGTTGAAATGATGATGCTTTAGAGAGTTACTTGCAAGAGTGACTCTCCTTTTCGATTGAGTCACTCTAAAGCGCAAATTTCAACATGCAGAATATAACCGGAGTGACGAAAGTCCCTTCGGTTTTTTTTATGCTGTAATTTTATATTAATGAGTTTATTGAGGAGAGAATAATTATGACACGCCCATTACATTTAGAAACATTAGCCGTTCACCAAGGATTCAGAGGCGATGAAACAAATTCAATCGTACGCCCAATTCACACATCAACAGCCTATCATTTTAATGATGCTGATCATGGCGCGGATCTGTTTAACTTAACAGCAGCAGGGAATATCTATTCTCGCTTAACGAACCCAACAAACGATGCATTGGGCAATGTTGTGGCTGAATTAGAAGGTGGAATTGGCGGTTTATCTGTGGCATCTGGCGCAGCTGCTTTGTTGACAACGATCTTAACAATCTGTGAAGCAGGTGATCACATTGTTTCATCTAAATCGATTTATGGTGGTAGTTATTCACTACTATCTAATACATTGAAACCATTTGGCATCAATGTGACTTATGTGGATCAATCTGCACCAAAAGAAGAAATTGAAAAAGCAGTATTGCCTAACACTAAACTATTATTTGCTGAAGTCATTGGTAACCCTAAAGTAGAAGTATTGGATGTGGAAAAATTTGCAGCGATTGCGAAAGCGAATGATATTCCATTTGTAGTGGATGGTACATTTACACCGCCAGCAATTTTTAAAGCATTTAAACATGGCGTGGATATTTTAATCCATTCAGCAACGAAATATTTAGGTGGTCATGGTAATGCATTGGGTGGCATCATCGTGGATGCAGGTACATTTAACTGGGCAAATGGGAAATTCCCTAGCTTTACTCAGCCACAAGATGCTTATCATGGTTTAGTTTATACAGAAGCATTTGGTAACTTGGCATTCTTAGTGAAAGCGCGTGCACATGTATTGCGTGATATCGGTACAACATTGAGCCCATTCAATGCATTCTTAATTCTACAAGGCATTCAAACATTACACATTCGTTTGGATTATGTTTCTAAAAATGCATTGGCATTGGCTGAATGGTTGGAAACTCACCCAGAAGTTGAATGGGTGAGCTATCCATTATTAAAAAGTAGCCCTGATTATGATCGTGCAACAAAATATTTCCCGAAAGGTGCAGGTGGTGTTTTAGCTTTCGGCATTAAAGGTGATAGAGAAAAGAGCAAGGCATTCATCAATGGCTTGGAATTAGGCATTCATGCTGTGAATGTGGGCGATGTGAGAACAATTGTGACGCATCCTGCAAGTACAACGCATCGCCAAACACCTGCAGATGAGCTAAAAGCAATCGGTATTTCAGAAGGCTTTATCCGTATTTCTGTAGGCTTAGAAAACATTGAAGATATTAAAGCAGATTTAGACCAAGCTTTAAGAAAATAAGTCAAACATTGGCATTTGACTGAAATTCAGCCTTTCTTAGATAGTTTAAGAAAGGCTTTTTTGACCCAATAAGCTAGTAATACAAAAAAGATTATCAATGCAGGCAAGCGTGATCTATAATCAGTCAGTACTTATTGATAAAGGAGTAGCAACGTGAAAACAATCGCATTTGTTGTCGGAAGTTTACGTCAAGGTTCATACAATCAGCAGCTCGCTAAGGCAATCAGTAAATTATTGCCAGCGGATTACACAGCAGTATTTGCAGATATCAGCAAGCTTCCTTTATATAATCAAGATAGCGATGCGAATACGCCAAAAGAAGTCTTAGATTTTAAACAAGTGATCGCATCAGCAGATGCTGTAATTGTTGTCACACCAGAATATAACCGCTCAATTCCAGGCGTTTTGAAAAATGCTATTGATCAAGGTTCTCGTCCATATGGCAATAACGTATGGCAAGGCAAACCAGCGGGTATTTTGGGCACAAGCCCAGGTGCATTAGGTACAGCATTAGCACAACAACATTTACGCAATGTATTAACATTTTTAGATATGGCTGTATTGAGCCAGCCAGATGTTTATTTGCAGTTCAATGAAAGCTCATTTGATGCTGATGGTAATATCACCAATGACAGCACAAAAACTTATCTACAAGGTTGGGTAAAACATTACGTAGAATGGATTAAGAAAACTGCTTAATCAAAGTTTATAGATACATAATAAAAAGCTGCACTATTATCAAGTGCAGCTTTTTCTTTTACTTCTCTTTTAATATTGTGATGCTCCAAGCTGCAACATCAGTTTGAATAAAATCAGTCACAGTATGACCAGCTTCAGCTGCCCACTTTGGGATTGCTTCTGTGCCTTGTGTACAATCAAATTCAATTTTTAATGAATCACCAATGGATAGTTTTTTGATTTTGTCTTTCGCTTCAAGTAACGGAAATGGACATACCATTCCTAAAGATTTTAATTCATACAATGCCATAATAATTTCCTAATGAGTGATGTTAATTAATGAAGGAGTTGTTTTAGAACGTGGTCTGACATAGACAAAATAAGATGTAATCCATACACCAATGATCGTAAATACTAAACCTAACCAACCTTGCCACATCATGATTGATGTATTCGTTAAACCATTACCAATGGTGCAACCGCCTGCAAAACCTGCGCCAACGCCCATTAATATTCCGCCAACGGTACTTGATATAATGATATTGCTACTTGGCACTCGCCATTTGAATTCTTTGCTACCTTTTGCTGCGATGAAAGAACCTAGAAAAATTCCTAAGACTAAAAATACGCCCCAATCAATTAATCCTGCATTACCTGTTAATAGGAATTGTATGATGTTGGCAGAAGGTGTTGTAATGCCTAGCCCGCCTATTCGACCAGATGCAGAGCTTAAAGGCCATGCAGCAAAAGCTAATAAGCCAACTGCTGCGCCTGCAACAAAAGGATGCCAACGTTTTTCGAATAATACATGTAATATTCCTGTGCGTTGAGCAGGCAATGTTGGTACTTTTATGCGAGGTTTACGCAAATATTTGATGACTAAGAATGTTGTGATGACAACTAATATAATGATTAATAGACCTTGTGGAACATTCAATGTTTGAGCCATTGAGTTATTAATGGCTGTGTAACCATTGATTTCCTTGTAAGTATCCGCAAGTACACCGTATTTTACGGTTGCTGCAGAGAGCATATAAAATAATAGAGCAATCCAACTACCAATTAACCCTTCAGCTGCCCTATACCAAGTGCCTGTAGCGCATCCGCCTGCTAGAATAATACCTACGCCGAACAATAAGCTTCCACCAATCACGCCGATAAGAGATATGGATTTAACTGATAATGTTAATGCGCCAGTTTCTGTCAGAAAATAAACACCAACTGCTTGAATTGAGATAGCAATTAAGAATGCATATAAAAGTGTGTGATCCCTTGTTAGGTATATATCACGGAATCCACCTGTCATACAAAAGCGTGCCCTTTGCAAAATAAATCCTAGCAACGCACCGATGATTAAGCCACTTAGCATTATTTCCTCCTAGAATTCTTTTTGACTTAAAGCTTGGTCTAAATCTGCTTTGATGTCTTCAATGTTTTCTAAACCTACAGAAATACGGATGAAGCCTTCTGAAATACCTAAGTTCTTTAATTCCTCAGCAGGTGCTTGACGGTGTGTTGTACTTGCAGGATGCGTTACAATTGTTCTGACATCGCCTACATTTACAGCATGAATACCAAGTTTTAGGTTATTGATAAATGTGCGGCTTTTCTCTCTGCCTCCTTTAATGCTGAAGGCTAAAATTGCACCTGCTCCTTTAGGAAAATAGTTTTTGACACGGTCATAGTCAGGATTGCTTTTTAATAATGGATAGTTGACCCATTCAACATCAGGATGACTTTCTAACCATTCAGATAATGCTAAAGCATTTTTAGAAACATAATCTAAGCGAATATGTAATGTTTGAATGCCTTGTAAAATTAAGAATGCATTGAATGGACTGAGAGCAGAGCCAACATCACGTAGAATATGTGCGCGAGCTTTAATCAAAAATGCTAGGTTGCCAAAAGCTTCTGAATATACTAAGCCATGATAAGCTTCTTGCGCTTCTGTAAAGCTTGGAAACTTGCCGCTTGTCCAATCAAACGAACCACCATCTACAATGATGCCGCCTAATGCATTACCATGGCCACCCAAGTATTTTGTTGCTGAATGCACAACGATATCAGCACCATGTTGAAGTGGTTTAAAAATCGCTGGTGGTGTAAAAGTAGAATCTACCACAAATGGAATTTTATGTGTTTTAGCGAGTGCTGAGAATTTTTCAACATCTAAGACATCTACTTTAGGATTGCCGATGATTTCGGCAAATAATAACTTAGTATTTGGTTGAATTGCTTGTTGAATCACTTCTGGTGATGAATTTGGATCGATATAGGTAACATCAATGCCTAACGTCTTCAGTGTATTCGAGAACAGTGAATATGTACCACCATAAATTGATTTCGATGAAACAATATGGTCGCCTGATGAGCATAGTGTTAAAACCGTAATTAAAATTGCAGAAGCACCAGATGCTACAGATAAACCACCAATACCACCTTCAAGATCAGAAACAACATTTCCCAATGCATCATTCGTTGGATTTGTTAAGCGTGAATAAATATTACCAACAGCTGCTAAGTTAAATAGATCTGCACCATGATCGGCATCATTGAAATGATAGGCTGTGGATGTATGAATTGGGCGCACGATGGAATTCGTTTCATCTCCTCTGAATCCTTGATGAACAGCAATTGTTTCAGAATGTAATGGGTGTGTCATGATTATTTCCTTGGATGATAGTTGTCATAATAATTATGGGGAAATTATTTATAGCACCCTAAAAAGACATAAGCAATGTTTATAATATATATAACATGTATTTTTTATATGAATTAATTTAATACATTGTATTATATGAAATAAAACAAATTAAAAAAATAATGGCTAAATAAAAAGCCCTTAAGAATTGAATCTTAAGGGCTTTGGTACATCATAAAAACGAACTAGAGTTCGTTGTTATCTAACATTTCTTGTGCAATCTTACGTGCTTTACGGCGCATCAATGCTTTGTTCCAACGCTCTTTTTGCTCTTCATTTTCGATGCAAAGTGGCGGAACTTTTGTTGATTTACCGTCTTTAACTGCAACCATTGTGATATAGCAGCTGTTAGTGTGACGTTTTTTACGAGTTGTGATATTTTCAGCTTCAACACGAATACCAACTTCCATAGAAGAGTTACCAACATAGTTGATGGATGCTTTACATGTCAATAATTCTTGAACATGAATCGGTTCTTTAAATAGAACATAATCCACAGATAAAGTTACGACATATTGGCCTGCATAACGGCTTGCACAGCTATACGCTACTTGGTCAAGTAGTTTTAATAGATCGCCACCGTGGACATTGCCTGAGAAGTTAGCCATATCTGGCGTCATTAAAACTGTCATCTCTAATTCGCGTTCTGGTGCGAGTGTGCTTTCTACATTACTCATTTTGGTCTCTTTAGTTTGTAAAATACTCAATATATGTTAATCGCCCTGCAATGATAAATACAAGGGTGATAAAAAGTGGTTTTATGAATTTCTCACCATATTTGATGGCACTGCGAGCACCAACATAACTGCCGAGCGTAAATCCAACCACCATGAATGCACCCATGAACCATGCAACTTTGCCCGCAAAAGCAAAGATCACGAGCGCAGCTATGTTGCTCATACTATTCATAAGTCTAGCAACACCTGAAGAAATCATAAAGTCTTGGTTAAAAATTCTGTTATACAATACTGTCCAGAATGACCCTGTGCCTGGGCCGATAAAACCATCATAAAAGCCTAAACCTAAGCCTGATGCTATTTGTTTTGGCTTTGAGACTACGCGATCTTCCATTGCAGCTTGGTTTTTAGATTTAGGAATCAGCATATAAATACCGATGGCAATCAATAATGGTGGAATCATTTTTTTAATAAAGCTTGGATCTAAGCTTAATAAAAATAGTGCACCAATGAAACTCCCTGTCAAAGTCATGACAGCGCACCAAATCCACTCTTTAGGATTAATCACTTTGCGTTTGATGTAAGCCCATGCTGCAATGGAAGTGCCAAACACACCCATGTATTTTCCCATTGAAAGGGCAATATGTGGTGGAGCACCAATGCTTAGCATTAATGGTGCTGTGATTAAACCACCGCCACCAGCGATGGAATCCACAAATCCAGCCAAAATAGCAGCTAAAAATAGAACAACAAAGAGCAGAACGGTTGGATCTGAATAACTCATATCTACTCCAAGATGGAAGAATATTGATCGATGGTTGGGCGTGCAAAGCTCTTGGGTTCTTTATCTGTATAACCATACCAAAGCATACCAATGATCTCTTCTTTCGCAGCATCTACACCACAAATTCGATACCATTCTTCAGTTTCAAATAGTGAAGCCGTTGACCATTTTGCACCTAGACCTTTTTCATCGAGTGCGAGCATTAAGATATACATCGCAATGCTGATGGTTGCATAATCTTCTTTAGCTGTTTTATCCACTTCAGAGCGCTTTTGTGTGACTAATAACCAGCCTGGAATGGATGACCATTTTTTTAATTTCTGTTCAGCAGTTTCTTGTGATTTTTGAGCAAAAGAATCATAAGCATAAGCCAGTAAACTATCACGTACTTGGCCTTTCACTTTATAAAAATGATAAGGGAAAGTAAGGTGGTGATTGGGTGCATGCACAACTAAAGCTAAAGCCTCATCAATGATTGCATCATCAATAGGTTCAGGCTTGTAATGATGGGTTGTGCGGCGCTTTAGGATGCTGTCTTTAATGCTCATAATGATTTACTCAACTGTTCTGCAAGGTTAGTGGATAACTGATTAGCGAGCTGTGCTTTCACTAAGTTGCGAATGGCATCTTGATCAGATTGTTTTAAGAAATCTAATTGTGAAAATGGCGTTGCTAATCTTGCTGCGACTTGAGGATTGATCTTATCAATCATCATGATGTTGTCCAATAACCAAGGGTAGAACAATTGTGGCTGTTGATACAATGCCACTTTATTTTGACCCAATGCCCCTAATAATGAACGAACACGATTAGGATTATGGGAATTAAACTCACCATGATGACGCAAATGATTCAATACTTCTAAAGTAATATATGGGCTAGATACTTGTAATGCAAACCATTTGTCCACAACAGAAGGATAAGCTTTATATTTTTCTAAGAAGTTAGTGAGTAATGTTTTAGCGGTACTGTGATTATTCAATACAGAAGCACGCAATGCTGCCATGCGATCTGTCATATTAGTTGCAGCTTCATATTGCTTAGCAACAGTGACTTCATGATTCGGCAACGTTGCTAAATAGTTTAATACGCTATTTTTCAGATCACGTGCTGAAGCATTGCCAATCATCTGTGATTGATAAATCTCTAACCATTGTGCTTCATATGTTTTTGCTGCATATTGGATCAGGCTTCCACGTTGTTCCCAAATTTTTGCTAAATCTTTTTCAGCAGTTGTGCTTTGAATTGAAATAGGATCAGGCAATGTGAAGAATAGGGCATAGAAACTAGGTTCTTGACGGCATTCTTGCAATAAACTATTGAATGGCGCAATAAATTTGGCTTGTTTCTCTTCCCAAGTTTGTTCAGATGCAATCAATTCAGAAATATAGCGTTGTGAAGCTTCCCAGCGTGCAAAGTAATCAGTTTCAAAGAAGGCAATTTTCATCAATTCTTCTTCTGTGTATGGATAATCCACAATCACAGGTGCTGAGAAATCTCTAAATAGAGATAGTGCAACATTCGTTTCTTTGCATGGCAAAGTGATGCTTTCTTCCCAAGATTTTAGGATGAAAGTATCTTCGTAGATGATTTTATCTTCGCTGCCAATCAAAGCAAAGCGAATCGGAATCCATTGTGGCTGAAGGTTTGAGCCTTCTGCACATAATAACTGTTTAAATGTTAATTTGATGCCATTTTCTGTGATTTCTTTCACAACTTGTACTCGTGGAGTGCCAGCTTGGCTGTACCAATGTTCAAAACCAGACAGATTTTCATGGTTCGCTTCTGCCATGGATGCTAAGAAATCATCACAGGTTGCAGCTGTACCATCGAATTTATTCAAATAGTGTGTTAAGCCTTTTTTGAAGCCTTCTTCACCCAATAATGTTTGATATAAGCGTACAACTTCAGCGCCTTTTTCATAAACTGTTGTTGTGTAGAAGTTGCGCATTTCCACGTAACTTTCTGGGCGAATTGGGTGCTTTAATCGGCCTGCATCTTCAGGGAATTGATATGCACGTAACATTTTTACATCATCAATACGTTTTAAACCACGGTGACGCAAATCACTTGTGAATTCTTGATCACGGAAAACAGTTAAGCCTTCTTTTAAAGATAATTGGAACCAATCACGGCAAGTCACGCGATTGCCTGTCCAGTTATGGAAGTATTCATGGCCAATGATGGATTCAATAGTTTCAAAATCTGCATCTGTTGCGATTTCTGAGTTAGCCAATACATATTTTGCATTGAAAATATTCAAGCCTTTATTTTCCATCGCACCGCCATTGAAATCATGGATGGCAATGATATTGTATTGATCCACATCGCATACTAAATCAAAGCGATCTTCATCCCATTTCATTGCACGTTTTAATGCACCTAAAGCATAATGGCATTGATCTATTTCGTTGTGCGCCGCATAAATGCGTAATTGTACAGGTGATCCATCTGGGCGAATATGTTTATCTTCAATGTAGCCTAAATCACCTGCAACTAATGCAAAGAGATAGCTTGGTTTTGGGAATGGATCATGCCAAACAGCTTGATGTAAGCCATTATCTAAATCTTTCGCTTCAACCAAATTACCATTGGATAATAAAATAGGGCAGGTTGCTTTATCTGCGATGATTGTCACTGTATATTTCGCCATGATATCAGGGCGATCAGGGTAATATGTAATGTTTCTAAAGCCTTCAGGCTCGCAATCGCTACAGAAAATTTTGTTGGATAAATATAAGCCTTCCAATGCACTGTTGTTTGCAGGATCCAACTGATTAGACAAAGTGACTGTTAATTCATCACCTTGTAAATCTTTTAAATGAATGTCATGTTCTACATATTGGATATCATCTAAAGCAATGGCAGTATCATTGATTCTTAATGATAAAAGCTGTGAATGTTCTGTACCGTTTAATACTAATGTGCGAGAAGTTGTTGCGCTGTTTTTAGAAAGCTTTAATTCTGTTGTGACTAAAGTAGCATTAGGGCTTAATACGAATTTGAGGGAAACATCGGTGACCCAAAAATCAGGTGCTTGGTAATCTTTACGAAAAATTTCTTTCAATGCTGGCATGTAGATTCCTTTAGTCAACTAAACGTCGAGTGTACATACAGTGCCTTCTGGCATCTGTAATGGATTGATTTGATTTTGAAAATGTTTCAAATCGCCCGTCGTAAAATAATGATAAGTAGATGATGTATTGGCTTCAATATGGTGCTGATCTAAGCTGTGCAATGTATGTTTTGCAACAGCGGCAGCAGGATTCACCAATACAATCTCTGAATTGAGTATAGAACGTAATTCTGATTCTAAGAATGGAAAGTGTGTGCAACCTAAAATTAATTGATCAATGGAATGATCATTCAAAGGCTGTAATATTTCATGGATGGCTGCATTTGCTTCTGGGCCATTAAAAATACCTTGTTCAACTAATGTTACCCAGAGGTCTGCGGCGATTTTGATGACAGAAACATCTGATGCAAATTCATGGATCAATCGTGTTAAACGTGGATTATTGATCATGGATGTTGTAGCTAATATGGCGATTTCTTTGCTTTTAGAAGCCAAAGCAGCTGGCTTAATGGCTGGCTCAATACCAATAATTGGGAAATCAGGCATCTGTTTTCTGAGCTTTTCTGCGCTAATGGCAGTTGCAGTATTGCAAGCGATGACTAAACAATCAATGTGATGAGTGTTGATGAGATAGTGTGTTAATTTCTCTACTCGATCATGAATGTAATCATGTGTTTTCAACCCATAAGGTAAATGAGCGGTATCCGCAATGTAGAAATAATCCGCCAAAATGGGATAAGAAATAAAGGCTTTCATCACTGAAAGCCCACCGATACCTGAATCTATGAAGCCTATTTTCATTTCATATTAACGACGCATGATGGGAACAACAATACTTTCATCGAACTCAAAGAGCTCTTCTTCCTCGTATTTTACCATGACTTCTTCAGCTAAGTTAGAGAAGTCTTCAGGATCGATGGATAACATTGAGTCATAAGTATCACGATCCCATACTTCTATTAAAGAACCATTGCCTGATAAGATGATTTCAGAAGTAATATTGGCATAAGCCATTAATCTTGCAGGAATGACAAAACGACCTTGTGCATCTAGCTGAATTTCAGTAGCACCACCACGTACAAAACGTACAAAATCACGTTCTTTTTTAACGAATGAGTTCAGTTTAGTGAGTTCTGCATCGACTTCTTGCCAAATATGGTAGGGATAAAGATTTAAACATTTATCAAAGGCGCGATTGAGAACAAAACGATCAGTTTCTTCCAGCTGTTTTTTTAGGCTAGCAGGGAGCGCAAGACGCTTTTTAGCATCCATTTTGAGCTCGAATTCACCTAAATAGCTAGTCATAATTATTTGATCAAATATTTAACATGTTCCGAAGATTGTAGCACAATTTTTAAAAGCTCAAAGAAAGAAAACCTCAATCTTAGGATTGAGGTTTTAATTATTAATTCAATGAGCTAACAGGCATTAGCTATTCTTTTTCAAGAAGAAACCCCAGTACAATTCAAAGATACCAAACGAGATAATTGCAACACTGAAAATACCTACGATGAAACCGCCTGCAACAATTGGTGACATTAAAAATACGAAGCCTAAAATAATACCGATGATTGGTAATAACATGATGCCTTTTGAACTATTGGCAATGGCTGGAACATTAGAATTTTTTAAGCTTAAAATAATGCCCAAACCTAAAACAGATCTAAATAATACCCAAAAACCAAATAAGAAACAGATGACTAAAATCGCTTCACCTGCAGGCATTGAAATAAATAAAATACCGATGATAATGTCAATGGCACCAGACAATAATGACCAACCCCAATTGCTGTTACCCGCTGAAACTGAGAATACTTCAAAAACGCCTGTCATCAGGAACATGAAGCCTACGAAATAAGCGATCGTTAATAGCGTTGATGCAGGTGTTAATAAGCTCCAAATACCAATGATGATGAATAAAACCCCAACGATAGCAGTCAGCCACCAATTATTATTTTCTGTTGTATTTGTCATTTTGACTCCTTTTGTGATTATTTAAATTAGCTATAACACTTGTTTAATTACTCTCAAAGTCATTATATCAGTCATTCATTCGATTTGCTCTGTGGGTTGATGATGATTAACTCTTCATCTGTCATGTCATCTAATAAAAATTGTGAAGGCGAAACATAACGAAATAATCCATATTTTGCTTCTTCATACTTTTTTGCATGACCTTCTTGAAAATAAAAGCGATCTGGTCTTAATTTGTCCTGAATTTTGAATAATCGCTGGTTATCTTTCACAGTTGTACCTTCATAAGGCTCTGCACTTATGACAACTTTTTGATCATTCAATGTCACGATAAAAGTTTGCATGTTTTGATCTGAATAATTACGCAAGTTATGTTCAAAATTTAAAGCCATGTAATCACCCAACATAAAAGCACGGGGATCAACAGGCGCTAACTTAAAGTAAATCACTTCGCCATTATTTTTAATAGATTCTTTTTGAACAATTTGTACATTCATGAATATGAACACAACAGCAAATGCTATGAGTAATAAATAATTTTGTTTAATTTTCATGGCGAATTTTTCCGAAATAGTGGAATGCATAGCGGGCAATTAAAATCACAATGCCAGTGGAAATTAAAATAATGCCTTTGGTGCTCAATGAGCTTTCTAAATTGTAGTAATACATAAAAAGTGAATAGCCAAATAACACTAAGCCCACAATATGCAATGTGCGTGATTGTAGGTAGAAACCAATAGTAATCACTAAAATGCCTGCAATGGTTGAACTCGGTAAAAAGTAAGCGAGGATGAATAAACCCACAATGCCAAGAATATAGAGAATATTTTGCTGTTGGCTCTGATTTTTCCAATGATAAATTAAATGTGGCACAAAGCTTAAGCCCAATAAAATATAGACAATAATTGGCGTGGTTAATGAGAGATCTATGTAACGGATATTCAAAGTTTCCCACAATGGCCATGATAATAAGTGCAAGGATAAAGCGATTAACAGTGTGTAAAAGCGTATCGCATAGTTGGATAGCCCTAATACAACTAGGATCACTAAACTTATTATGAATATGTATTGGAGGTTAATTTCATAAAAATAGAAGGCAATGGCTGCATTGAATAGTGCCAGTGCTACTGTTAATGTCAGAATTCTAATGAAAGGATTTCGGAAAAATAGTGGCATGATTGCAAAATAAATAGCACTGATCAGTAATAACAGTTTCTCTGAAATTGAAAATACAGATTCATAATTAATTAACGTTGCTAGCATTAATAAATAAGTTGAAGTGAATAACGATAACTTTAAAATCGTTGTCATGAAGTTATCTTGGCGGGTGTAATAACCATAGATGGATGATCCAATGGCAAAAACAACCAAGAGAAAAATGGTAGCACTTTTATTTTGAAATACTTCTACAAATAGATAAGTGGGAAATGCCATGATGAATAGCATTAAAACAATGGCAGAACCCGTTAATAATAAATTTCTTAAATTAAGGCTATTCATGATGATTCACCTTGTTAGCATAGTTAATGAGTCCAATCGCACCTTTATAAGTGGGATAAATGGCAATGATGGCGCATAAAGACATCGTCAATGTGAGAGAAATAGCATCCAAATGGCTCAGTGAGAATAAGCGCAGTAGCACCATAAATATTGTGTAGATATAGAGCGCAACCATCATGGATTTTTCATTCAAATGAATGAGTATGAAGATCGCAATGATGGATGAAACTAATGTGCTCAACCATGCTGTTGTTGTGTTGGATCTGAATAAGAATTCAATACTGGAACCCAGTAGTGTTATCAATGTAATACTGAAGAACAGATAACAAATAGGGCTAGCAATGCTTGGTACTTTAAAGCGCTTCACAAAGATAACCACAAAAGTGAATAATGCAGAGATTGCAACAGATGTGAGAGAGCTAAAATAGAAGATTTTATGATGCAAAGGTAGATAGATCATCAACGTACTATAAAAAAGTAACGCAGTAACAATGGTGACGAATTGCTGGCGCAATATAATGGCAAAAGGTAATAAACAAATGCCCCAAACCAATGTAAAGTGATATAGGCTGCTATTGATTTGATAGATTTGTCCAAATACAGCCCAAAATGAGCCCATCACTATGGCAAATATTCCACCTGCAATGGATCGATGATGTTCTTTTTTTGCGAGCAATATTGCAATAAATGAGGCTATTAAGGTAACTTCAGCAATTGCTAATTTATTAAAATTTGTGAGCTGAAACCAATTAAATGCCGTTAGGCAGATAATTCCCGCAGCGATTAAAATCCATCCTAATAGTTGAATATAAATATCAGCGTGATGAAAAGGGCGAGTTTGTACTAAATTGCTCGCCATTGCTTGTTCAAATTTTTCATCAGAAAGAACTTTAGTTTGATGCAAGAATCTCAGCATCATTCTAGGTTTTTGGGCTTTTTTAATATCAATCATGGTTAAAACCTATGAGTTTATTGTCATTCAATGGTTGCTAATTTAGCACTTAATAAAACAATGATCAATTAAATAAAATTGGCTGAATTTGTTGATAAAAAAAATTAATTATAGTTTTATAACAAATGGGGCTATGATTCGCCGGAATTTACAATCATGCAAGAATTCACCCCAATCGCCGATCAGTTTCTGATTACTTTTTTTCCACAATTTTTCTCTGGAAATTTGTACATATGGAAATTATTCCCCCAGCAGGCGAAGAGGGTCGCTTGCCATCCGTTTTTGAATCTTTAATCCCAATCATTTTCATGGTTATTGCTTTGGTAACTGGCATATTCTTTTTTGGGACAAGTCCACATATTCCATTATTAGTCAGTGTTTGTGTTGCTGCGTTAGTTGCGATGCGTTTAGGATATTCTTGGCGCAGAATTGAGCGTGGCATGTTAGATGCTGTTCGTTTAGCAATGCAAGCTGTTGTGATATTGATGGTGATTGGCACGATCATTGCATCATGGATTGCAGGTGGCATTGTGCCGACTTTGATTTACTATGGTTTAAATATTTTAGAGCCTGCTTACTTTTTAGTAGCAGCGTGTGCGATTTGCTGCATTATTTCGATAGCAGCAGGTAATGCTTGGACAGCGGCAGGCACAATTGGTATTGCCATTATGGGGATTGGTTACGGTTTAGGCATGCCACCAGAAATGGTTGCAGGTGCTGTGATTTCAGGTGTTTATTTCGGTGATAAAATTTCACCTTTGTCAGAAACAACTAATTTAGCACCAGGCATTGTGGGTGTTGATCTATTTGAACATATCCAATATATGCTCTATACAACGATTCCAGCGTTGATTATTTCATTAATATTGTTTGCAATTTTAGGCTATACACAAGCAAGTACAATACCAGAAAGCATCACTGTAACAGCTGATTTACAGCGTGATTTGAAAGAGATTTTCTTGATTTCACCTTGGTTATTATTAGTGCCATCTTTCATCATTGTGATGATGATTTTTAAAATTCCAGCTTTTCCTGGGTTAATGATTGGTTCCACTTTGGGTGTTTTGTGTGCGATTTTTGTTCAAGACGCTGATCCATCCATGGTTTTGAACTCATTGTATGATGGTTATAGCATCACAACAGATAATAAAACGTTGAATGAGTTATTGAATAATGGTGGAATCAGCGCAGTATTATCAACTGTTTCGTTGGTGATTATTGCGATGTGCTTTGGTGGTATTTTAGAATTCACGAAAATCTTTGAAGTAATCGTAGGGCACATTGCACGCAAAGTACAATCTACAAAGAGCTTGATTATAGCGACTGTATTTACAGGGTTTACAGGCAATGCTGTGGGCTGTGATCAATATATGTCCATCATCATTCCAGGCAGAATGTACGCGGATGAATATCGTAAGCGTGGGATTAAAGCGAAAGTTTTATCTCGAACATTAGAAGATGCAGGCACAATGACATCACCATTGATTCCTTGGAATACTTGCGGCGCCTTTATGACGGCAACTTTAGGTGTGGCATCATTCAGCTATCTGCCTTACGCATTTTTATGTTTATTAAGCCCAGTAATTGCGATTGTCTATGCATGCACAGGTTGGACAATTGAGCATTATGATGATGGTGAGAAACCTGCTAAAGTTAGACGATTCAGAATACCTAAACGTATTTAGAATATTTCTTCCAAATATATGAGGTCCATAAATGTTGAAATTGTATTATGCAAAAGGTACATGCGCATCAGCTGTACATATGACAGCAAAAGCTTTAGGCATTGAACTTGAATTAGTTCAGGTCAATATCGTTAAAGCTGAATTAGAAGATGGCAGTGATTATAAGAAAATTACAGCAAAAGGTTATGTGCCTGCATTACAACTCGAAAATGGTGAAGTCATTACGGAAGTTGTAGCAATTTGTGCATATTTGGCTTCGTTAAAAAGTGATAATGCAATATTTCCTTTATCTGGTAAAGGGCTGATTGATCAGTTGGAATGGTTTAACTATATTGCAACAGAATTGCATAAAAGCTATATGCCATTAATTTTTAAAGTTTTTGGCATTGACGTGAATGATCAATGGAGTGCGCATGCTGCAAAGCAGTTGGCTTATCGCTATAAATATGTTGAGGCAAAATTAACAAATCAACCATATTTAACAGGTGAAACAGTAACAAGTGCTGATTTTTACTTATTGATGACAACATTATGGGCTGTTAAAACTAGTTATGATTTAAGTAACTTCCCAAATGTCTTGGCATTCAAAGAGCGCATGATGCAATTGCCAGCAGTACAAGAAGCTTTGGCGTAATTAAATTAACATTTGAATTGAATGATAAGCCATGTAGAAATACATGGCTTTGTATCCAAGTATTAGCGGCAAACAGCAGGTACAATGGCAGGGTCAACTTTGTTGTTACCTTGTTGGGATAGTGGTATTGATCCAGATTCAATTGCATTAGGCTCAGGTAACCAAGCCTGTAAACCACATTTCCATAATATTTGTCCTCCAGGCATAGCATAAGGACGTAAAGGTAGCTCTAATTCAGATTTTCCTGCTAAAGATGCTTTTTCATTAAAATATAAATAAATTGTTCCATCCATAACTCCTGCTGCTATAACAGACTGCCCTTTTAATGGAATCATAGGGATATGTTTGCTTGTCATCCCAGAAATTGGGGAAGAGGGTATTTTCATTGTATCAGATAGCTCGCCAGTATTTTGATCAAATGCTTTTGGGAATTTGCCATGTTCGGCATGATATGTAGCGACCCTTTGTTTTAATTCACCTGCAAGAGTAAGGCCTTCTACAATATATGTTCGTCTTGTATAGTCTCTATATTCAGGAAAAGCAATAGCTATTAATATGCCTATAATAGCAACAACAATCATAAGTTCAATTAACGTAAATCCTGATTGTTTTGTATGAAATTTTCTTTTCATTACTTTTATGCCTTTTTAATTATTTAAGTTATCATTTTGTTGCTACATCTTTGGTTATTTTATCATTTGAAACATAAACATTACAAATGATTTATCAATAGCTGTATTGTATCTATACTACATAGGCGCTATATTAAAGTTTCGTTATTTTTAGTACTAAAAATGAAGGCTTGCGTGCACTATGAAAACAATTGGAAAATCAGATAAGTTGAATCATGTTCGTTATGAAATTCGAGGCCCAGTTCTCGATAAAGCGAACCAAATGGAAGAAGATGGCCTAAAAATCATCAAATTAAACATCGGGAATCTTGCACCTTTTGGCTTTATGCCACCAGATGAAATCGTACAAGATATGATCATGAACATGCCAGAAGCTTCTGGGTATACGGACTCTAAAGGGATCTTCGCCGCACGCAAAGCCATCGTCCATTACGCCCAACAGAAGAATATCAAGAATGTTGATGTGAATGATGTTTACATTGGTAATGGCGCCTCCGAGCTTATCACTATGAGCTTGAATGCGTTGTTAAACAATGGAGATGAAGTACTAATTCCAACGCCAGATTATCCATTATGGACAGCCGCAACATCGCTTGCTGGCGGTCGCCCTGTGCATTATATGTGTGATGAAGATAATGATTGGCAACCAAATGTTGCTGACATTCGCGCTAAAATCACACCACGCACTAAAGGGATTGTGATCATTAACCCAAATAACCCAACGGGTGCTTTGTATGGTAATCAGATTCTATTAGAAATTTTAGAAATCGCGCGCGAACATGGTTTGGTTGTGTTCTCCGATGAAATCTACGATAAGATTTTATACGATGGTCATACACATACATCGACAGCTGCTTTAGCTGATGATGTTTTATGTTTAACATTTAATGGGTTGTCTAAAGCTTATCGCGCTTGTGGTTATCGTGCAGGTTGGATGATTGTTTCTGGCCCTAAAAAGCATGCAAAAGATTATATTGCTGGGTTGAATGTATTATCTTCAATGCGTTTATGTTCGAATGCACCAGGGCAATTGGCGATTCAAACAGCGTTGGGTGGTTATCAAAGCATCAATGAATTAATTGCACCAAATGGTCGCTTAACGAAGCAACGTGATTTGGCTTATGATTTGTTAACGAGCATTCCTGGTGTAACTTGTATGAAGCCAAAAGGTGCTTTGTATATGTTCCCGAAAATGGATCCTGAAATGTATCCGTTGTTATCTGATGAAGCTTTTGCGCTCGATTTATTGGAATCAAAACGCGTATTAATTGTGCAAGGATCAGGATTTAATTATCCAACACCTGATCATTTTAGAATCACATTTTTACCGTATGCTGATGTTTTAACTGATGCTGTTGTCAGAATTGGTGATTATTTGGGTGAAATTAGAAAATAATTTTTCAAATTAATGTTGACGGGTGCTTTTTATTCCGATAGATTAAAAAGCATCAATTTTAAGGAATTTATTCATGACACGCATTACATCAGTTTCACGTAATTTTTGGTGGCAAATCTCTCACAAGGCGGGAGATTTAGTCGTGTCATGGCAAAAATAAAAGTCAATGCATGAAAAAAGAACCCGCGTATAAGCGGGTTTTTTTTCGCCCGCTGTAGCACCCAAAATTTAAAATTAGCATTAAATACAGCAGAGGCAGATATGAATCAATCATTACTAAAAGTTTACAACGGCGAATACTTATCACAAGAAGAGAGCTTTGAAATCTTTTGTAATATCATCGAAGGACAAGTTTCTCCAATCCATTTGGCTTCGATGCTAACGAGCATGAAAGTGCGTGGTGAATCCATTGCAGAATTAACAGGTGCAGCATTGGCATCATTGAAACATGCAGAAACTTTCCCAACACCAGATTATATGTTTGCAGATATTGTTGGCACAGGTGGTGATGGTGCAAGCAGTATCAATATCTCTACAGCGAGTTCTTTTGTAGCAGCAGCATGTGGTTATCCGATTGCAAAACATGGCAATCGCAGCGTTTCTAGTTTAAGTGGTTCATCAGATGTATTGACTGAGTTAGGCGTGGATATCTATTCAACACCAGAAAAATCAAGAAAGTTATTAGATGAATTGGGCGTTTGCTTCTTGTTTGCTCAGCAATACCACAAAGGTTTCAAAAATGTTGCACCCATTCGTGCAGAACTCAAAACACGTACAATCTTCAATGTATTAGGCCCATTAATTAATCCAGCGCGCCCTCGTATCGCAATTGTTGGTGTTTACCAAGATTCATTGGTTCGCCCAATGGCTGAAGTATTGAAAAACTTAGGCTATTTAAATGCAGCAGTGATCCATACCGCAGGATTAGACGAAGTTTCATTGCATGCAGATGCACACATTGCAGAATTGGCAAATGGTGACATTGAAGAATACTACTTAACAGCGAAAGATTTTGGTTTGCCAGTGATGACAATTGATGACATTCGTGGCGGCACACCAGCAGAGAACAAAATTTTATTAGAAAATATTTTACAAGGCAAAGGTAAAGCGGCACATGAAAACGTTGTTGCTGCAAATGTTGCATTATTGATGCGCTTATTTGGTAAGCGTAACGTGAAACAAAATGTGGAAGAGGTTTTAAGCATGATTCGTACTGCAAAACCTTATGAAGTATTACAACAAATGGTGAGCAGAGGTTAATTAATCATGGCAACTATCTTAGAAAAAATCGTCGCAGACAAATACATTGAAGTAAGTTTATTAAAGCAGGAAAAACCATTTTGTAATTTCCAAATGGATATTGAACCTAATGATCGTGATTTCTACACATCATTGGCTTCGGCAAAACCTGCCTATATTTTAGAATGTAAACCGAAATCACCTTCAAAAGGCATGATTAATCCAAACTTTAATTTAACAAAAATCGTCACTGCGTATTCACCATTTGCATCTGCAATTTCAGTATTAACAGATAATAAATACTTTGGTGGCGAATTTAAGAACTTAAAAATCGCACGTGAATTAACGGATAAACCATTATTGTGCAAAGATTTCATCATTGATGAATACCAAATTTATTATGCACGTTTGCATGGTGCGAGCGCAGTATTGTTGATGTTGTCAGTGTTATCAGATGATAAATATTTAGTGCTCCGTGAAGTTGCTCATTCATTGAATATGGGCGTATTAACAGAAACGAGTAACGAAGTTGAATTGGAAAGAGCAATTGCACTCGATGCAAAAGTGATCGGCATTAATAACCGCGATTTGCACACTTTAACTGTGAATTTAGAAACTACAAAAAAATTAGCAGTGAAGATTCCTGAAGATCGCATTGTGATCAGTGAATCAGGCATTTCATCACATAATGATGTTGTAGATTTATCGCCGTATGCAGATGGATTCTTAGTGGGCAGCCATTTAGTGGGGGCTGAGAATTTAGATCTAGCATTGCGTGAATTAATTTTTGGCACACACAAAGTCTGTGGCTTGAAATCATTAGAAGCAGCAACGGCAGCTTATGAATCGGGTGCTTATTATGGTGGTTTAATTTTTGTGGAAAAATCACCGCGCTATATTTCGCCAGAAGATGCTAAAGCATTGATGAATATTCCATTAAATTTTGTAGGTGTTTTCCAAAATGCAACGATTGAATTCGTGAAAACAACTGCAAAGGATTTGAATTTAAAAGCAATCCAGTTGCATGGTGATGAAACTTCAGCATATATTACTGAGCTACGTGCAGAGTTACCGCAATCAGTGGAGATTTTTAAAGCCATTGATGCAAGCAAAATGGAAGCACAGAAAGATTATTTAATGAATGAATTGATTGATTGCATCGTGCTCGATTATGGGCAAGGTGGCACGGGCAAAAGTTTCGATTGGTCAGTCATTCAAACATTACCACAGCGCCGTTATTTATTAGCTGGTGGAGTAGGTGAAGAGAATATTAGTGATGCATTGAATCAGAATGTGGCAGGTGTTGATATGAATTCAGCCTTGGAAGCCACAAAAGGTGAGAAATGCACACAGAAGATACAGAACATTTTTAAAACCATTCGTGAATACAGAACGGTTTAAGATTAAAAGACATTAATAAGCAAGCAGAAATTTAAAGATAGTTAAAAAGGAAGGAAAGATCATGGCAATTTTAGATGCATATTTTGGGGAGTTTGGTGGTCAATACGTACCTGAGTTATTGATTCCAGCGTTAGATCAATTAGAAAAAGCATTCGTAGAAGCAAAAGAAGATCCAGAATTCCAAGCAGAGTTTATGGACTTATTGAAGAACTTCGCAGGCCGACCAACAGCATTAACATTGTGTCAAAACCTCACAAAAGGTACAAAATCAAAGCTATATCTAAAGCGTGAAGATCTACTGCATGGCGGTGCGCACAAAACTAACCAAGTATTGGGTCAAGCATTGTTGGCAAAGCGCATGGGAAAAACTGAGATTATTGCAGAAACAGGCGCTGGTCAACATGGTGTCGCTACAGCAATCGCATGTGCATTGTTAGGTTTAAAATGCCGCATTTATATGGGCGCAAAAGACGTAGAGCGCCAAGAGCCAAATGTGTTTCGTATGAAAATGATGGGTGCAACAGTCATTCCAGTTTATTCAGGCACAGCAACATTGAAATCAGCATGTACAGAAGCACTGCGTGATTGGGCTGAAAACTATCAAACAACGCACTATTTATTAGGTACAGCAGCTGGCCCGCATCCATTCCCAACAATCGTGCGTGAATTCCAAAAGATGATTGGTGAAGAAGCTAAAGCGCAAATCCTATCAAGAGAAGGTCGTTTGCCTGATAAAGTTTTAGCATGTATTGGTGGTGGTTCAAATGCGATTGGCATGTTTGCTGATTTTATTCCTGAAGAAGGTGTTGAATTGATTGGTGTTGAACCTGGTGGTTATGGCATTGAAACAGGTAAACATGGTGCGCCATTAGGACATGGCACAACAGGAATTTTCTTTGGCATGAAATCGCCAATGATGCAGGATCAAGAAGGGCAAATTGAAGAATCCCATTCAGTATCAGCAGGTTTAGATTTCCCATCTGTTGGCCCGCAACATGCGCACTTACAAGCAATTGGCCGTGCACAATATGTTTCGATTACTGATGATGAAGCATTGGCTGCATTTAAAGATTTATGTCGCAATGAAGGAATCATTCCTGCGTTGGAATCTTCACATGCTTTAGCGCATGCGTTGAAGATCATCCGTGAAAATCCTGAAAAAGAGCAGCTAATTTTAGTGAACTTATCAGGTCGTGGCGATAAAGACATTTTTACAGTGGCGAAAATTTTTGCAGAACAAGAAGCACAAGGAAAGGGAGAATAATCATGAGTCGTTATGCTAAAAAATTCAACGAATTAAAAGCTCAAAATGAAGGTGCTTTTATCCCATTTGTGATGATTGGTGATCCTAATCCTGAAGATTCTTTAACCATCATTGAAACTTTGGTGGAAAATGGTGCGGATGGCTTGGAGCTTGGCGTTCCATTTTCTGATCCAATGGCAGATGGCCCAATTATTCAAGATGCTGGTATTCGTGCATTTGATGCAGGCACTAATGTTGCAAAATCTTTTGAGATCATTGCAAAAGTACGTGCTAAATATCCTGAAATTCCTATTGGCTTATTGATGTATGCAAACTTGGTTTATCGCCCAACATTGGATGTGTTCTATAAAAAAATGGCAGAAATCGGCGTGGATTCTGTATTAGTTGTGGATGTGCCATTGAGTGAATTTAAACCATTCAAAGAAGCTGCACGTGCTAATGGTATTGAATCAATCTTCATCATTCCACCGAATGCAAGTGAAGCAACTGTTCGTAAAACAGCAGAAGCAGCAGAAGGTTATATTTATTTAATGTCACGTAGTGGTACAACGGGTTTAAATAAAGCAACGGATGCAGGTTTGCCAAACTTAGTGAAATTGATTCGCTCCGTAACGAATGTACCAATCGTGCAAGGCTTTGGCATCAGCACAAAAGAACAAGTGAAAGATGCGATTACAATAGGCGTAGATGGTGCAATTTCAGGTTCATACATTGTGTCATTGATTGCAAAACATCATCACAATATGGATGAGTTGAAAGCTGTTTTGAAAGAAACTGTGACAGCTCTGAAATCAGGCACAAAGTAAATAAAAGTATATGAAGCACTCCAATATTCTGGAGTGCTTAACTAAATTGCCTTTCTTTTTAAATCAAATAATTTAGCAGTAATTTGCATTACTTCAATACTCTCATTATCTGTAAATGCGATTAATGAAAGAATTTTAAGATCTTCCGAAACGTCCAGTTTTAAATGAACCTCTTTATCTGGATCATCCTTTGTCAGTGTTTCTAAAACTTTCATCATTTCTTCTTCATTGACCCTAACTCTTAAACGTTCTTGATGCTTGGGATCTTTTCTATTAATGAGGAATATAAAAATCTCTTTAGGGGCTGCAAATCGATCTCTAAAAGCTATCTTACCTTCTTTTGAAGCAGTTAAACGCTCACCATTACTATAAGATACAAGAGATTCTAATAAACCAAAGTGCTCATTGCCCATTAAGTGCCAGTTATAGCGCTTCATTCTACGATCCCACAATTCAGCATAATGAGCCATATTGTTATTTTTATAATCCTCTTGAACTTTAGCAGAAACTGTTTTAATTCTTCTTTCAGCCGTTTCTTCAGAAGTCATTCCATAAGTTGGAAAACTAGGAGATATTACGCCTTGAGATCCTTCGCCTAAACTATTTGCCCTAGCTCTTACTAATAAATATTGCTGACCTTTACCAACAATCCATATTGCTAACCGACCTTCAGGGCCTGCATTAACTACAAAATTAAAATATTTTAAGAAAAAATTACTAGAGCTACTGCTATTAAAAGGCATTTCAACATAATGTTTTTCTAACTGTCTAAAAAAATCAAAATCAAAATCTCCTTTTGCTTCCCAGCGTTGATTCTCAAAAGGGGAGTACCATTTAATATAAAATCCATCGGGTAATTTAGAACGATTAGAAAGACTCATGGCTTGTAAGCCGTGACCTAGACCCCAACCAGAAGCAGAAGCATAATAATTCGATTCCCATGGGAATGATGCTACTTTTTCTATTACTTCTTTATCTTCAGCAGTGTATTGAAAAAAATAACTCCCTCCACCAAAAAAGGCATGGGTTTCATCAAGGCTATCTAATTCAACTTGATAAGGATATATTGTGTCACGCATTGTTCCTTGGATAGGATTATTCTGAGTGGTTGATACTCCAAAGAGAATAACCATCGCAATCAATAAAATAGAAATATAAAATTTTGTCATAAGTTTTTAGCAGTCTTTTGTTATATATTTCAATATTATACTTATTTTTTCAGTATTAATGTAAAGAATATCGCCAAATTTTGGTGAGTATTTAGTGATAACACTGAAATCTGGCACTAAATGGTATGAGTACTATTTACGCAGTAATTTATTTGAAACTGTGTATAATGCATCACTCAATACAGACGCGGGATGGAGCAGTCTGGTAGCTCGTCGGGCTCATAACCCGAAGGTC
>JBEBSR010000033.1:0-29739 GCA_040394195.1 Wohlfahrtiimonas larvae | reverse complement strand
GCAGTATCTGCTGTCATGGGTGTTTTACAGTATTTATTGCCTGCAATTACAGGCTATATTGTGAGCTTATTCATACAGAGTGCAAGCATTTTGCCATTGAGTATTGGTATATGTGGCTTGGTTGGGTTTATCTTTTTATTATTTTGTCGAAGTGAGGAAAAATGACAGCATTAAAGTTACAAAATGCGGCATTAATTAGGTTTGCAGTTCAAGGCTTCAATGCCACAACAATGAATGAAATTGCTAACGATGTTGGCATTAAGAAAGCCTCTATTTATGCACATTTTAGTAGCAAAGATGATCTGTTTCTCAGTCTTTTACCAATTTTGATGGAAGAAGAATACAAATATATTCAAGCGATGATCACTGGTGGTGATCAGATAGAGTCTCAATTATTAGCATACTTAACGAACATAAATATTCGTTTTGAAGAGTCTTATCATATGCGATTTTGGTTGAGGATTTTATTTGCACCACCTGTGCATTTACATGATGAAGTTGTCACCTTGATGCGTCAATTGATGGATGATATTGAATTATGGATTGAAGCTGCGATTGCAGCTTCTCCATTGGCAAATTCTTCTGGGAATTTGGATGTGAAAACGCTCACATCATCTTATGTAGCAATGATTGATAGTTTACATACAGAGTTGTTATTTGCGGGCCCTGAAAAATATCAAACACGCTTAACTGCAGTTTGGCACTTATTTGCAACAGCAATTAAATCAATTGAATGATTGCGTCTAAATGTTGTTGATATTCGTGAATATAGCTTGGAATATCAGGATTTTTAATCACATCATGCACGATAAACGTTGGTAAA
This sequence comes from Wohlfahrtiimonas larvae, assembly GCA_040394195.1. Lineage (GTDB taxonomy): Bacteria > Pseudomonadota > Gammaproteobacteria > Cardiobacteriales > Wohlfahrtiimonadaceae > Wohlfahrtiimonas > Wohlfahrtiimonas larvae_A. The sequence continues at coordinate 28,916 of JBEBSR010000033.1, read as the reverse complement.
CTTTCCATGCCTAAAAACTGATTGGCTTTATGGAAATGCATGTAGACATTATCAACACCTGTGCCATGGAAGAATTGTTGAGGATCACTGAAAGCTTCTGCAGGTGCATTCCATGTGAGTGATAGCATATATTTTTTACCTTGAATTAATCCGCCAGAACCATATTTTTTGCTAGGATCTGAGCGTGTTCTGCCATCATTGGCATATAGCGTGCCTTGCCCTTCAGTGAATACATCATCAATATACTTTTTCACAGTCCATGGCTCGCCCATCCACCAACCAGGCATTTGGTAAATGATGGCATCTGCCCAAAGGTATTTTTGAACCTCTTCTTTGGGATCATATGCTTGATCTGCAATTGTGATCTGTACGTTAAAACCTTGAGCTTCTAAATGTTTTTTAGCAATTTCAGTAAGTGCATTATTCAATTTGCCATTGGAATGAGCAAAAGTTTTGGCACCATTAATGATTAAAATATTTTTCATTGTTTATCCTTTTCCAGTTAATCCCATTCTGGTGCTAAGCCTTCTGGGCTAACTAAACGATCATTGGATTCTAGAGTGGCAATTTTGAGCATGTCATCTTGATCTAATTTTAATGTTGTAGATTGTAGGTTGCTTGCTAGATTTTCTCGCTTTGTAGATGATGGAATAACGCTATAACCCAATTGCATTGCCCAAGCTAAGATTACTTGTGCAGCTGTTGCATTGTGTTTATGTGCGATCGCTTGGATCATTTCATTTTTGAGTGCTTTTCCATATGCCAATGTCATATATGAAGTAATGTGCAAATTATGTGTTTTTGCCCAATTCACTACTTTATGGTTTTGTAAAAATGGTGATAACTCAATTTGGTTGGTTGCGATATTTTCAATGCCAACAGCATCAATAGCTTCTTGCATTAATTCAACAGTAAAGTTGGAAATACCAATTTCACGGGTTAATCCTAATTTCTTTGCTTCCATTAAAGCCAACATGGTTTCTTTAACGCTGATCTCGTGATTAGGCGATGGCCAGTGGATCAAAGTTAAATCAACGTAATCAGTACGAAGCTTAGCCAAACTTTCTTTTAAACTAGGAATAACTTTATCTTTGCTTAGGTTTTCTACCCAAATTTTTGTTGTGAGATATAAATCTTCATGCTTAATGCCAGATTCTTCGACTGCATCACCGATTGCCGCTTCATTACCATAAATTTGTGCAGTATCAATTGCGCGATAACCTAATTCAAGTGCATTAGCCACAGATGCTTTAACAACTTCATCCTCTAAACGAAATGTACCTAAACCAATTTTTGGAACTGTCATGAAAAACTCCTTAAGTTTTCTCTTTCAATAAATGTTGCATGTATTGTAGGGATGATCTTTGTTGTGATAAAGTCATGAAATTACAATTTATTATTGAATAAAAATCAATAAAGGAAGTTATGAAAGCAACCATTGATGAGTTACAGACATTCATAACCATTGTTGAAGCAGGCTCTATTGTGGATGCTTCTGTGCAATTAGCACAAACAACATCTGCCGTGAGCCGATCTTTAAAAAGGTTAGAGGAAAAGTTAAGTGTGACGTTGTTAGAGCGCACAACAAGAATGTTGCAATTAACAGAAGCAGGTGAATTATTTCTGCAATATGCACGAGAAATTACAGATAAATTGATGGAAGCTGAGGATGCTGTTTTAGAATCTGATATTAATTTATCTGGAATGATTAGGATTGATGCAGCAACACCAGTTGTTTTGCACATGTTAACGCCATTAATCGTGGAGTTTACGGAACTGTATCCTGATATCACTATAGAATTGAGCAATCATGAACATATTATTGATCTACTGAAAGAAAAAGTAGATTTGGCGATCAGAGTTGGCAATTTAGAGGATTCGAGTTTGCATGCGAAGCTTTTAATGCAAAGTCAGTTACACATCGTTGCAAGTGCCGATTATATTGATAAATATGGCATGCCAAAAGATGTTGAAACGTTAAAACAGCATAAATGTATTGGTTTTAGTCAGCTGATTAAGTTAAATCATTGGCCAATTTATGATGGTGATGAACTTTATACAATTACACCACAAATGAGCAGCACCAACGGTGAAGTCATTAGAAGTTTGATTCTGCAAGGCGCGGGCATTGGCTGTTTATCGGAGTTTTTAATTGGCAAGGATGTCGAATCAGGGAAGTTAGTTAAGGTATTGGAAAAACAAACTGAAATTTTGAAACAAAATATTTATGCTGTTTATTATAAGAAGGCGTATTTGCCTAAGAGATTACGTTTATTGATAGATTTTCTATATGAGAAATTAAAAGTTTAAAATTTCCATGCCTTCAATATTCATAAAAGTATCAGGGAATAAGTAAGAGCCTTTGAATGGGCCAAAATCAATGTTATGCCATTCTAATTGTATATTCGGGCGTAATTGTAGAAGCGGTTGCTCAATCAAAGTTGTGCAGTATAGATTTTCTTCTTCACGGCTTTTTAATAAATAAGGTGCGCCAAGTTTAGAATGAATATTTTTTGCTAGGCTGAGCTTTTCATTTAATGTTAGAAAGCTTGGGCGAATGATTAAAAAGTTACGTGCAAATTTAGGTGAAGTAAAAACTTCAAAAGGCGTTGTAATTACCTGATTGGTATGATTAGGATCATCATCAGTGGTTGAGTGTACAACAATAATTTCAGGGTCTGTTTGTGTGATGATGCCAATGTGAGAATATTGTACTTTGCCAAGTTTCTGAATAGCTAAGCTATCCATATTAGAGCCTGTGCGTAAAACAATATCACCAATGGCTAAAGCAGTATCATTGGCATAGGAAAATACACATAAAAAAAGTGCTGTGAGAAATATCACAACACTTTGCTGTAATCTCTTCATAAATTAAAGAGAGATTTTCCAGCCTTTGTCTGTTTTGATTGTATTCATATCACCAGCATCTTCAGTATCACCTTTTTTGAATTTCACTGTGAAGTTCACTGTTGCACGAGTTTTTTCATCATTTGTGTATTTAACATCTTTAATATTGATTGATGCTAAGCCACCATTTTTCTCAGCTTCTTTTTTAGCTTCTTGTGCTGCCATGTTCATTTTGCCAGCAACCATTTGTTGTACAGCTGGATCTTCCGCATCTTTACCTAAATCTAAAGATTTAATCAAAGCATCACCATCACCTTTATATGTGCTTTCAATGAAGTGTTTTGTGATGCCTTCTGGGCTATCTGTTGAGCCAGAACATGCAACAATGAATAACGCAACAATTGCTAAAGCTGGATATAAAAGAATTTTTTTCATACAGGGCTCTTTGATTTAAAAAATTTAAGGGTGCTCATATTATCACAGCTGCAAACTTTTCATACAGCAAATATATCGTTCTTCTGTTAAATGGTATATAATTAGGAGTTTATTAATCAGTCAGACCGTGGAGTATTAAATGGTTGTTATTACCCTGCCAGATGGTAGTCAGAGAGAGTATCAAAATCCTGTATCAGGTTTTGATATTGTAGATAGTATTGGTCCAGGCCTAGCAAAAGCTGCTGTGGCAATGGTTGTTGATGGCACACAAAAAGATCTCTCTACGGTATTGACGACGAACGCTACGGTAAGAATTCTCACGTTAAAAGATGAAGAAGGCTTGGATGTTGTGCGCCATACATTGGCAGCGCAAGTTTTGGCTCGTGCAATTAAGAACTTATATCCAGAAGCTTTATTAGCAATTGGGCCAACAATCGATACGGGTTTCTACTATGACATCGATTTTAAAGCACCAATTACACCTGAAGATTTGCCTGCAATTGAAGCTGAAATGCAGAAAATCATCAAAGAAGGTTTGGATGTAACACGTGAAATGCATCCGAGAGCAGAGGCAATTGCTTACTTCGAAAAACGTGGTGAAATTTATAAAGCAGACATCATTGCACGTGCACCAGAAGATCAAACAGAGATCTCTTTGTACCGTCAAGGTAATGAAGGGCAAGATGTTTTCACTGACTTATGTGTTGGCCCACATTTGGCAACCATTAAGAAAGCAAACATTGCATTCAAATTAATGAATATTGCTGGTGCTTATTGGCGTGGTGATTCTAAGAATAAGATGTTAACTCGTATTTATGCTGCTGCATTTGCAACAGATAAAGAGCTAAAAGCACATTTAACATTCTTAGAAGAAGTGGGTAAGCGCGATCACCGTCGTATTGGTAAAGCACAAGATTTGTTCCATCTTCAAGAAGAAGCACCGGGTATGGTGTTCTGGCATCCAAATGGTTGGCAGTTATGGCAAACAATCGAACAATATATGAGAAAGCGTCAGCAAGACGAAGGCTACTCAGAAATTAAAACACCGATGGTTGTGGATCGTTCATTGTGGGAAAAATCAGGCCACTGGGAAAACTACCGTGACAATATGTTCACAACGTCTTCAGAAAACCGTGATTATGCAGTTAAACCAATGAACTGCCCATGTCATATTCAGGTGTTTAACAGTGGTTTGCATTCATATCGTGACTTACCGCTTCGTTTAGCTGAATTTGGTTCTTGCCATCGTAATGAGCCATCAGGTGCATTACATGGTATAATGCGTGTTCGTGGATTCGTTCAAGATGATGCACATATTTTCTGTCGCATTGATCAAGTAGTGAGCGAAGTTTCAGATTTCCACAAATTCGCAATGAGCGTATATGATCGCTTTGGTTTTGAAAATATCTCAATTAAATTAAGCTTGCGCCCAGAAGAGCGCGCTGGCTCTGATGAAGTTTGGGATAAAGCAGAAGAAGGGTTGCGTGTTGCCCTCCGTGCTGCGGGCGTTGAATGGGAAGAATTGCCTGGTGAAGGTGCTTTCTATGGCCCGAAAGTCGAATACCACATTAAAGATGCTTTAGGTCGTTCTTGGCAGGTTGGTACAATCCAATTGGATTTCGTATTGCCAGAAAGATTAGAAGCAGAATTTGTGGATGAAGATAACACACGTAAACGTCCTGTTATGTTGCACAGAGCTATTCTTGGGTCATTTGAACGTTTCATCGGGATCTTGATTGAGCATCATGCAGGGTCTTTCCCATTCTGGTTAGCACCTGTTCAAGTATTTGTTGCAGGTATCACTAGTCAGCAAGACGATTATGCGAAAGATATTGAAGCTAAACTTAAAAAAGCAAATATCAGAACCAAAATTGACTTGAGAAATGAAAAGATTGGATATAAAATCCGTGAGGCTACGATTGCGCGAATTCCATACATTTTAGTAGTCGGTAAACGCGAAGCTGAAGAAGGCTTAGTCTCTTTAAGAACGCGTGAAGGCGAAGATTTGGGAACAATGTCATTAGACGCAGCAATCGAACTAATGAATAACGATTAATACTTAATGGAGATAAAGTTATTAGCACACAGAATGAACATAGATTAAATGGCGAAATCACCTCGCGTGAAGTACGTTTGATCGATGCAGAGGGTGAAGCAAGAGGTGTTGTTCCTCTTGCAGAAGCAATTCAATTAGCTTATGATAGCGACCTTGATTTGGTTGAAGTTTCTCCGACAGCTGTCCCACCTGTTTGTAAGATTATGAATTATGGTAAATTCAAATTCGAACAGCAGAAGAAGCAGCATGAAGCGCGTAAGAAACAGAAGCAAATTCAAGTGAAAGAAATCAAGTTCCGCCCAGGAACTGATGATGGGGATTATCAGGTAAAACTACGCAACCTGATACGTTTCCTGAATGATGGTGATAAAACCAAAATAACGCTACGTTTTCGTGGTCGTGAAATGGCTCACCAAGAGTTGGGGATGAAACTTCTGAACAGAGTTGAAGAAGATTTAAAAGAATATGGTGTGGTTGAACAGCGTCCTAAATTTGAAGGTCGCCAAATGGTTATGGTTTTAGCACCTGCTAAGAAGTAATCCGATCACTGTATACATTCCTATTATTTTTTTTATTTTTAGAAATGCGAGTTAAATACTATGCCTAAAATGAAGTCAAACAGCGGCGCTAAAAAGCGTTTCCGCAAAACAGGTAGCGGTGGCTTTAAGCGTCATGCATCACACCGTAGCCATATCTTAACTAAAAAATCAACAAAACGTAAACGCCATTTACGTCACGCTACTTTAATTGCTAAAGTAGATACACAAATGGTTCGTCGTATGTTGCCTTACGCATAATTGAGGGAGTTAGATCATGGCAAGAGTTAAACGTGGTGTTACCGCTCACGCGCGTCACAAAAAAGTTTTAAAGAAAGCAAAAGGTTACTACGGTGCACGTTCGCGTGTTTATCGCGTTGCTAACCAAGCGGTTATCAAAGCTGGTCAATACGCATACCGCGATCGTCGTCAGAAAAAACGTGATTTCCGTTCTTTATGGATCGTTCGTATCAATGCTGCTGCACGTGAGTGTGGTTTGTCTTACAGCCGTTTCATCAATGGCTTGAAGAAAGCAAACATCGAAATTGATCGTAAAGTTTTAGCTGATATCGCTGTATTTGAAAAAGAAGCATTTGCAGCTTTAGCAGAACAAGCAAAAGCAGCTTTAGCTTAACTATCAGTAGATTAGTATTAAATACTAATTGACTGAACCTTCAAGATTGATATTATCAAAGGAAAAGTAAGCATAGGCCTACTTTTCCTTTTTTTATGGATATAACTATGTCACTAGAAAACATTCTTAAGACAGCATTAAGTTCAATTGCTGAAGCCAAAGATTTATCAGATATCGAAGCCGTTCGTGTGGGGCACTTTGGTAAGAAAGGTGTGATCACTGCGCTAATGCCTGAGCTAGGAAAATTAAGCCCAGAGGAAAAAAAAGTCAGAGGGGCTGAAATTAATGCCGTTCGTCAAGAGATTATTAGTGCGCTCGATAGTAAAAAAGCAGCTTTAGAAGATGCGCTTTTGTTAGAAAAATTAGAATCAGAACGAGTTGATGTTACTCAGCCTGGTCGCGGACAAGCGCAAGGTGCGAATCATCCTATTACGATCACCTTGAATCGTATTAAATCATTGTTTGGATCATTAGGATTTGAAGCTGTGGAAGGCCCTGAAATTGAATCAGCTTTCTATAACTTTGAAGCTTTAAATATCCCTGCGCACCATCCTGCGCGTGCAATGTTTGACACATTCTATTTCAATACAGATATGTTGTTAAGAACGCACACATCGAATACACAAATTCATGTAATGCAGGCACAGAAACCACCAATTCAAATGATTGGTTATGGTCGTGTTTATCGTTCTGACTCGGATCAAACACACAGCCCAATGTTCCATCAAGTGGAAGGTTTGGTTGTGAATAAAAATGCAAACTTCAGTGACCTTAAAGGTTTATTGACTGAATTTATGCAAAAATTCTTTGAAGAGGATTTGAAATTACGTTTCCGTCCATCTTTCTTCCCATTTACAGAACCTTCAGCAGAAGTTGATATCGAATGTGTGATGTGCCACGGTGATGGTTGCCGCGTTTGTAAGCAAACTGGTTGGTTAGAAGTGTTGGGCTGCGGTATGGTTCATCCTAATGTTTTACGTGCGGTAAATATTGATCCGAATGAATATCAAGGCTTTGCATTTGGTATGGGCGTAGAGCGCTTAGCGATGTTACGTTATCGTGTGAATGATCTTCGATTATTCTATGAAAATGATTTAAGATTTTTGAATCAATTTAAATAATCTCCGAATCCTAATTTTAAACAAAGAATTATTGTATGAAAATATCTATTTCATGGTTAAAAGAGTGGATTGATGAAATTCCACAAAATACATCCAATCATTTGACAATGCTTGGTTTAGAAGTTGACTCAGAAGGGTTGGCAGCACCAGAATTCACAAATATTGTTGTGGGTGAAGTGTTAACAGTTGAGCCACATCCAGATGCTGATAAGTTGCGTGTAACAACAGTTAATGTTGGTGAAGCGGAGCCATTACAGATCGTATGTGGTGCGCCTAACGTTGCTGTGGGGATTAAAATTCCAACAGCTGTAATCGGTGCTGTTTTGCCTGGTGATTTCAAAATTAAGAAATCTAAGCTCCGTGGTGTTGAATCCATGGGGATGTTGTGTTCAGCACGTGAATTGGGCTTGAGTGATGATCACGGCGGCTTAATGATTTTGGCTGAAGATGCGCCAATTGGTAAAGATTTCAGAGAATATTACAATCTTAACGATACGATTTATGAAGTTGATTTAACACCAAATCGTGGCGATTGCTTGAGTGTTTACGGTGTAGCACGTGATGTTGCATTGAGCACAGGCACAGCAATCAAGGCCTTGCCAGAACATAAAATTGCAGCAACGATTGCTAATAAAATTGATGTTAAAGTTGAGAATACACAAGCTTGTCCTCGTTATTTAGGCCGTATGATTACTGGTTTAAATATGAACGCTGTAACACCTTTATGGATGAAAGAGCGTTTAAGAAGAGCAGGTACTCGCCCTCATGGCATTTTAGTGGATATCACTAACTATGTAATGTTGGAATTGGGTCAGCCTTTGCATGCATTTGATGCATCTAAAATAAAAGGTGCAATCAAAGTTCGTCAATCAGAAGCTGGTGAGCAAGTTGTATTGTTGAATGATGATACTTTGACGTTGAAAGCTAATACATTGTTAATCACTGATGATGAAAAAACTGTTGCATTGGCTGGCATTATGGGCGCTGCAAACAGCACATGTGATGATCAAACAACATCAATATTTTTAGAATCAGCATGGTTCAATCCATTGGCAATTGCTGGCCGTGCGCGTGAATATGGCTTGCATACAGATGCATCTCACCGTTTTGAGCGTGGTGTTGATTTCAACTTGCCTATGACTGCTTTGGAATATGCAACACATTTATTGGTAACGTTGGCAAATGGTCAAGCTGGTGAAATTACAGTAGCTGAAGATGCGGCTTTATTACCAAACAAAGAAGCAATCAAAGTACGTTTTGAGCGCATCAACCAAATCGTTGGCCGTTCATATTCAGTAGAGCGTATCACTGAAATCTTGAACCGCATTGGTCAAGTAGCAGTTGCTGATGATCATGTTGTATTGGTTCCGCCATCACATCGTTTTGACATTGAAATCGAAGAAGATTTGATTGAAGAAATCGCACGTATTGATGGTTATGACAATATTGGTGCATTGTTCAACAATAGCATTTCAACAATGACGCCTTTCACAGAATTCAAAACACCTGTGAATAGCTTCAAAAATGTATTGGTGGATCGTGGTTATAACGAAGTGATCACAATGAGCTTCGTTGCACCAAAATGGTTGTCAATCATTGATCAGTCACAAACGCCAATTGCTTTGAAAAATCCAATCTCAGCAGATTTATCTGTAATGAGAACAACATTGGCAGCGGGCTTAATCTCAACGATTGATTACAACTTGAAGCGCCAACAAAAACGTGTGCGCGTATTTGAATCAGGTTTGACTTTTAAAGGCGACATCGATAATGTTGAGCAGAAAGCTTATTTAGGTGGTGCTGTTACTGGTGATTTATTGCCAGAGCAATGGGGTGAAAAAGCGCGTAAAGTTGATTTCTTCGACGTGAAGAATGATGTGGAAGCGATGCTTGCATTGTCAGCGGATGCTAAAGATATTAGCTTTGTTGCAAAAGCATTTGATTTATTACATCCAGGCCAAAGTGCTGAAATCTTAATTAAAGGTGAATCAGCAGGTTACATGGGTAAAATTCACCCGAAAGTAGCAAAAGAGTTAGATGTATCAACTGAAATTTACTTATTTGAGTTAAATTTAGCGGCGATGCAAATGACTGTACCAACGGTATTTAAACCATTGTCTAAATTCCCATCTTCTCGTCGTGACTTAACGCTAGTTGTGCCACAAGATATGACGGTGGATTCGGTAATTAAAGCAATGGGGCAAACTCAATCATCTTTACTTCAGTCTGTTCAATTATTTGATATTTATAATTTTGCAAAAGAAGATAAAAATGAGAAGAGCTTCAGCTTTGGTCTTATTTTCCAAAATGATGCGGAAAATATCAAAGATGAAGAAATTGATACTATACTAAATGATATCCTAGAGAATCTTAAACAGGTTCAGGTATTTTTACGTCAATAGAAATGAATTGTAGGGGGTACAATGGCAACATTAACTAAAGCGGAAATCGTTGAGCATTTATATCATGACTTCAACCATATCCAGCGTGAAGAAGCGAAACAATTCGTTGAAGATTTTTTTAATGAAATTCGTGAAGCTTTGACAAAAGGTGAGTCAGTTAAATTATCAGGTTTCGGTAGTTTTGAATTACGTGATAAGAGCGAAAGACCAGGTCGTAACCCTAAAACAGGTGAAGACATTCCAGTTTCAGCACGCCGTGTTGTAACATTCCGTGTTGGTCAAAAGTTAAAAACTCGCTTGGCGGGTGTTGCAACTGAAGAATAATCAGTTGTAATCGTATAAAAAAAATCCCACAGTAGGGAGATGACTGGGGGATTTTTTTATGGGTGAAATAAATTATTTGGCGATTGGTGCAATGAAGTCAAAGCCAACGGATTTTTCAACATGCTTTGCAATATTGAATACAGTTGCTTCATCGAATGCTTTGCCAATGATCTGCATACCAACAGGTAAGCCTTCCGCCATACCAACAGGAATTGAAAGTGCAGGTAATCCCGTTAAATTACTTGGGCCTGTAAAGCGAATCACATGATTCAATAAATCTACTTCTTTGCCATTGATCATCGCAATATCACTGCCAATATCATTCGGTAATACTGGTAATGTTGGCGCAATAATGACATCTACTTCATCCAATACTGCTTTAAATTGTGCTTTGAGCTCTCTACGCATTTGTTGCGCTTGTAGATATTCAACAGCCGATGGCAGTGCGCCTAATTCAAAGAGCATACGAATATCATCACCATAATGGCTAGGATCTTTCTTAAGTTGCTCATAGTGAATAGTGCCAGCTTCGGATAAGCTTGTGATAAGCTCTGCATATTCAGAATTTTGTAATGCAGGGATTTTTACTTTTTTAATGGTTGCACCTTGTGCTTCTAATTTTGCAATTTGCTCACGCACAAGTTTCTCAATCGGTGCATCCACATCTTTGAAGAAATATTCTTCTTCAATGCCGATCACTTTGCCTTTCAATGAATCATTGATATTTGCTAGGTAATCTGACTTTGGTGCTTGTTTGGATGTTGGATCTCTTTGATCAAAACCTGCGATCGCTTGCAATACAATAGCAGCATCATCAATTGTACGAGCCATTGGACCAATATGATCTAATGTCCAAGCTAATGGGAAGCAACCATATTTAGCAACTAAACCATGTGTTGGTTTTAAACCTACTAAACCACAAGCAGAAGATGGAATGCGAATAGATCCCGCAGTGTCTGTGCCCAATGTCACTGGCGTCATGCCCGCTGTGACAGCAGCACCTGAACCACCACTTGATCCGCCAGGAATTTTCTCTAATTTCCAAGGGTTTTTAACAGGGCCGAAATGTGGACTGTTATTAGTAATACCCCAAGCATATTCATGCATATTGAGTTTACCAAGTAAAACTGCACCTGCTTCTTTCAGTTTGGCAATGACAGTAGCATCATCTTCAGAAACAAAGTTTTCATGATACTTAGAAGCCATCGTTGTGACTTCGCCACGAATGTAGATATTATCTTTGATCGCCATTGGAATACCATGCAAAGGCCCACGATATTTACCTTCAGCAATCTCTTGATCCATTTTTGCTGCTTCTGCCAAAGCTTGTTCATCTCTGAATGAGATATAAGCATTGATCTCTGGATTTAAACGGTGTGCTTGTTCTAACACCATTTTAGTGAGTTCAACAGATGTGAGTTGCTTAGTTTTGATGAGTTCTGCGAGTTCGCTCACAGGCAATAAAACTTGATGATTCGACATGAATATCCTCCAAAAATATTAGATATGATCTTTACCAGCTGTGTTTACTAAGCAAATATCAGCATCTGCTAGCTTTGTTGTTTGAATGTTTTTACGCATTTCAACAATAGCTTTCCAACGGGATTCAACTTCGTCAATTCTTTTGGGGTTAACTTTGATTTGGCGTTGTTCTAACAACTCTTTCGCTGAATAGGACATCTTTTCCTCCTTGAAATGTATAGACGTCGAACAAAATTTCCCAAAAATCTATGGAATGATTGGGATCTTAAGTACTGAGAGTGCAATAACTGACTAGGCGCCGTAGTCAATGGAATATTTCATGAATGTTAAGCATCCTAATACAAATTTATTGTATTAGGCAAACTTTGTTTAATATTTAATCCAAAAATCAACTTAACATGATGTAAAAAGATATGACCGAATGATTTTATGAAAACATCTTCGTCACTTCTTGGAGGAATTTATTAGCAGCAGGTGGTAATTGTCTACCTAATCGGCTCATGATTTTGGTTTGAGTTTGATTAAAATACTGATGTTCAAGGTTTTTAAGTACAATATTTTTATCATCTTCATATCGCATAAAGTTTGGTAATAATGCAATGCCGCCTTCACTTGCATAGCTTTTTAATAAATGAAGATAGTTACATACCAAGCTTGGTTTTAAACGAATGCCATCATCATCCGCTGCTTTTTGGATGATTTGTTGCACACCATGAGAAATATGGCTTAAAGCCAAACGATATTCTTTTAATTCCGATAATTGAATGGGATGTTCTACTTCATTCAATGGATGATTAGGGTTAATGAACATCATCATTGGGTGATTGATTTCAAAATGTGTACGAATATTCGGATCTAATTCAGGGTTAAAGGCAATGCCAATGTGGGCTTCATTTTCAATGATGCTTCTCACAACGTTATTACTGCCCACAACATCTACACTAATTTCAATGTTGGGGTGCTTTGCAGAGAAATTAGCAATGACTTTGGATAGCAAGCGTAAGTAGCCTTCACCAGTTGTGATAATGAGCTTACCCTGATCCAATCCTTGTAGAGAAGAAAGGGAAGCGACGAGGTCTTCTTGTTGCTCTAATGTTTGTTGAAAATATTGTAAAACTAGTTTTCCTGCTTCTGTTGGAATGGCACCACGTAAATTTTTTTCTAAAAGAGAAACCTTTAACTCATTCTCTAATAAGGTAATTTGTCGGCTTACGGCGGAAGGGGCAACATCCATCATATCTGCTGCATTACGGATGCCGCCATATTTAACAGCTTGATGAAAGTAATAAACTCTATGATTTTTAACCATTGATGATCCTTTTGTTGCCTAAAAGGCAACGAAATACAAAATATGCTCTATTGTTGTATAAACATACCATGCCTATACTGAATAAAACAAATAAAGAATATATCTGTAGGAGGATTATATGAAAGATGGATTTGTGTCAGTCATTGGCTTAGGTAATATGGGAAGAGGAATGGCAGAAACGCTATTACGAAATGGCTACAAAGTAATGGGTTATGACCTCTCAGAAGAAGCAAGATCACAAGCAGAAAAAATTGGTGTAATTGTGGCACCATTGGCTCAATTATTGAAAGAGAGCAAAGTTGTTGTATTGTCATTACCCAAAGCTGAACACGTAGAAGCTTTGGCATTGGGCATAAATGGTATCAGTGAATTGGGGCATGATGGCTTAATTATTGTAGATACCACAACTTCAACAGCTGAAGTGAGCCGCAAAATTTATGCTGAATTAAAAACTAAAGGCATGACCTTCATTGATGCACCAGTTTCTGGTGGACCCAATGGTGCAAAAACAGGCACTATGACAATGGTTGTAGGTGCAACTGAAGAAGATTTTGCAAATATTCAGCCATTTTTAGCTGATCTCAGTGCAGTGCAAGTGAATGTTGGTGAATGTGGTGCTGGCAATGTTGTCAAAATCTGCAATAACTTATTAGCGGCAGCGCATTTAATCATAACAGCAGAAGCCGTTGCTTTGGCAAACAAAGCAGGTGTTTCACCAGAAAAATTATTGTCAGGTTTGAATAAAGGTTCAGGGCGAAGTGCTGTGAGTGAAGTCAATTTTCCTCGTTGGATTTTAAATGGTGCTTTTGATTCAGGTTTCACAATGGGATTGATGCGCAAAGATGTTGGTTTAGCAGATGCATTAGCAACAGCAGAAAATATGAATTTACCTTTAAGTAAAAAAGTTATGGAGCTTTGGAAGAAAAGCGCAGAAACATTAGCAGATCAAGAAGATTTCGATGCCATTGTCAAAATGACAGATGCAGATTTATTTAAAGGAAAATAGTATGAACCAAGAAATTTTAAGTTTGTTGAATCAATGGGTACCAGAAGCAAAAACTGTAGGCAGTTATGTGAATGGGCAATGGTTAGAAGGACATGGCGAAGCAATTACAGTATTCAAAGCACATGATAATACAGTCTTGTATCAATATAAGGATGCAGATACTTCAGTCATTCCAATATTGAATGAATGCACAGCAAAAGCACAAGCTGAATGGGCAGCGTTAACAGGAGCACAACGTGGTCGCATTATGTTTGAAATTGGGCGATTGATTCGTGCGAACGCGGAGCAGTTAGCATTATTGGAATCCAAATCATCCAACAAACCTATTCGTGATGCGCGTGGTGAAGTTGCGAAAGTTTCTGAAATGTTTGAATACTATGCAGGTTGGGCAGATAAATTGCATGGTTCGGTAATTCCTGTGCCAACAACACATTTAAACTATGTTGTTTATGAGCCATTGGGTACTGTTTTACAAATTACACCATGGAATGCGCCAATTTTTACTTGTGGTTGGCAGATTGCACCAGCAATTGCTGCAGGCAATGCTGTTATTTTAAAACCTTCAGAATTAACACCTTTAACCTCATTGATTGTGGGTGTTTTAGTTGAAAGAGCAGGTGCACCAAAAGGTTTAGTCAATATCATCGCTGGCTATGGCCATACTATTGGACAAGCATTGATTGCAGATACTGATATTAAGAAAGTTGTATTTGTAGGTTCTCCATTAACAGGTGAAAAGATTGCAGTGGCAGCAGCGAAGAAAGGTGTGCCATCTGTTTTAGAGCTCGGTGGAAAATCAGCTAATATCGTATTTGCTGATGCTGACTATGAAAAAGCATTGCGTGGCGCACAAAATGCAATTTTTGGTAGCGCAGGGCAGAGCTGTGTTTCAGGCTCGCGTGTATTGATTGAAAAATCTATTTTTGATCAATTTGTGAAGGATTTAGCACAAACAACTAATCGTTTTGTTGTGGGTAATCCAGATGATGAAAGCACGCAAATTGGCCCTATTCACAATCAAAAGCAATATGAACATGTTTGCAATATGATTAAGAAAGGTTTGGCAGAAGGTGCTGTAATTCCTAGTAATAATGCTGAATCTATGCCGAATGTCGCTGGTTATTATGTGAACCCAACAGTTTTAGTGGGCAATAATAAAATGGCGTGCGCTCAAGAAGAGATTTTTGGGCCAGTTGTCATTGCGATTCCATTTGAAACAGAAGCAGAGGCTATTAGCATTGCGAACGATAGTCAATTTGGTTTAGCTGGCGCTATATGGTGCAAAGATGTTTCAAAAGCACACCGTGTGGCTTCCAAGGTGAAAGCAGGTACATTCTGGATCAATGGTTATAAAACTATTCATGTGAGTTCGCCTTTCGGTGGTTACGATGCAAGTGGTTATGGTCGCTCTTCTGGTATAGAAGCATTGCATGCTTATAGCCAAGTGAAAAGTATTTGGGTTGAGCGCGCAGAGCAACCATTGGTCAATTTTGGTTACGGGGCGCAAGAGGAATAATTGCGATGTAATCAAAAATAATAAAGCTTCAAATGGAGGATGGATTATGAACAGAACAACGAGTTATTCATTATTGTTGGATTGGCGATTACATTTAATTGTCATTGTTACATCAGTAATTGCAGAGTTTATTGGGATTTTGAAGTTTGATATTGGTATTGGCATCGTGATTTTATTGCCACTACTATATGCTTTTGTGTTCTCTGTATTTTTCAATGGAAATATCATTCCTAAAGCTGCAAAAATCGTAGGACCTGCATCCAATATTGCAACTTATTGGGTGTTGATTTGTGTGATGCCATTCATTGCGAAGTTTTCTGTGGGCATCGGCCCAAAGATTAACGATATCATTGCTGCTGGCCCTGCACTGATTTTGCAGGAGCTTGGCAATGTCGCGACTGTTTTATTTGCTTTGCCTGTGGCTGTATTGCTATTTGGCATGGGTAGAGAAGCTGTTGGTGCAACACATTCTATTGCACGTGAACCTAATATTGCGTTGGTTGCTGATCGTTTTGGTATTAAAAGCCCTGAAGGCATTGGTGTAATGGGTGTTTACGTTATGGGAACGCTATTTGGGGCGATTTATTTCTCCTTATTAGCAGGTTTCATGGCATCTTGGGATGTATTTGATATCAGGGCTTTAGCAATGGCTTGTGGTGTTGGTAGTGGCAGTATGATGGGGGCTTGTTCTGCATCATTGGCTGAGGTTGTGCCAGATAGAGCGGATGATGTGATTGCATTTGCAGCAACATCTAACTTGTTAACTTATGGTACTGGTTTATTCATGAGCGTATTTGTGGCATTACCATTGGCTGAATTCTGTTACAAAATTTTAGTGAAAATCCGTAAGCCAGCAGCTGAAAATACCAAAGCAGAGCATGAGTTGGAAGATGAAGTTGCAAAAATGGAAGTGAGTGATGATGAAGAAGTTCCATTAAATGTTACACAGACTTTGGTTGCTTTAGCTGTGATGTCAGCAATATTGTTAATCACGAATTGGGCGGGCACAGGTGTTAATCCATTGGAAGCATTGCCTGGCATGTTAATCATTTTTGGCTTCTGTGCTGTGGGTGTTTTGATTGGTAAAGTGATTCCATTTAAGGTTCCTGCCATTGCTTGGATCTCTTTAGTTGCTATCTTCTTTGCATTGCCATTTATGCCAACGGATAATTACGTGATGGAAGCAACGAATAAACTTGGTTTGTTGCCATTAATTACACCCGCATTGGCTTATGCAGGTATTGCAATCTCTCAAAGGGAAGTTGCACTATTTAAAAAGTCGGGTGTGAAGATTGCGATTGTTGCATTGTTAACATTTACAGGGACATTCGTTGGTTCAGCAGTGATTGCCAATATTTTGTTGTAATGCAATAATCCTTTTAGATTGGTTGTAAAAAAAGCTGAATTCAAATTTGTATTCAGCTTTTTTGTTGATATCTTTCAATAATGATTAATTCAATTGTAATGATTTTTTAGATTCCATCAATAGATCAATCACATCTGGTGCTGTGATAATGATTGATTCAGAAATCAAATCTTCTTCTTTAACACCATTATGAATCATGCAAGCTTTACAAACTTTGAGTTTGCCGCCAGCTTTGATGAAAGCAGGTAATAATTCATTCAAAGGTTTGAATGGCGCACCAATATCAATTTTATCGTCATAATTCTTTTGAGCGAGAGCAACAGCGTTGGATAATAAAATAATTTCAGTGCTGTAACCTTTGGCTAAAGCTTCATTGCCCATTGTGAATGCGATCGTAACGTTATTAGAATCAGTTTCGTGTTGTGTCAATGTGATGAGTAGATCAGCCATATTAAGCTCCTTAGGGTTCGATTAATTTCCAAATTAAACGTGAAACATTTTCAACGACTTCATCTTTTGTGATGAGTTGATTTAAAAACATACCGCCTACAGTACAAGTTGCACCAAAGATCATCATTAATGTCACCGTTGGAATTTTGCTATTTTCGGGGAGAAATGGGGAAAGCGAAGTTTCCAATGTTTGACAGAAAAATGTTTGAAGTTCTGAATCGATCATCTCATATTCAGGATAAGCTTTGAGTGCTGCAATCACCGCAAAGCAGGATTTGCCGTGTTCAGCAAAGCACTTCATATAAGTTTTGGCGAAAACTTGAATGGCATCATCTAAAGAATTAGCTTCTTGATTGATGCCAGTTTCCATATTGTGGGCAAGTTTAGTTAAGGTATCTTGAAAAAGCGTGTACAGCAAAGCTTTGCGATTCCCAAAGTGGCGATAAGGAATCGGCTTAGTTACGCCAGCTTTATCTGCGAGAGAAATCAGCGTCAAAGCATCAGTGCCTTCTTCATCAATGATCTGATGAGCAAGTTCTAACAGTTGTTCATAACGTTCATTTTTGTGTAATCGGCTTTTCAAGGCAAGTATCCTTTAAGGGTTGGAAATTAAATCAACCTTTGGGAAATCAATGGTTGGATCGACAATATTATTAACCCAATTGCTTAAAGTATTCAATGCTGTGAGTGCAGTAATTTGAATAATTTCTTGATCTGTGATGCCATTATGTTTTGCATTTGCGAGCATTTCATCGGTTAAATGAGCATTGCTTTTTAAAATATTTAAAGCTAAATCAATGATGGCTTGATCTTTCGCATCCGTATTTTTACCTTTCTGTGCATCCATGCATTCTTCTGGTGTTAAGCCAATGCGTTTTGCTGAAAATGTATGCCCACTCACACAGTAATGGCAACCATTGTGATTCGCAACAGCCAGGGCGATTAACTCACGTTGTTTAGCGGTCAATTGTGCATTGTTATTCAATGTTTCTTGGAAAGCTAAAAAGCCACTTAATGATGCACCATCAATACCGATTGCTGCAAAAAAGTTGGGAATCATACCGAAGTTTGTTTTTGCATGATTCAAAATTGGTTTTGCTAAATCATCTGCTGTTTCTAATGTTGTTAAAGGTAATTTTGACATTCTATTATCTCCATTGTGAATAAAGTTACTATTGGTTACTTTTATTGTTACCAATGGTAACTTTAAGGTAGAAGAAAAGCAATGTGAATGTTCAATTATCTGTTTTTATAAGTTTTTATGAATTGTAAAATTCTCAAATAATCAGGATTGTGGTAGATTATGAACACGTTGTAATCACAAGTTTTAGAGAAAATTGAATGAGTAAGAAAAAACCTGCGTTTAATCCGCAAATCGCAGCCAATAAGAAAGCGTTTCACGATTACTTTATCGAAGAGAAAATTGAAGCGGGCATCAGCTTAGAAGGTTGGGAAGTTAAAAGTATCCGTGCTGGTAAAGCGCAGATCAAAGAGGCGTATGTGACATTTAAAGATGGTGAAGCATTTTTATTTGGTGCGCATATGTCGCCATTAACATCAGCATCGACACATGTTAAAGCTGATCCTATTCGCACGCGTAAATTATTGCTTCATAAGCATGAAATTGATCGCTTGGTAGGTAGTATTGATCGTAAAGGCTATACAATTGTGCCTTTAAGTCTGTATTGGAAGCAGGGCATGGTGAAAGCTGAGATTGGTCTGGCGAAAGGTAAGCAAGATCATGATAAGCGTGCAACAATTAAAGAGCGTGAATGGAACATTGAAAAGCATCGCGTATTGAAGGGAAGTTAAGTGAAATCTATTTCTAAAAATCGATTGGATGACATTGTTGCTAATGCACGTAAAGAAGCTGATAAGCGTGCTTCAGGTTATCGTGAACGTGCGTTAGGCATGTATCCTTGGATTTGTGGTCGTTGTACGCGTGAATTTACGCGCGCAAATCTATTTGAATTGACAGTGCATCATAAAGATCACGATCATGATAATAATCCCCCCGATGGCAGTAATTGGGAATTATTGTGTTTGTATTGCCATGATAATGAGCATCAGCGTCAAGAAGAAGCTCTGCGTGCACAATATGTCATCACTGAAGATCAAAAAATTGATGTAAAACATAACCCTTTCGCAGGGTTATCAGATATGCTTAAAAAATAGGCGCAATTAGAGTTTGACAGCTTCGGAAATAACGATATAATGAGCGCCTCTTTTGAGATATGCGCCCATAGCTCAGCTGGATAGAGTACCTGGCTACGAACCAGGCGGTCGGAGGTTCGACTCCTTCTGGGCGCGCCAATTGATAGAAACCCTGAAATTTATTTCAGGGTTTTTTGGTATTTGTCTTCTGAAAATAATCTCATAATTATTGTCAGTGTTTTCTCTTTTAGCTTTTCTCTGTCAGAAATGTGAATTATTGAGGGGGTTATACCTCTCTATACTAATTTTATATATTGATATGATTTGGTTGTTTATTTATTGATCACATCAATCTGTTGACAGATTTGAAATACACGATATAATGTTCACCTCTTTTGAGATATGCGCCCATAGCTCAGCTGGATAGAGTACCTGGCTACGAACCAGGCGGTCGGAGGTTCGACTCCTTCTGGGCGCGCCAATTGATAGAAACCCTGAAATTTATTTCAGGGTTTTTTGGTATTTGTCTTTTGTAAAATTACACATAATAGTTTCTATGCACTTATTTAATAGTATCTTTGTTGCAGATGAGAGGTGCTATGAGGCTGTTTGCTAAATTAGAGATAATAAAAAAGCGCTCACGAGGAGCGCTTTTCTTTAGTTTAAATTTTATTAAAGCGTTTTGATGGATGCGATCATATCGTTAACCATCTTCTGAGCATCACCATAAACCATGTTAGTGTTATCTAAATAGAATAGGTGGTTTTCAATGCCAGAGAAGCCAGCGCCTTGTCCACGCTTCACAACAAACACTTGTTTTGCCATGTCAGCATTTAAGATAGGCATGCCGTAGATAGGGCTTGATTTATCTGTTCTAGCAACTGGGTTAACAACGTCGTTAGCACCAATAACTAATACAGCATCTGTATCTTTAAACTCTTCATTGATTTCATCTAAGTCAAAAATCAAGTCATAAGGAATACCAGCTTCAGCCAATAATACGTTCATGTGACCAGGCATACGACCAGCAACAGGGTGAATTGCAAATTTAACATCAACATCTTTGTCTTGTAGAAGTTTTGTTAATTCAGCAACTTTGTGCTGTGCTTGTGCAACTGCTAAGCCATAACCAGGAATGATGATAACTTTTTGTGCATAAGCCATTGTCATTGCAGCATCGCCAGCAGCAACTGGTTTTAAGCTACCTGAAATTTCTTCTGTGCTTGCTTGTGCTTCACCGAAGTTAGAGAACAATACGTTAGATAATGAACGGTTCATTGCTTTTGCCATTAAGATTGTCAATAATGAACCTGCCGCACCTACAACCATACCTGATACAACTAAACCGTAGTTGTTTGTCGCGATACCTTCAAACGCAACAGCTAAACCTGTCAATGCGTTGAATAATGAGATCACAACTGGCATATCAGCACCACCAATTGGAATCGCAATTAAGATACCTAAAGCTGCTGCTACGATGAATAATAAGATGATCAATGCGTAGCTTGGTGCTGTATCTTGTACGCCAACGTTTGCTAACATAATCACAAATAAGATAGCCGACATTAACAATGCGCCATTGATTGCATTTCTGCCTTTGATGCGCACAACTTTATTCATGCGGCCATCGAGTTTCATCCATGCAATGATAGAGCCTGTGAATGATACTAAGCCGATCAATCCGCCAACACCTGCCAATAGCAACATTGGTGGCAATTCGCGGAAAGTGCCTGCCACATTGTGTGTTTCCACTAATGTGCCAGTGCGTAACAATGTGATTGCTGCGATACATGCTGCTGAAGCTGAGCCCACACCGTTATAGATTGCAATCATCTGTGGCATATCTGTCATTGCTACGTTTTTAGCTGTAACGTTTGCGATGATTCCACCAATTAAGATTGCGAAAATCATTAAGAAGTAGTTGCCATGAATTGCAGGGTGAATGAATGTTAAAACAGTAGCAAATGCCATTGCATAACCAGCCCAAACAATCCCTGAGCGTGCTGTAGAAGGGTGGCTCATACGCTTTAATGCAAAGATGAAGGTGATTGCAGTCGCGAAGTAACCAAGGTTAACGATAAATTGTAAGAAACCAGTCATTATTTACTCCCTTTTTTATCGCTTGGTTTGAACATTTCTAGCATGCGTTCAGTTACAACGTAACCGCCCACAGCATTTGCTGCACCAAATACAACAGCGATAAAGCCTAATGTTGTCTGCCAGAAGCCTTCTGCTTCACCTAATGCAATCATTGCACCAATTAATACAACACCATGAATAAAGTTAGAGCCTGACATTAATGGTGTATGTAGGATTGCAGGTACTCGAGAGATGATCTCAAATCCCACAATCGCAGCCAAAGCTATTACGAAAAGTGTAATCATAATTATTTCTCCAATGCTTGACGAACGCGCTCATGCACAATTTCGCCATCTTTTGTTAAAAGACATTGTGCGATGACTTCATCGTCATAATCCAAAGTTAATTGTCCTTCAGCCATGAATGGTGAAAGCAAATTCAATAGGTTTTTCGCGTACATTTCTGAAGCATGTAATGGTGCGTGTGATGCAACATTCACTGGGCCAGAGATTGTGACGTGGTTGTGATGAACAATGCTGTCTAATTTTGTTAACTCACAGTTACCACCAGTTTCAGCAGCAAGATCGATAATCACAGAGCCTTCTAGCATACCTTCAACCATATCTTTTGTAATGATTGTTGGTGCTTTACGACCAGGAATCGCAGCAGTACTGATCACAGCATGTGCTTTGCTCAAATGTTTTTTCAAAGCTTCAGCTTGCATTGCAACTTCTTCAGCTGTTAATTCACGAGCATAACCACCTTCGCCAGCGGCGTTAACGCCTGTATCAATGAGTTTTGCACCCAATGATTCAACCTGTTCTTTAGCATCAGGGCGAATGTCATAAGCCTCAACTTGTGCGCCTAAACGGCGTGCTGTGCCAATTGCCTGTAAGCCTGCAACGCCAGCGCCAATCACTACGACTTTAGCTGGGCGAATTGTACCCGCTGCTGTTGTTAACATTGGGAATAAGCGTGGTGATAATGATGCTGCCATCAATACGCCTTCATAGCCAACGATTGTTGCTTGAGATGATAAAGCATCCATGCTTTGTGCACGTGTGATTCTAGGAATTAATTCCATTGCTAAAGATGTAATTTTTTGCTCTTTTAAAGCTTTTACAACTTCAGGGCTTTGATATGGATTCAATAAACCTACTAAAACAGTACCTGGTTTGAGAGATTTGATAGTTTCGATGCTTGGCGATTGTACGCAAAGAACGATGTCATTCTCACTAAATTTAGGCGTTTCTACAGAGATATCTTGATAGCTAGAATCAGGGAAGTACGCGTCTTTACCTGCATTTGGTGTCAAAGTAACTGTGAATCCAAGATCTTTAAATCTTTTTGCTACTACGGGATCAAGCGCAACACGCTTTTCTTTCGCAGCTCCTTCTTTAAGGACAATAATGTTTTGTGTCATGTCTACACCTTAAAATTGCGGTTAATCATAGGTTCGATAATCCTACCATATTTTTAAATTATCCGTATTTACATGAAATAATTTATTAATTTTGCTCAATCTTTGTACTAATTGGTGCTTTCATTGCTTTGTAAGTTTGAGGAGATAACCTTTTGTCGAAAAGTATTTAATCGGATTGATTGGTCTTTTTCTCTTTGAATTTCATAGATAATTTCATAGGTAACAGTAGGGTTTTCTATATCAGGTGAAATGTTGGGTGAGTTTATGGCATATTTTGATAAAACACCGCATAAGCGCTTATTTCTAGCTTCATCAAAATATAGCTCTTGGTTATTATCATAAGTTTGTATGGTTAAATTAACATCAGGGGATGAGCGTTGAACCAATTGTGGTAAGCCTTGAGCCAAAACCTTCTCTAATAAAATGGTCACTTCAGGGTTTGTACATTCTTCAATGATCAAAGATTTTTTAGGTTGAGCATTAGTGGCGATAGCTTCTTGAGGTGATTCTACTGATTGGCTTGGAGCAGGGTCTTTAGATTGAGCTTCAGGGATTTTATCTTGTTGAGGAGGTAATTGTGGTTTTGGTGCGATAGCAATGGGTTGATCAATGGTGATGTTATTATTTAAGAATGGTAATTCTATTAAACCTGATTGCCATGCGTAAACTCCACCGCCAGCCACAATAAGTGCAAGTAGGGTGAGCGGCAATATTTTAGATATTTTCTTTATTTTTGGTTTAGGTTCTGTAATTTCTTCAGGGTTATAATAAGAGTTATTATCTGGCTCAATATGTATTTCGCCAACGACTGTTCGTGGCTCCTGTTGTGCTGGCAATTCAGTATGTAGCAAAGGATTAGACTTTGCGACTAAACCAATGTGTAATAGTTGATCGAGATATTGTTCACACTCAGTGGCAGATAAATTCTCTTTTAATATGTGTTGCGTGCCATTAAATAGAATGACACTTTTTTCATCACTCAGTCTAAATACAATCTGTGCACGTTTCTTAACCTCTTCTGGGTTAAAGTTGTCGGCTATTTCTCCATCAAAATATATTTTATAGCTCTGTTGCATTGAGTACCTCTATTCATCGTTATAGTTAGCATTTCCGTAATCAATAGTTGTTAAATCTGAAAATCTTGAGTATTTTCCTTGGAAAGCAACTTTTACAGTGCCAATTGGACCGTTACGTTGTTTACCAATAATAATTTCTGCAATACCTTTATCTGGGCTATCTTGATTGTAGACTTCATCACGATATACAAAACAGATTAAGTCAGCATCTTGTTCGATTGCACCTGATTCACGTAAATCACTCATGATTGGGCGTTTGTTTGGGCGTTGCTCTAAGCTTCGGTTAAGCTGTGAAAGTACAATAACAGGCACTTCTAATTCACGAGCCATTAATTTTAATGAGCGTGAAATTTCTGAAACTTCTGCAACACGTTGATCGCCTAGGCCAGGAACTTTCATTAACTGCATATAGTCCACCATGATTAAACCGAGATCTTTATGATCGCGTTTTAATCGGCGTGCACGTGCACGCATTTCTGATGGGCTTAAGCCGCCAGCATCATCAATAAAGATTTTTGTTTGGTTTAATTGTTTTGTTGCGCTCACTAAGCGCTGCATTTCATGTGTATCTAATCTGCCTTTACGTAAATTTGTTTGCTCAATTCGCCCAAGGGAAGAGAACATACGCATGACTAATTGTTCCGCGGGCATTTCT
This sequence comes from Wohlfahrtiimonas larvae, assembly GCA_040394195.1. Taxonomy (GTDB): domain Bacteria; phylum Pseudomonadota; class Gammaproteobacteria; order Cardiobacteriales; family Wohlfahrtiimonadaceae; genus Wohlfahrtiimonas; species Wohlfahrtiimonas larvae_A. The sequence continues at coordinate 4,045 of JBEBSR010000033.1, read as the reverse complement.
AAGCTGAACACGGCAATTGGTTTTTTGGTTGAAATTGCTACTGCTTCAACAATATTCATGGCAAAGGTTGTTTTACCCATAGATGGACGGCCAGCAATTACGATCATATCACCATTTTGCAAGCCTGATGTCATGTTGTCGAATTCTGATAAACCAGTGGGTGCGCCTGTGATGCCATCTTCAATTTTACCTAATTCTTCTAAACGTTGAAGAGAAGCTTGTAATACAGTATTAATATCTAGTAAGCCTTCACCTGCTTTTGTACCTTGTTCTGCGATAGCAAAAACACTCTTTTCAGCTTCTTCTAGTAATTCAATACAAGTTCTACCCTCAGGGTTGAATCCGTTATCAACAATTTTGGAGCCAGCACCAATTAATTGGCGCACAATAGAGCGTTCACGAATGATATCAGCATACGCTGTAATGTTGGTTGCGCCAGTTGTTTCAGAGGCTAGCATTGCTAGATATGGACGACCACCAGCGTCATCTAATTTACTTTGCTGTTCTAAATGATCAGAAACTGTCAAAATATCGATGGGTTTGCCAGCTTCTGCTAATTGTTGGATGGTTGTGAAAATTAATCTATGATCACCACGATAAAAATCAATAGGATTGAGTTTTCCGTCAATTCTTTGCCACCCTTCAATATCGTAAAGGAGCGCGCCTAAAAGTGCTTGCTCTGCTTCAATTGAGTGAGGTGGGATTTTAAGTTGTTGAATTTGTTGATCATCCATGATTGCACAATGTTCCAAGCAGAAGGTGAAGATAAAGAAATGATTCTAGCATATATCAGTATTCTTTTATCTAGTGTGGCTCTTTTTGATATTTCTCTTGCATGAATAGTTATATATAGTTAGAATTATTCTCATCTATTGTATTTTTAGAAGAATTTGTCTTGCGGATTTACAATATTAGATTTGTAAATCAGAGGTGTAGCATTTTAAAATTAAAAGAAAGAGGTAGTATGGATACTCTCGAAAATAATCAGCCGAGCATCATTCAAGCGGTTGATGATACCTTATTGTATGAGCAATATATTTCTGCACATAATGATTTAGTGTGTGAAAATCGTAGAAACTTATTAAAATTAGCCACAGGTGCTGTAGCAGCGACTTCTTTGATGGGTGTGTTTGCAATGCAACCAGCATTAGCGAAAGAAGCTGTGACTAAAGAGCGTGAATTGAGAATTTTCACGCCAGCTTTGGGTGAAACAAGTCGCATCATTTATTGGATTCCTGGCGAAGGTTATATTCGCGAATCATTGGATGAAATTTCTTGGGCATTGCGTGATCGCAGAACTAAAACTGCAAAATTATATGATCCGCATGTTCTAGATCAGTTATTCGCATTGCGCTTGCAGTTAGATTACCATAAACCAACTCATGCATTGAGTGGTTATCGTTCGCCGCAAACGAATGCTATGTTAAGCCGTACAACACGTGGTGTTGCAAAAGATAGCTTCCATATGCGTGGGCGCGCAATTGACATTAGAATGCCAGGTACATCTACATCAAATATTAGACGTGCTGCACTTTCATTGAAAGCAGGTGGCGTTGGTTACTACAGTCGTTCTAATTTCGTACACATTGACAGCGGACAAGTGAGAACTTGGGGACGCTAGTTGTAAAAAGAGTATAATCAGCCATGGTAACATGGCTTTTTTTTCGGACGTTTTTTATATTTTAAGTTTAGGAATCATCATGAAGGATCATCAAAAAGCATTCATTGAGTTAGCAATTCAATATGAAGCATTAAAATTTGGCGAATTTACACTAAAATCTGGTCGTATTAGCCCATATTTTTTCAATGCAGGTGCATTTAATACAGGTGAAGCACTGGCAAAATTGGGTGAATTTTATGCTGAGATGATCAAAGAGCATCAATTGTCATTTGATATGATGTTTGGGCCAGCATATAAAGGCATTCCTTTAGTTTCAGCTACAGTATCGGCTTTATTTAATAAGTATCATCAGAACTATCCTTGGAGCTTTAATCGTAAAGAAGCTAAAGATCATGGTGAAGGTGGGATGATTGTTGGCTCTGCTTTACAAGGCGATGTATTGTTGATTGATGATGTGATGACAGCGGGTACAGCTATTCGTGAATCCATTGAGTTGATTGAAAAATCAGGTGCAAAACCAGCATGCGTTGTATTGATGTTAGATCGTCAAGAACGAGGTCAATCTGAATTATCAGCAGTGCAAGAAATGCGCCAAAATTATGGTTTAACAGTATGTTCTTTGATTTCTATGAGTGATTTGATCAGTTATTTAGAAGCATCTGGTGATAACATTGAAACATTAGAAAATATGAAGAAATATCGCGATCAATACGGAGTGTAAGATGACATTGCCTGATGCTCAGAAAATTAAAGTTAAAAGCTTAACTCGCAAATATGATGGATTCTTTAAAATTGATGAGCTGATTTTTGATCATCCAACTTTTAAAGGTGATGTGATTGAAAATGTTCGCCGCGAAGTATTTGTGAGATTGGATGCAGTAGCTGTTCTGCCTTATGATCCTATTCATGACACTGTTTTATTGACACGCCAATTACGAATTGCATCTGCAGGAAAAATGGAATCACCATGGGTTGTCGAGTTGATTGCAGGATTGGTAGATAAAACAGATGAAGCTTTTGTGAATGTTGCTGAGCGTGAGGCATTGGAAGAAGCAGGGTTAAATATTAGTAATTTGACACCGATTTGTGATTTTTTTCCATCGATTGGTGGTAGTAATGAAAAATTATATCTATTTTTAGCTTTGACAGATTTATCAGAAGCAGGTGGTTATTTTGGCTTGGCTGAAGAGCATGAAGATATTGAAGCTTTTGTTGTTTCAAGAGAACAAACAATGAATATGATTTTTGAAGGTGAGATTCAAACAGCTTCAACAATTATTGCGTTACAATGGTTGCAATTGAATCATCATAGATATCAAAGAAAATAATTTGAGGTTGTTATGATTTTATATATGCATCCCGAAAATCCGCAAGCAAGAGCAATTTCGCAAGCGGTGGAAATTTTACGTAAAGATGGGATATTGGTTTATCCTACGGATTCTAGTTATGCTTTTTGTTGCATGATTGGGAATCAGCAGGGCATGGAGCGTATTCGTCGAATTCGTGAAGTGGATGATGATCACTTTTTCTCCTTAGTTTGTCGTGATCTGTCTGAACTGGCAAATTATGCGATGGTGGATAATAGTCAATATCGATTATTGAGAGCTGTATTGCCAGGACCTTATACTTTTGTGTTAAAAGGCTCGAAAGATATTCCAAAAAAACTACTGACACCAAAACGTAAAACTATCGGGTTGCGTGTACCTGATCATCAGATTACTAAAGATTTATTAGAGGCTTTGGGTGAGCCTATATTGTCAACAACAGTGACATTACCCAATTATAGTCTTGAGGATTTACGTGAAATTTATCAGATTGAAGATCTGTTAGAAAAGCGAGTAGATGCTATAATAGATGCAGGAGATTGTAGCCATTCACCGACAACGGTCATTGATTTGACTTCTGGCGTGCCAGAAATTATACGTGAGGGTGCAGGTCCTATAGATATTTTTATCTAGCATGAGACAAAAAATATGCAATTTATTTTTAAATGGTATACAATGCTCTCCTTTTTATGGTTACCAATTATTATAGTTGGTTTTGAACAATAGGTTTATCAATTATGAATATCGTACAGCAATTAGAGCAAGAGATGATGAGCCGTCAGCTTCCTGAATTTTCAACAGGAGATACGGTTGTTGTCAACGTTAAAGTTAAAGAAGGAAACCGTGAGCGTATCCAGGCGTTTGAAGGCGTAGTTATCGCTAAGCGTAATCGCGGTATGGGTTCTGCATTCACAGTTCGTAAGATTTCTCATGGTGTTGGTGTTGAACGTACGTTCCAATCATTCAGCCCATTAATCGCTTCATTAGACGTTAAGCGTCGTGGTGATGTTCGCAAAGCGAAAATCTACTACTTGCGTAATCTTGAAGGTAAAGCAGCTCGGATTAAAGAGAAGCTTACTATCAAAGCTCAATAATTTTA
>JBEBSR010000032.1:0-29881 GCA_040394195.1 Wohlfahrtiimonas larvae | reverse complement strand
TTTGAGGGTATAAAAGAATATGGCAAAGATTATGAGTTATGTTACCGCAAAGAGTTAATTAATGGTAAGTTACTGGGTAAGCAGTTGTTGAAAGATAATGTGGTATTAACTCCGAATGAAGCAGGAAAAATTATGAAGGGTGATTTGGCATATGTATTTAAAACATCAACATTAAAAAAATTTCCTTTCCCACAAATTAGTAGTGAAAAGTTTGTACCAGAGCTTTATATTTGGAATAAAATTTCTGACCAATATCCTATTTTGTTTTTTCCACAACAATCTATCTATGCATGTGAATATTTAGAAGATGGCTATAGTAAACGATTTAAAGAACATTTGAAAAAAAACCCTATAGGCTTTTTGATTTTTTATAGAAATCAATTATCAAGGGAAAAAAGTTTTATAAAAAAATTTAAATACTTTATCCGAAGTATTCAATGTGTTTATTATATGAAATAGTTTTATGAAAATACTATATGTTATTACAGGACTTGGACTAGGTGGTGCAGAAAGAGTGGTGGCTGATTTAGCTGATCAAATGGTTCTGCGTGGGCATGAGGTTAAAATTGCATATTTAAAAGGTAATGTTTTAGTGAAGCCTGATTCAGAAGAAGTTGAATTAATTTGCTTAGGTTTAGAGTCTGGAAAAAATTTTATTGCGGCCTCACAGAGATATCATAAATTAATCAAACGATATCAACCTGATGCTGTCCATGCACATATGATTCATGCTAATATTTTTACGCGTTTAAATCGTATAGGTGCATCTATACCTAAATTAATCTGTACGGCTCATAGTTCTAATGAAGGTGGAAGGATTAGGATGTTGGCATATAAATATACTAATTTTTTATCAGATTTTAATTCTAATGTGAGCAAAGAAGCGGTACAGGTATTTATTGATAAAGGCAGCTTCACTACAGAAAACTTAGAAGCTATTTATAATGGCATTAATCTGAAAAAATTTACTTATAACAATGAGTACGATAAGCAAAGTTATGATGATAAGGTGATATTTTTTGCTGTTGGTAGATTTAATGAAGCGAAGGACTACCCAAATTTATTAAAAGCCTTTTCTATAGTTTTAAAAAAAAATTCGAATATACACTTAAATATTGCTGGAGATGGTGAACTTCGTTCTGATATTGAGAATCTAATTAGAGAATTAAATTTATCTGAAAAGGTAACTTTATTGGGCCGTAGAGATGATATTCCTGGGTTAATGAGCCAATCAAATTTCTTTGTTTTACCTTCTAAGTATGAAGGGTTTGGTTTAGTAGTCGCTGAGGCAATGGCATGTGGCACTTTCGTGATTGCTACCGATTGTGGGGGGGTTAAAGAAGTGATGGGAGGAAATGGTTTACTTGTTCCACCTGAAAACAATGATGCTTTATCCCGTGCAATGATAGAAGCAATTAATATGCCTATAGAGGCAATATCAGCAAATAACCATTTAGCACTAAATCATATTAAACAGAATTTTGATTTGAACAAAATAATAGATCAATGGGAAGAGATTTATGTCTCAAAATAAAAAAATTATTCTTATTGGTACAACGGCATCAATGACTATTCAGTTTAGGCAGGATCTGATTAAATTATTGATCAGTCAAAAGTGGCAAATTTATACTTTTGTGTGTGAATATAATGATGCCCAGCTAGAGGTTTTAAAGATCTTAGGTGCAATTCCTGTAACATATCGTATGAGTCGCGGAGGATTGAATCCTTTAGCAGATATTCGTGCAATGTTAGAGTTAAAGAAAAAAATATCACAAATTCAACCACAAATTGTTTTTTCATGTTTTGCAAAGCCGATAGTTTATGGAACATTGGCTGCTAAAATGGCAAAAGTACCTTCAATTATTGGTATGTTAGAAGGTTTGGGCCATGCGTTCACAGAACAGCCAGAAGGACAAAGCTTAAAAACAAAGCTGATTAAAACTATACAGATTCTTTTATACAAAATAGCATTGCCAAAGTTAGATCAAATTATTTTTTTGAACCATGATGATCCTAACGATCTTTTGAAAATTTATCATATTAAGACTAAAAAAATGAATGTGTTAGGTGGTATAGGATTAAATTTAAATCACTATACTTATAGTCAACCCATTATTAATCCTATTAATTTTTTATTTATTGGTCGTTTGTTAAAAGAGAAAGGTATTTTTGATTTTATTCAAGCCGTGAAAATTGTTAAATCACAATATTCCAATGTAAAATTTATAGTGCTTGGTAGCCTTGATCCTCACAATCAAGGTGCATTATCACAAGAACAATTAGATACATTATTAAATGAAGGATTATTTGAATATCCTGGTTATGTCTCGAATATTCAAAATTGGATTCATAAATCTTCTGTATTTGTTTTACCCTCGTATCGTGAAGGTGTACCAAGAAGTACACAAGAAGCCATGGCAATAGGTCGACCTGTGATCACAACTGATGTTCCTGGTTGCAGAGAAACAGTGATTGATGGCGTCAATGGTTTTGTAGTACCTAAATGGAATCCTGAAGCTTTGGCTGAGAGAATGATTTATTTGATAGAGAATCCTGGTCAAATCAATCAAATGGGTAAAGAAAGCTATAAAATTGCGAAAGATAGGTTTGATGCTGATAAAGTGAATAGAAAATTGTGTAAACTGTTAGGCATTGAAATTACTGAATCATAAATTGAAGAGAATACCATGATTAAAAAAGCAATCCTCCCTGTTGCTGGTTTCGGCACACGTTTTTTACCTGCAAGCAAAGCTATTCCAAAAGAGATGGTCACTGTTGTGGATCGCCCTGTGATCGAATATGTGGTCAAAGAAGCTGTGAAAGCAGGAATCACAGAAATTATTCTAGTGACACATTCATCTAAAGCTTCGATTGAAAATTATTTTGATCGTAATTTTGAGTTAGAAACAACATTAGAAAATAAGAAAAAATATGATTTATTGGCAGAAATCACCAATATTGTGCCAGATAATGTAAAAATTATAGCAGTTCGCCAACCTGCGCCATTAGGGCTGGGTCACGCTGTATTGTGTGCGAAAAGCATCGTGGGTGATGATGATTTTGTCGTGTTATTGCCAGATGTGCTCATTAAAAATAGTGATGCATATCATGATTTAACCACAATGATTGAACGCTTTAATGAATCGAAAGCGGCACAAATTATGGTGGAAGCTGTGCCTGATCATTTAGTAGATCAATATGGTATTGTGGATGTTGCTAATATTCCAAGTGAAGGGCAAAGCAGTGTGATGCAAGGCATTGTAGAAAAGCCAGCAGTTGCAGATGCACCTTCTAATTTATCTGTTGTTGGTCGTTATATTTTACCTGCTAAAATTATGGAGCTATTGGAAAAAACCCCGAAAGGCGCTGGTAATGAAATCCAACTAACGGATGCAATTGCCATGTTGCAAAAAACAGATGTAATTGAAGCTTATCGCATGCAAGGGCAAACATTTGATTGTGGTAGCAAATTAGGCTATCTCAAGGCTGTGTTGCATTATGGTGTGGAGCATCCTGTTTTGGGTGATGATTTCAAATCTATGATTAAAGACTTGGATTTATCATGAAAATAGCTATTTATGGTCAAACGCTACAAGCTGATACGTTAGTTAAAATCTTTTTGCGTTATGGTCATCACGTGCATTGGTGTTGTGATGATGTAGAAGATGTATCACATGATCTAGATTGCTGCATTTTTTGTTATGCACCTACAAAAAAAGAAAAGGCGTATGAAATTGTGAATCAGCTCGTGAATCATAATGCTGAAGGTCGGCTGATGATCAATGGTTCTACTTTTGGTTTGCATGGTACAGCTGAATTACAATCAATATTGCCTAATAATCATTGGGCTTATTTACCTGATACGATTCAGGAAGGTAATGCAGTTGGGAGTTTTGTGAATGCAAAACAAGCGATTGTTGGGATAGAAACTGATGATGCCAAGGTTTTGATAAAAGAGCTATTACGCCCAATGTTTCCTTTGGATCATCAAATCTTATTTATGCCAATTTTGGATGCCGAATTTGCGAAGCTAAGTATTTCTGGCATGTTGGCAATGCGCATCAGCTATATGAATGATCTAGCAAATGTGGCAGAAAAATTAGGTGTAGATATTTTAAATGTGAAGCAAGGGATGGCTGCGGATAGCCGTATTGGATCCACTTATCTATCACCAGGCGTTGGTTTTGGTGGTGAAAATTTCTCACAAGATATTTTGACGTTATCCAGTGAAGTTTCAAAAACAGGGACAAAAAGTCGTTTATTGGAACAAGTTTGGAGCATTAACGAAGATCAAAAAGAGATTCTATTCCGTAAATTATGGAATTATTATCAAACAGACCTTAAAGGCAAGAAAATTGCAATTTGGGGAGCTGCATTTAAGGAGAATACGGCTAGTATTCATAATTCACCTGTTCATAAAATGATTGATGCTCTTTTGGCACAGGGTGTTCATATTCAATTGTATGATCCTCAAGCTAATGATGAAGTTTTTGAGATTTATGGTGATCGTATTGAGCTTTACCAAGATGAATATCAAGCATTAAAAAATTCTGATGCACTGTGTGTTTTAACGCCATGGGCACAATTTTATAATCCTGATTATGCATTAATGTTGTCATTAATGCATCAGCCGTTGATTTTGGATGGCCGCAATATTTATGACCCTATTTTTATGCGTAATCAGGGTTTTATTTATGAAGGGATTGGTCGCATATGATATTACAACAATTAGCGGATCAGTTAAAACAAACAAATTTATCCAAATTATTTGAAAATCCTGAAAGATTCCAGCAATTTTCACGCTCATTAGAAGGGGTAACGTTTGATTTTAGTAAGCAAAGATTGGATTATCATGCGTTAGATGCTTTAATGACATTAGCAGAAGAGAAAGCACTAAAATCTTGGATTCAGCGCTTATTTTCTCAAGAATGCATCAATGATACAGAAAATCGGGCAGCAATGCATTGGGCACTACGTTTACCTAAAGATCATACGAAATATTCAGATTTAGCCAAAGATGTTTATGGGCAGTTGAATCGCATGTATGATTTAGTGAATCAAATTCATGCAGGGCAATATCGTGGGGCAACTGGTGAAGTTGTGACGGATGTTGTGAATATTGGTGTAGGTGGCTCAGATCTTGGTCCATTGATGGTCACACATGCATTATCAGACTTTAAAGTACCTACAACAAAGCCATTGGCGATGCACTTTGTATCCACAATGGATGGTAGCCAATTATCGGACTTATTGCATCAATTACGTCCTGAAACAACATTATTCATTATTTCATCCAAATCTTTTGGTACGATTGATACTTTGTCAAATGCAGAAACAGTTCGTGCTTGGTTAACAAAATCATTGGGGCAAAATCAAACCGTTTTGCATAATCATTTTGTGGCTGTTTCTATGAATATTGAGAAAATGACAGCATGGGGCATTCACCCTGATCGACAGTTCTTAATGTGGGATTGGGTTGGTGGCCGTTATTCATTATGGTCATGTATTGGTTTGCCGATAGCGTTGACTATTGGCGTAGATGGATTTAAGGAATTTTTATCTGGTGCTTACTGTATGGATGAGCATTTCCAATCTGCATCTTTCCAAAATAATTTACCTGTATTGCTTGGTATGATTGGTGTTTGGAATACAAATTATTTGAATATTCAGACACATGCAGTTTTACCATATGATGGCCGTATGAAATATTTTGCATCATATTTGCAACAATTAGAAATGGAATCGAATGGCAAATCCACGCAACGTAATCAAAAACCAGTCGAATGGACAACATGTCCAATTGTTTGGGGCGAAGTGGGGCCGAATGCACAGCATGCTTTTTATCAATTATTGCATCAAGGCACACAAGCTGTGAGCTCTGATTTTATTGCACCGATTCAGCGTTATACAGCTAAACAGTTTACCTATGCAGACAATGAAGATGAATTGATTGAGCAGCATCATTTAGCATTGGCAAACTGTCTCGCACAATCTCGATTATTAGCATTTGGAAGCCAATCTCTATCAGAAAATGAACTAGCTCAGTTGCCTAAATATCAGCACTACACAGGCAATCAGCCAAGTTCAACTATATTAGTTGATGAGTTGAATCCACGAACCTTGGGGATGTTAATTGCATTATATGAGCACAAAGTATTTGTGCAATCAGTGATTTGGAATATTAATCCATTTGATCAATGGGGCGTTGAAAAAGGCAAGGCAATTGCCAATCAGATTTTACCAATGTTGAATGGAAAACATGCTGATTTGGATGATCTAGATTCATCTACACAAGGGTTGATACAATTATTATTAGGAGCTCCTTATGGCTAATATTTTAGTAACAGGCGGCGCAGGCTATATTGGTTCGCATACTTGCATAGAATTATTGGAAGCAAATCACGAAGTAATTGTGCTAGATAATTTATCTAATAGTTCTGAGGAATCTTTATGTAGAGTTCAGAAATTAACGGGTAAAACACTAACATTTATTGAGGGTGATATTCGTAGTGCTAGTGATTTAGATATGATTTTTGAAAAGCATAAAATTGATGCTGTGATTCATTTTGCAGGCTTAAAAGCAGTGGGAGAAAGCCAGAAAATTCCATTGGCATATTTTGATAATAATATTTCAGGCTCCATTACTTTAGTGAAAGCTATGGAAAAAGCAGGCGTGTTTAATTTGGTGTTTAGTTCATCAGCAACTGTTTATGATGAAGCAAATGTTTCACCGCTCAATGAGGATATGCCAACAGGTATGCCAACCAATAATTATGGCTATACAAAACTAATTGTGGAGCAAATGCTTGAGAAAACAGCATCGGCGGATGATCGTTGGTCTATTGCTTTATTGCGTTATTTTAATCCTGTAGGTGCTCATAAAAGTGGCTTAATTGGGGAAGATCCTCAAGGTATCCCGAACAATTTAATGCCATATATTACGCAGGTTGCAGTTGGTTTAAGGGAAAAACTCTCTATTTTTGGCAATGATTATGAAACTGTTGATGGTACAGGTGTGCGCGATTATATTCATGTGGTGGACTTAGCTTCAGCGCATTTATGTGCATTAAATAATCGCTTACAGAATAAAGGGTGCCGTGCTTGGAATATTGGTACTGGCAATGGTAACTCTGTTTTACAGGTGAAAAATGCTTTTGAATCTGTTAACAATGTAGAGGTGCTATTTGAGTTTGTAGAGCGTCGTTCAGGGGATGTTGCGATTTCTTATGCAGATAATACACGAGCAGTGGAAGAATTGGGTTGGCATGCAAAGTATGATTTGAATGATATGTTGACAGATAGTTGGCGCTGGCAGAAGAAAAATCCAAAGGGATATCAAGAATAAATGATCCATAAAAAAAGTGCAGAATTCTGCGCTTTTTTACTTATTACTGAATAATGTGTATCAATTCATCTATATATTCTTGCATTGGTTTAGGATCTTTATCTGCACGGCTTTCAATATTTAAACGCAACAATGGTTCTGTGTTGGAAGCGCGAACATTTAACCGCCAAGTACCAAAATCTAAACTAATACCATCAGTTTGATCTATTTCGGGATTTTGATCTGCAAAATGATTCATGATTTTCATGATAGTTGTTTGTGTGTTCTCAACTTTAAAGTTAATTTCACCGCTACATGGAAATTTTTTAATCATATTTTCAACTAAAGAAGATAATGTTTGCTTGGTTTCAGACATGACTGAAATGGCTAATAACCATGGAATCATACCACTATCGCAATAAGAAAAATCACGGAAATAATGGTGAGCACTCATTTCTCCACCATAAATAGCATTGTGCTCACGCATCATCTCTTTAATAAAGGAATGGCCTGATTTAGATTGTACTGCAATACCATTATAATCATTCACAATATCAAAAGTATTCCAAACTAATCTAGGATCATGAACAATTTTCTCGCAAGATTGGTTCAATAAAAATGCTTGAGCTAATAAACCAACAATATAATAACCTTCAATGAATTGCCCTTTTTCATCAAAGAGGAAACATCGATCAAAATCGCCATCCCATGCAATTCCTGCATCTGCTTGATGGGCGATCACGGCATTAGTAGTTGCTGTACGATTTTCTACTAAAATAGGATTGGGAATGCCATTAGGGAAATTGCCATTAGGCTCATTATGTATTTTTATGAATTCTACAGGAATATTGAGTGCTTTAAATTTAGCTTCCAATGCATCTATAACGTGCCCTGCGGCACCATTGCCCGCATTCATCATTAATTTCATTGGGCGAATTTTAGCATGATCAATGTATGTTAATAAGTGATCAATGTATTCAGGTAAAATATTATAAAGTTTAGTTGTACCTTTGGTTTCAACTTCATTGAAATCACCCGATTCTGCTAAGGCTTGAATCTCTTTTAATCCACTGTCTGCACCGATGGGGCGAGCATTTTCACGAACTAATTTCATGCCGTTATAATCCATGGGGTTATGGCTTGCGGTGATCTCAATTCCACCTTGAACATCTAGATGAAATGCACCAAAATAAACTTCTTCTGTGCCTGTCATTCCTAAATCTAAAACATTGACACCCGAGTCATTCAATCCTCGAATAGTTGCTTGTTTGAGTGATTCGCTGGTTAAGCGAACATCACAGCCTACGACAATAGTTTTAGGCTGATAGATCTCGCCGTAAGCTCGTCCAATGTTGTAAGCGATTTCTTCGTTGAGTTCTGTGCCAAGTTTGCCACGAATGTCGTAGGCTTTGAAGCATGTGTATTTAGTCATGGTGGTTTTAGAATTGTAAAAATAAATATTCGAATATCATACTAGAGTTACGAATATCTCGTTAGTGACTTTTCCTTAAAGGGTATTAATCATGTAAAATCATTCTACTTATTATCAATATCTGGAAAATCATGTCTAACAAAACTTTCTTAATCATCGATGGTTCTAACTTTTTATTTCGTGCCTATCATGCTTTGCCGCCTTTGACGACAAGATCAGGCCGTCCAACTGGGGCGATTCGTGGTGTGATTACGATGTTTCAAAAGTTATTGGATAGTTTTGATCCTGCATTTGTTGCTGTGACATTTGATGCGAAAAGTAAGAGTTTTCGTAGCGATATTTATGCTGATTACAAAGCACATCGCCCACCGATGCCAGATGATTTGCGCGAACAAATCGCACCCTTGATGGATGTTGTGGATTTAATGGGGTTACCACGTTTGATTATTGATGGTATTGAAGCGGATGATGTGATTGCAACTTTAGCCATTGAGGCTAAGCAGAAAGGCTTCAATGTGATCATTGCGTCAAGTGATAAGGATTTAGCACAACTCGTAGATGATCAGATCAAAATGTACGATGGCATGAAAAATCAGATGTTAGATCGTGAAGGCGTGTTTGAGAAGCATGGTGTTTATCCTGAAGCTATTCGTGACTATTTAACATTGATGGGTGATAAAGCCGATAATATTCCAGGCGTTGAAGGCGTTGGGCCAAAAACAGCAGCAAAATGGATCGCCGAATACCAAACTTTAGAAGGTATTTTAGCCAATGCTGAACAAATCAAAGGCAAAGTTGGAGAACGCTTACGTAATTCATTTGAGCAAATTGAGTTATCGAAAAAACTCACTACTTTAGTGATGGACGCAGAGCTACCTTATAAAGTTGAAGAATTAGAACTGCGTGATGCTAATGTGGAGGGTTTAAAAGAGCTATATACAGAATTTGAATTTCACTCTTTATTAAAGCAATTGGTTGCAGGCAAATCTGATAATGCATTTAAACCAATGCTAAACACAATTGTATCAGCACCAAGAACGACAGAATGGTTAATGCCACGTAAGCCAGGCTTTCAAGATTATCGCGCAATTACATCATTGAAAGATCTAGATGCTTATATTGCTCGCATTCCGCAGGTTTATCGTTTATCCATTGATACAGAAACAGATGGCTTGGATTTTATGCAGGCTAAATTGGTGGGTATTTCTTTATCAGTTGCAGTGGGTGAAGGAGTTTATATTCCTGTTCAGCACGATTTTTTAGTAGCGCCAGAGCAATTAGCTTTACAAGATGTTATTGCACGCTTAAAACCAGTTTTGGAAAACCCAGAAATTTTGAAAGTCGGACAAAACCTTAAGTTTGATTGGCATATTTTGCAACGCTACGGCATTACTTTGAATGGCATTGTGGATGATACGATGTTAGCAAGTTATGTTTGGGATGCGACAGAAAAACACAATATGGATGATCTTGCTTTGAAATATCTCGATCATACGACAACGCCATTTGAAGAGATTGCAGGCAAAGGTCGAGCACAAAAGACATTCAATGAGATTCCATTAGAAACAGCAACGCATTATGCAGCAGAAGATGCTGATATCACATTGCGTTTATGGCAGGCTTTAAAGCCAAGAGTGGATTCTATCCCAACATTGAGATCATTGTATGAAACGATTGAAATGCCATTGTTAACTGTTTTAGCAAAAATGGAACATGATGGGATTTTAGTGAATGTGCCACATTTAGAAGCATTCAGCGCAGAATTGGCAGAACGTTTAACGAAGCTAGAAAATGAAGTTTATCATTTGGCAGGTGAAGAGTTTAACTTGAGCTCACCAAAACAATTGGGCGAAATTTTATTTGGTAAATTGGGATTGCCTGTGATTAAGAAAACAGCAAAAGGGCAGCCTTCTACGAATGAAGAAGTGCTTCAAGAATTGGCGCTAGATTTTCCATTGCCAAAGCATATCATTGAATATCGTGAATTGGCGAAATTGAAATCCACTTATACAGATGCGTTGGTTGCTGAGGTTGATGCGACAACAAAGCGCATTCATACATCATTTAATCAAGCCTTAACATCTACAGGGCGATTATCTTCATCGAAGCCAAATCTTCAAAATATTCCTGTGCGCACAGAAGAAGGGCGAAAGATTCGCCAAGCATTCATTGCAAAAGATGGCTATAAAATGATTTCTGCTGACTATTCGCAAATTGAATTGCGTTTGATGGCTCATTTCTCAGGTGATGAAACGTTGATTGCGGCGTTTAAAAATGATCTCGATATTCATAGAGCAACAGCTTCAGAAGTTTTCCATACGCCACTTGAAGAAGTTTCAGGTGATTTGCGCCGTTCAGCGAAAGCGATTAACTTTGGTTTGATTTATGGTATGGGTGCATTTGGTTTGGCAAAACAGCTCGGAATTTCTCGTACACAAGCGCAAGATTATATTCAGCGTTATTTTAGCCGTTATCCTAGCATTTTGCAGTTTATGGAAGATGCTAAAGAGAAGGCACACCAATTGGGTTATGTGGAAACATTGTTAGGTCGCCGTTTGCCATTGCCTGATATCAATAGCACAAATCATATGATGAAATCAGGCGCTGAACGTATTGCAGTGAATGCACCATTGCAAGGTACAGCTGCGGATATTATTAAATTGGCGATGATTGAAGTGGATCATCAGCTAGTAAAATCTGGCTTGGATGCAAAAATGCTTTTACAAGTGCACGATGAATTGATCTTGGAAGTTGTGGAGAAAGATGCGGAAGTGGCAGCTCAGCTACTTCAAAATGCAATGGAAAAAGTGATTGAACTCAAAGTGCCATTAAAAGTAGAAGTGGCAATTGGCAATAATTGGGATGAAGTGCATTAATCTCTTTTGTGATTAAACTCAAAGCGCGATCCATTGGATGGCGCTTTTTTATTGTATAATTATGGGGTTATAAATAATAAGAATAAAATCATGATAAAAAATTTTCTTCAATTTCTAGTTGATGTACTTAAGGTAATCTTTATGATTATTTTGGTTTTTGTAGGAATATTTCTTTGGATGAATGATACAGTAGAAAAAGATCAAGAAATTCGTGGATATATTGCTGAAGGATTAGCATTATCTGTTGGTGCGAAGTTGGCCATTACAGAATTTTATGAAAAGGAAAAACGGTTCCCGAATGATAATAAAGAAGCTGGTTTGGTTGAACCCAATAAAATCCAAGGTGCGCGAGTTGATGCTATTGAGATTTTGCCTGAAGGAAAAATTGTGATTTATTATTTTGGTCTCAAGGATGATGAGAAACCTCAAATTTTATTAGAGGCACAAGTTGAAAATGGGAAAGTGAATTGGATATGTAGAGATAATCCAAAAGCATTAGACCATTTTGATCAAAAGCTTTTGCCTGCTTCATGTAGGGAATGAGAATAGAAATATGCAAGATATATCAAAACCCGAGAAGCCAACAATAAAAAAACGACCAAGCCCCCTTTTTATCTTTTTAGTAGTTGCAGGTATTGTGAGCTTTTTAAGCATGTTTAGTATGTGAGGTATTTCTAAAGATTACAAAAAACGCACTTATGTTGCTGAAGGCATTGTATTATCAGAAGTTGTTAAAGTGGCTAGTACTGAGTTTTATGAAAAGGAAAAACGTTTCCCGAAAGATAACCAAGAAGCAGGTTTGGTTGAATCTAATCAAATCACAGGGCAAGCTGTTAGCTCTGTTGCTATCAAATCTAACGGTAGAATTTTAATTGCTTATA
Source organism: Wohlfahrtiimonas larvae (assembly GCA_040394195.1). Lineage (GTDB taxonomy): Bacteria > Pseudomonadota > Gammaproteobacteria > Cardiobacteriales > Wohlfahrtiimonadaceae > Wohlfahrtiimonas > Wohlfahrtiimonas larvae_A. Next base: position 17,368 of record JBEBSR010000032.1, on the reverse strand, counting down.
ATCATAAGGTTTTTGATGGTGCAGAGCTGTATTTAGTACCAATTATGCAAGATAAGAAAATTACTTGGGAGTGCAGAGAATCAGATGATCCAATAAAACGAATTGATTTAGAAATTCTGCCACATAGTTGCCGATCTGCCACTATGGATAAAAATTAATGCGTTATCCTTTTGTATGGCCAGTGATTCCTAGTCTTGTTGTGGTTATGGTTATTGCAGGTTTCTATATCTGTCAATATATGAGTCCAATGTATATTCCGATGATTGGCATTGTTTATTTCCTTTTGATGTCTGTATTTGTTGTATTTTTAAATAATGCAAAATGTATTAGAAACCAGAAAGGCTTAGCACATCTTCTTCTTGGAGTTCTTCTGATTCATGCGGTTTATTTTATTTTGCTTTATGTTAATTCTAAGCCTTATCAAGATGGTCTAGAAAAAGACCTGAATTATCTATATGCTCTGGGTTTAAGCTGGGTGCTTTGTAGTATTTGGGTATGGCTCTGTTTGCCTAAAAAGTATTTAGAATCGTGTAAAGGTCCATCATTACTTGAATTATGCATGACTAATTTTTTAGTATTTATTGTAGTGATGTTTACAGTACCGAATTACGCAGATTATACAGATCGTACGTATATTTCTGAAGGAATAGCGATCGCAACAGCAGCAAAAATGGTAAGTGCTGAGTTTTATGAGAAAGAAAAACGGTTCCCAAATGATAATAAAGAAGCGGGTTTGCCTGAAGCTAATAAAATAGTAGGGCAATCTGTCAAAGCTATAGAAATCCTATCACGAGGTAAAATCAAAATTATTTACAATAATAAACTGGCTGATAACGCTTTTATTATTTTAGAAGCCATTTTGGATGATAAAGATAAAATCACTTGGCAATGTTGCGAATCTCATCGATTGGAAATAAAAATGATCCCTGTTAATTGCCGTAGGCAGATTGATGACTTTAATTCACAAAATAATATTGATCGTCCTTAAATGTAGGTGCATTGAAAATAATCGAATGTTATCAATGAAGCTCTGTAATGTGTAATATATAAACAACTTATTAATATCAGGAGTGCAGATGAAAAAGACACTATTAGATTCAGCTTATGGTCAAGCCAAAGCAGAATTAGAAGGTATTGATTCTGTAGCAACTGCTGATGCCGTTAAAGCATTAGAAAAATCACAGATGGTTTTTATAGAATTTAGAGATGCAGAATGCGAGCGTGAATCAGCTGCTATGATGGGTGGCACAGGTTCTGGTGATATTTTGTTATCCTGTAAAGTACAGTTGAATAATTGGCGCGTTGATCAATTATCTAAGCAATAAATTAAAGGTTCAGTTGTTAATATGAAAATGATTACATGGAATGTGAATTCCGTTAATGTGCGCCAAGCGCATTTAGAAGAGTTATTGAAATCTGTAAAGCCAGCAATCATTGGTTTGCAGGAGTTAAAGTGTGAAACCGCAATGTTTCCTTTCGATGCAATAAAAGCTTTAGGCTATCACGCAATTGCAAGTGGGCAAAAGGCTTACAATGGTGTGGCTTTGATTAGCCAAGTGGAGCCAAAAGATGTAGAAATTCAATTGCCGAACTTTGAAGATGATCAACAGCGTTTGATTGCAGCAACGATTGGCGATTATCGTGTGATCAATGTCTATGTGCCGAATGGTCAAGAAGTTGATTCCGAAAAATATGAATACAAATTAAAGTGGTTGGCTGCATTTCATGATTATTTAAAGAAAGCTTTAGAAAAATATGACAATGTTGTTGTGATGGGTGACTTTAATATTGTGCCTAAAGATGAAGACGTTTATGCGCCTGAATTGTGGCAAGGAAAGATTCTCTGTTCTGATAAGGAACGCGCAGCATTTAATGGCATGTTAGCTTTAGGATTTGTAGATGCACTGCGTTTATTCGCAACACAAGATCCGTTGTTCACTTGGTGGGATTATCGTCAAGGTCAGTTTGAAAAAGATGAAGGAATGCGCATAGATCATTTTCTATTATCTAAAAATGTATCATCACGAATGATGAAAGCAGAAGTTTTGAGAGATGTGAGAGCAAAAGAGCGACCTTCAGATCATGCGCCTGTGGCTATTTACTTAAAGGATTAAATAAATTATTGTATAAAGAATTTGTTTATTATATTGAATAGCATTAATGGAGAGTGGAATCATGTTTACGGGAAGTATAGTTGCGATTGTTACGCCGATGTATCCAGATGGTCGTGTTGATTATGGTGCTTTAGAAAAGCTCGTAGAATTTCACGTCGTCAATAAGACGGATGCAATTGTTGCAGTTGGAACAACTGGTGAATCAGCAACTCTCGATTATGAAGAACATCGTCAAGTGATCCGTAAGGTTGTAGAATTTGCAGATGGTCGTTTGCCTGTGATTGCTGGTACAGGCTCTAACTCAACATTAGAAGCTTTGAAGTTAACACATTGGGCAGCAGAAGATGGCGCTCAAGCATGTTTATTGGTAACACCTTATTACAATAAACCTACACAAGAAGGTTTGTATCAACATTATAAATTGATTGCTGAATCTGTGGATATTCCACAAATTTTGTACAACGTTCCAGGTCGTACAGGTGTTGATTTGTTACCTGAAACAGTTGCTCGTTTAGCAAATATTGATAACATTATTGGTGTTAAAGAAGCATCGACTTTAGAGCGTATTGATGAGCTGTTAGACAAAGTTTCGAGCGATAAATTTTCTGTTTGGTCAGGAGAAGATGGCTTGGCATGTGAAGCTATTTTACGTGGTGCAAATGGCGTGATTTCAGTATCAGCAAACGTTGCACCATTACAAATGCATAAAATGACTCAAGCTGCGATAGCAGGTGATCGTGAAAAAGCAGAGGCTTTTGACGCAGAATTGAAAGAATTACACCGTTTATTATTCATTGAATCGAACCCAATTCCTGCGAAGTGGATTTTGAAAGAGATGGGTAAAATCCAAGGTGGCATCCGTTTACCATTGATTAGTTTAGACAAACAATATCACTTAACGATGCAGGATTTGATTGCTAAATTACCGAAAGCGTAATTTATTGCTATAATATCGCACAATTTTATGAAGTTAAATTGTTGATCTAAAACTATTCGGAAATTTATATGAAATATAACAAAGCATTAATAGGTGGTCTTGCCGGCTTGATTGTACTTTCAGGTTGTTCGACGAACTCAATCCAACCTAAAGGTCGATTAGATTATCTACAAGCAGCATCTGTTAATCCATTGGAGTTACCGCCTGATTTAGTAGGTCGCAGTAGCAACGTGGATAGCAATAATCGCACAACTCAAATGTTGAGTGATTATCAGAAGCAAGCGAATAACCAAAATAACATGACGAATAGAGTATTGGTATCATCTGATTCTGTGCGTATTGAACGCTCAGGTGATACTCGCTGGATTGCAACAACTTTGCCAGCTGAATACGTTTGGTCAAGATCAGTTCAGTTATTCCAAGAAGTTGGTTTACCAATTGAAATCCAAAATCCAGAAGCAGGTATTTTGGAATCAGGTTGGGCTGAAAACAGAGCAGACGTTCCAGATTCATGGATTCGCCAATTGTTGAAATCTACTATGGATAACGTGTTCTCATCACCAACACGTGATAAATTTAGAATTCGTTTAGAACGTAGTGGCAAAGGTGAAGTATTAGCTTACGTAACGCATTATGGTATGAAAGATCAAACCTCAGGCCGTGATAATGAGTTCCATAAATGGGTGGATCGTCCAAGGGATTCTGAGTTAGAAGCAGAAATGATTTCTCGCCTAGCAGCTAAATTAGGCGCTGCAAATGCTAAAGAAGTAAAAAGTGCTAACTCTATGATCATGGAAGAAACAGCACGCGGTGTTGTGATCAACCGTCCATTGGAGTCGGTATGGATTCAAGTGGGTAATGTGCTAGATGATGGTGCAACATTTAAAGTTGAGTCACAAAATAGTAATGAGCACAGCTATATGGTATTGCAACGTGATCCTAATAAAACAAAAGGTGGCGGTATCAAATTCTGGCAAGAGAAAGAATCTATCTACTATCGTTTCAAGGTGACAGTGAATGCTGATGGTAAAAACCGCACAGCAATTGACATTGAATCATTGGATGGCATGCCGAAAGATGAAATCATGCAACGCTTGAGAACAAGTTTGCATTAATTCAGTCAAGAATCATTAAAAAGCGCCTGTTTGACAGGCGTTTCTTTTTTGTGTGATGGAAATTATGAAAAGAATCCAAAAATTATCTCCTCAAGTCATTAACCAGATTGCTGCTGGTGAAGTGATTGAGCGTCCAGTTTCTGTCGTTAAAGAGCTTGTTGAAAATAGTATTGATGCAGGCTCAACTGAAATCATTGTGGAAATTCATGAGGGTGGTGCTAAGAAAATTACGATTCGTGATAATGGCAGCGGAATTCATGAAGAGGATCTATTACTCGCATTAACGAGCCATGCAACGAGTAAAATTCGCGATTCTAATGATTTAGTTCGTGTGCAAAGTTTAGGTTTTCGTGGTGAAGCTTTGGCAAGTATTGCTTCAGTTTCTGAATTAACGTTAACAACTCGAACTGCTGAATCTTCTCATGGCTTTAAAGTGACAGGTGTTGGTAATGATGAAATTGAAAAGCCAATGCCAGCAGCACATCCATTTGGCACAACGATCGAAGTTAAGGACCTTTTCTATAATGTCCCTGCACGTAAAAAGTTTTTAAGAACAGAACGAACAGAATTTAGTCATATTGAAGAATTAGTGAAGCGATTGGCTTTGGTGCGTTTTGATATCGCATTTAAGCTCATGCACAACGATAAAGCAGTATTTGATACTAAGGCTTGTCAAACCCAAGAAGAGAAAGAGCGTCGTATTGGCGCGATTTTTAGCCAAGAGTTTTTGGATAATAGCTTTTATTTCACACATACTATTGAAGATTTACGTGGCACGTTAACTTTGCATGGCTGGATTGCTAAACCTACATTTTCACGTAATCAAACAGATTGGCAGTTTGTATATGTGAATGGCCGAATGGTGAAGGATCGTTTGATTGCCCATGCAATTAAGCAGGCTTATCAAGATGTTTTATATGGGCATCGCCATCCTGCATTCATTGTTTATTTAACAATGGATCCTGAAGGCGTGGATGTGAATGCACATCCTGCTAAGCATGAAGTTCGTTTCCGTGAATCTCGATTTGTGCATGATTTCTTATTCAGAACGATTCATCAGGTTGTTGCAAAACCATTATTGGAAATGCAAGGCAATCAGCAATCATCTAATGCTGCATCTGAGTTTATTCAGCCAATGTCAGAACCTGTACAACAGCAAGGCCGATTAAATTTTAATCCTTCCTATAGCTCTAATAATGCATCTTCAATTTTTCAAAACTCTCGCAATGATCAGCCTGTAAATGTGTATGCAGCTTTGGGCTTGGATCAAAAATCTGAGCAGGTGAATTCTGTATTATCAACATTTCAGCCACAATCATTGGCTGGTGAAAATGATCAAGTGGATGATGCGCCATTGGGTTATGCGCTTGGGCAATTGCATGGTGCATATATTTTGGCAGAGAATCAGCAAGGTTTGGTGTTAGTGGACATGCATGCAGCGCATGAGCGTATTATTTATGAAAGATTTAAGCGCAATATTCATGACCAACAAACATTGGTTCGTCAGCCATTATTAATCCCAAAAGTAATGCAAATGCAAGGCAAGCATGTTGCTGCTGTTGCAGAATTTCAAGAAGAATTAGCCCAAGTAGGAATTGTCGCGGATGCATTTGGTGATCACGAAATTGTGGTTCGTGAAGTGCCAGCTGCACTGATTAATGCGGATATTGATCGTTTAATTACAGCAGTAATAGATGACTTTGATCGTTATGGTTCGAGTGAAAAGATTAAAGCCGCAGTGAATGAGATTCTAAGTACGATGGCTTGTCATAGTGCGATTCGTCATCATCGTAAAATGACATTGCCAGAAATGAATGCACTATTGCGTGATATTGAAAGAACAGAACGAGCAGATCAATGTAATCATGGTCGACCAACATGGACATCTATTGGCATGGTGGATTTGGATCGTATGTTCTTGCGCGGACAATAAGGAGAGATTATGCAGTTATATGGTGTTTTAGGTAATCCCATTGCCCACTCAAAATCGCCAATGATTCATGCGATGTTCGCAAGAAATTGTGGTATTGAATTGGAGTATAAAGCTTTCTGCTTAGAGAAAGATAACTTTGAGGGTGAATTGGCAGAATTGATTCATCAAGGTTTATTAGGTGCGAATGTCACTGTGCCTTTTAAGGAAAATGCTTTTCGATTTGCCCATGAGTTAACAATTGAAGCAAAAGAAGCTAGCGCTGTGAATACTTTACGCTTCTCAGATGATAAATTCATTGGGCACAATACAGATGGTAATGGTTTGCTGTGTGATTTGGTGGATCGTCATCATTTAGAATTAACTAATCAACGAATTTTAGTGTTAGGCGCAGGTGGCGCAACTAAAGGTATTTTAGGGCCGTTATTGCGTGCTAAACCTGCTGAAGTTGTGATCAGCAATCGTACACATGAAAAAGCTGTGCAATTGGCTGAAGATTTTAGCCAAGAAGGCAATATCAATGCTTGTGAGTGGTCTAAGTTATCAGGGCGATTTGATTTAATCATCAATGCAACAAGTAGTTCATTGAGTAATGAGTTCACACCATTACCTTGCGAGATTGATGCAGGTACAATTGGCTATGATTTAATGTATGGCACAAAGCCAACAATATTCATGGAATATTTGGCTGATAATGGCTCAGAAAAGTCTTTCGATGGTTTAGGGATGTTGGTTGAGCAAGCGGCGCTCAGCTTTGAGTTTTGGCATGGCGTGAAGCCAGAAACAGAAATGGTTTATCAAGATTTACGCCAAGTTCTGTTATCATATACCGCAGATTGTTGAATGAATAGGATTAAAGATCATGAGCGATAAAGAACAGATCGACTTTGGCTACCAAACCGTTGATAAAGATAAAAAAGAAGAAAAGGTTGCTGAGGTTTTCCATTCCGTTGCATCTAACTATGATGTGATGAATGATGTGATGAGCTTTGGTATTCATCGTTTGTGGAAACGCACGATGATTGAGTTAACTGGTGCGCGTAAAGGTCAAAAAGCTTTAGATTTGGCAGGTGGTACAGGCGAAATTGCCATGAAAGTTGCTAAGCGTGTGGGCGATTCTGGCCATGTGGTTTTATCTGACATTAACTCATCAATGTTAGAAGAAGGTCGTAAACGCGTGATTAATTCAGGATTTATTAATAATATTTCTTTTGAGTTAATTAATGCGGAAGAAATTCCTTTTCCAGATAATGCATTTGATTTAGTGACGATTAGTTTTGGCTTACGTAATGTGACAGATAAACTAAAAGCATTGAAAGAAATGCAGCGTGTGATTAAGCCAGGCGGCCGTTTAGTTGTGATGGAGTTTTCTAAAACGAGTAATCCAGCATTGACGAAATTATATGATTTCTATTCATTTTCAGCATTGCCATTCATGGGCAAAGTGATTGCGAATGATGAAGAAAGCTATCGTTATTTGGCTGAATCAATTCGTATGCACCCAGATCAAGAAACAATGAAATCAATGATGTTAGAAGCAGGCTTTGATGAAGTTGAATATAAGAATTTAACAGGCGGTATCGTTGCGATTCATCGTGGTTTTGTTTATTAATTGATTTCACAAGGTTGGCTATGTTTTCACGTTGGTTAAGAGTTTTAAAAATCCATTGGATCTTGATGCGTTACGGTTTGTATGAGCTTGTATTCCTCATTCCAGTATTTCGGTTATTTGTATTTTTAAAGCCATTAGCTAATTTATTCAATCAACATAAGAAAACACCTTTAGCGATTCGTATTCGTTTGGCTTTGGAAGCTTTAGGCCCAACATTTGTAAAATTAGGGCAAGCGTTATCCACAAGAAGTGATCTATTTCCAGATGAATATATTGATGAGTTCGCGAAGCTTCAAGATAATGTGCCTGCTTTTGATTCAGCATTGGCCATTCAAATTATTGAGAAATCACTCAAAAAACCTTTATTGGAAGTTTTTAAAAGTTTTGATGAAGTGCCACTAGCAGCAGCATCCATTGCACAAGTCCACAGTGCAGTATTGAAAAATGGCGATGAAGTTGTGGTTAAGGTTGTTCGCCCTAATATTCAGAAAGTCATTTTGCGTGATATTCAGCTCATGGAAATGATTGCCCATGCGGTTGAAAACTATGTTTCAGGCGGTGAACGTTTACGCCCTGTGGAAGTAGTGCAAGAATATCGACGTACAATTTTGAGTGAATTGGATTTAACTCGCGAAGCTGCTAACGGAATGCAATTGCAACGTAATTTTGAAGGCTCTACCGAAATGTATATTCCACATATTTATATGGAATATGTATACAAAGACATCATGGTGATGGAAAAGATTACAGGTGTTCCAGTGGATCATGTGGATACTTTGAAAGCTTTAGGTGTAAATATTCCAAAGTTGGCTGAATTAAGTGTCGAAGTTTTCTTTAAGCAAGTGTTTGTGGATAGTTTTTTCCATGCGGATATGCATCCTGGTAATATTTTTGTGGATGTGAAAGATCCCAAAAATCCATCTTATATTGCATTGGATTATGGGATTATTGGTACATTAGGGGAAGAAGATAAACATTATTTAGCCAGTAACTTCTTAGCATTTTTTAATCGTGATTATCGCAGAGTTGCAGAATTACATGTGGAATCAGGCTGGGTGCCAGCAGATACTTCAATTGAAGAATTGGAATCAGCAATTCGTTCCATTTGTGAGCCTATCTTTAATAAGCCATTGAGTGAAATTTCATTTGGTGGATTCTTGTTATCATTGTTCCAAACAGGCCGACGCTTTAAAATGGAAGTACAGCCTCAGTTAGTGTTATTACAAAAAACATTATTCAATATCGAAGGTATTGGTCGCAAACTCTATCCAGAATTGGATTTATGGAAAACTGCCAAACCATTTTTAGTGAAGTTTGTGAAATCACAGAAGAGTGTGAAATCGGTAGCTCAAAAATATCAACGTGCTATTCCTAATTGGATTGATAATTTGCCAGAAGCAATGCAAAATATGTTCTTAATCTCCCAAGATATGGTGAGAGGAAAGCTTAAAGTTGATATTAATGATAAAGTATTAGAAAAATATCAAAAGATTCAGGCAAAGCAAACAACTCGAAAAATTTATGCATTAATTGGTGCAGTTGTATTTGTCTCTACAATGATCGGTTGGAATAATTTAGATGAATGGCTTGGGGGCGGTTTGATAGTTTTAGCAGTGCTAGCTTTCTATCAAGCCTTACGAGAGTAAAAAGATGTAAATGTGCCATACAACTATAAAATTTCGTTATAATCGAGCAGTGATTTTTATCACAAGTGGTTAGAATTATTAATATATAAGGGAGTTACACAATGAAAAAATTAGCTTTGTTAGCAACATTAGCAGTTGCAACAATGAGTGCAGGTTTTGCTCAAGATATGGAACAAGTTAAAAAAGTGCGTAAAGCAATGTTCCAAGTATCAGCATGGGAAATGGGCACATTGGCTGGCATGGCAAAAGGTGAGATTCCTTTTGATGCAGCACAGGCAGAAAAAGCAGCAAAAGTTATGAACTCTATGGCTATATCATTAAATGAAGTATTCTTACCAGGCAGTTATGCTGGTAGTAAAGTAACAAATGATATTAATACTAACCAAGACAAATTCAAACAAGATTTGGCTAACTTTGTAACAGAAAGCAATGCAATGATTGCAGCAGCTGCAACTGAAGATACATTGAAAGCACAAATGGGTAAATTAGGCGGAACTTGTAAGAGCTGTCACGATACTTTCCGTGCAGACTAATATTATAGAGTATAAATAAGTTTTAAAACGAGGTAGCTCGACAGTGTAACTACCTCGTTTCCATTGTTTTTTAGGGAGAATGTATTAATGAAAACTATGGTTCGTAAAGTTAGCCGTTTAGCGGCAATCACTGGGTTGATCGCATTAAGTGCAACAGCCGTTGCCAAAGAAGTTAGAATTTATAACTGGACAGATTATATCGATCCAGATTTAATTACTGAGTTTACAGAAAAAACTGGCATTGATGTTGTGTATGATACATTCGATAGTAACGATGTATTGTTGGCAAAAAGTTTGGCTGGCAATTCAGGCTATGACATTGTTGTGCCTTCTGATTATACTGTTGCATATTTAATCCAAGCGAACAGATTAGATTCAATTAATACAGAGAAGTTACCGAATTTAAAAAATATTTGGCCATTTGTGACAGAACGATTGGCGGAATTTAAAGGCATGAATGAGCATTCTGTTCCTTATTTCTGGGGAACAACAGGGATTGCTTATGATGCTAAAAAGATTAAAGAATTAGTACCAGATGCACCATTAGATTCTTTGGAATTAATCATGAATCCTAAGTATGCTGAGAAATTAGCAAGTTGCGGTATTTATATGATTGATAGTCCAAGTGAAATGTTGCCTGTGATCAATATGTATTTGGGTATTCCTGCAGAATCAACTGATAAAGCAGATTTAGACAAAGCTTATGCTGCATTAAAGCAAATTCGTCCATATATTAAAAAGTTCCATTCATCTGAATATATTACCGCATTAGCGAATGGCGATGCTTGTGTGGCATTGGGCTGGTCGGGCGATATTTATTTAGCAAAGGCGCGTGCGAAAGAAGCTGGTACAAATGTGGATATTCAATACTATATTCCAAAAGAAGGCAGTTTGGTTTGGTTTGATCAGTTCACAGTTTTGAAGGATGCACCGAATAAAGATGAAGCTTATGAATTCATTAATTTTATGCTAGAGCCTGAAAATAATGCTCGCGCTGCAAATTATGTTGAATATGCGACCTCTAATGAGGCAGCATTCCCTCATGTAAGCGATTATTTAATTAAAGATGAAATCTTGTATCCAAGTCAAGAAGACTTGAATAAGCTACACATAAAACAACCTTATCAGCACTCAGAGCAGAAAAAGTTGGTAAAATTCTGGCAAGATTTAAAAAATAGAAAATAAAAAGGAATCCTCACTATGGATATCATGCGTCGTGAAGAAATTTTGAGCTCAATCATCAGTCGCCAAGCAACCTTGAACGATTATAGTTTGCGTGTGCAATTTGAGTTGAAATATGGAGACTCGGCCAATTTATCAGGTGCAATTTTAGACTATTTCATTACATCAGGTGCCAATAACAATATTGACCGCCTAGATATGGTGAAAGAAAGCATGTTGCAACTTGAGGATAATTGGTTATTATTCTTCTATGACAACATGGATCGTAAAGTGCTACCCAGTACACCAATTCCTCAGAGTTGTAAAAGCACATTGACGGAAGATGTACAAGGTAAGTTTAATTTTATTGAGAACCCTTATTCCTAATAGATCTTTAATATGACAACAATAATAACGTTAATTGGTGCAGATGCTCGCTTTAGTGCGAGCATCGCACAACTACTGAAGCTAAAGACAAAAGGTCTTTTTGCCTTGGGTGATCATGGGGATATTACATTAGTAGATGCTGATTCTATTGAAGGTAAACATGCGATTGATCAACATTTGGATGATCATACAATCATATTGACTGTATCACCTGAACACTTTGATCATAATTTAATTGTACGCAAGCCAATTAAAATTGAAGAGTTACTGCAGCTTTTGGATGGTATGGCAAATCAGCCGAAGAAAGCTATTGTGAAAGTTAAGGAAGAACCTGTTACTAAGAAAGATAATAGTGCTACAGGCAACCCTTTTGCTAAATTTATGGATCCTGACTATTTAGCAAAACGTAAGCAGCAAGAAAAAGAGCCTGCTGTAGAACCAATTAAGACAGATCCTGTTGCATCAGTAGCAAAAGTTATTCATGAAGATCAGTTACTGAGTACAGAAACAACATTTTCTCATTGGCGTGAACCTTTAAAAGAAATTAAGAAGATTATAGAGTATAAGCATCATGATGAATATTTTGCTCAGATTGAGAAGTCTCAACTGCATGAAATGTCTAGTATTTATTCTCAAACAAAAGATATTTATTATGACATGTCAGCTTATGCAAGCTTGCAAATATTTAATCAGATTTATCAGCAGAAGTTTGATAATCAACTGAATTATTTTGAATTAAAAGCTGGTATTGTATTTTTATTTGGCGATGGTATTATTTTGTCAAATTTAGCGGTTGAAGATGTTATATCTTTTTCAGAAATGCCAGCAACAGATATTCAGATCAAAGCAATTCATTCTAAAGAATTATTCATGGAATTGATTAATCGCTTTGATACTTATCATTATAGTAATGCATTAAATGCGATGATTCGGTCAATTTTATTGGCAGCTAAAGGTCGCATTATTAATGGTAAAGATATTAAAGAGCCTTTAGGCTTAATGAGAAAAAAAGAAGCATACGATAATACGATTGATGTACCATATGCTAAAGAATTAGACAGCGTATGGGGCTTTAGAAATGTATCCTTAAGAGATACAGCAGAATTATTACCAGAAGTAAATCCATATTATATTTTCTCGTATTATACATTATGTGATTTATATGGTTTTTTTGATAATGAATTAGTGGATAATAAATCCAAAAATCAATTAGATTTAAATGCGTTGTTGTCAGAGTTACAAAAATTGTAATTAAAAAGCTTAAATAAGTATAAAAGGTAAAATAAATGAATCAGTATAAAATGCTTATTGTTGGACCTGTTGCAAGTGGTAAAACGACAGCAGTGCGCAGTTTATGTGGTGATGATATTATCACAACATCTAAAAAAACTAGTGATGAAGTATCATCTATTAAAAATGATACAACTGTTTCGTTGGATTATGGTGTGTTGCAGCTAGATAGTTTGAAATTGCATATTTATGCAGCGCCAGGACAAGAACGTTTTAGTTTTATGCACGACATACTTGTCAAAGGTAGTATAGGTGTTATTCTATTAATCAGCATGCAACACACAAAAGTAGAAGAAGTTGGACAAATATTATATGAATACTTGCAAGTGATTGAAAAGAATCCTTGTGTGATCGGAGTAACTTGGACTGAAAATTTTGATGCTAATCAGATTGAACTATTTTTAAATGCAATTTTTCAATATCACCCATCTCTTTCTGATACAATGGTTGTGGACGTTAGGAAAAAACATGATGTTCTTAAACTGGTTGAGAAGATGGTTGTAAAGGCTAACGAGCGATGACAGTAAAAAAGTACATTACAGTAACAGCGCAAGGCGCACTATACGCGGTACAGCAAACAACTACTAATCAAGCAGTTCGTAACGTTCTGTTAAAATTACTGAGTTTGGATAAAAGTCCTGAGTTATCAGATGACCTAATTTGTCAATTGACAGGATTTGAAAATGACCAAATTAAATTGGCAAAAGCAATCTTTTATCAATTAGAAATTATGCATTTTATTCAGTCAGAAACAAAAGAAGTTGCAGTACCACTTATCAACTTTGAGAATGATCTACCTTCGTTATTGTCTATGTTTTCCAGTTTAGATAGGGCGTTATTATCAGATCAATTAGGTTTTTTATTAGGAAACGTTGGTTTTCCTGAAGAAGAATTGAATCAAATAGCAGCAATGAGTACTCGTTTGTCGAGTTTATATCAAGATAGTTATGACACAGTTTCTAAAATTGTGAATGGTCACAGCCACATTGGTGTGGGCATTACGAACTATCAAGGTATGACTCAATTGGGTATTTATGCGATGGACGTTTCGGGTAATAAGTTTACCTTGACGATTGCGGGCATACCTTTTTTGAATCAAAAAGCTTTTCGAGATTTGATATGGGTGTTAGTATATCGATATGGCAATGTTAGGTTCAAAAAGAACTAAAGATATAATAAAAGGACAAGTATATGCGTGAAGAAGTGTTGAACTCAATCTTAAGTGAATTGAATGGTACATCAGCGGATATAGAAGCTTCGGCAATTATTTCGACAGATGGTTTGATCATGAGTTCACTCTTGCCTGCAAGTATGGATGAAGATCACGTTGGTGCGATGAGTGCTGCGATGTTATCGTTGGGTGAACGTATTGCGAAAGAATTAGCAAGAGGCGAACTAGAGCAAGTTTTGGTGAAAGGAGCTTCGGGCTATGTCATCATGACATCAGCAGGAAGCGACGCTGTATTATCAGTAATGTGTAAAGCAAATGCTCGTTTAGGTTTGATTTTCTTAGATATCAAAAGAGCATCAGAAGCAATTAAACCAATGCTGTAAGATTGGAATGAAGAAGCCCACTTATTCGAGTGGGTTTTTTTGTGCCTTTAAAAAATGAAATCTTTTGTATAATGATTCCTTTGGATTAATTTGGATTGATAAAATTATGGAAGAGAGAAAAATTTATCCGCTGATTATTTTAGGATCAGGGCCAGCTGGTTATACAGCTGCGTTGTATGCTGCACGTGCAAACTTGAAGCCTGTCATCATTACAGGTATTCAGCAAGGTGGTCAGTTGATGACTACAACAGAAATTGATAACTGGCCAGGTGGAGAAGAAGGTTTAACTGGGCCAGCTTTAATGACCAAGTTGGCAGATCATGCTGAGCGTTTCGGCACAGAAATGATCTGGGATCATATTGAGAAAGTAGATCTTTCAGGTAAAACTTTCATCTTAGAAGGTGGTAGTGAAACTTATGAATGCCAAGCATTGATCATTGCGACAGGTGCAACGGCTAAATACTTAGGTTTGCCATCAGAAGAAGCTTATAAAGGCAAAGGTGTTTCTGCATGTGCAACTTGTGATGGCTTTTTCTATAAAGACCAGGAAGTTGCAGTTGTGGGCGGTGGTAATACTGCTGTTGAAGAGGCGCTATATTTAAGTGGCATCACTTCTAAAGTTCATTTGATTCATCGCCGTGATACTTTCCGTGCTGAAAAAATAATGATCGAAAAATTGTATCGCAAGGTTGAAGAAGGCAAAATTGAACTCCATTTAGACAGCACATTGGATGAAGTTGTGGGTGAAAACAACTTAGTGAATGGCGTTAAAATTAAGCATATGCAAACAAATGATATTAAATCAGTATCATTGCAAGGCGTGTTTATCGCGATCGGACATCATCCTAATACTGATATGTTTGTGGGGCAGTTGGATATGGTTAATGGCTATATCAAAGTGCGTTCAGGTATTGAAGGTAATGCAACTGCAACAAGTATTGATGGTGTGTTTGCATGTGGTGATGTGATGGATTCTGTCTATCGCCAGGCCATTACATCAGCAGGAACAGGCTGTATGGCAGCTTTGGATGTTGAAAAGTATTTGGATAAAATTAATTAAGGGGATCAATTTATGCGTTACAACAAAATGGAAGCATTGGATCTGAATGGGAAAACAGTTTTAATCCGTGAAGATTTAAACGTACCGATTCATGATGGCAAGATCACATCTGATGCACGTTTAGTTGCATCAATGAAAACGATCGAACAAGCGTTGAAACAAGGCGCAGGTGTATTGGTAATGTCGCATTTGGGGCGCCCAGATGAAGGTGTTTACAATGCAGAATTCAGTTTAGAACCTGCTGCAGCATGGTTAACAAATGCTTTAGGGCAAGAAGTGCCTTTGGTACGTGATTGGATTGATGGCGTAACAGTTGAGCCAGGCAAAGTTAAATTATTAGAGAATACTCGCTTTTTAGTGGGTGAAAATAAAAATAATGCTGAGTTGGCTGGAAAGATGGCTGAATTGTGTGATGTGTTTGTGATGGATGCATTTGCAACAGCGCATAGAGCAGCAGCTTCAACAGTTGGTGTTGGTGATCAAGCTAAAGTTGCATGTGCAGGTTTAGTATTATCAGAAGAGTTAGATTCTTTGAAAAAGGGTTTAGTTGCACCTGAAAGTCCGATTGTTGCAATTGTAGGTGGTTCTAAAGTTTCTACGAAACTAACAGTATTGAATCAGTTATTGGACAAAGTAGATGTATTGATCACAGGCGGCGGTATTACTAATACTTTATTATTGGCACAAGGTTTGCCAGTAGGTAAAAGCCTCGCTGAAGCAGATTTAGTTGAAGATGCAAAAGCATTATTGGCGAAAGCAGCTGCAACTGGTAAGCAAATTCCTTTACCAATAGATGTTGTTGTGGGTAAAGCATTTGATGCGAATACAGAAGCGACAGTGAAAAAAGTTGAAGATGTTGCGGCTGATGACATGATTATGGATATCGGCCCTGAAACTGCAAAGCTATATGCTGAGTTAATTTTGAAAGCAAAAACAGTTGTGTGGAATGGCCCAGTTGGTGTGTTTGAATTCGCAAGCTTCTCAGAAGGCACAAAAGTATTAGGCGAAGCAATCAAACAAAGCAATGCATTTTCTATCGCAGGCGGTGGAGATACAGTTGCAGCGATTGAGCAATTTGGTTTAACATCTGACATCTCGTACATTTCAACAGCAGGTGGCGCATTCCTTGAATTCTTGGAAGGCAAAGAATTACCAGCCGTTGCAATGTTGGAAAGAAGAGCAAACTAAAAGGAAAATTATGAGTGATGAAATCTTAATTAATAAAACGCCATACGAAACTCGCGCAGCGGTCATGCGAGACGGTATCTTGCAAGAAATATTAATTGAGAGGACGGATCGTAATCTTTTAGTGGGCAATATCTATAAAGGCAAAGTTGTCAGGGTATTGCCAGGAATGGAAGCAGCATTTGTTGATATTGGTTTGGAACGTGCTGCTTTCCTTCATGTGAATGATATTCATACGGTGAGGAACTCTTTAGAAATTGAAAAAGAAGTTCTCTCGGATGAATGTGATGATGAAAATGTTGAAAAGCCTGTGATCATTCCACCGAAAGCGGATATCACGGCAATTTTGTATCAAGGGCAAGAGATCGTTGTTCAAGTGATCAAAGATCCATTGGGTACTAAAGGTGCAAGATTAACCACGCAAGTTTCGATTCCTTCATGTTATTTGGTGTATTTGGCGGAAAGTGATGTGATTGGCGTTTCCATTCGCATTGAACAAGAAGAAGAGCGTCAGCGTTTAAAAGAGCATTTAAGTAACTTCCAAGCAGAATTAGGTGGCGCTTATATTGCACGTACAGCAGCTGAAGGTGTTGATCCTTGGGTGCTCAAAGCGGATATGCAGTTCTTGTCGCGTCTTTGGGATAATGTTTCTGTCAAAATGAAAGAGTCCAAAGCGGGTGATTTGGTTTATGGGAACTTTCCTTTAGAGCTTAGAATTTTGCGTGATTACGTTGGTCGCGGGATTCAGCAGATTCGTGTAGATGCAACAGAACCTTTTGAGCGTATGTTGGGTTTTGCGCAGGATTTCTTACCTGAAACATTAGGTAATATGCAGTTATACAAA
>JBEBSR010000031.1:0-31857 GCA_040394195.1 Wohlfahrtiimonas larvae | reverse complement strand
ATTTGTCTCGAGCACATGAGCACATTTTAAAATCAAATATTATTTTAATGCAATATAATGTTATTGAAGCTGTATTTTTAGAATTATTTTCAAATCTATATATATATTTATCACGATATAATTCTTCAATAGAGGATATGGATAATGCTTTAATATATCAAATATTTTGTATGATCCGTCGTTTACCTAATAATATCCATGAAAAATTTAAAGGGAAAATAGATCAAAACCCACCTATAAAATTTTCAGCTGCAATACTTTCTCTCTGTTTTGAATTAACTGATGAGACAAAGAAAAATTTAGTAAATGGAAATCTGGATGGAAAAAAAATTAAAAAATTCTTCGAGGATTTTGGTATTGATATTGCAAGATTAGATAGTCTTGATCTACGAAACCTACAATTAATTAAGAATAACAGACAGTTTTTAGCACATGGTGGTTTATCTTTTTCTGCTGTTGGCCAAGATATCTCCTGGGATACCTTAAATGAAAATAATGAGATTATTCAGCGACTATTTGATGGGTCTAAAGATGTTTTAACTGATTTTATTAATGGTCTAGAAGGCCTTCTAAATGTTGAAGAAAACTCTGACCAATAATTTTTCCTAGTTTAACAGGAACAGCATTTCCTATCATTTTACCAACAGCCTTCATTGATATATTTTTGTCAGGCCAAAATTGATAATCATTAGGGAAGCTTTGCAGTATGGCTGCTTCTCTTAGTGATATTGCTCTATTTTGCTCTGGATGACCAAAACGACCATTTCCATATCCATAACAAAAAGTAGTCATTGTTGGAGATGTTTTATCCCATTCCATTCGCCCATAGACTGCGGAATAAGTAGCCCCAGATAACTTTTTATGACATTCTGCAATCAAGTGGTCAGGCCAATCTCTCCATGTCCCACCCGGTTTTGAGTGTTTTATCCTCTCTAAATTTAAGGGGCTTAACTTGGAACATTTGTGTAGAGGATCTTTTTTGTTTTGTTCTCCATGTTTTAGCTTTGGTAAATGCCCGATAGCATCTTTTAATGTAACATGTTGATTAACATGTGTAGGTTTTAATAATTCAATAACACCTATTCGTGATGCAATTAAAACATGTCGTTTGCGACCCTGAGGTATTCCGTAATCAGCACATACTACTTCCTGCGCTATGACGTTGTAACCAAGGTTTTTTAGATTATCAATAAAATCTTGGTAAACAGAGTGTCTAATGACTTCAGGTACATTTTCCATAGTTACTAATTCTGGTAATATTTCATTAATTAATCTTGAAAAAGCATATAGTAAAGGCCATTTTTTATCTTGTTTAGTGTCTTTGCCTTGGTTATATGTTGAAAATGGTTGGCATGGTGCACATCCAGCTAACAAACGAATACTATTTTTTGAGAAATACGATTCTATTTCCTCAGCTGAAACACTCTGAACATCTTTATTTATAAAAATAACACCTTCATTGTTGTACTCATAGGCAAAACGACAAGCCTCTTCAATATCATAGCCTGCTTTAACTGCAATATTTGCTTGTAACAATCCAGCAGTTAACCCTCCGACACCACAGAATAAGTCAACAGCTTCAATATTAGGAAATAAATTAGAACTATACATGCCGTATAGTATATAGAATATAGAAAAAAATCTCGAGCAGATTTTAATCTTATTTATCTTGATTGTTTAATTTTATCTCAGTTTCAACCTGAGTAGTCAAACCATTATCACCAAGCGAATGGATCACACGATTAGCGATCCATTTTTTTTCGTCTATATCTTTCTTAAAGCCCAGAACTTTAACAGGTGAACATGCCAATGTTTCAGGTTGGCCAATGGCGAGAAAGAAATTAAAACTCTCTTTACCGCGTGCCAAGCGTTGCATCTCCTTTTCGGCTGCGTGTATGGCTTCATCTTCACTGCGGAAAGTGGTGCGGAGCATCTTGGTTTTATCATCTTTGCCAAAAGCAACCTGCTTACGTTTACCGCCTTTTGCATCATTATATTTAGCAATTACACCTGTATAAGCATTACGATCACTCACTTGGTAGCTATGTTTGTCACCATCTTTACGGGTAATGATGATTTCTGGTAACTCTTCGCCTTTGGCTGTTTTACCTGAGCCTGCTTCTAAGAATAACAGAGTGCCTTTTTTGATCGTGGCCACAGCATCATATTCGATTGCCAGGCGTGTCAAAAGATTAGCATCCGATTCATTGGATTGCTGTAAGTCATTTATTTTTATGGCTTTTAATGATTCACTGATTGCAGTTTTATATTCATAACGTTTCGCAACTTCATTGAGAATCTCCTCAATGGTTTTATTGTGATAAGCATGATTACGTTGTTCAATGAATTTTTCACGAAAATCAGCTGACTTTGCACCGATTTCAATGACATCTGGTGCACCTGAATGCGTAATGCTATCCACCACAAATGTGCCTTTATCAATGAGTAAGCGTTCTTTGTAGCCAATGAATATATCGAGCTTTACACCTGTAGTTGGTAACGTCACCTTTCCATCAGCATCATCAATCGTGATCGTGACAGAATCAGCTTCAAAGCCGCTATTATCAATCAAGTTTAAACTGATCAAACGATTGGCAAATGCTTGCGTGATGTCATTGCCTTCCATCATGATCATATAGTGTGGCGTTAATACGCCAGTAGATAATATATTCATATCAAGCTCACCAATTGTGTTGTGATGATGCTCGCATAATCTAAAATATCATCACCTGATCGTTTGAATGAGATCGTGAAGTCAATGCGATTGGGTGCGTTGTTGGATTCCAAATATTTGCACGTTTCAACAATAGAAGTACACACAAATGTGCCATGAATTCGGCCACTTGATTCAATCAAAGGGAAGGCAATGCCAAGTTCACATTGCACTTTGAATAGATCAACGACATTACGCCCACCTGTGATCATTGGGAATAATACACCTTTGAGTGTAATTTCATCGTTGCCTTTGCCCATGAATTGTAAGCTGTTACTTTTGCCCACGCGGTTGTTTTCAGCATATTTAAAAGTAGTGGTTTTCTCATACTCTTCATGTGGCATGGTTTTGACTGAAAAGGGGAACAAGCCCCACATCATTGAAATATTCATCAGTTAACATCCCATAATATAGCAGTATCATCAGTTTTTTGTTTCAAGCCCTCTAATACCGTATCCCCTACAGCTTTTGGATCACCCACACCATTCACAATGATCGTGTTAGTTTGGTGCATGGTTTGTTGATACTGTTTGATTTTTGCATTTGCTTCGTCATATTTACCAACCTTGGCCAAAGCTACAAATTCATCAGCAGATAAGAAGTTTTCAATACCTGTATTAGCAGGATTTGCTAAAACACGATTGTTATATAATCGTATTAGTTCACGGTCAGCAATTTGAGGTTGTTTATTCACAAACTGAGTGATTTCTTCTGCATTCGTTTTAGGTTTATATAATTCAGGTGCTAATGCTCGTGTTAATTCTTCAAGCTTCATCAATGCTGAATCTGTATTTGTGATTAATTCCACAATCCAACTAGATACATCTTTGATCACGCCTAAGCCATTAGACATCACATCCCAAACCAATTTTAATGCACCACCAACTCCTGGTATCTTAGCTAGTAAATCTCCCCAGTCTTTTTGCATTTGTGCAGCACCTTCATTCCAGAACCATACAAGGCTATCCCAGTTTTTATAAACCATATAAATAAGCCCAGCCATTAATGCTAATGCCCAAAAGATAGGACTTGCTAAAAAGGCAAAATTTAACGCTTTCATTCCATTTGCCATTGTCATAAATAGTGTTGCTGATTTAGCAAATGCAGCACTAGCCAATAACACTTTAAATTTCATCGCAAAGGCGACAATTAGCGCAAGCCCTGAACCAATGGCTATTAGGGATGCAATCCATCTAAAAGTTGGGGAGCTATTCCAAAGTTCCATGATCGCATCAAAGTTATCATACAGTTGCATGCCCAAAAATACGGCAAGGGTTAGGGCAGTGATGATGGGATGACCTACAAAAGCAAACTTCAATAAACCTGCTGCCATAGTAATACCACCAATTGCAGCTGTTAATGCTATTGCACTGCCTGTGATTTTGGATAAATTGCTGATTAATTCAGGGTTGCTTTTGGTGAAGTTACTTACCAAGGTCATTAATTTTGTGAGGTTTTGTGTGAGATCACGCATACCTAAATCATTCACTTCATAGATAGCAATGCGCCAATCATCATAAGCAGATTTTAATTCTTCTTTATCACCTGCTAAGTTATCAGCCATTGTTTTAGCGACATTTTTGGCTTCATTACTTGTATGAGCTTTGTCAATATCTTTCAACAATGTTGCATAGTTTTTATAGAAGTCACTGGATGTAAATTCAGTCATTGCTGCAGATGCTTCAAGGCCTGATATTGCAGTTAAGTATTTCATCTTATCTGCTGATCCCATTTTTTTAGTAGCTTCAAATAATTCTTGGAAGATTGATGCTACATTTCTAAGATTACCCTTATCATCCTTAGCCTTAATGCCTAATTCTTTTAATGCTTTAGCAGCTGCTGAAGGCGGTGCTGATAAACGTTGTTCTATTTTACGTAATGAAGTACCTGCTTGATCCCCTTGGATACCAATATTGCCTAATAAACCTGTCATTGCGAGTGATTCTTCAAGGCTCATTCCTAAGCCTTGTGCAACTGGCGCAACATACTTCATCGTTTGGCCCAACATTTCCATATCAGTATTTGTGCGTGTAAATGTTGCAACCAACGAATCAGCCACACGGCCCATTTCATCCGCAGGTAATTTAAATGCACTCAAAATATTGGAGCCAATATCCGCAGCTCGCCCAATTTCTAACTGGCCTGCACGTGCAAGGTCCAAAGTCGCGGGCATTGCATTCATAATCTTATCTGGTGTAAAGCCAGCCATAGCATAAAAAGCTTGACCTTCTGCCACTTGGGTTGGGCTTGCCCATGTCGTTGCACCTAAATGTTTGGATTGATCACGCAGTGCCTTTAATGTTTCACTACCTTTATCTAGACGAGCCAATGCTTGAACTCGGCTCATAATCACATCAAACTGCTCACCTTCTGCTAAGAAACTATTGGCAACATAACCTGCACCCATAGCGCCCATAACTTTCATCGACCCGTTCATCATCATCTGTTTACCAGAACTGCGTGCATCACGCGTTCTAGCCCACAATTTGATTTGTTGTTCTTGTCGAGCGATGGATGCTGTTGTGAGATCCATCTCTTTACGTATTTTTTGCATCTGCTCAAATTGAGCACGTGAAGCAGGTGCATTGTTTAATGTACTTTGTAATTCTAACAAATGCTTACGTTGAGCAGCCGCAGACTTACTAGTGTCATTGATTGCACCTTGTAAATTACGCAAAGGTCTAGTTGCTTTATCTAAAGCATCCAAACGTAACATTAATTGTAAATCTGCCATTATCGTTGCTCCATGCGTTCGCGTTCTTTATCGTTGTGATCTTTGGCACTTTCTAACCAAATTAGAAACTCTGATAAGCTCATCTCATTCATTTCACGCATAGTAATGAATGAGAATGTTAAGCCTAAACCCTTCATCATTTCCTCTCGATAAATTGGATTAGGGAAGGGATCTGGTATTTTTAGCTCGGAATCTCTTCGTTTGATTCGTTCGCCTTTTCTGAAAAAAAACTAGCCACTGCAAGTGAAATTTTGCCTAAGTCCGCAGCTGCTAATCGGTTCAACATCGTTTCGTTCATAACAGGTGACGAAATGCGTGGCAACAATACAGATAATGTAGAGCCTTGCCCCAATTGTAATAAGTTGATGGGCACATCACGCAATGCCAAAAGGTTGGGTTCACGTAATTCGATGCTTTTAACTTCAGTTTTGTCCATTTTTAATGGACGCGATAATGTGATGGTTACATTTGCCATGATTAAATTCCTTATTTACGAGATAAATTGTTGCGACGTTGTTCTAATACATCCACGCCATTGATTCTGCGAACCATGCCCATGATGTCCTCATAGTAGATTTCGACATCATTAAGCTTGTATTCAATACGAGCACATGGGAATTTCACTGAGTTTTCACCCAATTCACCTGTTGTTGATTCACCAGGATCAGATTCTTCTAATTGACCCCAAAATGTTGCTTCAAATGCTGATTCATTACAGGAATCACCATCTTTCAAAGAGCCATAGATTTTGATAATCTGTCCATCTGGTGTGCATGAATTAGTGGTTAATAAACCTAAATCTAAACCTTTGGTTGTGAATTCAACTGACCAATCTTCAGATTCGCCCACTTTGACTTTTAACGCACGAGTGAAACCACCAGCTTTAAGTGCTTCTAAAATTGCAGTGTTTTTTGGCAACTTGAATTTTTCACACTTACCTGCATAATCTTCGCCGTTTAAAACAACATCAAAACCCATTAAAACTTTTGGTAATACAATGCCGCTCACATTAACCTCCTAAAACGCTTTTCACGTATTCTTCTGTGATCATCACTTCAACTTCAGGTGATTCAACTGGTGGCGTTGGCGTGAATTTAACTGACCAAGCGGGCTTACCACTCATTAAATCATCCACGCTATTTTTTTCAGGGTTCAAGAAAATACGACCGCCCAAAATTTTGTTAGCCAACGTCAATGCTTCAAAATAACTCACACCACGCGCTTCAAAATCTTTCAATAACTTTCTTGTCATTGGCTTATCTTGCGTCATGTCTTTAAGCAAATTTGCACAATCAAATGTCACTACTTGTGATGAACGAGTGAATACTTCAAAATATTTATCGCTATCCGCAGCTGCACATGTACGGTTGCCCCAAACACGATAACCATCATCACGCACTAAACAAGTAATGCCTTTTTCATTCAAAGTATTGGCTTCTGTACCAAAACCATTGATTGGGTTATACGTCACAGGTTTTGTTAAGCCTTGCACATTGGATAATGCATTATTTGAAATCGATTGATGCCAACCAATGTCTTGATCCAATTTTGCACGCAAGCCCGCAATTTTAGCCACAGCATAAGTTTCTGTTGGTAAGCCAACATCAGGATTAAATGTGATGACATCACCATAAATGAGCATCATTTCATCGTATGCAAATTCTTCACGATATTTGATGGCTTCAGCAATGGTTGCACAGTGGCTAGCACTGATATAAGTAAACCCTGCAAATTTCTTCGCATGTTCAGCCAAAGCAATGGCCACGCTTTTATCAGCGTCATATTTTGGAATCACAAAAATACTTGGTAATAAACCTGTTTCACCTGCCAATTCCAATGTTTTTAAGCCTGTGCGACTATCATCAGCATTGAGATTCCCAATCACGTTTGCTGTTGTTGCTTCTGGTGTTTCACCTTCTTCAACACGCACAACGATCACGTTTGTATTCACTTCTTCTTGAATTCCTCGCAATACTTCTTTGAGTGTACCTTTCGTGCCTGCTTTTTTGATCGCTTCATCTAAGTTTGTGACCAAAGTGCATTGATTCAAAGGGAAGTACTCTGCATCTGCATCGCTTGATGTACAGATCGTAGCGATGACTGCCGTTGATTTAGAACGTAATTCAATGTAGCCATCATTGCGATTAATCGCATGTACGCCATGTAAAAACTCACTCATGCTTTTTTCTCCTTATTTTTAGCTGCTTTGGTATCTTCTAAACAGCCAATGCGCACCAAATGATCCACTTGTTGATCTGTTAATATTGAAGGCTTAACGAACATTCCACCATGGCGGAAATGCTGTTGGCCAACTTTGAAATCACGTAAGATTTTCATGATTACTCCTTCAATTGTTTAATTTCTAATTCGATTGCTTCTAAGCGCAATGCATCAGCTTTGGCTTCTTCTGTTTTGCCTAAAAAGCCATTTTTCATCATGCTTGTAGATACTTCTGCTTTTTCTGCTTCAAGTTCTACGATGCGCTGTTGTTTTTGCATTGCATCAATTTCAGTTTGTTTTGCTTCTGTGATGATCCAAGCGCCATCAATAAACTCATGATCGTGTGATGTAGGTACAAGCACCGTATGTTCAGGTTTTAACGCACCAATGTAGCGAATTTCTTCTTTTTGTTTTGTGTGAATGTTGTAAACATCAGACTCATATCGATGATCTTCAGCGTATTTCCAAACTTGTTCTTCTACATTGAATACTTGCGTAAAGCCATTTTTATCAGCATTTGGCTCAATTAATGTTGATAGTGCAGGAATGCCCGATCCTTCAACAACATGCTCGTATGTAGAGCTTGTCAGCTCATTGTTTTCACGTGAATAGTTGTGAACTTTCACTCGTGTATCTTTGATTGCAAAGCCGTTTTGATCTAAATTGTTCATATTAATTTCCTATTGAATTTTATTACATGCAAGAATGATGCGTGATTTAACGCGATTTTCAGAAGCTGTTGGCACGACTGTAGATGCATCAAATCTAAAGGTTGGGTTTATACCATCACCTCTATTTCTTTGTGTATTTGCAGTCCATGGTCTTTCAACAATATTGAAAACGCCATTTGCCCCAGCACCTAGTTCTTCTAATGTATTGAATTGACCTACAATATTTCTAATTGCATCTTCTTGAGTTGTACCAACTGCACCCGCTAATGCCCCTGTCATTCTGTGAACGCGGTCACGATCGTCAGGCATATTTGCACCATATTTAGCAAAGAGCTTTGGCATTTTATCTTTATCAATTGCCTGCCCATTTCTTGCAATATAACCAGTCGGTGGAGTTGCTGAATCAAAATAGAAAATCTGATCAACTGGCACTTGAAGTAAGCTATCTAAATCAGCGGTTGTTATAATTTTTGCTATTTTTCGTGTTGCACTTTCATAAATCCACGCGTCAAGTGACGCAGCCTGAAACATAATGCCATTCATGCGATCTTTAGAATATCCAACCGATAACGCATTAATATTTGACTGAGTTGGGTACAGTGTTGCACTTTGATCACGATAAAAACCTGATGCTTCTTTATCAAATATATTGCCTGTGATTGCTAGTTTTCCACCAAGGCCAAAATCACCAACTGACATTGGAGTTCTCCAACCACTCCATATACCATCAATAAAATCTCTCTCAAAATGCTTTCCATTCGCATGTAATCTGACTGTTAGTACCATACCTGCATTAAATGCTCTTGCAACTGTTTCACAGGTTCCAGTGATAGCTGTTGATCCATTTGAAAACGGGGAATTTACCCATGCCCCAGATACTGTAAAGACTTGAGTTAATATTGGTAGTTTATCGAAATCTCTACTAACTAGATCACCAATATCTGCTGATCTATCACCGTATCCGAAAGCACCAATATCCATTTTTTTCTTAATATTTTTTGCATTTAGATCAGCTGTTGATTGCGCACCAACTGCCTTTTGATCTGCATTGTAAGCTTCTTGTTTTGCTTGGTTTGCTTTGTCATTAGCTAAATTAGCCGCTGTTTCTGCATTTTTAGCTAGTTTATTCACTTCATTAACAATGCGTTGGCTTGCACCTGCAGTACGAGAATCACCCAATGCGTCCAAAATCTTAGGGATATCTTTTTTATCAACTCTGCCAACTTCTGCTAACGCATACATTAATGTGCAAGCAAGGTCCAAAAATGGTGTATTGCTTGTAAATTCATCAGCATTATCAGATGGCTGACCGCCAATTACAGGGTCATTTGGCATGATCAAGCGTACTTTGCTTAATCTATTTTCTGACTTGATGCCTTTTAAAAATTCTCTAGCCATTAATCAACTCCGTAGCTAAATTGACCATCGTAATTGTGCTGGCCGTTATAAATAATTGCTTGGTTGTAGTTAAGCTCTACTAATTCACATCGTGCTGGCGCTGTTGTATTGATCAATGCACGAATGATTTGTGCTTGTCGTGTTGTGACTTGTGTTTGTAATGTCACTTCAAACTGTGCCCAACCCAATGCGGATGCTTCACCGTATTTAATGGTGCCGTTGTAATATCGAACACCGTTATAGAACCAGTTAAAACCACGTGTTTTGATATCAATTTCTCCGTAACCTGCAAAGCGGATCACTTCACGAATTGAGAAAACTGTACCTTTTGTTAAATGAACTTTGGGTGATCCCGCGATCACATCTCGTTTCTTTTGCTCTGGCCATGCATCATCATAATTATCCACATGCCTTGTCCAAGCTAACCATGGAAGCAGTGCAACAGGGCAAAAATATGGATTATGAATGATGGGTAAATCCAAATTTCCCACATCATTGGCGAACATGCCCATTTGTTCTAAATCTCGTTCAAGCTGAGTGCTTGAGGTTGGCAACAAAGAAGGATAGTTATTCATACCAACCGCCATCTTTGATCTCACGCTTCACAATTCGGATAGATTCTTTCACATCTGGCTTAATATCTGCTTTGGGTAAAATCACTTCAATATTCTGAATACCTGGCACACGTGCAGCTTGATGTATTTGATTCACAGTCAGCATTTCTTTGGGCTTAAAGATGTCTTTAGCTTTGTGCTCTGTTGCATTCAATTCACTTAAATATTCAAGTGATTTCAATATACGAGCATTCACTTCATCTTTATCTGAGCCTTCCAAATATGTTGCTTTGATCACAACCTCTGTATCTTTGAAGGTCGCTTTTTCAACATGTACGGTATCGCACAATGGGCGCACTTCTTCAGCGCTCAAATGATTCCAAACTTGATCACGCAATTCTTCGGATGCTTCGCCATTGTTGCTGTGGCTAAGCAAAACAACTGTTACATAGCCCTGAATTGGCGTGTGTGCTAATACTGATGCATGCATCACATCACTTGAAACTTTTAATGCATGATATTCATACGCACCGCTTGGGCCTGCACACGTGAATCCTTCAGGCGCAATACTTGCACGATAACGCAATGATTCATCGGACTCATTGGGTAAACGTGTAGTTACTGAGTTCGCTGCAATTTGATCCAAGTTATTGCCTGTTGCATAAGCTAACATCGTTTGTCGTGCAGATTCATTAACATGATTCACCCAGTTCACACGATCATAAGCCCATGTTTCCAATAATTTTTTGATGGGATCACTTTCAACCAATAAACCTGCATAAGTTGGATTCAATGCGATGAAAGCATCTTCAATGCGTTTTAGTTCAGCTTCAAAAGATAAAGGTTGAATAACAGAAGGCTTTGGCAGTGAAAATATATTTAATTGACTACACATTATTACCTCCCATTGTTGGTGTTAAATATTGAAATACGTTGAGTTGTGATTGATTCTCTTTGATCATTGCATCGATGTAGAGTTCAACTTTTCCTTGCATCAATTTTGATGGAACAAATAAAACACGGCTGAGAATGATCCTTGGTTCATACGTAAGTAAGGCCATCGTGGTACTTGCCATTAAGATCATCAATGTGTAATCACTACCTGGTTTATCCACCATTTCTGGTAATAACGTGCCGTAATCTCGTAGCATCACACGACTACCAATGCGCGTTGTGATGATATCCATTACAGATTGCTCAATATGCTGTGCCAAAGTGATGGGTTTACCTGTTTCACGAGAGATATACATTACGAAACACCTCCAGTTTTACTGCCACCAGATTGCACACCACCATGAGTATGAGCGCTGTATTTTGTGCCATTGATCGTTGGATCAACTGTGAAGTTGATTGGTATATTGACCATGCCACTCATACCTGTACCAGTCATAGAGAAGCCACCTTGTAAATTTGTGAACCCTTTCACGGTCAATGTCTTGGTAATTTCAACATCACCATTTAATGTGATCTTTGGTGCATTCACATCAGCTTTTTTACTATTCACTATGACTTGGCTAGCACTATTGATGGTTAAAATTCCATTGCCTGAATTATGATGAATACTGTCACCATTTTTTAGTAAGATTTTGAAATCATTCTCACTCAAAGCAGGGGCATTGGACGAATCATTGAAACAAGGGAAGAAACGATTAACACGGTTTTCACCACCTTCACTGACAACTAATCCAGACATACCAATTTTAGGTGCACACCAAATCATTGTTTGTCCAATGAATGCTTGAGAAAATGGCATCCAATCAGATTTCACACCTTCATCAACTTCAACACGTACCATTGCTGGTGATGCTGAAAGATTCACTTCAACAATCGTGCCAACTCTGATCAAATTGTCTATTTTTCGTAATAAGTCGCTCATATCTACACCGTGAAGTGATTCAATACTCGTTTTTTAACTAATGAAATTCGTTTTTCGTTGAAGCCTAATAATGTTCGCTCTGGGTACTTTGCAAATGCATTTTTGCCAACTTTTTTCTTCAATCCAAAATGATGGGTTTTTGGAATCTTTTTAGCATTGAATTCAATAGTGACTTCTTTGCTATTTGCATTGATGCGCATCGCTCGTGTTTTGCCCAATTTTTGGTACATCTTGCCATGTCGCTTGCTACCTTTTCGTTTACTTGATCGCTTGCGTGGTGTCATCTTTTTGCCATCAGCATCAATGTTTTGACGAATAGATTTAGCAGAATCAACACGTAAAACAGAACCCAATTGTTTTGCCAACTTTTTACGGCTTGCAGGTGTTAAACCTTTCAACAAAGCATCTAAATCACGAGTATCAGCAGACATTGACATGTAAATCATCTCCATCTTCTTTCACATTGACCCAATCGGTAATCACGAGTCCGATGGCTAAATAAACCTCTGTTTCACGTTCAAATGTCACTTCAAATTGAAAACGATCTTCTTTTTGATTATGTGGCTCATAATCACGCATGAACTTCAGTAAATGGGCATAGATCACATCTTCATTACCTGCAAATTGATCCAATCCAATGGTCACTGTGTACTCTTTTTTGAATGACAATGATTTGGGTGAGGCTTGCTTGATAATACCTTCATCCACTAACACATCAGTGAGTGCAGGATCATGAAACTTGGCTAAGATTTGAGTGATGATGTTGATCTTTTTATCTTTCATCATTTTTCTAGTGCCTTGATCTGTGCTTCGTGCTTATGTAACAACTGATCATGATTTTTCAGAATCATATTTGACTGTGATAAATCTTTATCGAATTCGTTTTGTCGTGTTGCGAATGCATCAGCACGGCTTTCTAACTTCATTAATTTCAAATCATTTAACTCAGTTTTGACACTGAATGATTCAATTTTTAAGTTTGTTTGGTTTTGACCATCAACTAAACTATCCATACGATTATTATTGAAACTCACATACCAGGTTGCGATAGCTAATCCAATTGAAAAGAAGATCCCCAAAATGGCAATTAATGATTTGTTGAACTCTCTAACTGTAATGTTGTGGTTATCGACTACCATTTGTTCCGCCTTCTTTGCAAAAATATGTGTATAAATCCATATACACTTCAAGTTGATCTAATGTTCCATCCGTATCATCTTCATGCCCATAAATGGGCGGGAAGATTAAGCACATGCCTTTATTTGTTACTTCGTAAGAAGCCTTTGTCGCGCATCCGCTGACGACGATTACTAGCAGGCAACTTAGCAGTGCTACCTTTAATTTTTTGAGCTTGTTCAGCTTTTTCAATAATTCCATCTGAAACATTTCCTCTATGAACTGCTTCTTCAAGTTGTTTGTTGGTTCTTTTCAGTTGCCAATTGAGCGCTAGAATGATCAGAGTTAATACTGTGATCACGCTCAGAATTACTGTTACGTTCATTGATTTGTTCCTTGAAATTTATTAATGCATCACGCTTTTGGAATGTAGTCACAATGCCTTTGGAAATCTTTAAGCCAGCAAAAGCCAAACAGTAAATCCAATAAATTTCAGATAGGGCAGTTGGATCACGCAATGCGACAATGATTAAAACGATTGTGGCCATAACAAATGCACCCAAACTGATTAATTTCGTGTCATCAATTTTTTTCATTATTGGATTCCCGATCTAAATAGATTTTGTTCAGACTCTCTACGCCTTACAAGGCCACTTAACTTATGGCCGCCTGCATATACCCATTTGGTAAATTCATTTGAAGCACCTGTATATTTGCCCCAATTCAATAACCTAAGTAATGTTGACGATTTAAATTTACTAGCGCCCAAGTTGAATACAAATGACGATAATGCATCGAACATAACTTGATTGATTTCAACTTTAACTAAACGATTCACAGCATCTTCTGCATCTTCTAAATCTTCAATAAGAAATTGATCTGCTTGTTTTTGAGTAATCACATCACCTTTTCTGACGTTTTTTGTATGCCCATAACCAATTGTCCAAACTCCCACAGAATCTTGGTATGCTTTTAGTTTGCACCCTTCAAACTCTTTGATGAGTTCAATACCTTTTTGTCCTGTTTTCATACTTAACTCCATAACTGGATGATCTCTTTCACAGGTTTCACTTCAACTTTTGGCAATGTCACTTTTGTGCCAACTGGCAGCATATTTTTGTACTGTGCCAAATGACGATTTGCAGGTAATTCCAATGTTGCATTCACTTGTGATGTATCAATTCCATTTTTGTGTAATAGAAGATCGAGTGGCATATCGAGCTGCACTGTGATAACTCTGCTCATACCAACTCCGCATATACGCCTGTTTTGCCTTTTAAATTACGAATAGCAATAAAGCACTCAGCTTGAAAAGTTTGGATGTTGGATGCTGATTGTTCGGCTTTATCCTCACCAGCTTTACGTGCGAGATCCATATCGCGATATTCTTCTAATAAAGTTGATTTAGCTTTGCTGAATACAGCCTTTTCAAAGAGCAAAATATTTTGATTAGCCCCTGCGATTTCACGTGATGGCACATCTTCCAAAATCAGATAACCTAATCCAACTTGCTTGGCTTCATAATCATTGAGCTGATTGATCACATGTACCAAGGCATTAATAACAGCTGTTTTGGCTTGCTCTGCACTGATTGAGTTTAAGACGCGCTTATCACTGCGAAATTCTGATAAATCAATACTTGGCCAAAAGCCAGAGCGAGGAATAACTTCACTGCTTGGTTCTTCTACTTTGCCAACAAATCCTGACATATCAGTTCCTTATCAAACTAAGCGATGCACTGCGCGGGGAATTGTGTGATTAAAAATCATCAACTCAGCACAGGCATGCTTAGCACCGGGAGGTGTTTGGTTAATCTTGGTTTTCTTCTTCTTTTTGTTCTGTAATCAGTTTTTCAACTTCTGAAATCAGCTTTTTCACACCTACTTTTTCATACAATTGTTTCGCACGAGTGAAGTACGCTAAAGCATCATTCAGTTGATTTTCTTCTTTAGATAGAATTGCAGCTGTTTTATACAACTCTGCCAATACTTGATTTGGCATATCTTTATCTTTCACAAGATCAAAGAATGGCTGTAACTCTTCCAAAGTAAGATCAGGGAACTGACCTAAATCAGCAATAGAGCGAGCAATGAAACCAGCAGTTGTAATGTTAAAACTGGTTGTTTTATTTAACTGAATCTCATGATCCAACATGTATTCAGATAATTGCTGTGCTTTGTCTAAATCACAAATATCAAAAGCCCAAATAAACATGTGAATTAAGATTGGATCTTCACGTTTTTCATTCTGTGACAAGATGCCTTCGCACCACGGCCAATAGGTTTCAAAATGCTCATTTTTATAAGCAATTTTGCCTGGTGTGCCTTGAATCTCAGATAATGACTGTTTATCACGTGTGAGCTTCACCATTAACAGTTCAAATTCACTGCGTTGACCTGAATTTTCATCACTGGCAACAGCTGCTGCAACTGCTGTTTGTTTTGCTCTTAAGAATGGGTTCATTATGCACCGCCTTCATTTGCATCTTCTTCAACAAATACGATGCCTTCGATTAAAACAGCACGGTCATAATCACCAAGCCCATAAAATTCATTTGATTGAGAAAAACGATCAACACAAGAATATTCATCGTTGTCTTTGATACTTTGACGAATTGATCCTATTTGTGTAATGTGCGCCAAGTTTTCAAATGTTGTGATGAAAATTGTATTTTCAGGGAAATAATCCGCAGCATAAGTAGGTTTACCCCCAATTTCTTTGCGAGCAATAGATACTGCGCTGTCTGCTAAATCTTTATTGTTTGCTCCTGCATATAAAGCAGATGCACGATCTAACAACATATTATCCGATGCAAAGACAACAAGGTTTTTTCTTAATTGTGGTGGGATAACTGCAACAGCTTTAGTGACTAAATCATCCAAGTTTTTGAATGTGCCTGTTTTGCCAACTGTTACTGCTAATTCACCAATTTTATCTTTAAATGCATGTTCAGGTTTATGTGTGCGAACACGTTGCAACCAACCGATGTTCACATCTTCACCTAGTTCATTAACAGTTGAATCTGTTTCTTCAGCCTGCTCAATGCCATTCCAACCAATCATGCGAATTTCATCTCGTTTTTGTTTAAAATAAAATTCATTTACTAAAATTTGGAATTCAGGCTCTGTTGCCCATTCATTTAATTTGCTATAAGGCAAAGATGTATCAAAATCTGTAGTTGCTGCTCGATATTCAATACCGCTTGTACCACCAAGATTTTTGGGTTTACGAGGCTTTTTACGATCAGCTGTATTAGTACGGCTAGAAATAATAGTAGTTGGTGTCACCAAGCCTAAATCAGAACAAAGAACTTCTTTACATGTACCCGTATGAATCTTTGATAACAAATCATCAGATGCATAAATATTTTTATGCCACTTGAGTTGCACTTTTGGATTAACAGAAAACTGTTTGCCTTCATTGATGAACACAACAGGTACACCATGTAAATTTGCTTGTTGTTCTTTGAATAAGCTAAATGCTTGATAAGCTGATTGCGTAATTGTCATGTGATTACCTTTTATGATTAACAGTCAGCCAATAAAATATTGTCTGCGTTATTGGTGGATGGATGGCCTGTTGGATCAGCAGGTGTATTTTCGAGTACAGAAAACTTTGCGATCAATTCATTGTTTTGTGTTTTTAATTGATCAATCTCTTCTTGCATGCCTGTGAATGCCATAGAGAACCTTTGTAATTCATCTGTGAATTCTTGTGGCAATTTGAACTCACCAACTTGAGCTTCAATCAGTTTGATTGGCTCAGGTTCAACAGGTTTATTTTTGCTGAAGAAAGTAGAGAAAAAGCTTGGTTTTGTTTCTGGTAAGAAATCAAAATCAGCTTCAACATATTCACTATATTGATGTGATTCTTCTTTTTTCAACAAATTGAATTCCATCACTTGTGTATAAAGTGATGCAGGCGTATCAGTAATAGCCAATCCAAATAAATATGGTTCTTTATTTTCTGGTAATTCAATAACTTCAATAGATGATCCGAGTTTTTGACCTGATTCTTTAGCTTCAATCAAAGCATCATATGCATCAATTTGAACTGATAATGCACGAACAATTGAACCATCTTCTTTTGTAAAGTCATGTGCTTTGGTTGCAACAACCTCACCAAGCTTTGAAAAAGCACTGTTTAAAGAGATTCCACGGATGTGCTCAACATTAATATTTGCAGTGTACTTTTCAGGATTATAGTTGGCTGCCATTTTGTTGATCATGTCATCCGTGATCTCTAAACCATTGAGCGCCATACCTGCTGTGGCAACTCTAAACCATTGTGAACGTTTCTTTTTCATTTGAATTCCTCAAATATGAAATTTATGTATCTAAAAATAAAAATCATTATTCAAGTAATGCAAGTGTGATGTGTGAAGTTATGCCTTAGTACCCCACTAACTAAGGTATTCATAAAATCTTACGCGTGTGATCACTCGCATAATGCGAGCATGAAAACATTAATGATGAACCTGCCCAGTCCTGCGCTTGAACCTAAACAACAGGCACGTATTTTATTCAATCTCGGTTGGAAAGAGATTGATATTGCGCGTTTGTTGGGTATCTCACAGCCTACTGTAAATAGTTGGAAACGCTCAGAGAAGTGGGAAGAAGCCACAATGTTTGAAAAAATTCAAACGGCTTTAGAGGTTCGCTATACATTTTTAGTCATTAAACCTGAAAAAAGCGATAAAGAGCTTAAAGAATTAAAAGAGCTTGGCAAGCAAGTGAAAGACTTGATCATGCCACCAAAAACACGTTCAAGTGCTGCAAAATTGAACTCTAAAGATTTTGATTGGGATAAATTCGTCAGCCGAATTAATGAAGGTTTTAATGATCTATTTCAGTATCAAAAAGATATCATTACAACATTCGATTCATTAGAAGGCAACTCCCAATTTTCACGTGAATTTCTATTAGGTAAGACGCGACAAGGTGGCTTAACACATCTGTTTTCATTCTATAGATTACTGAGATTAATCCAAAGAATGAATAATCAGATTTATATTTCAGCTTCTAAAAATCAGGCTTATCAATCTCGTGCTTATATTCAGAAGTTTGTAAAAGAATACACTGATATCGATATTGGTGGCCGTGACAAGATGACATTTAAAACAGGCTTAGAATTTTATTTCTTAGCTGCTAATCCTGCCACAGCACAAGGTTATTCTGGTGATGTTACTTGTGATGAATTTTTATGGATGCCTCGCTTTGATGAATTAACAAAAGTAGTATCAGCTTGTGCAACACAAAAGCGCTATAACATTGCCTATTTATCGAGTGCATCTAGCAAAAGTCATCCTGGTCATGCATTCTTTTTTGGTGATAAATGGAATCGTAAACATCCCAAAAATAAGATTGATACATCATACGATCTATTACGAAAAGGCCATCTTGGCAAAGATGGTAAATATCGAAAAATCATAACTATCCACGATGCAGTAGCAGGTGGATTGGATCTTGTTGATATTGATAATCTTCGTATGACTTATGATGATGAAAGCTTCAGACAGTTATTTGAATTTGAGTTCTTTGACAGTAATGAAAGTGCTTTCTCATTTGATGAAATGCGCAAATGCATGGTGGATGCATTGGAAGAATGGACGGATTGGCATCCATACGAAAATCCACATCGACCAATTGGCCGTGAGCCTGTGGCTATTGGCTATGATCCTGCACGTTCACATGATGGTTCTGCTGTTTCTGTGTTGGCTGTTCCTAATGCTAAATACCCATATTTTAGATCAATTGAGAAGCATATATGGCGGGGTAGTGATTACGATGAACAAGCTGAAAAGATTCAAAAAATAGTGAATCGTTACAATGTTGTGCATTTTGGTATTGATGCGCAAGGTATTGGTGTGCCAGTTTCTGAACGTGTTGAGAAGTTCTTCCCAAAATTAGTACGTTATCAATCAAGTATTGAAACTAAATCACAATTTGTACTGCAAGCTAAAAACAACTTTAAAAATAAAATGTTGCGTATGGACCATGGTGATTCTGATGTTGTCAGTGCATTTTTAGCAATCAAAAAGAAGCAGACCCCAAGTGGATTAGTAACTTATGCATCTAGCCGTAGTGATGATATTGCTCACTCAGATATTTCATGGGCAATGATGTATGCAATGGGCTACCAAAAATTAGACGGTTCACTTGCAACTGCTCGTTCTTCAGTATTTATAAATTAATAGGTTAATCATGGATAATACATTCAAAATATACAAAGATTTCGACATCATCAATGACCCAATATCATCATTTTTAAGATGTTCATTGGTGGGTGATTACTATAATCCACCTGTTGATTATGGTGTATTAACTGAATCCATCAAGATGAATGCACATCATGAATCAGCACTGGAAGCTAAAACTAATATATTGTCATCATGCTTTAAGCCAACAAAATTTTTAGATACTAATGAGTTTCAGAAGTTTATTTCTGATTATTTTGTGTTTGGTAATGCTTATTTTGTACCTGTTCGCAATAAGTTAGGCGGCGTGATGCAATTTGATCATCGTATGGCCAACAATATCCGTAAGAAAAAAGATGGTTCTTATATATTCAGACTGAATACAGAAGTTGGCCAAGATATTACAGAGATTAAAGAAATCATTCATTTCAAAGCTTATGATCCAACACAGAATATTTATGGTGTACCAAAATATTTAGGTGCATTACTCGACATTGTGCTGAACCACAGCGCAACAATCTTTCGTTATCGTTATTATAAAAATGGTTCTCATGCAGGTTTTATTTTAAGCATCAATGGTGAAATGACAGATGATGATTTGAAAGCTATCAATGATCAGCTTAAAAATTCAAAAGGCGTGAATAACTTCAGCAATATGATGATCCACATGCCAAAAGGAGATAAGAATGCTGTGAACCTGATCCCAATCTCAGAGATCGCTACCAAAGATGAATTCGTTAATATTAAGAATGTGACGCGTGATGATATTTTGGCAGCGCATCGCATGCCACCAGAACTATTATCAATCATGCCTACAAATACAGGTGGATTTGGTAATGTGAAAGATCGTGCAACTGTCTATTATTTCAATGAAATGTTACCCATCATCAATAGATTGAATGGTATCAATACTAAATTAGGTATGAAGATTTTTGATTTTACTGAATATGCGCTCATCAAAAGTGATTCAGATAAATAGTAGGTCTCATCGGAAAAGCGTGACAATATGACAAATGATATTTATTTAATATAACGATATGATTTCAAATCAATTTTATTGTTACAAAAATGCATAACTTCGTATGACATTTGTTACACTTTTTTATAACTTACTGTATTAAAAGAATAATTTCAAAATCATTTATCACGCTATTTTTATGACATTGTCATAGAATGTTACTTAGTTTTATGACAAGTTTTATTATTGTATTTCAGTTAGTTATATATATACTTTATCTAATTGTCATAATGTCATAGCTTTCCGTTACATACAAGAAAATTGTAGTGTATATAAATGAGCAAGCCACTTTTGGTGAGTAAATTCATTCAAATTTTGTACTTGCATCACGTTTATTAATTCTGATAATCTTTAATAACGATCTGGCCATCCTATCTTCTATAAGAACTCGCATTACTGCAATGCCAAAGGCCCAATATCATTAGCCTGGTCCTACTAATAAAAAGAGTGTGTTTTTAGCGCGGGGGTGCGGGAAGGTGAGCGCACGGCTTGATTGATTACTTTCATATTTTATTTTGGCGTGCGTAGATTCATCTGCATAATAATAATCAGTGTTCAATTATTCTATTTATAGTAATATGGGTTCAAATCCCTTTTAGGGAATTTAACAGACTTTAAAATTATGGTAGTACGAATGGTAGTATGACGCAAAATATTAAATATTTATTGTTTATATTCAAATAATTATAATGATTGTATTGAGTCCGCCGCCTCCACCAAATATCTAGTAAAAAATTAAGCTATTTCAATTACTTGAAGTAGCTTTTTTTATGCCTGATCCATTTTTTGTACCAAATGGTGTATGACGATTGATCAATACCATAAAAACACAGGATTTTTCATAGAAAAACCGTTGGAAAAACAAAAAATATTTTTGTGAGTATAAGTTTAGCTTAATAAAATTCAGCATGAGTATAGATGTATGCCATAGCTCCAAAAAATCCTGCAATAAGTAATAGATTTACAAGTTTTTCAAATTTGGTGTAGCGTGAAAATGTTATGATCATTTGAATGACTAAGCCTATTTCACAAACAAAAAAGATAATTTTGAATGTAGGAAACGTAGAAGCCCAAAATGGTGTAAATTCTGGAAAGAAAAACCCATGTTTGAAAAGATTGTTGAGAAGCCAGCTGAATATAGCAATTGTATAAGTGCCACAAGCAGTGATGATGCTCATAATTAAAAATATTTTAATGAAATCAATGAATGGTTTTTCCTTTTTATATCTAATCATGTATATCATTTGGCATTGGAGTAATTACAACTAATTATAATGTATTTTAACTATATGTTTAAAAACAATAAAAATATTTATTGAGTAATAAATGATCAATTTAATCTATAAAATAAAATTTCCCAGCTTTTTGGTATATGTCTAAAAAGAAGTAATTTGAGTAACTTTATAGGAAATTTTTATATAACTATTTGTTATTTATATATTTACTTTAGATTTAAAAAAGTAATTTTTAAGTAATCTAGAAGTAATTAAATTACTCTTTAAAAAGTAATATATGAGTTTAATAAAAACAATAGGTTAAATGAATAAGTAATCTAATATTACTCATTGTTACTTAAAAGTTACTCTTTTGTTTTTTGTTAAAAGATAGCTATACCAATGGTTTTGAGAAAATTAAATAAAAAGGTTACTCAAATTACTTCTTTTTAATAGATAGTTAAAGCTTGCCATTTGATTTTATTGTGATTACAGTTGGTCAGCCAAAGATTAAAGATATGGTTTTTGTGTGATTGTTGATTATAAATATAAAGGAATGGTCGTGAGAAAAATTAAGTTTTTATCTGTTGTTGTGTTGGGTTTTATGATTGTTGGGTGTGGTGAAGATCCAAAGCCTGAAGTTCAAGAATTAAAACAAGCTGAAAAATCTCTAGGAGCAGGGCAAGTAAAGCCAACAATGACAGATGAGCAAGCGCTTGATCTAATAAAGCAATATGAAGAAAGAGAAGCGGCAGCAGGCGATGTCACAATTTTGAAGTGATGCATGAAAGGCTATTGTGAAAATAGCCTTTTCTTTCAATTAATTTAAATTCTGTTGTCTTAGCTTTTTTCTTTCTTCACGCTTTTTAGCGACTTCCTTTAAGCGTATTCTTGTCTCTTCAAGTGAACCACCAATGAAGCCAGAAAATACAGATTGATTGGGATGTTCATCACCTACTCGAATTGGTCCATATTCTTCTCTAGATGCTTTCTTGGGAGAAGATTTTGTCATTCGTTGTGAAGTTGCTTTAAGGTCTGTAGATAGCCTTCTGTTGAATGTAAGGTATGAATTACTGCTCCAGTACCGTTTAACATAGAATCGGTGAATATCTGTTTTAAAAAAGCCTTTGTCCATTAGTTTTAATGTCACAGGTAATAATAAGTTTAGGTTATTACGATTTAAAGATTTCTGTTCTTTGGGTTCTAAACTTTTAAAGTGATCAATGAATGAGTGAGATAAAAATGCATCATTAAATGAATCACTGGCAACAGCTTCCATGGCTTCTTGAAAATTTTCAGGGTCTATAAATCTACTTAATTCTGTCACTGTTTAATCATCCAATCATAGGTTTTCAATCAATATTTTAAATTCTATCATGTATGAAATATTTGATGTGAATATGATATTTATATAATTAATTTTTGATATAAAAATGATATGTTTTTGTTTTGTAAAAATTCAACTGATTGAAAATATTGAATATTAATTTTTCGTTGTTTTTGTTTTTATAGCTTTTTTATGTTTTTTCTTAAAATGTTACTTTTAGTTTACTAATAATATACTTTCATAAAAGTGGCAAGATATGTCTGTGTGTGCCTCTCATTTTGAGAGCGCTCCAGACAGAACTTATTCGCATAAATGCTCAACGGTTTAATTTAATAATGTTGGGAATAAAATTATGGTTAGTGCGTTGTATGAAGAAAGCTGAGTAGTGAAGGATCGAGTTCGCCAATAAGTTCAGCCTGTTTTTCCAGAAAGTTAAAAAATTCTTGATTAATAACACCTGTATGAAGCAGTGCGGTCACATAGCCTAGGATCATGTGTCTAGCTTCAGTAGGGTCAATATGATCGATAATAATATAGAATTCAACTCCACCAAAGAATAGTCTTAATTGTTGTGGATCTACTTCGATATTATCAAGCATCTCTTCAAAATTATTTAATGAGCGAATAAATATATCTTTATATACGGATTGATGAATATTAAACATTTATTATCCTTATGAATTTAAAGGCACTGATTTTGTCAGTGCCTTTGCTTTTTTATTATTTTGTTTTTTAGGAAAGATCTAAATCTTCTTTGCCAAATACATAATTATTTAAATGTTCCCAACGATCACGAACTTTTTTGAAGTCAATAAATTCTAACATCGGTAGATTTGCTTGAAAGGCAGCTTCTTGTTCAGGGTTTGAAGCGATAAAGTTTTCTTTATTCTTTTTAAATACAGAAAAGTTTTCATTGATAGTTTTTAATAATCGTTGTTCATCATAATTTAATAATGTTGGATAGGTATAAGCAAGTTTGACGAATCGATCTGCTTCATCAATATCCCAAAGATTATTTATTTGGTCTGATAGCGGAGATCCATCCGCAAATTTGACATTTTTAAAGCTCTCTTCCATAGCCCATTCAATATAATTTGTTAAATTTTTACGCAAAATTCTCGCTCCAACTTCAGCCGTGTACTTGGTTATGGGTTCTAGTCTGAAAGTTGTTGATTCTTTTCGGATTTGTGGTGCTTTGGACATATCATTTACCTAGTGAAAATTTCATCGATGCACCGTAGTACGGTGCATATCTTGTTAATTCTATTACATTTTTTATGATTAAGCGAATCTTTATTTGTTGACTTTATTAGTCTGTACTTGTAGTATTTATTCTGTCTTTGTATTTAATCGTATGTCAAGACAATACATTGTATGTATAATTATTGTGAGGTACAAATCTTGGAAAATAAAATGATAGAAGTAAACGATGACTATGTTCTGTGGACTCGGGATGAAGTAAAGAAAATTTTGGGGTTAAAAAGTAATAGTGCGCTTTATAACGCCATTAACCAAAATGGTTTCCCTAAGCCTTTAAGAATTGGTGGACAAGCAAGCAGATGGAGGAAAAGTGATGTATTGAAATATATAGATAATTGTCCGCAAGAATTAAATAATCTGGTTGCGAAATAAAGGTGATGAAAGTTTCGCAGCGAAACTTTTAAAAGGAGTTTGAATGAATGAGTTAATGAATCGGCCACAGGGTTCTGATGCGATTCAAGAATTAGAAGTGCTAGATCGAAGTGATGGGAATATAGATTTAGAACAGAGTTTGGAAGGAGTTCAAGGAGATGATCGTGCAATAGCCAAGGCTTACTTTTCTGAGGAGCGAGGCCTTGACTACACACGATACACAGGATTCACACAAGAAGCCTATTGTGATTATACCACTACTACTTATACGCCAACAATTCGTTTTGCATTGCCCAATGGTGGATATTGGGAACGATTGATCGAAAATACAGAAAAGTTTGACCACAAAGCACGCTTTAAAACAGGCTATTCCTATAAGGGATTAGCATGGAAAGATGAACGGTTAGATGTTACTTCGATTAAGCAGCTTTATGTTACTGAAGGCATATTTGATTCACTTGCATTAATGGAGCATGGTGTTTCAGCTATAAGTGTGATGAGTGCCAATAACTTTCCTGAACAAACTTTAACTGATATTTTTCAATTGAATCCTAATTTAGCGATTGTGATTGCATTGAATTCTGATAAAAGAGGATTGAAGGCAGTCAAATCTTGGATTGAAAAGTGTAAGGCAATAGGCTTTAAAACTATTTCTGTTGCAATAACCAATGATGAAGATACTTGGAATGATAAGCATAAGAAAAATGCTTTGAAGTCTGAAGATATTGAAGAGTATTTGTATAACGGTTCATTATTGATGGCTGAATCTGTATTAAAGAAAGCTTATTTGATACACGAACACAATAATGTGAATCAATTCATATTTGAATTTGATAATAAAACCTATTGGGCAAAACGTGATGAGAAGCAAAAGGAAAGCGAAAACCATGATCCTCTAGCTATATTTCAATCTGAATATCAAATTATCGAGATTGCCAATTGTACCTTTACATTTTTATATGCTCAAAAGATGTTAGGTAGTAATGATCTATCGTATTTTATAGAAGTTAGCACAGATAGAAATCGCAATGTCGCAGCTCTCACTAGTAAACAGCTGAGTAGCGCAGGTGAATTTAAAACTACTGTGATGAACATTATTGCAGGCGCTACTTTTACAGGTGAGACTAAAAATCTAGATGCTTTGTATAAGCTTAAAACGACCAATATTTATAATATTGAAGCAACAAATTTTATGGGCTATGCCGAAGAGTTTGGTGCGTACATTTTTAAGGATTTCGCTGTTTATAAAGGTGTAGTTTATAAAGCAAATCAACATGAATATATTGAGTTGCCAAATAATATCCGAGTGAAAACAACTTTTCATTTGCCTGA
Organism: Wohlfahrtiimonas larvae; assembly: GCA_040394195.1. Lineage (GTDB taxonomy): Bacteria > Pseudomonadota > Gammaproteobacteria > Cardiobacteriales > Wohlfahrtiimonadaceae > Wohlfahrtiimonas > Wohlfahrtiimonas larvae_A. The sequence continues at coordinate 5,856 of JBEBSR010000031.1, read as the reverse complement.
TTTTAATCCTGTCATGCATTATCAAAATGATTGGTGGGATGATTATTTGGATGTCTTCGGTGTTAAAGGCGTAGCTGTACTAGCATATTGGTTTGGTTCTTTATTCGCTGAACAAATACGTAGCGTTTATAAGGCTTATCCATTTTTGGAATTAACAGGTGATCCGTCTTCTGGTAAATCTATGATTCTAAGATTTCTATGGTCTTTATTGGGTCGCCATGATTATGAAGGTGCGAATCCTAACTTGGGCACAGAAAACAACTATCTGAGAACATTAGCTCAGGTAGGCAATTTACCTGTTGTTATGATTGAGTGCGAGGGGTTCAGTTTAGAAAACCTCAAAGCAGCGTTCAATGGTGGGATACTACGAGCGACGGCTAAAAAGGACTTGAGTAATGAAACATACTCACCTAAGTTTCGTACTGTATTAATTATTTGTCAGAATGATCGAGTCATTACATTGGGTTCTAAGTTTAATCAAGAAGCTTTATTATCACGAATGATTTCGGTAGCTTTTGATAAAACTCGGCATACACCTGAGCGTGCTGTTAAGGCTCGTCGCTTAGAACTATTGTCTGTAGAAGATGTTTCAGGATTTCTGATCGCATCATTAAAGCTTGAATTACAAGTGATGCGTGTTATTCAATCTACGTTTGAAACTAATCGTCAACGCATTATGGATTTAGGTATCAAAGAAGGTCGCATTGGTTTAACGCACGGTTTGATGTTGTCTCTAGTGGATGCGTTATCCTTGATTGTGCCACTTAATCAGTCTGTGAAAAATGAAGTGTTTACATACATTGATCAGATAGCTCTTGAACGAGATTTAGAACTTAAACAAGATCATCCTATGTTGGAACAGTTTTGGGATGTGTATGACAATTTGTCTGCACAAAACTATCCTGTAAATCACGCATGTGATCCTAAAATGATCGCCATTAATTTAACTCAGTTTTATGCCTTAGCAACTGAACATCGCTACCAGCTAGATGATATTCGTGAAGTTAAAAAGCTTTTGCAAACGAGTACCCGATACAAATTTATTGCCAAAAATAAAGAAACATATTCTCGTTTTTATACGCATAAAACATCTACTAAAGCTTCAAGAATTGTACGAGCTTATGTTTTTCAAAAATTAGATCAGGAATAATATTATGAATACAGTAACAACAACCACAACAACAGTAGTAGAAGAAACTGTGACACGCTTAGATCCATTATTAACAGTCCAAGATTTGGCAGAAATTTTTAAAATGTCTGAAGAGCATGTGAAGCAACGCATTGTGACACAGTCAGACTTTCCAAAGCCTATCCGTTTAACTAAAAATGGTTACCCTCGGTACAAAGCCAGCGAAGTACAGGCGTTCATTGATAGCCGTAAGGAGGATCCGTATGGGATCAATTAATAAACGTGGTAAAAAATACTATGCTCGTATTCGTTTGATGCATAACTATATTACCTACAATGAAAATAAGTCTTTTCCAACGAAGCTAGAAGCTAGTATTTGGGTTCAGCAGCGTGAAAAAGCCATTATTGAAGGCGCAGATAAAGATTATGATGAGGATAAGACTTTAGGTGATGCCATGAAGCGTTATTTGAGTGAAGTGACACCTACCAAAAAAGGTAAAAGGAACGAAGCTCATCGAATCAAAGCAATCATGCAGCAAGATTATTTTCCAAAAGAAGTGCCATTGATGAAATTGAAAGGGAAAATGATTATTGAGTGGCGTAATCAGCGTCCTATTGCTAATCCTTCTAAAAATCGTGAATTAGCTTTAATTCGCTCTGTGGTTGAAACTGCAAGGCGAGATTGGAATTGGACGAATCATAACCCTTTAACTGAATTAAAGTCTTTACCTGAACCACCGCCACGTAATCGAAGGGTTTCACTTCGGGAAGAAGAACAATTGCTTGAGTATTTTAAATTTAACGAAGAACCACCAAAACTACAAAAGCAGAAGGTCGGATTAATTTTTTTGATTGCGTTGGAAACGGCTATGAGGCAAAGTGAAATTACGCAACTTGATTGGCGACATATCGATTTAGATCAGAAGTATTTAAGACTTTTTGATACTAAAAATAGTGATAATCGAGATATTCCGCTATCTAAACGAGCTGTACAGTTATTTAAATTAATGAATCCACGAGATACGGGTGAAGTATTTGATATTACTTCTGATAGTGTTAGTCAAACCTTTAGGAAGGCCACTCGTTATTTGGGTATTGAAGATCTACGTTTTCATGATAGTAGGCATGAAGCTTGTACAAGATTAGCTCGAAAATTGGATGTATTGGATTTAGCAAAGATGACAGGGCACAAAGATACTCGCTCATTAATGATCTATTACAATCCAACAGCAACGGAGATCGCTGATCGGCTTGGATGATATGTTTAAATAAATGAAAAAAATCGACATGTTTTAATGATGTGTCGATTTTCTAACAATAAATCAATATTAGAAAAATAATGAGGGGATATTATGCCTGTAACCTATTTTGCTTGGACATTCATTAAGAAAGAAACTCAGCAGGGCACTACAATTGTGAATGATTCACAAAGCGATCATGAAACAGAGGAGCAGGCTCGAATCGTAGCTAAAGCTTTATTAAATCGTAAATGCGGTACGCTTGTGGGAGTGTTGCATTATCATGAAGATACAGGTGATATTAATAATATCAATATTATCGAAAGATTTGGCGAAGTTCCTGAGGATATAGCTCATTTATAAAAGTTATGTTATTAGGTTTATGTCATTACCGCTTGAGTGCTACTCAAATATGGCTGATTTTGGTATGATCGTGAGTTATTTCGATTGAATCATACTGTATAGGGAAGCACATCATGACTAGCACTCAACAACGTCAAGAATTACAACGCAGAATTTGGCAAATTGCAGGTGAAGTTAGAGGTTCTGTTGATGGCTGGGACTTTAAGCAGTATGTTCTAGGTGCTTTATTCTATCGTTTCATTAGTGAAAATTTTTCAATTTATATTGAAGCAGGTGATGAAAGCATTAAATATGCAGAAATGCCTGATTCAGTTATTACGGATGCAATCAAAGAAGATGCCATTAGAACCAAAGGCTACTTTATTTATCCAAGTCAATTGTTTGTTAATGTTGCCGCGAATGCCAATACTAATGATCAACTCAATACGGATTTAGCTGAGATTTTTGCAAGCATTGAAAGCTCGGCCATTGGTTTTCCCTCAGAAGATGACATTAAAGGGTTATTTGCAGACTTTGATACTACAAGCAATCGCTTAGGTAATACTGTTACAGATAAAAATAAGCGCTTAGCCACAGTGTTAAAAGGTGTTGAAGAATTAAACTTTGGCCGTCAATTTGATGAAAATGAAATTGATATGTTTGGTGATGCTTATGAGTTTTTAATCTCTAACTATGCTGCCAATGCAGGGAAATCAGGTGGTGAATTTTTTACACCGCAAACAGTTTCTAATTTGATCGCTAAAATTGCCATTCATGGTCAAGATAAAATCAACAAAATTTACGACCCTGCATGTGGCTCAGGCTCATTGCTGTTGCAAGCTAAAAAGCAGTTTGATGATCATATCATCGAAGATGGTTTCTATGGCCAAGAGATCAATCATACAACGTATAACTTAGCTCGTATGAATATGTTTTTACATAACATCAACTATGATAAATTTAATATTAAGCTCGGTGATACCTTGCTTAATCCTCAATTTGGAGATGATAAGCCATTTGATGCGATTGTATCTAATCCTCCTTATTCTATTAAGTGGGTGGGGGATGAAGATCCAACTTTGATCAATGATGAAAGATATGCACCAGCTGGTGTTTTATCACCTAACTCCAAAGCAGACTTTGCATTCATCATGCATACGTTGAGCTATTTATCAGCGAAAGGTCGTGCTGCAATCGTCACATTTCCTGGTATTTTTTACCGTGGTGGGAAAGAGCGTACAATTCGTAAATATCTCGTTGATAATAACTTTATTGAAACAGTAATTTCATTACCGCCTAATTTGTTCTTTGGTACATCCATTTCTGTGAATATTTTAGTTTTAGCAAAAAATAAGAAAAATACTGATATTCATTTTATCGATGCAAGTGGTGAAGAGTTTTTTAAGAAAGTTACCAATAATAATGAATTGACTAAAGATCATATCCAAAATATTTTGGATATTTTTGCTGAAAAAGAGAATGTAGAGCATGTAGCGAAGTTGATTGATTATGATGCAGTTGTAGCGAATGATTACAATCTTGCTGTAACATCTTATATTGAAGCGAAAGATACACGCATTAAAGTGAATATCACTGAATTGAATGCAGAACTTAAAACTACAGTACAAAAAATCGACCAATTACGCAGTGATATTGATGCCATTATTGCGGAGATTGAAGCATGATGGATATTAAAAGCAAGTTTCTCGATGAAATCCTAAATTGCCTTAATGTTGAATGGAAGCCTTTGGGGAAAGTGCTTGTAAGAACGAAAGGAACGCAAATAACAGCTGCTAAAATGAAGGAGTTGCATAAAGATAATGCTCCTTTGAAAATATTTGCAGGTGGTAAAACAGTTGCTTATTTTAATTTTGAAGATATACCTGAAAAAGATATTAATAGAGAGCCATCAATTATTGTTAAATCTCGTGGAGTTATTGAGTTTGAATATTATGATCAGCCTTTTTCACATAAAAATGAAATGTGGTCATATCATACACAAGATAAAAATGTAGAAGTGAAATATGTCTATTACTTTTTAAAATGCAATGAAGATTACTTTCAAAAAATTGGCAGTAAAATGCAAATGCCACAGATTTCTACTCCCGATACTGAAAAATATTTAATCCCAATCCCACCGCTTCCAATCCAACAAAAAATCGTTGACATACTCGATAAATTCACCGAGCTTACAGCGGAGCTTACAGCGGAGTTTACAGCAAGAAAACAACAATATGAATATTATCGTGATGAATTGCTGACGTTTGGGGATGATGTTGAGTGGAAAACATTAGATGATATTTCTCTTAAAGTTTCATCGGGAGGAACACCTCTATCAACTCGTGAAGATTATTACGGTGGGGAAATACCATGGCTTAGAACTCAAGAAGTTCGGTTTGCTGAAATTTTTAATACAGATATCAAAATCACAAAATTAGGGTTAAATGAGTCATCTGCAAAGTGGATTCCATCAAATTGTGTAATTGTTGCTATTTCGGGTGCAACGGCTGGTAGATCCGCAATCAATAAAATACCATTAACGACTAACCAACACTGTTGCAATCTTGAAATTAACCCAAAGTATGCAAATTATAAATATGTTTATTATTGGGTTGTAAAAGAATACGAACAATTAAAATCTTTAGGGCAGGGGGCTAGGTGTGATTTGAATTCAGGCATCATTAAAAAATATCCTATTCCAATACCGTCATTAGATGAACAAGCTCGAATTGTTGAAATTTTAGATAAATTTGATGTTTTGACCAATTCTATTACTGAAGGCTTACCACGAGAAATTGAATTAAGACAACAGCAATATGAGTATTATCGTGATTTATTGTTGAGTTTTCCGAAGCATGAAGAGGCGAAATGATGGCGGCTGAAGTATCAGAAGGTAAAGAATTAGCAGAAATTGCTCAAAACTTAAAAAATACTAATAAAAAAGTACAATTAATTTATGCATTTAATGGTACAGGTAAAACACGTTTATCTCGTGAGTTTAAAGAGTTTATTGCTCCTAAAAATTATAATGAAGATGAATCTAATGAACTGCCACGTGAAAAAATTCTTTATTACAATGCATTTACGGAAGACTTATTTTATTGGGATAATGACTTAGATTCCGATTGTGAACCTAAATTAAAAATT
>JBEBSR010000030.1:0-32036 GCA_040394195.1 Wohlfahrtiimonas larvae | reverse complement strand
GCGTTAACTCTTGTTCTTTATCAATCAAACCTGCCAATGGGATCATCAAGCGCATTTTGCCAACAACCGCAACTGCTGACTCTGGCGCATCACCATTACAAGCAACCAATGATTCTAAACGCCCCATTTTTAATAAGAACAATTCATTTTCAGCAATACGACGCTGATCTTCTTCAGATGCATTCTCATATAACACAGGCAAAGGTTTACCTGGTGCAATATTCATTTCCGCACGAATACGACGAACTTCCAATAATACCGATTGCAACCAAACAATGTCAGCTTCCAATGCTTCATTACGCACATCCATTGATGGATATTCTGCAACAATCAAACCGTCAGTTTGTTTGAACGCAGGTGCAATCACAACCAATTGCTGCCAAATTTCTTCTGTAATATATGGCATGAACGGGTGTAGCATTTTTAAAATCGCATCCAACGTAAACATTAATGTATGACGTGTTGCCGCTTTTGCTTCATCACTGAAATCACCATTCAAGATTGGTTTAGTCAATTCTAAGTACCAATCACAGAACTCATTCCAAATGAAGTCGTACAATGTTTGTGTTGCTAAGTCGAAACGATACTGTTCAATATGACGCTCAACTTCTTTATTAACAAAAGTTAAACGAGATAAAATCCAATGGTCAATGTGCGAACGCGCAGCAGGATTATCCGTAATCAATTTATCTTCTGCATTCATGAATACGAAACGCGCAGCATTCCAGATCTTGTTACAGAAGTTTGAATAACCTTCAACACGGCCAACATCAAAGATTACATCACGGCCATTCGTTGCTTGCGCTGTGAATGTAAAACGCAATGCATCTGTACCATAAGCTTTGATACCATCAGGGAAGTTTTTACGCGTTGATTTTTCAATGCGCTCTGCCATTTGTGGCTGCATCAAACCTGAAGTACGTTTTGTTACCAAACTTTCTAGATCAATACCATCAATCAAATCGATTGGATCTAAAACGTTACCTTTAGATTTACTCATCTTCTGACCATCTTGGTCACGTACCAAACCGTGGATATAAACTTCATGGAAAGGAATTTCCTGCATGAAATGTTTACCCATCATAATCATACGCGCAACCCAGAAGAAAATGATGTCAAAACCTGTTACCAACACAGATGTTGGATAGAAAGTTTTGAGCTCTTCTGTATTTTCAGGCCAACCTAAAGTTGTGAACGGCCACAATGCTGATGAATACCATGTATCCAACACATCTTCGTCTTGTCTTAATGGGCGATCATCCAAGTTATATTTAGTGCGTGCTTCAGCTTCATCATGCGCAACATAAATGTTGCCTTCTTCATCATACCAAGCAGGAATTTGGTGTCCCCACCATAATTGACGAGAAATACACCAATCTTGAATGTTGTTCATCCATTCGAAATATGTCTTTTCCCAGTTTTCAGGTACGAATTTAATTTCACCTGATTTAACTGCTTCAATCGCAGGTTTTGCCATTGTTTTAGCATCAACATACCATTGATCTGTTAAGTATGGTTCGATCACTTGGCCAGTACGATCTCCACGAGGAATTTTCAATGTATGTGGTTCGATTTTTTCTAGTAAACCTGCCGCTTCAAAATCTGCAACCACTTGTTTACGTGCATCAAAGCGATCCATACCACGATAAGCTTCTGGTGCTTCATCATTGATTTGTGCATCATCTGTTAGGATGTTGATCATTGGTAAGTTATGACGTTTACCCATTTCATAGTCATTGAAATCGTGCGCTGGCGTGATTTTCACACAACCTGTACCAAATTCTTGATCCACATAATCATCTGCAATGATTGGGATTTGACGACCTGTTAATGGCAAATCAATCATTTTGCCCACTAAATGTGTATAACGCTCGTCATTAGGATTAACAGCAACTGCTGTATCACCCAACATTGTTTCTGGACGAGTTGTTGCAACTACTAAAACTTCATTTGTACCAGCAATTGGATAACGCAAATGCCACAATGAACCTTGCTCTTCCAAAGATTCAACTTCAATGTCCGAAACCGCAGTTTTTAATTTTGGATCCCAGTTCACCAAACGCTTACCACGATAGATTAAACCTTGATCATATAAATCTACGAATGTCTTTTTAACTGCTTCAGATAAACCTTCATCCATCGTAAAGCGTTCACGTGACCAATCCGCACTTGCGCCCATACGACGAAGCTGCTGCATGATTGCACCACCTGATTCTTCTTTCCATTCCCAGATTTTTTCAACAAATTTGTTACGACCTAAATCGTGGCGTGTTAAACCTTTTTGGTTTAATTGGCGCTCAACAACCATTTGCGTTGCAATACCAGCATGATCCGTACCAGGTTGCCACAAAGTATTATCGCCTTTCATACGATGATAACGGATCAATAAATCCATGATCGTATCTTGGAAAGCATGTCCCATGTGCAAAGTACCAGTGACGTTTGGTGGTGGGATGACTATACAATAAGCAGGCTTTGAGACATCGCCTGATGCTTTAAAAAAATTATTAGATTCCCAAAAACCGTACCACTTTGACTCAATTGCACTTGGCTGATATGTCTTTTCCATAATATTCCGCTAAAACCGTAGTTAAAAACACTAAAAGTTATCATTCTAGCACTTACTTTCAGACAAACACAATGATCTTGTTACCTTTTACATAATCCAACTGATATCACTAATTTATATAGAAATAGCTCTATTAATAACTACATAGTCTCACTCTTTAATGAGAGTAAGACGAAGGTTTACAATAATTTTTCCCATAAAAAAACCCACAATTTTTCAATTACGGGTTTTGATGCTTTATACAACAGTGTTATTTAGACAAAATCGCTTGGATTTTCTGAGCGATGCCCATTCCCCACTGCTGACCAATCACCATAGATTCTTGCATGATTGCTGGTTGTTTCTCAACTAATTTTTTACCTGCTGGAGATTGATAGAATTCTAAGAATGCTTTTACATCTTCTTCAGTAAATTGTTTTTGATAAACAGGTACTAATAAATCTACTAATTGATCAACATTAAACTCTTTTTTAACTTCTGCGATTTGTGCATCAGTTGCACCAGCTGCTTTTAACTGGCCTAACAATTGATCAAAAACCATCGTGCCCATTTCTGCTGCACCAGTTTCAACGATTAATTGCTTAATGCTTTGCTCTGAAGCAGTTTGTGCAAATGCTGCAGAAGAGAAGATTAATGATGAACCTAAACACACGGATAATAATAATTTTTTCACGATGTTTTTCCTTAATAAATTAATGTCAAAAGACTTAGCTAGTATATCAATAATATCGTATAAATTTGTAAATAGAATTATCGGTTATCTATCTTTTCAGGATACAAATCGTGATTCAATAAACGAGTCTCAGCAAACTCAGCCCAGCGGCTATTAGGCATACCATAGTTCACATAAGGATCTATAGAAATCCCACCGCGTGGTGTGAATTTACCCCAAATCTCCATGTATCTTGGTTGCAATAAATCCACCAAATCTTTCAACATTTTATTCACACAATCTTCATGAAAACTTCCTTCATTGCGAAAGCTGAATAAATACAATTTCAATGATTTGCTTTCTACCATTTTTTGATCAGGAATGTAGCTGATATAAATTGTGGCAAAATCAGGTTGGCCTGTCATTGGACACAATGCCGTAAATTCTGGACAATTAAATTTCACAAATGTATTGCTATTTGGATGTGCATTATCAAATGCTTCCAAAACAGCATGATTATAGCGATCAGAATATTCTGTTTTCTGATTGCCAAGTAACGTTAAACCTTCAGTATTTGACATAAAAACTCCTTAGTTTTTTTGTGTGGGAGGATTTCGAACCACAATGGAACCGCGATATGCTAATGAATCACGGCATTAAAAGCAAAATAATTGGTGTTGTAATGGCAGATAACAATGTCGACAATACAATGCCAGATGCAACTGCATCTTCGATTTCTTCAAACTTTAACGCCATTAAATACACATTCATCCCTGCTGCCAAGGAACCTAAAATCACAATTGCTTTGGTTTCAAAAGCAGGTAAGCCTAAAGCCAATGCACAGAGCCAGATCACCAATGGATGCAGTACCAACTTAAAGAATACTAAAAACATGCTGACTTTTAAGCTAGAACCAATACGATATTCCGCCAATCCCATACCAAGCACTAATAATGATAACGGTGCAACCATATCTGAGAACATTGAAATCGTTTTGCCTGCAAACTGTGGAATAGGTAAACGAACATAACTTGCTAATAGCCCAAGCATAATTCCGATCACTACAGGATTTTTCAATACGCCTTTAAAAGTCGCCGCCATTCCTCTTATTGAAAATGAACCATGATCTGCCCATTCGATTGAGAAAGAAACTAAGCTCCATAGCAGCAATGCATTGAATGAAATGATCATTGCAGAAACTGCAATTGCATCATCGCCCATAAATAGCATTAAGATCGGGATGCCAATCATCACATTATTGGCAAAGATCGTGCCAACACCGAATACAGAACTCGCTCGAGATGTGAGTTTTAAAGCTTTTTTGGAAAAGAAATGTGCGATAAAAAACAGAATAAAAGAACCGCCAAAATATGCCAATATCAATTTCGGATCGACATCTTCTTGTTCATGGAATTTGCTCATCACACCAAATAACATAATGGGAATGGCTAAATTAAATAAGAATCGTGTTAACCCTCTCGTGAAATCTTTCGGCCATTTCCTAAATCGCACCAGATAATAGCCTAATCCGATTAATATAAAGAATGGCAATAGCGCATAAATTTGCTGAAAGAATGAATAAACAAAAGAGGACATATTGAGAAAGCTCTGAGATGGAAACGTCTATATCTAATGTAGCAAAGAATTACCAAAATTGAAGAGAGTTTTTGTTTTGTTTGATTATTAAGATTAGCAATACAATTCATCAAAAAATAAAGCACTCAGAAATTGAGTGCTTTATGTAAATGACTTATTTCGCTTTATGTTTTAAATGAAATCTCAATATAAATGCTCTTAGTGCATTTTTCATTGCTCGATCTTCTCGTAATCCTCTAGTTCTCATGATCATTTTCCTCTACTTTTCTTCTCTTAATAACAGAACTTGTTTGCGATAGCGCATACCAATCCACATTTCTTGTGAGAATCATCGTTGCGCTGATTGCCAAGAATAATAAGATTGATCCTAGTAATAAGCTGTATTCTTCGCCATTCAACAATATGTATAACATGATGTATAACAGCGCCAATAATCCTGCAAAGCTTAACGATAGTTTTTTATCTTTCAATACGCTGTGCATGTAATAAGTAATTAAGCCAATGCACGATATTGAAGCAATCCAATAAGCTAATAAGAAGCCAATATGTTCGGATAATGAAATGAGTAATAAGAAGAATAAAACTAATGCAAAGCCAACTAAAGCATATTGCATCGCATGAATGTTCATGCCGCGCATCACTTCAAATACAAAGAAACCTGCAAATGTTAAACCAATGAATAGAATTGCATATTTTACTGCACGATCGCTTTTACGATAATGATCCACAGGATCCACCAAATCTACACCAAAGTTTGTGATGTTATTGGTTTCACAATAACTTTCGCTTGTCTGCCAGCAACTCATCAAAGCAGCAGGTGTAATATTAGAGAATTGATTCACTTCCCAAGTTGCTTGGAAAGATTGATCGCTCACTGTTCGCTCTTTTGGCAATGCATTGCCAATAAAACTTGGATGTGGCCAGATACCATTGAGCTTTACTGTTGTTTCTTTACCTGCCGATAAGAAATTTAAGCGCGAAGTGCCCATTAATTCCAAATTGATATCAAACTTAATCACACCGCCATTTTGTAAATCAACATTGGTTAAAGAGCTTTTAACACCTTCTGACAAATAACCACGTGCACTTAATGGTGATAATGTCATTTTACTGCCATTCAGTTTCATTTCAGTTGTATTACCAATACCGCGAATATCTGAAACGCGCATTGCAATATACGGTTCGCCAATTTCATAATTATTGGTGGAATCTTTTAAGCCTAAGTTTTTAGGTAAAGTGAATTGCCCTGTTAATTGACCTTTAAATGTATATAAATTTGCTTTATAAATTCCACGATATCTTTCTTCTGTCGTTAAATCGCCCGCAATATTTAATTGATCAGGAAAGAAATATAAAGCTTCATTTGATTGGACATAAACTTTTCGATCACTATCATACGTTGTCACTGAATATGGCACTGTAATAACAGGCCCTGCCAAAGTTTGTGATCTTACCGAGCTTTTTGCAATATCTTCTTCAACACTGCTTTTGAGATACATTCGCTCGTTGATCAAGGAACTGATCATGCCAATGCCGATCAATAGCACGACGATGATCACAAGCATGGATATCATCTTTTTTGTTAAATTATTCATTATCTCTCCATCATTGAATTTTGATGGTTTATTCTCTGATACCAATATGAAGAGATAATGTGGCGAATGTGTTTTTTATGTGAAGATTGTCTCCATTCAGATTGCCATTTTCCATGAGTAGAATAATAATGATCCATTCTGAACATAGATAGTAATTTATTAAAATAATAAAAATTTTAAGGAAAAAAGAATAATGCCATATGTATGGATTAGTAACCTCATAAGAAACCAAGATCTTGGATGGTTAGATTATAAATTATTTGTAGAAGGAAAAATTGATTCGCGATTAATAATTCAATATAGGCATATATTATCAGATGAAGATGGTAAAAAAGTTGAATATGAATATAAAATAAATAGCAATAACTACAATAAATTAATTGATATGTTCAGTGAGAAAAAACCATTAGCCCCTGAATATGTTCCGACTCGTTTTTATAAAATGCCCGAGTGGCCTTTAATATGTAATAGAAGTATTTTTATGGGAGTAAGTCAGTTTATTTTTATTAATAATAAGGCAGCCCAAGTTTTACAACGGTATAACTTAGGCAATACAGCAGTTATCAAATTAGATCCTTATGATGCTGTTTCAGGTGAGCATATTGAAGGTGGCTGCACTCTGTATCTCCTCAATATTGCAGAAACCAATATGCATTGTAATTTTGAAAAAAGTAAAAGTATAAGATGGTCTAAAAACCCAGCCAAACGAATGATTCCTCAAGAAAGCCTGAACATTATTGATGATGGTTTTGTAATTAATTCCGCCATTTTAGATACTGGATTAGATCTATGGGCAGATTCTCGTTTATTGCGAAGTTTCTTTATAAGTAATCGCTTAAAGAAAGCCTTGGATGAGGCAGAGATCTCTCAAGATTGGTTATTATCTCGTTGCGTGGTGGAAGGATAAATTAAAGAAAAAATGGCAAATGTGCTTCTTTATGTAAACATTACAAATACAAAAAAAGCAGACTTAACCAAATCTGCTTTTAACAATCTGTATTAGCCTTTAATTCAGTTTAATTCAGTGTTTGCTGCTTAAAGCTCAAAGCCCAGCCAATCACAAGTCCAATTAATGCGGGTGTAATCCAGCCCATATTGATATCTGAAAATGGCAAAATGCTATCCACAGATGAAGTGATATTCAATACAATTGGATTCTTGCTGATCACATCTGTCGTTGCTTTTAAGCCTTCAATGATCGCAGCAAGTAATGTGAAAATAGTCGTGCATTGGTACACAATTCTTTTATGTTGAAACAATGGCGATAACAATGCCAATAAGATTAACGTGATCGCTAATGGATATAAGAACATCAACACTGGCACAGAGATTTGAATGATCGAAGTTAAACCAACATTTGCAACCAATAAACCTGCGATGCTAAAGCCATGCACAAAGTTACGATAAGAAATGGACGGAAACAGTTCATGGAACATGTCAGAGCAAGCTGTGATTAAACCAATCGCTGTTTTTAAGCAGGCAATCGTCACAATGATCGCCAATAAAATCGAACCTAAGAAACCAAAATAGTGTTGAGAAACTTGTGCTAATGCAATGCCACCATTTGCTGATAATGGAAATACATTTAAACTTGTAGCACCAATATATGCCAAGCAACCGTAAATCAATGTCATCAAAACTACACTTATAAAACCTGACTTCATCACATCTTTGGCAATATCTGTTGGGTTTGTGACACCAAAACGTTTAATTGCACTCACAACAATGATCCCGAAAGCCAAGGAAGCCAGAGCATCCATTGTGTTATAGCCTTCTGTAAATCCTTTAAAGAAAGCATTTTGCTGATAGCTTGGATGAACAGGCAATGTTTCAATCGCGCCCATTGGCTTCACAAAAGCACTGACAATCAAAAATGCCAAAAAAACAAGGAATAAAGGATTGAGCACTTTGCCAACCCAAACCATGATATTCGTTGGGTTCAAAGACAATAGCCAACTCAAGAAAAAGAAAACTAAGGAAAATGCTAATAAACCATAGCCCAACATATCTGCACTTAAAAATGGTGTAAAACCTATTTCAAAGGAAACAGTTGCTGTTCTTGGTAATGCAAAAAATGGCCCGATCGTTAAATACAAAGCCATCGTAAAGAACAAACCATATTTCCGTGAAACACGGCTTGATAAATCATACAAACCATTACTTTTAGAAAAACCAATGGCAAGCACGCCCAAAAATGGTAAGCCAACGCCCGTTAAAATGAAGCCAAATGTTGCGATATAAGTGGAAGCGCCTGCTTCTTGTCCCATGTGAATTGGGAAAATTAGATTACCTGCACCAAAAAAAAGCCCAAATAACATCGAGCCAATGGTTAAATATGCGGAGAAAGAAAGTTTATTGTTCATTTGAGTTGAGTCTACGATTGAATACTATTCATAAAATAATGGGCAGAAATCCTACCATAATTAGATGAAGCTACTCATTATTTCTTTGCGGAACATGAAAAATACAGCGCCTAATAAACACAACCCTGCCCAGATATAATCTAGTCTAAATGGCTCTTTCAATATGAATAGCGAAAATGGAATGAATACCGATAAACTCAAAACTTCCTGAATAATTTTGAGTTGCCCTGCCGTTGCCACTTCATAACCAATACGATTGGCTGGCACTTGCAATAAATATTCAAAGAGCGCAATTCCCCAGCTCACTAAGGCCGCAATCACCCAAGCACGAGAATGCATATATTTTAAATGCCCATACCAAGCAAATGTCATAAATACATTGCTCAAAGTTAGCAAACCAATAGTGATAAATAGAGGATGAATATTCATTTAGCGATGCCCTTCTGGAATATGAATACAAACGTTCACGCCATTATCTTTGTTTTCGATAAGAATTTCACCTTTATGCAAAGCGATAATTTCCTTCACAAAGTTTAATCCTAAGCCTGTACTTTTCTCGCCTGAATCTGGGCGAGGTAAAGAATAGAATCGCTCATATAAACGTGATAATGCATAATCAGGAATTTGCGCACCTTCATTATGAATATTAATCTCAATGTGATGATTATGTAGCTTTCCATCAATGCTCAACCGCCCTTGATTTGGCATAAAATCGATTGCGTTACTGATAATATTGGATAATGCTTGTGTCATTAAAAAGTGATCACCAATAAAAATTAAATTCTGCGGTAGATTACATTGAATATTAATGCTCTTTTGCTGAATCAATGGTGCAAAGCCATCTAGAACCTCATTCATCAACGCCGATAAATTCAAGATTTGATTTGATTCTAATGATTGTTTTTTCTCAACCATACTGAGTTTTAATACACGATCAATCAAATTTTGTAAGCGTGCACTTTCTCGTTCAATATTCCCCAAAAATTTACGTTGAGTTTCTTTATCCATATCATTCTGCAATAGTTCACTTGCACCACGAATGGCAGCCAATGGGCTTTTTAATTCATGAGTTAATGTATTCACATAATGCTCAACGTATTCCTTACCATCCAACTCTTCACGTAGATTAGATAACGTTGAAGCCAGTACATTTAAATCTTTACCATAAAATTGTGGCTGAACTTCTCGCTCGCCTTTACCCAATTTTTTTGCATAATCAATCAGTTTTCTGAATGAAAAACCTAACCACCACGATAAAATCGCCCCAACCACAATGCTTGTGCCAAACAGAATCAAAGCAAAAAAAGTGAGCTCTGATTTTGCACTCGCAATATAAGCATCCGTTGTACTATTCGGCTTAGAAACAGTTAATACGCCAATGATCTCACCATTGTGATAAATCGGTGCACCCACATACATAATGGAGGAAACGCCTTTAATATCGTATTTGGAAGTACCTTTAGAGCTTCTCGCACCATATTGCCCATGCAATGTGAGATAAACATCTCGCCATTGCGAGTAATCCTGCCCAACTGCGTGATTCTCTGAATCAAACAGAACAATGCCATTTTTATCTGTGATGTAAACATTCAAGCTCACATCACTTTTTTCCACATCCCAAATCTTCGCTTTAGGATCGCGTTGTTGATACGACAACATTCTTTGCTGTAAATACTCTGGTGTAATCTTTTCATCTTGTAGATCAAATGCCACAATTTCTGCTAAAAGGTTCGCTGTGTCCACCAACGTTTCTTCTGTTGTTTGGCGCACACTTGGATAAACTTGGCGTGAAAATAGATGCACCATGAAATAACCGCACAGCGCTACAAAGAGAAAATAGAAGATGAATATCCGCTTGGAGATCGCCATATTTAATTATCCAACTCAAAACTGTAGCCAAAACCACGATGAGTTTTAATCACATCCAATTCAGGATTAATCTCACGTAATTTGGCACGAATGGCTTTAATGTGTGTGTCAATCGTACGCTCATAACTGGCATCGGCAGAAACGCCCACAGCATTCAATAATTGATCACGGCTTAAAATCTGCTTGGGATGATTCAATAAATGGGACAAGATTTGGTATTCATGGCGCGTTAAAGATAATCGCTCTTGATCATAAGTAATTGCAAAGCATGTTTCATCTATTGAGAAACCTGTACTTAAACTTGGTTCTTCCAATACAGTTTTATTATCTATTGGTTGAACACGTTTTAAAATTACTTTAACACGAGCAACTAACTCTCTTGGGCTGAATGGCTTACCAATATAATCATCTGCACCAATTTCTAAACCTACAATTCGATCAATTTCATTATCACGTGCAGTTAGGAAAATCACTGGAATTTCAGAGAATTTACGAAGTTGTTTGCACACTTCAAAGCCATTTAAATCAGGTAAACCAACATCTAACACCCAAAAATCATAAGCATCACTTTGCTGCTTTTCGAGCGCTTGAGAACCTAAAGTCACCCAATCACATTCAAAGCCTTCTTGTTGTAATGCGAACAATATTGTATCTGCAATGCTTTTTTCATCTTCAACGACTAAAATCTTGGTCATGCTTATTGGTCATCCATCAATTATTTTCTGTTATTATCTCATAATATTTTACTCACTTAGGAGAGCATTATGTCAGAGTCTATTACGATCCAATCCCTTTGGAATGTCAAATTCCCAACGCAATCAGAAGAGCAATCTTTGAGTGATATCGTTGGCACAGCAAAATATTTGGTGGTTTATTTTTATCCTAAAGATAATACGCCAGGATGCACGAATGAAGCAAAAGCATTCCAGGAGCATTTGGCAACATTGCAATCATTGGATACAGCAATTGTAGGTGTTTCTCGTGATTCAGTGGGATCGCATCAGAAATTTGTAGATAAATATAACCTTGAATTTCCACTGATTTCAGATAAAGAGAGCCAAGTTTGCAATGCTTTTAAAGTCATTAAAGAAAAAAGCATGTTTGGTAAATTGGGCTTTGGCATTGAGCGCAGTACTTTCTTATTGGATAAAGAAGGAAACCTTCTCCAAGAATGGCGCAAAGTGAAAGTTGCAGAACATGCAGAAGCAGTGATTGAAGCGATTAAAGCACTCTAATTTCTAATAACAGAAAGAAAAGCCTAGCAATGCTAGGCTTTCAACTAAGCTCTATTAATACATAGGGTTATGCTGTAAAGAGCCATCATAATTAATACTGACATTTGCTTCTACATTACATACAGAAGGAAGATATCGTTTAGGTATTCTAGTTTCACACACCCATTCACTACTTCCTTCTTTACGTTGAGCTTTCTCATCAGCTGCCGTTGGTGCTGCTTGAGCTTCACGAATTAAAATATATTGCCTCGCCACGCCTTTGGGATGATTCTCACTAAACTGAATCCAAATACCACATGTACCTTTACTCTGTAAACTTTTGCCAAAAATCATCGCATGGATACTCTTATTTCCAAATTGTAATGGTGCGGGTAAAGATGGATCAATGACTTCTTCCCCTGAAAGATATCTTGAAGTTCTATTGCTAGGACATTTTGAGCTATCTTGTGTGGCTGTAAATTCAACAATTGCTGATTTATATGCACCTGCCAGTGATAATGCTTCTGAAACTTTAGCTTTAGTGACATAGTCTTGGTAACTAGGATAAGCAATCATTGTTAAGATCCCAATTATCGCCACAACAATCATTAATTCAATTAAGCTAAAACCTTTTATATTTTTCATCACGGAGTTCCTTTGTTAGGCTTTCGTTGTGTTCAAGCGATAATTTTAACTTAAAAATACAATTATATTCAATAATAAACTTAAAAACATTTGCATTATTTCCAATAAGTATTATCATTTACATCATAACGTCTACAAGTGTAGTCGGTTAATTTTAGGATAGATGAATGTCACACATTAAGATTTCAAAAACAGAATGGGAAGTGATGCGCATCCTTTGGACACAAGGCGAATGCTACAGCAATGATGTCACTACATTATTGTCTGAGAAATTTGAATGGAAACCTTCCACAGTTAAAACCTTAATTTCTCGTTTAGTGAATAAAGGCTATGTCGGCAAACATGTTGAAGGTAATCGCTATCGTTACTTCCCTACCATTTCAGAAAAAGAGTCACTACAACAAACTCGTGCTGAATTGGCTCACCATATTTGTTCCACAAAAATGGGCAAATATATTGCTGCATTGATTGAGGAAAATCCTCTTTCACACAGCGATATAGCTTTAATCTTTGCATCAGCAGAGAAAAAAGCATTAGTTTCACTTGATAAAGTCCCGTGTAATTGCATTAAAGGTCAATGCACTTGTCTTGATGATTGTTGCTCTCAGAGCATAAATAAGGAGAAATCGTATGAATAAAGTTACATTTTCTGTACCAGAAATGAGTTGTGGTCATTGCACTTCATCCATTGAAAAAGGATTAAGCGCTGTTTCAGGTGTACATTCAGTGACATCTGATATCCCAACAAAAACGACTGTCATTGAGTTTGATGATTCTGTGAACACAGCTCAACTCATTGAAGAATTTGATAATATCGGATTTGACGTAAAGGAAGCATAATATGAGCTCAAATGAAACAATTCGCCAAGAAACATTTGCCATCACGGGAATGACCTGCACTAACTGTTCTGCTCGCATTGAGAAAGCCTTAAATAAGAAAGAAGGCATCACAAATGCATATGTGAATTTTGCGACAGAGAAAGCGGTTGTTTCATTTGATTCAAATGTTATGACACCAGAAACAATTGAAGGAATCGTTGCAAAAGCTGGCTATGGCGCTATTTTAGATCTTGCAGAAAATCAGGATTCTGTAGAAAAAGCACAAGCTAAAGAGTTTAAATTACTTAAATTCCAATTAATCCTTGGTACAGTTTTATCTTTACCAATGGTAATCGCAATGTTTGCAGTAATGTTTAAAGTGGATGCAGCTTGGGTTCACTTTTTACATAATCCTTGGGTTCAACTATTATTAACAACGCCTGTACAATTTTATATTGGTGCACGCTTTTATAAGGGAACTTATTTATCCCTTAAAAATGGTTCTGCCACGATGGATGTATTGATTGCGATTGGTACAACAAGTGCATACTTATTAAGTATCTATAATGGCTTCTTCAGTAAACCTGCGGGCCATTTATATTTCGAAGCAAGTGCTGTCATTATTACCTTAGTATTATTAGGCAAATACCTCGAGCATTTTGCGAAATCACGCACTAACAATGCATTGAAAAAATTATTAGATCTTCAACCTAAAACAGCTTTGGTTTTAGATGAAAACAATCAACCAAAAGAAGTGCCTGTTGAAGCAGTTAAAATTGGAGACTTAATTTTAATTCAACCAGGTCGTTCAATCCCTGTGGATGCAGAAGTTGTTTCAGGCTATACATCCATTGATGAAAGTATGTTAACGGGCGAAAGTTTGCCTGTTGAAAAAAATGCTGGTGATGTTATTTTCAGCGGTACGATGAATAGTACAGGTACATTGACTGCAAAAGTATTGAAAGCAAGCAATGACAGTACATTATCTAAAATCATTAAAATGGTGGAAGATGCGCAAGGTAGCCGTGCGCCAATTCAGAAATTAGCTGACACAATTTCAGCGTACTTTGTACCAACTGTGATTGCTATCGCAATTTTGACATGGTTAATTACTTGGTATATTACAAAAGATTCAACTCTTGCAATCATTCATGCCGTATCTGTTCTTGTTATTGCCTGCCCATGTGCTTTAGGTTTAGCAACGCCAACGGCAATTATGGTAGGTACAGGTTTAGGTGCTCAATATGGTATTTTAATCAAAAATGGTGAAGCATTAGAAACAGCAGCAACCATTGATGCTGTAATCGTAGATAAAACAGGGACATTAACAGAAGGTAAACCTGTTGTCACTGACTTCAAATCTTTCACGAATGATGATCAAAATATATTAACCATTTTGGCATCACTAGAAATTTTCTCAGAGCATCCTTTAGCTAAAGCAATTGTGAACTATGCAAATGAGCAAGAAATTACGACAAAAGCTGTTGATCAATTTACATCTCATACAGGATTTGGTATCTCGGGCAACTTTGATGGCAAAACGTATTTTGTGGGTGCAAAGCGCTTCATGGATCAACAAAACATCAATGTTGATGCTCATATTGATTTGATTCAGCAATTAGAGAGCACTGGTAAAACTGTAATGTTATTAGGATCAGAGCAACAATTAGTTGGTTTAATTGCTGTAGCCGATCAAGTTAAGGAAACAACAGCTGAAGCTGTGAAACGCTTACAAGATAAAGGCATCCAAGTTTATATGATGACAGGCGATAATAAGCGCACGGCCCTTTATATTGGCTCACAAGTTAACTTAGATGAATCTCATATCTTTGCTGAAGTATTACCAGAAGATAAAGCAAATTATGTGAAAGAGCTTCAAAATAAAGGTTTAAAAGTTGCAATGATTGGCGATGGTATGAATGATGCACCTGCATTGGCACAAGCTAATATCGGTATTGCAATGGGCACAGGTACAGATATTGCGATTGAAAGTGCAGATGTCACCATCATGAATGGTGATCTCATCAATGTGGACCGTACATTGCAATTATCCAAAGAAACAATGAAGAAGATTCGCCAAAACCTTTTCTGGGCATTCTTATACAACACAGTTGGCGTTCCATTTGCAGCCTTTGGTTTATTGAATCCAATCATCGCAGGTGGTGCAATGGCATTCAGCTCCGTGAGTGTATTAACTAACTCGTTATTGCTGAATAAAAAGAAACTGTAGCTTTAATCATTCCATTGAATTAATGTTTAATCAAAGCAGATCACACGATCTGCTTTTTTTATTGTCTATTAAATTTTAATTTCATTTACCAAATAATAAAACAACGTATAATTATAAAAATAATAATCCCTTCAAGGAAATATACAATGGGCGAAATATTAATATTCATCATCGCTGCAATAGGCTTATGGCTGATATTCATTCGGCAACCTAATTTATATCTTAAAGATCGCATTGCAGAACTCACAAAAGCTTTAGATCTATTGCAATACAAAGTGAATAGATTAGAGAAAGAGCTTAAAGACAAACAACCTACTCAGTCTACAACTGATAATTGTTATGATCAGCAAAGAAAACTGCTCTTAAAACAGCCCTTTTCACCGACTGAAAAAGCCATTTTGCCTGATGCGATACAACCAATCACAGCTCAGGAAACCTCTTTAGAGAGTTTGTTGGATGATGAAACATTAAAAAAAATTCAAACACAAATTGCTCAGGAATTAACACCTCAACCAAGCGTTAAACAAACTACAGTAGCACTTGGTTCCAAACCCCCAAAACAAACTGCCATTCAATCTGACAATTGGATTCAAAAAGGCATCCATTGGTTGAGTGAAGGTAATGTGCCAGTTAAAATTGGTATGTTAATTCTATTATTTGGTGTGGGTGCATTATTTAAATATGCATTGGATCAATCATGGTTCACCATGACACATGCATTATTATTAACAAGTATTGCTGCATCTGGCGCTTTTATTTTTGCCTACTGCAAACGAGAATCTCACAGACTGTTTTCTTTAACAGTTCAAGGTGGTGCAATCGGTGTTCTTCTATTAGCCATATTCACTGCTGGTAAAATAGAACAACTGATTCCATTGCACTTTGCCTTTGTTTTATCATTCGCATTAATTGTGACCACAGCAATTTTATCTGTGAAACAAAATGCAATTGCCCTTGCGATCTTTGCAATATTTTCAGGGTTTATGGCACCAATTTGGCTATCTTCAGGTAGCAACAACTACATTGCCCTATTCTCATATTACACATTACTGAACCTTGGCATCGTTGCTATTGCTTGGTTTAAACCTTGGCAAAAACTTAATTTACTAGGCTTCATCTTTACTTTTGGCATTGGTATTACTTGGGGCGTTTTAAAATATGAACCACAAAATTTCAGTACAACTGAACCTTTCTTAATTCTATTTTTCTTCCTATATCTCATCATTCCAATTTTTTATGCCAACCGAATGAAAGATCATAAAGATAAAATGGTCGATGCATTTTTGGTCTTTGGCAATCCTTTAATTGCATTATCCATTCAAGCTTACTTACTCAATTTCGAAAAATTACAATTGTCATTCAATGCTTGGGGATTAGCACTTCTCTATGGAGCACTTGCTTATTCTATTCGTCGCATTACCAATTATCATTTATTAAAAATTGCATATACAGCGCTCTTCTGGCTATTTGTGATTCTGGCGATCCCATTAGTATTTGCAACACAACAAACAGGTTTAATCTATACATTATTTGGTGCAATGTTATTCTGGTGGGCTGATAAAACAGAAGATAAATATTCACAATACATTGCGCTTTTATTCCATCTTCTTGCGATTTTAACCATTGTAGTTGGTGTTATTAACCACTTCTCATTAATTAAATATACGCAGAACTATATTGCATTATCATTGTCTGCATTTTTTATCACTTATTACTGCATCAAACAGCAAAATTACCAACTTGAAAAAATCATGTTGGCAGATGGGCTATTTTTTTGGTTCTTAGCAGGAATTTTGCAAATTTTGGATAGCAATATCACCCATACGACAACTGCAATAAGTTTCTTCTTTGCAGGCACAGCTCTCATTACAGCGATAGTATATACACAGTTTATCCAAAAATTAGCGCAAAAAATATTATATCCAGACCTTACATTTGGCATATTCATTGTAGGTGCAATTATTTACATATCGCCATTATTAAGCCAATTACCTTTAACATTAGATACAGCTCGCTGGTTAAATGGCAGCTTTTTACTATGGTATCTATTCATTGGCCTATTCTGGTTAGCTTTCTGGCTATTACGCAAAGAACAATCATCCATCATTCAATCATCACAACTTTGTTTCTGGTGCTTTAGCCTATTCATGCTTTGCTATGATTTCAATGGCTTTGCCCATATGTTGGTTGATAATGCTAGTCAGATTCAATTATCTTGGGCATTTGTTGCTTTACCTTTAACTGCTTTTTATTACATTTTAGCTTTCAAAACACAGTGGCTCATTTCACCATTTGAAGAAAATAAATCAATTCAAAGTAGCAGCTTTATCCTCATACTCATGATAATCATTATCTTTACATGGATTGGGCTATTCCATGCATCAGGCACAATGCTTTTATTGCCAATGTGGTTACCAATTCTCAATGCTTATGACTTTGCACAAATATTATTAGTCACATGCATCATCCACTTTTTTATTACGATGCGAATTAAACATTATGTTTATTGGGCGGCAGGTTTTAGCTTAATTATGCTGACACTCATTATTGTACGAGCATGTTATTTCTATCTTAATTTATCTCATTGGTCTCTAAGCCTGTTATTAGATAAAAATATTCAAATCACTTTTACAATTATTTGGACATTATTAGGTTTTACTTTCTGGATCTATGGCTCTAAAAAACGTTCTCATTTGATTTGGAATATTGGTGCAGCATTGATGGGTTTAGTATTGCTTAAATTATTACTCATCGATCGTAGTAACCTTGGCAATGTCACAGGCATTATTTCCTTCATTGGTTATGGTTTATTCTGTTTAGTGATTGGTTATTTAGCCCCTCAACCACCAAAAGAGCAACTGGAATAATTTTTCATCTAATAAAAAGGCGCTTAAAGCGCCTTTTTATTATCCTCAAATTTTATACAAGATTTTACGCATCCATAATTGTATTAAGAATGTCATCATCAATCCATTGATAAAAACTTGAATAATCAAGTTAGCAATATATTTACCGTTATAAACTTGTACAATGTAATCAGCGAGTAAAATGCTCACAAACATTGATGTTACTAATAACACAATCGCAATAGCTAAACGTAATATTGTAAATTTATTTTCCTGATAAACATCAGCATACTGAATACGATCATAGATAAAACAGCCTGCCAACATAGCTAATGATATTTGTATTTTAAACAGGGAAAATCTTAATAACGATAATTGAAAGATCACAACTACCCAATAAAATAAAAATGCGACCACACAAAATATTAAAAATAATCGCATACCATGACTCAATGGCTTTACATGTTGAGTACGTTTAATAGGAAAACCTAAAGTAATCATCAATCCTAAAAGTAATGGTGCAAATAAAGGTTCAATTAAGATTCCCATCATTGGTAAAAAATATAATGCTAACCAGTAGAATATATCTTCTGGTAATATTTTATTAAGCAATATTGAAACGACAATAAATATGCCACGAGCAACTAATGATAGAAATATTATTAGCAAAATAAAAATATAACTATTTTTAAATGTAGATTCTATTGAATAATGTTGAACAATGACAATACTGATCACTAAAACAGGCAAGCCTGTTAATAATAACCATACCCATCTAACAAATTGTAATAATGAATAATTAAGATCTAATGTCTGTTGTACAAATAACCCAAGACCTATACTCCAAATGATGTTAGCTAAAATAACGCCAATCACAACACAAATTGGCAATAACAAAGGCTGTAATTTATTTATATATTTCATAGTATTTTTATCTATAATTTTTCATGCATATATCATATCGCATAAGAAAAAAGCTCACCATTTTGTGAGCTTTCTATCATTCATATTAAAGATTTTTGATTACATATAATCTTTTAGCCAGAATTTGAGGGTTGTTTTATCGTTGGATAAAATTAAGTTTTTACCATTGTCTTCCAATGATACTTTCGCGCCATCTTCTAACAATTGACTAATTTTCTGATCCAATTGATTCAATGTTGCATCACTACAGAATTTACGAGTCATGCCAACGCCTTTAGCCGTTAACACACCACTTTTCAATTGCCCTTGGCCAAAATAGTTATTACACATTTCACCAGAAATATTCATCTTTTCACCAAATGCAATATTAGGAGACATTGCATTTTTTTTTGTACGATAAGCTTTCCCATCAATTTCGGTTAAAACATAATTATGATGCTGAAGATCTCTAGCTGTAACAATATTGGAATCCTTGTTCATTTCGCTACCTTCACTTGCGCAAGCTGTTACTAATAATAGCGTTGCTGCTGACATTAAAAGTTTCTTCATAATATCCTCTTCTGAGTTTTATCGTCTATGAGCTTCAATCACAAATGGTAACTGAATTAATCGGTCAATCAATCGGCTTAATTGATTTAAATGATTCAACTCCACAGTTGCAAAGATTGTTGCAATGCCAGATTCATCACTTTTAATAGCAATATCAATAATTCTCAGCTGTTCATTTGTAATCAGATTATTTACTTCTTTCAATAGATCATTATGTGGATGTGCTTTAATGATTAAATCGGAGGTTGCTTTTTGGTCTGCATCATAACCCCAATCCACATCAATCTCACGTGCTGGTGATTGTTCCACCATATTGATGAAGTTAGAACATGTTTTACGATGGATCACAACGCCACGATTCACCGTCACAAATCCACCAATCACTTCTGGTGGTGCAGGTTTACAGCATGGCGCCATTTGCACCAATAAATTACCAACACCTTGCACACGAACGCCACCATCATTGCTCTTTGATTGCGTTTGTGGGCGAATCAAAGAATCTGGCGTAATAGCTGGTTCTGCCACATGCATATTTGGCACGCGCGTTAAGAATTGGTTAATAGTTACTTCACCAGAACCTAACTGCGCATGTAATTCATTCACAGAGTTACAGTTTAATTTCTTCGCGATTTTTAATAACGCATCAGGTGATAAGTTTAAATTCAAACGTGAAAATTCACGATCCAATAATTGCTTACCTGCTGCAATATTTTTCTCTTGAGCTTGTTGCTTGAACCAACCACGAATTTTCGCACGAGTTCTATTGGATTTTACATAAGCCAAATGTGGTGATAACCAATCTCGGCTTGGAGAAGCATTCTTCCCTGTTAAAATCTCAACTTCGTCACCGTTATTCAATACATAAGTTAACGGCACAATTCGACCATTAACTTTTGCACCGCGACAACGATGACCTAAATTTGTATGAATCTGATAAGCAAAGTCTAACGGTGTTGCGCCTGCTACCAATTCAATCGCTTCACGATTGGGCGTTAATACATAAACATTTTCACCAAAAAGATCTTTATCCAACAACTCTTTAGTAGATTCACTATTAGCTTCTTGATCCAACAACTGACGAACACGGTTTAACTTAGCTTGTTGGCTTAAAGAAGCATCACTTTCTTTATAATGCCAATGGGCTGCAACACCTAATTCTGCATGTTCATGCATTTTACGTGTACGAATTTGTACTTCAATCGCTTTATTGTTAGGTCCTAAAACAGCAGTATGCAAAGATTGATAGCCATTAGGTTTAGGATTTGCAATATAGTCATCAAACTCTTTCGGTAACGGCGGCCATTTTTCATGAACCATACCCAATACACGATAACAATCCGATAAATTTTTTACGATCACGCGCACAGCACGCACATCCAATAACTCTTCAAAAGATTTCCCCTTTGTGGTCATCTTTTTCCAAATACTATAAATATGTTTTACTCGACCTGAAATTTCAGCTTCAATATGCTCTGAAGCTACCATCATCTCTAACTCTTCAATGATTTGATGGATGTAAACTTCACGATCCAATCGTTTTTCATTCAAGTTTTTAGAAATCATTTTGTAATCTTCTGGTCTCAAATAGTGAAGAACTTCATCTTCCAATTCCCATTTAAAACGACTTAATCCTAAACGATTAGCTAATGGTGCAAATACATCACGCGTTTGTTCTGCGACTGCAATCTTAACGTCATCACTTTCAAATTTTAAGTGGCGCATTTTCACCACTTGATTTGCCAAAATGATCACCAATGTTTGAACGTCTTCAACAATGGCCAATAACATTTTACGCAAAATTTCTTTCGTTTTTTCCTGTGCACCTGATAAATCACTTGTTTCTTTCAACAAGTTCAATTGGCGCAAGAAACTACGATAAGATTCTGGCACTTGGTCAATTGGAATTTCCAACACAAAGAACATCGCCGTGACGCGCAGAGGAATGCCAGAGACTTGACCCAGTAAATAAGCAGTTTCCAATGCTCGTTTAAAGCGTTCATCATCTTGGTATTTCATTAAAAATTGATATTCTTCATCAGGCCAACAACCGTGGCACTCAGTGAACCAATCTCGCAATTTTTTCTCGTCAACGACTCTAGACATCCGTTCCTTCTTTATCAGTTAAGGTTCGTGATAAAAGTTATCTCTTGCGTGTTTTGCTCGACTAAAGACTTCTAATATTGTTTCGCGATCTTCTTTATCCAAGGCTTCTTCTACCAATGCAATTTTCTTCAAGTATGCACGGAGAACCTCAAGCACAGCTTCTCTATTTTCTAGGCAGATATCCGTCCACATTTCAGGGTTGGATGTTGAGATTCGCGTAAAATCTCTGAATCCACCTGCTGCGAAGCGGAAAATTTCAGCACGATCATCCAAATTTGCCAATGTATCTACTGTGCTATAAGCCAATAGATGCGGAATGTGCGATGTTGCCGCCAATACTTGGTCATGATGCACAACGCCCATTTCTTCAACGATTGATCCCACAGCTTCCCACATTTTTGTCAATGTCGTAACAGCTGTATGATTATTGTTAATGTGCGGAATAATAAGTGTTCTACGCTTTTCAAAGAGTTCGGCAAAGGAATTCTCTACGCCATGCTTTTCTGTACCAGCAATTGGATGCGCTGGCACAAAACGCTTTGGTAAAAAACCTACTGCTTCAGTAATGGTACGAATAACTGAGCCCTTTGTAGAACCCACATCGCTCACAATCGCATCTTCTTTAAGAAACGGCATCATCTCTTTCATGAGCTTGCCCATCACAGTGATTGGCGTTGCCATGATGATAATATCCGAATCTTTCACAGCCGTTTCAAGATCAGTTGTCACAAGGTCAGCAACGCCCAACTCTTTAGCTTTTGCTAAAGCATCTTCATTGCTGTCATACGCAATGATTTGAGACACAGCATTATTTTTCTTTAACGCACGCGCTAAAGAGCCACCGATCAAACCAATCCCGATGATTGTGACTGTATTCACAAAAAACGGCTTACTTAATTCTATTTTCATAGGTGATTACACCATTTCGATCACATCAAACGATACGATTGGTGATACATCTGCTTCGTAATCCACAGCTGACAAACCAAAACCAAATAAGCGAGAGAAGTTTTCTTTATAGCCTTTGTAATCCGTTAAAGTATCAACAGTTTCAGTTGTCACTTCTTTTAAGATCAACTCACAAGCTGTTTGTACTTCTGGCTTCAATTCCCAATCATCCAAACGGAAACGACCTTGCTCATCCACTTCACCAGTATTGCCATACATGCAAGTTTCGAATAAACGTTGAATTTGTTCGATACAATCTTCGTGTAAACCTGTTTCTTTCATCACACGGAACGCTGCTGAAATGTATAAAGGCATTACAGGAATTGCTGAAGAAGCTTGAGTCACAACTGATTTCAATACTGCAACAGCTGCTTTACCTTGGTATTTAGCATCTAACATTGCATTGATTTCACGTGAAGCACGCTCGACATCCTCTTTCGCTTTACCTAAAGTACCATGCCAGTACATTGGCCATGTGATTGCTGTACCGATGTATGAATAAGCAACTGTTTGAACATTAGGAGCCAAAACGCCAGCTTCATCCAAAGCTTTCATCCATAATTCCCAATCTTGTCCGCCCATTACAGTGATTGTATCTGCAATTTCTTGCTCTGTTGCTGGTTCTACTGTTGCTTCGATGATTTCATTTTTGTTTGTATCTAATGAAGGTGCGCGATATGTATCACCCATTGTTTTCAATGCAGAACGCACCACTTCACCTGTTGCTGGCAATTTACGAACTGGCGAAGCCAATGAGTAAATTACGCAATCTACAGTGCCTAAATCGGCTTTGATCAATTCAATCGCTTTTGCACGTACTTCATCAGAGAAAGCATCGCCATTGATGCTTTTTGAATATAAACCTGCTTCTTTTGCATATTTGTCAAAAGCTGCAGAGTTATACCAACCTGCTGTACCTGTTTTCTTTTCTGTACCTGGTTTCTCGAAAAATACACCAATTGTTGCTGCATCACTACCGAATGCTGCCTCAATACGAGAAGCCAAACCATAACCTGTGGATGCACCGATCACTAATACACGTTTTGGACCATTCTCTAATTTGCCCTTTGAACGAATATATTCAATCTGTGCTTTAACATTTTCATCACAACCTGTCGGATGCGCTGTTGTACAAATAAATCCACGAATTTTTGGTTGAATAATCATAATGTTCCACGCTTTCTATAAAGTTAATAATTTTTCGTTAATGGTGTTCATCATAGCATTAAACGCTATTTGGAATTGCTCAATGCCTTCTCTTTCTAATTTTTTAGTCACATCTTCCAATGAAACACCCAATGAGTCTAATTGCTCTAAAACTTCATCAACATCTGCCATATTATCCATGATGGTCAACTTCGCTGTACCATGATCACGGAAAGCATCATATGTTGCTGGTGGCACTGTATTCACAGTTTCAGCACCAATTAATGAATCCATATATAAGACATCGGAATAAGCAGGATTTTTTGTACCTGTTGATGCCCATAATAAACGTTGTGGTTTTGCACCCTTTGCTTGAAGATCCTTGAATCTTCTTGCGCCATAATGCTCTAAAAAGTGTTGATAAGCTTTCTGTGCATTGGCAATTGCAATTTTACCTTGTAACGCTTTACCATTCTCAGCTAACAAAGGATCAATCGCCGCATCAATGCGAGAAATAAAGAAGCTCGCCACAGATGCAATATGATCAACAGGTTTGCCTGCTGCTGCACGTTTTTCTAAGCCAGAAATATAGCCTTCAATCACTCGTAAATAACGTTTCACAGAGAAGATCAAAGTTACATTGATGTTAATCCCTTCCGAAATCAAATGGGACATTGCTTCAATGCCTTCAATCGTTGCTGGTACTTTAATCATCGCATTTTTACGATTGATCTTATTCCACAACAATTTAGCCTCTTGAATCGTCCCCACAACATCATGTGCCAAATCTGGAGAAACTTCTAAGCTCACGTAACCATCTAGGCCATCAGTTGTTTGATAAACAGGCATGAATAAATCACATGCCATTTGAATATCTTTCACTGCTAATTCAAAAAAGATACTATTCGGTGAATTGAAGCTTTTTTGTAGTGCCTTAATGTCTGCATCATAAGCTGAAGAACTACGAATCGCTTTATCATAAATTGCAGGATTTGACGTAACACCACGCAAATCATCTTCGTTAATCAAGCGAACCAATTCACCATTTTCACTTAACATGCCACGTTCGATATTGTCATACCAAACACTTTGACCTAATTTATTTAATTGTTGCAACGGATTCATACAAACCTCATTCTTAATTTCTATATTATCCTAACGCTTCTCAATTCTTCTGCCAATATCAGATGGCAACTTTTTAGCACTACCTTTGGGCAACCAAACAGGAATATTTGCAGGAATTGCAACTTTATTCAAACGCACATTCTGCAACCATGCAGGGTTTAACTCGATCAATGTCATTTCTGAAACCATCAATGCAATCGCTAAATCTCTCACTTTAATCGGCTGAACCAATGTTACGCCATCCACTTTTCTGCGTGCTTTATGAACTAAATCAGGGAAATAACTACTGCCATTTTCTGCAATTTTCTTAGCAGCTAAGAATTCCGCATAGAAGTTACGTGATGCAAAACCAAATCTTGGACCTTGATATTCCCAAACAATGCGGCCAATATCAGGGCTAATTTCATTTTTAGCGCGAACCATTCCGCCCACGCCGTGATTATATCCAGTCAATGCCAATGGCCATTCTCCAACACGATCATGCGCTTCACGCAAATAAACCGCAGCACCTTGCGCTGCCATGAATGGATCTAAACGACCATCAATTACATTGCGTTGCATTGGCAAATAAGCTCGCGCTGTTGCTGGCATAAATTGCCACATGCCTGATGCACCTACAGAAGAATATGCTCTACCTTGAAATGATGATTCCACATGCGGTAAATATGCAATTTCTGTAGGTACATTATTTTTCTTCATGATTTTCTTGAATTCAGGCATGTAGTAGCCACTGATCTCTAAACCACGACGGAAATTATTTTTTAAACCTGTTTGATAACGTAATCGCTCTGGCGCTTCATAAATTGCTTTTTCACCCCCTGCTTTTTTCAGCATGGAGATCCACTTTTTCTGTTCAGAAGTTAACGCTTGTTTTGTTTGATAGCTATTCACCATGTTGGTTAAGCGCTCACGCAATACGGATTCATGAGCATTTAAAATACTTCTACGATTCGCACTTGGAACATCTTTAATCTCATAAATGACATCTAAATAACGATTATCATGGTAAACCGCTTGGTTTTCATGCCACTCACTATAGACTCGTTCCCAGAATGTCACCATCGGCTTCATTGACTTAGGTTCAGGAAACTGCTTGGATTGTGATGCACAACCAGCCAAAACAATAACGCTTAAAATAGTTAAACGCTGAATAATTTTCTTCATGGGAACTCTCTACAGTTTAACTGTAATTATTTTTGACAATTTGCTTGATCAACAATAGCAGATACAAAACTTTCAGCTTCAAAGGCACGTAGGTCCTCAATCGCCTCACCAACACCAATAAAACGCACAGGTATTTTTAGTTTGTCAGCAATCGCAAATATAATGCCACCTTTTGCTGTACCATCTAATTTTGTGAATGTAATTCCTGATAATGGCACAATTTCATTAAACTGTGTGGCTTGATTTAATGCATTTTGCCCTGTCGATGCATCCACAACCAACATTACTTCATGTGGCGCAGTTTCATCCACACGTTTCATGACACGATGAATCTTTGCCAATTCCTGCATTAAACCTGCTTGAGTATGTAAACGACCTGCTGTATCTGCAATCAAAACATCCACTTTACGTGCTCTTGCTGATTCCATTGCATCAAAAATTACAGATGCAGGGTCAGAACCTTCTTTTTGTGCGACAACAGGCACATTATTGCGTTCGCCCCAAACTTTCAATTGTTCAGCTGCTGCAGCACGGAATGTATCACCTGCAGCTAACATCACACTTTTGCCTTCCATTTGGAACTTCTTAGCCAACTTACCAATTGTTGTTGTTTTGCCAACACCATTCACACCAACCATTAAGATCACGTAAGTTTGATGTTCATCATTATTTGCAATCAAAGGCTGTTCGACTGGCTTTAAAATTTCAACCATTTCATGATTCAACAGTGCCAATAACTCATCTACATTGGATAAATTCTTACGAGAAACTTCTTCTGTAATATTTTTAATTAACTTCTGTGTAACTTCAACGCCAACATCCGCCATCAATAAGCGCGTTTCTAATTCTTCTAAAATATCATCATCAATCTGCTTCTTGCCTACGAACAAGTCAGCCAAACCTGATGTAATACCATCTCGAGTTTTGCCTAAGCGCTCTTTTAGTCGTGTAAAAAATCCAGTTTTAGGTTTTTCTTGATGAACTTCAGTGAATGCTGGCTCTTCAATTGTTTCAGCAATATTTTCTTCAACAGCTTTCACTTCTTCAATGACTTCAGGTACAGATTCAACAACAGATTCTTGTTGTTCAACCTTCTCTTCCACAACTGATTCAGCAACTGCTTCTAGAATCTCTTCTTTTTCAATCTCTGCAATTGTTTCTTTATGATCTTCTTGTAATTCAATGACAGGTTCTACAACGGCTTCTTCTAATGCAGCTGATTGTTCTACAATTTCTTCTTTAAGCTCTACTATTTTAGGTGCTTCTGGTTCTTCTTCAACCTCTACAGTTGGTGCTTTAACCAATAGCTCTTCAATATCATCTTCAGTTTGTTTAACCTCAGTAATCGCTTCAGGCACAGATTCAACAACAACTTCATGTTGCTCTACTTTTTCTTCTACAACAGATTCTGCAACTGCTTCTAAAATTTCTTCTTTTTCAATCTCAGCAATTGTTTCTTTATGATGTTCATGTTGCTCAATTACAGGTTTAACTGTTTCAGCCAATGCAGCTGAATCCACAGCAATGTCATCAGCAACTGCAGGCTCTTCGACAACGTTTTGTACAACTTCTTCAACTTGAGGTGCTTCTTCTACTTTTTTATCTGATTTAAAAAGACGAGAAAACCATGAGCCTTTCTTTTCTGACATGCCAATAACCTTCAACCAAAATTAGGGTAAATTAAATGACTGGCATTTTATCAAAAATTTAACATAAGTGCTTAATAGAGAACTGGAGTTAATTCAAAGCCTTCTTTTCGCAATAACTCAATCAATCCTTCTTTACCAAAAAGGTGAAGTGCACCCACTGCAATCACATTATTGCCAGAATTTTTATCTTTTAAAATTGGGATCAACTTAGGCATCCAATTATAGTTTCTTTCTTCGCCAATCTTTCTCATCATAACTTCAGCATCAATTTTCTCTTCATCAGTCATAGGAATAACTTGTTCTGCGATTAGCATCTCGTTCATTAAACACTTCACATCATTATTTTGATAACAAGCAAACATTGCTCTGCCATGAGAGTTGAGCATATCTCGATATTCAAAATAACGTTCAATTTCTTGTGGCAAATTATCACCCATCGCATTTTGTACAATTTTCATAGACTCTGATAATTGTTCCAAGCCAATATTTCTAAAATCCTGAGGTTTTTTATTCAACATTACATATTGGGTAATCAAGCTTTCCATGCCATATTCAGCAACATATTCGGGGCCAATATCGATTGCAATTAACATGAATAAGAATATATCTGAGATTTGATTTTGCTGAGTCGCAGGAATACCTTTTTTTGATAAATATTCTTTTAAAAGATTGGCTGTTTTGGGTGAAAATCGCTCATCAATAGTTTTCTGGCTTGTAAAAAAGCTCATAAACATTAAGGATTGTGCCGCTAAATCGCTTGGAGATTGGAAAGCAATCACATTCTCTGTAATCAACTGATCGCTTTTGGCTAAATACTCTTTAACTTTTTCAGGCAAAGCTGTGCCAATCTTACCAATATGATAAGTACCAAATAATGCCCCTACATTCTCACCTTGATAATTAATTTCCCATAGAAAAGAAGTTGGCTCATTATTTGCAAACATTGGTTCATTCAATACATCTTGAATGCCAGATGCAAAAACACTCGAAATAGATAATAACGATGCACACAATAAGTGACGAATTTGTTTAAACATTAATGAGCCCTTTAATTTTTATAATGATATTGGGTGATAATTTTCTATGAATTTACAAACGCTTTGATAATCTCCACGGAAAATCACGCGGTCTTTTTTCTTATTTAACTGATACTGATACATAGGATCATAATACTCAGTGAGTAAAATTGATAGCCAATCCATATGCAATCGGATTTTGCCTGTTGATAATTGCATAGCTAATGCATCATCCAATATTTGTTGCAAAACAGCATATCTACCTAATCCTAATCGTTTACGTAGTGCAAACAAACCTTGTTTCAAATAATCACAATATTTTTCCCAACCCAGCTCTTCGCCATAAGCAGTACGATATTTCTCCACCATTTCTGCAAAATAGAGCTGAGAAATGCGCTGTAAGCGATTATCTAAAGGTTCTTCCACCACAACAACTGGCGCCAAAGCCATTGCTGCATGCAAAGTTTCAGGTAAATGTACTTTGCCAATGTTACGGCTTTCATCTTCCAACAACCAAACAGGCAGATGTTTTTTCTGTACACAATTCACTGCCAAAGCATTTTCAAACGTAGCTTGCGCAGGTTGTGCTGTAATATTTTTCCCAAAAGCAGAACCGTGATGATTCGCCAAACCTTCCAAATCAATCATTGCATCAA
The DNA here is from genome assembly GCA_040394195.1 of Wohlfahrtiimonas larvae. Lineage (GTDB taxonomy): Bacteria > Pseudomonadota > Gammaproteobacteria > Cardiobacteriales > Wohlfahrtiimonadaceae > Wohlfahrtiimonas > Wohlfahrtiimonas larvae_A. Next base: position 2,358 of record JBEBSR010000030.1, on the reverse strand, counting down.
AATTTTGAAGGAGTTCTGTTTTGCCTGTGCCAGTATCGCCACTCACAATTAGCATGGGATGATTGCCAATACTCTCCAAAACAGATAACAAATAGCTTCGTAATCCTTTGTAGCCCAAATGAACACGTGGCAATTCAATGCCAATCTCTTTAAGCCAACTTTGTGATAGTTTAGAGCGCATGCCACCACGAGCACAATAGATTACTGCATCAGGATGATCCCCATAAAACTGTTGCCATGTGGCAATCTTATGATCACGATTATCACCAGAAACTAATTGATGACCCAATTCAATGGCTTTATCACGACCTTTTTGCTTATAACACGTACCAATAGCCACGCGCTCTTCATCAGATAATATTGGGAAATTTTGAGATGTGGGCAAATGCCCCGTTGAAAACTCAATGGGCGCTCTTACATCGATTAAAGGCGCGCCATTGAGTATAAGAGAATGATAATCCTCTATGTCTTGAGTTGTTGTCATTATTGAACGAGTTCTTGCTCTACTGCCATGTCATAAACCCAACGCTGATTTTCAGCACCTTTGTTGTACTCTTTCAAGCGCAAGCGATATGTGATGTCATCCTGTGGCGAAAAACCTTCAATTGTACCTTCAAATGGCTGCCAAGCCTCGTTCTTATCTGTACGAATCTGCAAGCATTTAGCTTCAGGATTCGATGGGCAAGGTACTTTCTCATTTGATACATAGATAAAAATGCGCTCATAAACTTCAGCTTTCATATCTTTATATTGACCTTGATCCAACACAACTGGCATATAAACGCTTGTTGTTTCTTCAGCAATTGTGCCCACTAAAAACAAATTATTATCTTGGCGAACCAATTTAGGCTGATTTTCTAAAAAGCCATTGATGCGTGAACTCATTTTTTCTAATGATTCATTACATGCCATCAAAGTACTTGCCAAATTACGTGCTGCCATGAATTCATCAAACTGATCAATTTCAAAGCCGCCCATAATCGTATTGCATCCACCTGTGACAGCAAAACGCTTTTCATCCATATTCAATGTTAATGATACTGAATTGTCTTCAGCAATATTAGCAATGTTTAATCCTGCATATGTCGTAGTCATAGATGATGCAACCAACATTGTACCGATTGCAAGTGATCTAATTTTCATAATGACTCCCTATTTAGTTTTTTTGAATCAATCGTGATTGCAGATTTTATCAGAAAACAAGGTTACTTTGATAAATTTACAACATAGCTATCTGAAGGCTGCCATTTCAATAGCTTTTGAGCATATTGAGAAGATACTTGATAATTTCCCCAGAAAGTATCAAAGAATCCTGTTCTTCCTGTGAACTTCATTGCGGTTTTTGCTAATAATTTTGGTGCATAGAATAATTTAACCGTTGTCACAGCTGCAACAGCGATGCCTTTGATTATTTCTGTAGTGGATAAGCTTATGTTATCTGCAATGATCATAGTTTCATTTCGAATCTCTGGCTGATGCAATACTGCATTCAAAGCAGATTCAAAATTACATAATGCCAATAATGTGCGCTGATTATTAATTCTATCTAATGGCAATGGTCGATTATCCTTCACCATTTGAACATATTGCCCAAACTCATTGACTGCATCAATGTGATAAATCAAAGGTAAACGTAGAATGATTAAATTCATTTCTCTATCTTTGCATAACTCCTTCAAAGCTTCTTCCGCTGCCAACTTTGATTTAGCATAAGCACTCTTAGGTTTGAACGGGCTTGTTTCAGCCAATGGTGATTGGCTTTCTGTGCCATGAACATCTGTTGTGCTGATAAAGATAAAGCGTTTCACATTAGATTCGAGTGCTGCTTTTGCAACTTGGATAGTATTCGTCACATTTACTGCATTAAATTCAGCTTCGCTGCCCTTTTGATGAGTGCCCAATCCTGCAAAATGAATCACCGTATCCACATTTGTGGTTAATTCAGCCGTTGCTTCTGATAAATCACGCACCAAATGATTGGGAAAGCTCTCTTGCTGACGACTTGTGGTCAATAAATAAGCATCGCTTGTTCTTTGCAAGAAACGCATAATGCGTTTGCCTAAAAAACCTGATGCACCTGTTATTAAAATTGTTTCCATCATTTCACTTCACCAAAATCTGCATTTAATCAATATAAATAAATTAGTTAGCACTATTTTACTATGCTAAAAATATCATTTTTATAATAACGGTATATTGCTACAAATATTAAATATGTATAATTGTTGATCTATTGATAAAAAAGATGTGACAAGCCGTTTTTCTTATGTATAATGCAACTCCTCTGAAGTTGAAGAGAAAAGTTGGAGCGGTAGTTCAGTTGGTTAGAATACCTGCCTGTCACGCAGGGGGTCGCGG
>JBEBSR010000029.1:0-33116 GCA_040394195.1 Wohlfahrtiimonas larvae | reverse complement strand
TGGGCTAATATCTGATGTAAAAGATCCACACCTTTCAATCTTTCACATCTGCCAATAAAAATAACATCGATATCTTTATCTATATTAGTATTAATAGTTATATCAAGAGGATTTGCAAAAACTAAAAAATCTTCTATTTTGTTAACACCCAGTGCACCATAAGCTTTAGCATTTTCATATGTTGGTGATGATACATATTTAGCTTTTTCAATAGTAGATTTTTCTCGTGCAAATCTTTCAATACTTAACTTTTTTTGATTTAATCGCTCTAATTGCAAAATAGGTGCGTGCAATCTTACATGAACTGATAAATCATCGCTACCTTGTGAAAACATACCATGAGAATCTGGTATTTCAACAATCTTACCCTTGCATTGATTTAATATATAATGTTCAAATTCATCTTTTTGAAATGCTGTTTGGCAATTAAGGAGTTCAACCAGTACATCATTTTTTTTTAAAACACTATAGGCTGACGCAGCATAATTTGTTATGCCGTGGTTAATATGAGGAAATGGGTTAGCGATGACATAATTAGACATAATATACCTTCAAAATACAACAAAAACTTACAAAATAGATAATTTAGAGAATGATTTTACAATATCATCCACAGCTTTAACTCTTTCCAAAAATGGTTTAAGTAAATCTAAAGGCAATGCACTTGGACCATCACATTTAGCTTGATCTGGATTTGGGTGTGCTTCTAAAAATATCCCTGCTAATCTTGTTGCCATACCTGCCAATGCCAAATCAACAATTTGATCACGACGACCGCCTGATGCTTTATCATTAGAGTTACGCTGTTGTAATGCATGAGTTACGTCAAAAATAATTGGTGCATCATTGCTGACTTTTTTCATCACACCAAAGCCAAGCATATCCACTACTAAATTATCATAACCAAAGCACGTGCCACGATCACACAACATGATTTGATCATTGCCTGCTTCTTTAAATTTTTCAATGATATTAATCATTTGAGAAGGGCTTAAGAATTGAGGTTTTTTAACGTTGATTGGTTTACCTGTTTCAGCCATTGCTACAACTAAATCTGTTTGTCTTGCTAAAAATGCAGGTAACTGCAATACATCTACAATTTCTGCTACAGGTTTTGCTTGATAAGGTTCATGAATATCAGTAATGACAGGAACATTGAATTCTTTTTTTACAGCTTCAAAAATTTTCATGCCTTCATCTAATCCAACACCACGGAAAGAATGAATAGAAGAACGATTGGCCTTATCAAAAGATCCTTTAAATACTAATGGTATATTTAATTCTTTAGTCACTTTTACATAATGTTCACATGCAGCCAGAGTGGAATCTAAATCTTCCAATACATTAATTCCACCAAATAATACAAAAGGTTGATCATTACCCACTGTAATATCTTTAATTTTAATCATTTTCTATCCTTATTAAACTGACTGCTCAAACAAACCAACAACTTTATCTTGGCTATCTTTAACAACTAAAGTATGTATTTTTTTCTCTTTCAACAAAGTTTCTGCTTTAACTAAATATTCACCACTCAAAACAACCTGAGGCGATATGGTCATAATATTGTGTGCTTGAATTTCTGTATTTAATTGATTAGCAACTAAAGCACGGCGAATATCACCATCTGTAATAATTCCTTCTAATTTTGTAGCGCTACCCACTAAAGCAACACCACTTTTAGAGGCTGTCATTGTCAACAAGCAATCTGCTAAAGTTGCTTGCATAGGTACAAAAGGTAAGTTTTCAGAAATCATACAATCTCCAACTTTACACAACAACTTGCGCCCTAAGCTGCCACCAGGATGGAATTTTGCAAAATCTTCTGGCTTAAAATCACGTGCTTTCATTAAAGCTACTGCTAATGCATCGCCTAAAGCTAATGTCACTAATGTAGAAGAAGTAGGCGCTAAATTATTAGGGCAAATTTCTCGCTCTACACTAATACTCAAGAATACATCTGCATGTTTCGCTAACGTCGATTCTTCTTTACCTGTAATGGCAATGATTTTGTTTCCAAAACTTTTTAAACTTGGTATTAATTTATTAACTTCATCAGTTTCTCCGCTGTATGAAATTAAAATTAATACATCCACAGGCTTTAACATACCTAGATCACCATGAAATGCTTCCGTAGGATGTAAATAAAAACTTGGCGTACCTGTTGATGCTAATGTTGCAACAATTTTCTGGCCGATTAAACCTGATTTACCTACGCCAGAGATAATAACTCGCCCCTCGCAAGCAAGTATCATCTCAACGGCTTGATTAATTTCATCATTTAATGAGCCTTTCCATTTGCTCAAAATTTCTATCTGTTCATCAACAACGCTTTTTACTACCTGCAAATGCATATCACTCATAAAACCAACGACTCTCTCTCAATTATGTTACCTATAAATTTTGATAAACCTTGATACCTTCTTCTACATCGTCATACAATGTAGCTTGACCTTTATCCAATACTAGTACTAAATCACACATTGTGCGCACTTGTGTCATTCCATGAGTTACTAATAAAATATTGGCTTGCCCTACTTTTGCTTTAAATGCATCGCTTGCTTTGGTTTTAAAGTGAACATCGCCTACGGACATTGCTTCATCCACCAAATAATAATCAAAATCAAAAGCTAGGCTTAAACCAAAAGCTACACGACCCTTCATCCCAGAAGAATATGTTTTGGTTGGCAAATCAAAATACTCATTGATTTCTGCAAATTCTTCTACAAATTTAACTTTTTCTTGTAGCTCTTTACCTCTAAAGCCTTGTGTACGGGCGATAAACTTCACATTCTCACGGGCAGATAATGACCCTTGAAAACCGCCACTTAATCCCACAGGCCAAGAAATAGATTTATCTGTAATAATTCGTCCACTATCTGGCGTATCTACTTTTGCCAATAGATTCATTAAAGTGGATTTACCTGCGCCATTTCGCCCTATAATCGCTACATTTCGCCCACTTGGTATCGTGAAAGAGAGATCCCGAAATATATATTTCCGCCCACCTTTATGATGTAAATAAGATTTAGTTAACTTCCTAATCTCAATCATTGCGTTAACAATCTCTCTTTACGGAACTTATATAGTCCTAAAGCACAAAACAATACTATAATTGTTACGATAGATGGATATAGCGCACTAACACCATTAATCGTTGGATAATACAAGAATGCAGAACTTCTAATATTACTAATTATATGCGCATAAGGATTCCATAATACCCAATGCATATATTTTTCTGGAATAATCCAAAGCGGAAATAACACGCCAGAGATTAAATAAAAAACCATAAACATTATGCCAACAAATGATTTAATACTTGGTAATGCTTGGGCTAAAATACTTAACAATATGCCTAAACCAAATGAAAATAGTATTCCTATCAAAAGCGCACCAAAAAAACCAATAGGATGCGCTATGCTTACATCAAAATGAAACCAATAACCTAAACAAAATAAAAAAAGTAGATAAATGGTTCCATAGATTATTATTTCCACTAAAGCTCTAGAAATATATGTATCAAATATTTTTATATTAGGATAAACAAATAAGGCTTTATTAGCATTCACTGACTCCATTAAGTTTCTAGCAATATTTCGCATCATAAAAAAAGGAATTAGCCCTGATAGCAAAAATAGAGGGTACTCCATGCCTTGTATTGTTCTAGCTCGTATAATCGAAAAAATAAATAACATAATAAATACATGAACCGCAGGCTCAAATATCATCCAGAAAGCTCCCATTCTTCGACTGCCAAAGCGCGTTTGGAATTCCCGTAGCAGAAGCGCAAATAGCACATCTGCCATGATTTGAATGGAGGTTCTTTTAGTTTTCATCTTTAATTACTAACTGCGTTACCCAGTACTAATACTTGAACGATTGGTGAAATCATCTTCTGGAATTCATATACACCAGCATTAGTTACATATACTGCATCTTCATTTTTAACTAAAAATTGTTTTGCCAAGAACATAGATGTAGGGTTTTGCATATCTAAATGAAAGACTTTTGGCATTTCATTTTTAGTATTCTCTGGCATACGGAAAATAAATACACCACGGACATCTGCTTTAGCTTCATCTAACCCGCCAATTTTGCCCAAAACTTCCAATAAGCTTGGATTCATAGATGGAAAATCATGTAATCCAGCTTGTTTTACAGCACCCATTGCCACAAAACGCTTGCGAGCACGTTCTAAAATTACTTCACTATTAGGTGCTAATTTAAAGTTTTGACCATTCAATAATTCTTCATAATTAAACTTACGAACTGTTTTACCATTACGGACGATCACATTCATTAAATAAGGTTCAAGCTTTGGCCCGCCTGCTTGATTAACTGCATCTAATACTGTTAATGGCCCTTGTAATGTAGAGAATCGTCCTGGCTTATTTACATCCCCAGAAACTAGTACAGAAGCACCTAATTCACTGGTTAAAGAGATATAAACTTGTGGATCCATCGTATAATTTTGAACTGACTTTTTAATGGCATCTTGTGCTTGAGTTAATGATAAACCAGATATTTTCAGATTGTTCACATAAGGCAATGAAATTTTACCATGTGCGTCAATTCTCACTTTATCAAATGATGTTCCACCTGCTGCCAATGGTGCAAATAACCCACCATTCTCAGCATTGTCAGCGATCATTACTGTCAATACATCACCAGACATCAACTTAGTATCAGGAATCGTTGATTGCGTCACTGAAGCTTTTAATTTAGCTTCATCAGGTTTCATATAGCCTGTAATAGTTTGAGCAGACAATGGCACTAATGTATAGTTTTGCTCTTCATATTTATCAGAAGAATTAATGATCGAAGATTTGGAAGGACCAGCAGCAGAAAAAACACTACCACATCCACTTAGGATCAATGCACCACATACCACCGTAATAGCTCTTACATGGCTCTTATTTAAAATCTTATTCATAATGATCCCTTATCGATGCAATAACAAAACGTAAAATCCCATATAATAAACATAAAATAATGATTATCGTTAATAAATTATAAATTTTTTGTGGATAAATAGCTTCTTGTGGCTCAATTGGTTTCACAACTGCAATTAAGCTGCGAACATTTTTAATTGCTTCTAATTTCGCATTTTCCACGATGGCCAAACTTGTTTTATAGAATTCTTCTGCAACAATAATATTCACTTGTAATTGGCGATATTCAGATGCGATTGCATTGAAAGACCCATCAATATCACTTGTTGCAGTAATTCTACTTTTTTCAATTTTCAATTGTTCCTTTAGAGATTCAATCTTGTTCTTTAGTGCTTTAATTTGTGGTGCATTTTTAGCCAACGTAGATTCTAATGCTTTTAAGCGCGCATTTTCTTTAGCAATCTCTGATTCTAATGAGCTAATAATTTCTAACATTGTTTGGGCTGTTGCATCTGCATCCAATAATTTATGCTCATTTTGAAATGCCTGCATTTCATCTTTACTTTGTTGGTAACGCTGTGTAGATGCTAATAACTCAGTATTGGCAAATTCAGATTGCTCTAATGCCATATCACGAGAAACTGAGTTAATGAAAAATTTACTTCTTATTAATATTTCTTGTACAATTTTTTCAGAGAACTCACCCGTTAATGCTTGTGCATCAATATGTAATAAACCCGTCATATCATCATAATGTGTGGTGATCATTTTATTATAAAACTTCAATTTTTCTTCTGTTAATGCATTTTCTGCTAAATAGAAAAATGGATCACGATATTGTGCCGCATAATGTTCTGACCAATTGAGCTTTTCTTCTAGATAATTCAACATATCGTAAGAGCCAATATACTCTTTTAAATACAAAGTATATTCACGAGAAGCTGGATCAACGCCACCTGTCAACATAGCCAATCCCGCTGCTGCTTGTGAACCACGGCTATCTATTTGTCGCACAACAACTTGTGCACTACTGACATAACGATCCACAGCAAAAAATGTAAAATAAATCACTGATAATAAAAAAGGAATAATGACGACAATGCTAAAAAGTCGTTGAGGCTGAGATACAGCTTTAATTACTCGTTTCCATGAAAACAGCTTTATCACTACTTTATTCCTCTTTTCTCACAACTTCGTCAATTTTTCTATCAGAAATTACGCATTGTACAAAATCTTCATCTAAATTGCTGATATAAAAATTAGCATTCAATTGTGTTCTACATAATAAATAAGATCGATATGCATTGAATACATTTGGATCTGGCTTTTGAGGATCCCCCCAAAAGCGACTTAAAGGCTGTTGATCAGTCAATCCTTCAAAATTATAAGGTGCTTGGCCTGATGCCTTAACTGGCATATTGTGCAATAAAGCAGACAAACCAGATGTGCTATTAATAACCACCATGCCTTTTGCTTTCCGTAAAAAAACAGGCATCGGGATATCAAATACATAATGTACACGATCCTCAACACCATATTTTTTACTCAACTTTTCAATCAATTCACCATAATGATTAAAACCACGATCCATAGGGTGATGTTTAAAAATGATATGATCTTCTTTGCTCGCGCCTTTTGCAAAAGATCTTAATACATTCCTAACAAAAGCAGGGACATTTTTAGCACAACCAAAACTTTTCACTTGGCTATCATTGTGCACTTGCAAGGGCACAATAAAAAACTCTGGAAAATTATTCTGCTCTATACTCTTAGCCAACAAACATTCTTTAGGTTTATATGCCCACTTTCGCCACCCTGATGTTGCCCAGGCTGCCATATAATTAAGCACTTTATAATCACGGTGGTGAATATAACTTTTCAGCTGATTTCGGCAAAAGTACATTGCCATATAATAATGCATAGCTAGCCAAAATCTTATACCAAAACTAGCGACTAAAGGCCTTGGCTCCCTCATTTTTGGTATATTTGATTCATTATCTAAATAAAACTTTGCATCACGTGGTAAAACTGAGGCACTATTTACACCCCATTTTTCAAAAGTAATATAGTGTGGCCTTAAATAACCTTCCTCAAATGACCAAAAACTCGTTTGATCACCCAAGTCCTTGCATACTTGCTTGGCAATATCATGGTAAACACGTTTATGCCCAAAGCACACAACAGCATCAATTTTATTTGTATGAATAAACTCTGATAAGTAACTAGAAAAATCATCAATACTGTCATAATAAGTAAGAGTCAAGTCATCAGACGGATAATAAAATACATCTCCACCATTAAAATTCAGCTTATAGACTTCCTTCCCCTGCTTTTGAAGAAATTGGCTTAACTGAAAAAAATAAGGACCTATTGGCCCTTGCAACAAGAGTATTCGATTTGATTCACCTACAAACTCATGCCAATAACTTGTACACAAAACTATAACCGATGATTAAATTTTATAAGGGATCGAATTATACATAATAGCAATTCATAATGATATTAGGAAAACACTTTTATCATCTTTAGATCATAAACCTATATAATATCAAAATATTACTCATATAAATTTTCTCTAATACCTAATGTATGGCACAATGCATAAGTTAATTCAGAGCGATTCAAAGTATAAAAATGAAAATCTTTCACACCTTCTTTTCTTAACACTCTAACCATATCAATCGCAATGCTCGCACCTAATAATTGTCGCGTTGCAGGATCATTATCTAATCCTTCAAAACGCTTATGCAACCAATGTGGTACCTTCACATTTTGTGGGCCTGCAAACTTTAAAAGTGTTTGGTAATTTGTCACTGGCAAAATTCCAGGAATAATTTCAGCTTCTATCCCAATAGTTGCACAGCGATCTCTAAATCGCAAATAAGCATCTACATCAAAGAAAAACTGGGTAATGGCTTGAGATGCACCAGCATCTACTTTACGCTTTAATGCAACCAAGTCTGCTTGTGCACTTTTTGCTTCTGGGTGAACTTCTGGATAAGCTGCGACTGTAATTTCAAAATCATGCACTGCTCGTAAAAATGCAACCAAATCTTCTGCATATAAATCAGGTTTAACTTTACCTTCAGGCACATCACCACGCAAAGCTAAGATATGGCGAATCCCCATATCCCAATATTGATTTACGATATCTAAAAGCTCTGCTCGTTCCACATCAATACAAGTTAAATGTGGCACAGGTGTTAGTGACGTTTTATGGATAATTTCTTGAATAACTTTATGTGTGCGATCCCGTGTACTAGCATTTGCACCGTATGTTACCGACACAAATTTTGGATTCAGACCTTTTAATCGCTCAATGGACGACCATAAAGTTTCATACATTTTGTCATTACTTGGTGGAAAAAACTCAAAAGATACATTTAAATCATTCGGTAAATCAGCCAAATTTTGATTCAATAACTCTACCTGCGAGACTGCGCTTAAACTCATAAATTAAACTCCTTATCATTAGAATTTTAACGTTTAATCTTATAGAGTACTTGCGCACACACTTATCTCCCATTGTATTTGGAGGAGTTAGCACCTTGTCAGCTGATAGGTTGCTGGGTTTCACAGGGCCATTCCCTCCACCACTCTTGATAAGTAAACGTTTTGTTACACGTTCATAGACTATAGCGAGAGATTTAGCACATTGCAACATCTATCGACCAATTTTTGATCGACAATAAAAAAGCCCGATTAAATCGGGCTTTTGAATCAATTCACTGCTAATTAAGCACGTTTTGGATTCATAATTTCTTGGAAGTTAGAAGCTTCTTCAGTTACTTTAGCTTTTGAAACTACGAAATCAATGATTTGATCTTCTAAAGCCAAGTTACGCAATTGCTGCATTGTGTTAGCATCATTTTTGAAATGATTTTTAACTTCTTCTGGATCTTCATAAGTTGCAGCCAAGTTATCTAAACGAGCATCAACAAATTTCTCATCCAATTCGATTTTTTGATCTTTAACCAACTCACCCAAAATCAAACCTAAACGCGCACGCTTTTCAGCTTCAGCACCAAATGCTTGCTGAGCAATTTTCATGAACTGCCCTGCTTGTTCTTGGTCTTTTGGCTGCGGGAAGTTTGATTGTTGAGCCATCGCTTGAACTTCACCCATTACCAATGCTTCTGGTACTTCAACTGGGTTAGCTTCTGACAATGCAGTCATTACGCTTGTTTTCAATTGGTTATTCAAAACATTTTTCAATTCGCGAACCATGTTTTTCTCTAATTCTTCACGCAATTTATCTACGTTACCATCTTCAATGCCGAAGTTTTTTGCAAACTCTTCGTTCATTTCAGGTAAAACTGGAGATTCTACAGAATGAACAGTCACATCAAACTCAGCTGCTTTACCCTTCAAGCCTGCTGCATGATAATCTTCTGGGAAAGTTACAGAGATAGTGCGAGTTTCACCAGCTTTTGCACCAACTAACGCAGCTTCAAAACCAGGAATCATTGTGTTAGCGCCCAATACGATTGCAACATCAGTACCTTTGCCACCTTCGAACTCTTCACCATCAACGCGACCAACAAAATCAACAGTCAATTTATCGCTGTTTTCTGCTGCACGTTCTTCTTTTACCCAAGTTGCTTGTTGCTTGCGCAATGTGTCTAACATTGTGTCAACATCAGTAGCTTCTACAGATGCAGTTTTCTTAACGATTTCCAAAGCTGTTAAATCATTCAATTTAACTTCTGGCATTACCTCAAATTCAACATTAAATTGCATATCGCCTGCAGTTTCAGAAGGAACGATTACAGGGTAACCCGCTGGCTTAATATCTGTGTCTTTGATTGCCAATCTAAAAGCTTCATTGATTTTATCATTGATGATTTCATTTTCGATTTCAGCACCGTGCATTTTTTCAACAACTTTTACAGGTACTTTACCAGGACGGAAGCCATCCAAACGAATACGTTTAGAAACTTCTTTCAAGCGTTTTTCTTTTTCTAATGAAACTTCAGCTGCGTCCAATGCAATTTGTACGCGACGTTTTAAACCTTCTAATACTTCAACTGCTGACATAATTTGAGCACCCAATTTTAATTTTAAAAATAAAAAAAGGTGCGTATAAAACGCACCTTTATCACCTGGTGCGAGAGGAGAGACTCGAACTCTCACGGTCGCCCGCTGGAACCTAAATCCAGTGCGTCTACCAATTTCGCCACTCTCGCAATGAGAAGCAAATTATACGTGCTTCTCATCCTTTGTCAATATCACATTTTATAGTGATTAAATTTTGATCATTTTAATTGATTTGGATCTTGAATACCACTTTGCATACAGGTTGCTGTCAAAGTATTTCTCAGTAAACAAGCAATTGTCATCGGACCAACGCCACCAGGAACTGGTGTGATAAATGCAACTTTAGGTGCCACTTCATCATAATCCACATCACCCACTAAGCGATTTTTACCATTTTCTTCAATGCGATTAATACCCACATCAATTACTGTTGCACCTTCTTTAACCCAATCACCTTTGATTAAACGTGGTTGGCCAACTGCTGCAACAATAATATCTGCTTCACGACAAACTGCTGGTAAATTTTCAGTTCTTGAATGTGCAATTGTTACCGTACAGTTTTCTTTTAACAATAACTGAAGCATTGGCTTACCAACAATGTTAGAGCGACCAACAATCACAGCTTTTTTACCTGATAAGTTACCTAATTTATCTTTTAGCAACAATAAAGAACCCAATGGCGTACATGGAATCAATGATGGCTCACCAATGGATAAACGACCAACATTCACAGGGTGAAAACCATCTACATCTTTTTCTGGCAAAATAGATTGTAAAACAGTTTGCTCATGAATATGCTTTGGCAATGGTAATTGCACCAAAATACCATGCACAGCAGTATCATTATTCAAATCTTGAATTAATTTCAATAACTCTTCTTGAGTCGTTTCCACATCTTTCTTAATCGTCACTGAATTCATGCCGCACTCTTCTGCAAATTTTTGCTTATTGCGGACATAAACTTGGCTCGCAGGATCTTCGCCCACTAAAACAACGGTTAAACCTGGTGTAATACCATTTTCTTGTTTCAAAACTGCGATTTGCTCTGTTAATTTTGCGCGTAAACCTTCTGCAAATAACTTACCATCAATGATCATTGTTCCTCCGAACGTTTTTGAAAAGAATGCGTGATGTGTAATTCACGATGTTTCACAATTAATGGATAGCGTTTAGCAATGACTTTTGCTAACTGCTCCACTAAATAAACTGAACGATGTTGCCCACCTGTACAACCAATGGCAATCGTTAAATAAGCACGAGTGCCTTGCTCAAATCTAGGCAACCATGTATAAAAAAACTCTTCTAAATCTTTCAAATAAGCTTGAACATCTGGCCGATCCTGCAAGTACTCAATTACTTCAACATCTCGCCCTGTTTTAGGGCGTAATAAAGGCTCCCAATGAGGGTTGGTTAGACAACGTGCATCAAAAATAAAATCTGCATTCAATGGCGTACCATTTTTAAATCCAAATGATTCCACTTGAATCGACAATGTATGCTGATCATGATCTTTCAATAACTGTTTTTTAATAAAAGCTCTTAAGTCATGGACGCTCAAGCAAGATGTATCGATGTGCAAATCCATATATTTTTTCAAAGGTTGCAACAACTCACGCTCATGCTCGATCGTATCCAGCAATGTTAAATGCTCTTGATAAAATGGATGACGACGACGAGTATCTCGATAACGCTGAACAATCGCTTCATTCGTTGCATCTAGAAATATAAAATCAATATGTTCAGGTAGTGCCTCTAATGAAGCAAATACTTGCTTTGCTTCACTCAAGTCATCTGGAAAACCACGTGCATCCACAACAATTGCTAAATGTTTATGAGAAGATTCTTCTGAAAATTTTTCAATGAATGATAAAACAAAACTCAGCGGTAAATTATCTACACAAAAGAAACCTTCATCCTCAAATGTCTCTAAGGCAATAGATTTGCCTGCACCAGATAAACCACTGATTAATATGATTTGCATATAACCTCACTCCCTTTGTTGATTATATTCATATGATTAATTACCCTTAAAAATCCAATTGAGATTGCTGATCATTTTTCTTTTGAGTTGTTGTTCTTTTTTTCTTAGCAACTGGCGTTTTATCACTTTTTACACCGCTAACTTTAGATGTTTTTCGCGCACTTTCAGAAGATTTTTTTGTCGTTTTTTTAGGTTTAGCTTCAGCAACACTCTTATCTTCTACTTTTTTCACAGCTTTCTTCGCTTTTGGCTTCACATTTGGTGATGAAACATTCTTCTGCACAATAATACTTGTTGATTGCTTAACCTTTGCAGGTACTTTTGAAGAGCTTTTTCTATTTCGAATCCGATAAGCTTTCAGATAACTAAAAAGTGCTGTCATTACAGTTAATATGGAAATTGCACTGGCAATCTGAATTTTGTAATTGAATAAAAACTCACTGATTGAAGAGTTTTGGAATGGCAAGATTGGTAAAATCCACCAACTCAATGGCCATGCCAAAATTGCAACAAGAATGTGTACCCACCAAGGTAACCATAACCAAGCACCAGATAATCCATCATAATCATAATGAGCATTCGGTTGCTTTGATTGTGATAAATTTGGCTGGCTAAACATTGATTAGGCTCCTTAATTAGCTTGCTTTAATTTCAACGATGGCTGGAATATAACCTGAGGGCTGACATATATCTTTATATACATAATGCAATCCTAAATACTGCACCCAAACAATTTGCTGTGAATTCTTATCTCGCAAAATTTGCACATTGGAACGTAGCCATGGTTCTAATTCTATTTCTTGTAATAATTTTTTCAAGGTTTGTGATTTATCTCGCCACATAGGATGAAATGACAACCCATCTTCACGAGTCACTAACTCAAGCTCTAAATTATTCCAAAAGCTTAATGGTGGCGCATTTTCTGCTTCAACTAAATTGTAGCCATAATTATTATGAGTAATAGAATCTGAATTTGGCATTAAATATAGTCGATTTTTAAATGCTCTGATTTGCCAATCATCCAATGAAAAACAACTTTGTGACGTTGGCTTTTTATCTAAAAACATTGATAAAAACTCATCAAACTGTCGCTTCTCTAAAATAATATCATGCAATTTTAGCCAATAACGCAAAACATTTCGTTGACGTAATGGTGAAAGCTGAACTAATTGTGATAAATCAAATCGCGCATCACAATCATTTTGAGTACATTGAACATAATCTTCTTGAGCAATTTCCAATAACAGCTCATCGCTTTCTTGAATTAACTGAGCACTTCTTGCAAATGTTTGCTCATAATGTGGAAAATATTGAGCAACTATTGGAAAAATAGCATTGCGAATTTGGTTACGCGCTTCTTCTGTACCGTGATTGGTATAATCTTCCATCCAAGGCACATTCATCATTTCGCCAGCTTTATACAATTCTGCTTTAGCAATGGACAAAAATGGGCGACAAACAGATAATGTATGATCACCAAATTTTAGTTGCGTCAAATCACGCATTCCACCTAAACCTAATGTGCCTGAACCACGAAGTAAACGATACATTACAGTTTCAGCTTGATCTGATCGATGGTGAGCAACAACCAACAAGCCATTTTCCACCATTGTCTCAGCAAACTTAATGTAACGTGCTTCTCGACCACAAGCCTCTGCACCTTTCTGGTCGATATCGATCACAACATCATAATTAATGAATTCAAAATTATATCGTTCTGCACTATTTTTTGCAAAATTCGCCCAAATAACAGAATCTTCGCCGTGCCATTGATGATTGACATGAATCGCCGTAATTAGTGGTAATTGGTCGCGATAAGTATTCAACCAATGCAACAGCATATTAGAATCAACTCCTGCACTGAGTCCTATATATAGATGATCGTATTGATTCAATACATCCTTATAACGATCAAAAATAACAGGATACCAACTAGGAATCATATCTCTTTACCAATATTCAAGTGGAAGCGAACATTATCACCGTAGTCTTTATCAAAACCATGAGCAATATCGAATTTCACAACACCAATCTGTGAAAACCATCGAACACCTAAACCTGCACCAAATTTCAAGTTCGGCTTATCTCCATTAAACGCATCACCTGCATCCACAAATGCAACACCCGCCCATTCTTTTGTAAATTTATGCTCCCACTCAAAACTACCTACAATGAGTTTTTTACCGCCATAAATTTCATCTTCTTTATAGCCACGCGCACCAATGCCATTGTAACGATAACCGCGCACCGAATTATCACCACCCGTTTGGAATAGTAATGCAGGGCTTAAATGATATAAGTCTTTAGATTCAATAAACGTGTGTCCTATTTGCCCTTTTAGAACAATGCGATCGTTCTTAGCTATCGGAATTGCTGCAGTACCTTCGGCTTTAACTTGAACAAAGTTAATGTCAGAGCCAATGTTTTTAGCAGCACCGCGCACCATAACAGAACCTTTAATCACCCAATCTTCAAAGATAGGATTCACAATATTATCCCATTTAAAAGTTGCTGATGGCACCAACAACTTAGTGTGCATTCTCACACCATCTGGCGTTCTGAATTTATCATTCCGATAATCCAAAGCATAAATCTGCTGAAAACCATCTTTTTTATGTGTACTTGAAGCCCCCACAATTAAAGCAGTGTAGTCACGATACTTTGTATCCTCATAATTGTACTTAAAGTAAATATCGTAAAAGCTTGTGGCAGGCCTTTTGCCTGGAATTCGATAGTTGAATACAGCACGTCGTTGTTTCTGTGCTAACAGTAAATCGACATTAAACTTATGCCCCATTTTATTCAAATAGCGCCATGTGCCTAAGCCTGACAGTCTCATACCAATATCTGTACTATAACCAATACCTGCACTGAATACTCTTTTCTTTTTGGGTGTTACAGTCACATCCAATGGCACAGTTTTTGATTGATGATCCACTGTCGGTGCAATAATGACTTCTTCAAAATAATCAGCAGCATCTAAATCTTCTTGTAATTCTAACGTTCTAGTATCTGAAAACTCAGTTTCTTCATTAATATTCAAATAACGGCGCAATAGTTTTTCAGAAAAATATTCACTATGGAATGTCACTTCACCAAATTTATAACGATCACCTGTATCCATTGCCAAATGAACCAAACTTTTATAAGTGTCCAAATTTACGATAATTTCATGCATTGGAAAAGTCACATCAAAGTAACCTAATGAGAGCGCTCTATTATATAAAGTTGTTTTCATCTTTTCATAGCTGACTTGATTCAATGGCGCTTCTAAACGTAAATCACTTTCTTGAATGATTGTTTTAAAAATTCTTTTACGATTACCCTCACCATCAATTTCAAAAATAAGGTCATTAATTTTAATTGGGTCTTCAGGGTTAATTTTATAAGTTGCAACCCAAGTATCACCATCTTTTTTAAGATCTGTCTGAATGCTGGGTCGATAAAAACCATAAGGTTCCAATGCCATAGCAATCTCTTCGGGAGCTTGGCTATTCAGCCATTCCACTCGCAATGGCGCAGGCGCTTCTCTATTTTGAAATTCATAAATACTCAAAGCATTTTGCACATTCGTCAACGCAGATTTATGCCCTTTTAACCCTTCAATTTTAACGGTCAATTTATCAGCATAAGCGAGATTAGAAACAAGCAATAATGTCAAACAGGAAAGGTACAGTTTCATCCTATCGATATCGTTATAGTAAAAGAAAAGTAATTATAACAAAGTCATGAATTTTATTTGTTATAATCACGCATTAATTTTTAATTGAAAGATTTTAGGTACCATGAATCAAACAAACAATGCACTTGTATTAGATGTACAAGATTTACATAAATCATTTGGTGATTTGAAAATTTTAAAAGGCATCTCATTGTCTCTATACAAGGGCGAAGTTATTTCTTTATTAGGTTCATCTGGTTCTGGTAAAAGCACATTTTTGCGTTGCTTAAACCTATTAGAAACACCTGATTCTGGTCGCATCGTTTTAAATAACATTAAAAGCTAGCCCAAAAGGCTTAGTTGCAAAGAACCAAAAGCAGTTACAAAAATACCGCAGCAAAGTGGGCATGGTATTCCAGAGCTTTAATTTATGGGCTCATATGACAGTTTTAGAAAATGTCATTGAAGCGCCCATTCATGTATTAGGCATTCCTAAAAAAGATGCCATTGCAACAGCAGAAATATTATTAGATAAAGTTGGTCTATTAAACAAAAAAGATGCCTTCCCAAATAGTTTATCGGGTGGCCAACAACAACGTGTTGCGATTGCTAGAACGCTAGCAATGAATCCTGATGTCATCCTATTTGATGAACCGACGTCCGCATTAGATCCAGAGCTAGTTCAAGAAGTACTAAAAGTTATTCAAGAATTAGCAAAAGAAGGTATGACTATGATCATAGTTACACATGAAATGGATTTTGCTCGCAATGTTTCTGATAAAATATTATTCTTTCATCAAGGTGTCATTGAAGAAAGTGGCGCACCAGATGAAATGTTTAATAATCCAAAATCAGAACGTTTCAAACAATTCATCAATCATATAGAATAATTGTCTTGATCCATAAAAACGTATAAGGAATGATCATAATGAAACACAATAGAGGTTTTACCCTTATAGAATTAATGATAGTAGTGGCTATTATTGGCATCATTGCTATGTTTGCGTTACCAAGCTATCAAAACTCACAACGTAAAGCTCGTATTACAGAAGCTGTTGCACAAATGACAGAGCTACAATCGCAAATTGAAAAAACACGTTTAACAAGAAGAGTTACATATAACTGCATAAAACTAACTGGGCAGGCTAACCCCGCTGGTTGCAAGCAAACAGTTGTTACACTTCCACACAACGGTGAGATTCGTTATAATAACGACCTCATATATAGAGTGGTTTATACACCATCAGATGTAGCAGCAGAAAAATATACAATAACTGCCACGGTTAATGGTACTTGGATTCCAACTACCGACAACTGTCGTAAATTAGATCTCAATGGGCAAGGAAATCTTGCTCAAAAAAATTACTGTTCAAAATAATTCCACGAATCTATCAGCATAATTTTATGATTATAGATTTCTTTGCTACAATAGCGCCCCGTCATTGGTCTAGAATATTAAAATGGATGTAATTATTGATGAATGCCTCGAGGAATTGGCAAGCCAAATCCCTGAGGATGACTTTTCTATGTGGGTTGCCCCACTAAAATTTTTGATTAAAGAAGACAAGGTTATCATTTTAGCCGCGTCTGACATGATCATTCGTTGGGTGAAAAAAAATTACGAAGATATCATTCGTGAAGCTTTTTCAGATAAGCTCAATTCTGATATTATACTTCAATATGGCGTTGGCACTGAAGATGAATACTCGGCACCTGTTTCTGTAGAAAAGAAAAGTAAAAAAAATACAGCACGCGGTGGTAAATCACGTGATGTGATTAAAGACTTCATCAAAGAATCAGCCATTGAAACTAGCAATTTGAATCATGATTTTACTTTTACTAACTTTGTTGAAGGTAAATCCAACCAATTTGCATTGGCTGCATGCGCACAAGTCGCCCAACACCCAGGAACATCACATAATCCCTTATTCATTTATGGTAATACTGGGTTAGGTAAAACTCACTTAATGCATGCTGTTGGTAATTCTATTCGTGAAAAATATCCTGATGCTCGCTTGATTTATCAACACTGCGATAGTTTTATTGAAGATATCGTGCGTAGCTTCAGAAACAATACACATTCAGATTTACGCCATTTTTATAAAACTTTAGATGCTCTATTGATCGATGACATTCAATTATTAGCAGGTAAAGATACAACACAAGAAGTATTCTTCCATACATTCAATACATTACTCGATGGCGGGCATCAAGTAATTCTGACATGTGATCGTTATCCTAAAGAATTAGAGATGATGGAAGATCGCTTAAAATCACGTTTTGCTTCAGGTTTAATTGTTAATATTGAACCACCTGAATTAGAACACAGAATGGCAATCCTTCTACAAAAAGCTGAAAACTGGGGACTAAACCTACCTCAAGAAACTGCATTTTTCATTGCACAAACAGTGAAAGCGAGCGTACGAGAATTAGAAGGTGCATTAAAACAAGTAAACGCAATGGCGAACTTCAAAGGTTTACCTTTAAGTGTTGCAGTCGCACAAAGTGCATTGGGTAGCTTAGTAGAAATCCAAAGCCGCCAAATCACATTACCGAACATTCAAAAAGTTGTGACAACTTATTACAGCTTGAAAGCTAATGATTTGACTGGTAAATCTCGCGCAGCAAATATTGCAAAACCAAGACAACTAGCAATGTTTATTTCACGCACACTAACCAAACATAGCCTACCTGAAATTGGTCGTGCTTTTGAACGTGATCATTCTACTGTAATGCATGCTTGCAGAAAGATAGAAGATGATTTAAAAACAGATTACGTCTTACAACGTGATTATGAAACCATCAAAGCAACATTAACACATTAATACTAAAAACCTCCTTTCGGAGGTTTTTTATTAGCTTTTCAGCATCGCTTGTAGATCACTAAACATAGAAGATACTTGCTCTTTTTGTTCCTTTGAAGCTACTTCACCTGGTCTTCGCCAAATAATATTCTCTTCTGGCAACTCATCCAAGAAACGGCTTGGCGTGCAAGATTCCCATTCGCCATATCGTTTTCTTTGACGACAATAGGTTAAAGCCAATTTCTGCCTTGCACGTGTTATCCCCACGTAAAACAATCGCCGCTCTTCTTCTACAGTATCATTATCAATACTATTTCTATGCGGCAAAATATCTTCTTCCATACTAACTAAAAAAACATAGGGAAATTCCAAACCCTTTGCGCTATGCAAAGTCATCAAAGTCACAGCATTATGATCTTTTTGATCACTATCATTATCCAAAATAGAAATTAATGTTAAATGTGATAATATTTCCTCAAATGGCATATCATACTGATCCAACCAATTGACCAAATACTCAATATTTTTCTGCTTACGCTCCAACGATTTAGGCGATGTTGATTGATCTCGCAAATAATCCTCATAACCAATGTCGGACAATAACTTTTCAATGCCTTCTTTGGTGTCACCCTTATCCAAACTTAGCTTTGCTGTTGCCAAAGCCTGATAAAACATATAACACTTACCGCCTAAAGATTTTCCCAACACATTACTTAATTGAGAATGCTGTAAAGCATCATATAAACTCATCTGGTTAACTTTAGAAAACTCCACAAGTTTCTTTAGAGAAGCAACGCCAATTTCACGCTTAGGTACATTGATAACTCGTAACAATGAAGCGATGTCTTCAGGATTAGCAATCACTTTTAAGTATGAAATCAAATCTTTAATTTCTGGTTGCTGGAAAAAACTTGTACCGCCCACTACACGCACAGGAATATTACGCATATTAAGTGCAATCTCATAAACTTTCGCTTGATGATTACCACGATATAAAATCGCAAACTGACTATAATCATTGCCAACTAAAGCTGCATTTTCCTCAATGGATAACACAACAAAATCAATTTCATCTTGCGCACTTTTAAACTCATCCACTGTAATTTCATCACCCATGCCTAAACTGGACCATAAAGATTTTTCATATAAATGAGGATTAAAACGGATTACCTGATTGGCAGCATTTAAAATATGTCCTGTTGAGCGATAATTTTGCTCTAATTTGATCATTTTTAAATTTGGAAAATCTTCATGCAATTTATGAAGGTTTTCCGGCCTCGCACCGCGCCAAGCATAAATAGATTGATCATCATCACCCACAACAGTCAAACCTGTTTTATGCGCCATCAATAATTTGACTAATTCATATTGGCACAAATTCGTATCTTGATATTCATCCACCAGCAAATAACGAATTTCACACTGCCAATACTTTAAAACCTCTCCATTCGTTGACAATAACTGAAGTGGCATAAAAATTAGGTCGTCAAAATCTAACGCATTATAAGTGAGTAATTGTTCTCGATAATCAGCATAAGCTTGTACCGCGTGTTGCATCAACTCATCTTCAATAAAAGGCTGTAAATTTTCTACCGATTGGTGATCATTCTTCCAATTAGAAATTTGCATCTGTATCAATTTAGCTTCATCACTATCGCCCAATAGATCTGTTAATAATGATAAGCTGTCCCGCTGATCGTAGATAGAGAAGCCTTTACGCAATCCACATAAGTGACCATGCTTTTTTAAAATCTGCAAACCCAGACGATGAAAAGTTGTAACTTTTAAGCCTTTAGCTTCTTCGCGAGTCAATGTACCTTTGACACGCTCTTGCATCTCTTTCGCAGCTTTATTCGTAAATGTTACAGCATAAACATTTTTAGAAGGATATGAGCATTCGCGCACAAGATAACGGATTTTTTCTGTAATCACTCGTGTTTTACCAGAGCCTGCGCCTGCCAAAACCAAAAGAGGCTGACTAATTGAATGGACAGCCTCTAATTGTTGCTGATTGAGCTGCATTATTACATGACTCGTGCTTGTAATAAGTGATGCATTGTCACAACACCGACAACTTTATTTTGCTCATCCAATACTGGCAAAGCACTGATACGCTTCTCTTCCATCAAGTTTGCTGCATCCACAGCTAGTGCCGTTGGATTAATGAACTTAGGCGTTGCTGTCATACATTCTTTCATGGTCAATGCATGAATATCTGTACGATTAGTTAAAGTGCGACGCAAATCGCCTTCACTGAATACACCTTTCAGTCTTTGATCAGTATCTGTCACGATAATGATACCTAAAGGATATTTAGTCATTTCCAATAGCGCATCTGTTAAATGATCAGCTTCTGATACTTCTGCAATTTCCTCATAAGGCGCCATAATATCTTGCACACGCAACAATAAACGACGACCCAATTTCCCACCTGGATGTGAACGTGCAAAATCATCCGATGTAAAACCACGCATTTCCATCAATGTTACAGCAATTGCATCACCCAATGCCAAAGACGCTGTTGTAGACGATGTTGGTGCTAGATTTAAAGGACAAGCTTCTTCTTTTACTTTTGCTAATAGATGGTAGCTAGAGTTTTTAGCCAATGTTGATTGATCATTACCTGTAATCGATACAACAGGTGTACCTTGGCGAATTAAAATTGGGATAATCGCAATCAGCTCATCCGTTTCGCCAGAATTAGATAATGCTAAAACAACATCTTCAGCAGTAATCATACCTAAATCGCCATGGCTTGCTTCTGCAGGATGCATAAAGAAAGCTGGCGTTCCTGTACTTGCCAATGTTGCTGCAATTTTATGGCCAATGTGCCCTGATTTCCCCATGCCCGTCACTACAATACGACCAGTACATTTCTTTAATAACTCACAAATTTCATAAAAATTATCATCAATAATTTTCTTCAATGAAGTTACTGCTTCTGCTTCGATTTCCAATACTCTTTTAGCTTGTGCAATTGCACGTTCTTTTACGTCCATAACCAATCCAGATAATCATCAGAGTGATCAATTATACCTAAAACATTTACAATTCTCAGTTTATGTTTGCCCACTTTATCGTATAATGAAAGGATGGCTGAATAAGCACATCAAACATATTTAATATTTATAAGTTAAACATATTAATTTTTTGCAAAACTATGAGACAACTAATGACTAGTTCTCGCGAAGTCGAATTACATTTATATGATGGTTCTACACGCACTGTAACTGTAACAGACCAAGAAACAGAATATCCTATTGGCCGTTTAATCGTATCTTATACAGATACAACTGGTATTTTATTACATGCCAACCAAGCATTTGTTGACATCTCTGGCTACACAAAAGAAGAATTGATCGGTCAACCTCAAAGTATTTTACGTCATCCTGATATGCCAAAAGCTGCATTTAAAGGTATGTGGGATACAATCCAAGCAGGTAAAACTTGGTATGGCTATGTAAAAAACCTATGTAAAAATGGTAGCTATTACTGGGTTTATGCAACAGTAGTCCCATCTTTTGATCAAGATGGCAAGATTATTGCATATACATCAATTCGTAGAATGCCAAGTCCTGAAAAAGTTAAAGAGGCTGAAGCGCTCTACAAAACTATGTAATGATAATTTTTGAAATCACATTCAAAAATAAACCCTGCTATGGCAGGGTTTATTTTTTAGACTAGAAATAATTGATATTTATTTCTTTTTCTCATTCAACAACATTGTGCCATGCTTCGCATAATGATCATGCCATGAGAATGCTTCTGCAAGAATGTGTGGTGTTTGACCACCTTTTTCATTTGCACGCTTAATATAATCTCTTGCTTGCTCTTTAAACTTAGGATGTACACAGTTATCAATAACTAACTGAGCAATTTCTCTTGGTGATTTACCACGAAGATCAGCAAAACCTTGCTCTGTAATGATCACATCTACGTCATGATTTGTATGATCAACATGTGTTACAAATGGAACAATTGCGGAAATATCACCATTTTTTGCCGTTGATGTTGTCACAAAAATTGTAATACGAGCATTACGTGCAAAGTCACCAGAACCACCAATACCATTCATCATATGAGTACCATTAACATGTGTCGAGTTAATGTTACCGTAAATATCAGCTTCTAGAGCTGTATTGAAAGAGATTACGCCAACGCGACGAATTACTTCTGGATGGTTTGTAATTTCTTGTGGTCTGAAAATTACTTTGCCTTTATAGCGCTCTAAATCTTCTGCCAATGTTGCAACGCGTTTTGCAGATAATGAGAATGCAGTTGCTGCAGCAAATTTAACAACGCCTGCATCGATCAAGTCAAAAATACCATCTTGTAATACTTCAGATGCAACAGTAATATCTTTAAATTTAGATTTTGCCATGCCACTTAATACAGCATTTGCAACGGAACCAACACCTGATTGTAATGGTGCTAATGATTCAGTCAAACGACCTTCATCTACTTCTTTTTCTAAGAATGCTAACAAGTTATCAGCAATTTGTTGAGTTTCAGCATTCGCTTCAAACAAAGGTGATGGTGTATCAGGGCGATCTGATAAAACAATACCACGTACTTTAGCTGGATCTACTTTAATACCTACCGAACCAATGCGCTTACTGATGTCGAATACAGGAATTGCTTCACGTAAATTTTCACCTTGGTCTTTTGGAATATAAACGTCATGAATGCCTTCATATGCAGCTGGTGCACTTACGTTTAACTCAATGATGACATGTTTTGCTTTTTCAATAAAAATAGGAGAGTTGCCTACTGAACCTGTTGGAATAATTTGACCATCTTCAGTAATTGCAGCAGCTTCAATGATCGCGTAATCGATTTCACCTAAAACGCCTTGGCGAATTTGTTCTGCCGTATGAGATAAATGCTGATCAATATACTTTGCTTCACCTGTATTGATTTCTTTACGTAAACTTGGATTACCCTGATAAGGTAAGCGCAAATTAATTGCTTTATGTTCAGCTAAAACAC
This sequence comes from Wohlfahrtiimonas larvae, assembly GCA_040394195.1. GTDB lineage: Bacteria > Pseudomonadota > Gammaproteobacteria > Cardiobacteriales > Wohlfahrtiimonadaceae > Wohlfahrtiimonas > Wohlfahrtiimonas larvae_A. The sequence continues at coordinate 9,749 of JBEBSR010000029.1, read as the reverse complement.
CATCAGCATCTGGGCCCATTGATGCACCAGTATATACGTTTACTTTGATACTATTTTCACTAGCATGTTTTGCTAATGCGCTTGGAAATACTTTTGGCTCACCAAACAATGTGAAACCACTCATTCCTAATGTCATGCCATTTTCAATCCAAGATGCCGCTTCATCTGCAGATACAATTTTATCCTGGAAACCTTTGAAACGAATCTTACCAACTGCTTGTTCTTTTAAATTACTGCTCATTTCATCCTCCTGTCACAATTCGTAACTTTGTATGTTATCTGTAGTTCAAGATACTATACACAAATGATCGCAAAAGCAATACGATTACATTTGTGATCGTTTCTGTTCTAGCTCTTCCCATCTCATAAATGCTTCTTCTAATGCTTCATTCTTTTGTGTTAATGTGTCTAAAACCTTAGATTGCTCTAAATGATCCTTCTGATAAAAATCACCACTTTGTGTCTGTTGAGACAAAGCATCAATCTCTTGCTCTAACGTTTCCAACAACTTAGGTAAAGTTTCTAATTCTCTTGTCTCTTTATAAGATAATTTAACTTTTGGTGCTTTAGTATCACTTTCAGACGCGTGCTTCTCAACTACTGGTGCTTTTTTCTCAACCTTACTTTGCTGTCCAGAGCTAGTATTATTGAAATATTTTTGGCTTTCCTTACTATCCAACCAATCAGTATAACCACCAACGTATTGGCTAATTTCACCATCACCTTCAAAAACTAATGTGGATGTGACTGTCTTATCGATGAATGCACGATCATGGGAAACAATAAGTAAAGTTCCCTCAAACCCAAGTAAGAGCTCTTCTAAAACCTCTAAAGTTTCGATATCAAGATCATTCGTCGGTTCATCAAGCACGATAACATTCGCAGGTTTTGCAAACAATTTCGCCAACAATAAACGATTACGCTCACCGCCTGACAAAGCTTTCACAGGGCTTCGTGCTTTCTCTGGTGTAAACATAAAGTCTTGTAACCAACCAATAATGTGCTGTTTTTTACCATTGATTTCGACAAAGTCACTGCCTTCAGCAACATTATCGATCACACTTTTTTCTAAATCCAAAGCAGATCTTAATTGATCAAAATATGCGATTTCTAATTTTGTCCCAATGTCAACCTTGCCTGATTGCGGCTCTAATTGCTGGAATAATAATTTTAATAATGTAGATTTACCCGCACCATTAGCACCGATCAAACCAATGCGATCACCACGCATTAATGTTGTACTAAAATTACAAATAATATCTTTATCACCAATACTATAAGAGATATTTTCAGCACTAATCACACGCTTGCCTGATTCTTTGCCTTCTTCAAAATTTAGCTTTGCAGTGCCTTGCCTTGAAATTCGCTCACTGAATTGCTCACGCATTGCTTTCAACGCACGAACTCGTCCTTCATTACGAGTTCTTCTTGCCTTAATGCCTTGGCGAATCCACACTTCTTCTTCTGCTAAACGTTTATCAAATAATGCACGTTCTTGAGATTCTGCATGTGACATTTCTTCTTTACGGCGCTGATAATTTTGATAATCACCCGGAAATTCGGACAAAACTCCGCGATCCAACTCGATAATTTTATTAGCGATCTTACCCAAGAATTGTCGATCATGAGTAATAAACAATAGTGCACCACTATAATTTTTAAGCAGCATTTCTTCTAGCCACAAAATAGCATCAATATCTAAATGATTTGTTGGTTCATCTAATAATAATAGGTCTGGATCAGAAACGAGTGCTTTACCTAAAAGAACACGACGAATCCAACCGCCAGATAAGTTAGCAATGATTTCATCTTTTGGTAATGACAATTGCGTAATGATGGTCATAACTTTTTGATCTAATGACCAACCATCTAAAGCATCAATTTCCTGCTGTAAACGCCCTAGCTTATCCAAGTCCATTTGATCAGCTGGTTGCAATAATAATTGATGATATTCAACTAATTTTTGACCAACTTTAGGAATGCCTTCTGCAACAACATCATAAACTGTTTGTGTTAAATCACGAGGAATTTCCTGTGATAATGACGCAATACGATAACCACGATCTATGACAATTTCGCCATCATCGGGAATTACATCACCCAAAATAACTTTTAATAGTGAACTTTTACCTTCACCATTTCGACCGATTAATGCGACTCGATCACCTTTTTCTAAAGTGAAATCAAGTTCTTTTAAAAGAGGACGATCCCCAAATGCTAATGAAATATTCTGTAATGTTAAAATTGCCATACTTAAGATCTATTCTGAATTCCATAAAGCGCATTACTCACTACGCCTTCAACGACACGCTTAGTATCATATTCCATCGGTGAGCCGATGCTAAATTTTTGATCGAGGCTTAAGATTGTGACGCCATGCACAGCACCCCATAAACCACGAGTCAATAACTCTAATTCTTCTTTATTTAGCTTTGGTGCTAGCAAAGATAATTGATAGCCAATTACTCTAAATAAACTTCTAATATGAGTAAAATATTCTTCTGTAAGCAATTCCGAATCTGTCACACGATGCATGAAAATGGCTTGCCATTTTTCTTTATGGTCAAAAGCAAAATCCACATAGCTCACAGCAATTTGCATTAATGCATCATAAGGCTTAGAGTCCTTATGCTTTAACAAGTCCACTTCTATTTTTTCTAATAATAATTGCAAAGTGCGCGCATTTAATAACAACATTAAATCATCAACATTTTTGATAACCATATACAAAGACCCAACTGTATAGCCGATCTCTTTTGCTATTCTTCTTGTGGTGAGTTTACCATAGCCTTCTTCAACCAAAATTTTTTCGGCGGCAACAATCACCATTTCTTTCAATTCATCACGTGAATGATCGTTACGTCTACCCATTTTAAAATTCCTTTCTAACTTTCAAGGGTAAGTTCTGCAAACTTGCAGGCAACTTAGCCTTTCCTTGTTGAGCTTGTTCTTCACTGCCATATGGACCAATATATGCGATCCAAATTTTAGAACCCTTCACTTCAATCTGTGTAAATTGAGCTTTACCTGGAATAGATCGACCTTTCAGAGTTCGTTCCAATTGCTCTTTTGATTGATGTTGTCCTAATTCTATCACATAATTATACACAGTTTTTTTATCGATATTATCATCAATCTTTATGGGTTCAATTTCTGCTTTACGCTCCACAATTTCTTGAATAGAGTTTAGAGTTTCGGGATCATCATCTGTAGACAATATAGGTCCAATAAAAATATCATGCGCTGATTGTTCTTCTAAAGAAGAATTTAACGGTATATGCTCTTGAATTGGCAAAATAACTTTAACAGGAATAATTTCTTTTTTAATAGGCACAGGATTAGTTGTAATTACTGACTCTACTGATATATCTTTGTGATCATCAACAACATCAAAATCATATTGAAACCACATAAATAAACCGATTAAGAGCAATGATAAAACTGTAATAAGCATCCACCATACTTTATGAGGCTTTAATGCATTTGAAGATTCTAGAGATTGCTCCAATAGCTTGATTAATCGCCCCACATAGCCATAAGATAATCCATGCAAATGATTTACTTCTGACATTGTCAACTCCTTAGGCTGACGAGCATAATGATAGGCTTTATCAATAAATTGTTTTGCTTGTGTTAATGACATGCCTTTAAGCGTAATCATTTGAGCTCCCACCAATAAGCGGCGAGTTTCTAAATGAATCGGCATTACTCCCATAAAAACAATTAAAGTAACTTGTTTTTCGAAAGCAGGATTTTCACTCACAATAGTAGTAATATTCTGTATTATTTCATAAGGTAATGCTTCAACATCATCTATGAGAATATAAAAATGTTGCTTATCTTTCAGAATGGCTTCTAATGTTAAAGTGAAATTATGAAGAAACTTTGGATCTTTAAGATTTAATAAATCTGAGGAAACTTCTACATTATGATAAAAAACCTCATTATCATTACCATTTAAAGCAATCAAACTGGCAGTTGCGTCGAAAGATAAAGTTGATAATAACTCTGTAAGAACTCTACTTTTACCAGATCCATTTGGGCCTTGCACACAAATCAAGCTCACATCACGCTTTTGACATGAGCTGACTAAATCGGTTAAAACTTGATCATATGGTGAAATATCTATCCACGGTAATCGATCTAATTTCAAAAGTATTATTCATCCTTAATCATTGTAATTTCAAAAGCTTCTTCTATATATTCCTTAGGAACATTGCCCGTTACAATACCACGGCCAATATCAGACAATAAGATATAACGGATATCTGTTGATGTATTTTTCTTATCAAGCAACATCGCTTCCCACATATCTTCAAATGAGAAGTGTTGTTTCATTGTTGTTGGCAATAAGAATGCTTTCAAAGTCTCTTCAACTTCGATCTGTTGATCTAAAGTCATCAATCCCATTTTTGCAGAAACAATTGCAGCCATACGTACGCCAACAGCAACAGCTTCGCCATGCAAAATGCCTTTATAACCCATATTTTTTTCAATGGCATGACCAAAAGTATGACCAAGATTTAACAATGCACGATCGCCTTGCTCAAACTCATCTTCCATCACGATTTCTTTCTTATTCTGGCAAGAACGAGCAACCAACTCTTTAATAGCATTTTTATCACGCATTAAAATGGCATCTTTATTATCTTTCAACCAGTAGAAAAATGCTTGATCACGAATCAAACCATATTTGAGTACTTCCGCCAAACCACTGATAAATTCTCTTCTTGGCAATGTATCCAAAACATCAACATTAATGAATACTGCTTTCGGCTGATAAAATGTGCCAATCATATTCTTGCCTAAAGGATGATTGATCGCTGTTTTTCCGCCCACAGAACTATCCACTTGCGCCAATAAGCTAGTTGGGAACTGGATAAAATCAATACCACGTTGATAAATGCTCGCTGCAAAACCAACTAAATCACCAATCACGCCACCACCTAATGCAATCAATGTTGCTGAGCGTGTATATTTCAATGTTAACAGTTTTGTGATGATCTTTTGTAGAGAATCATTATTCTTAAAAATCTCACCATCATCGAGAACTAATGTTTCTACACGTTTATTTGGCAATAAACCTGCAACATAATCCATATACAAAGGCGCAATCGTAGTATTGGAAACAATCAAGACATTATCGCCTCGTACTTTTTCTTCCAAGCGATCTACAAATTGATTCGTAGAGGAAATGTAAATCGGGTAAGAACGGTCTTCTAATTCAATATCTATAACTTTCATAATCTATTTCTTTAAAGGTTTGCACCAATTGGGGAATGTATTCATTGTGCCATTATATAAATTCACAAGTAGATCAGAAACCTCTTTAGGTGTTCTATTTTCGACAGATAAATGATAATGAGCAGAATCCAAATATAATGACTTTCTTATATCATATATCGATTGCATAGTTGCCAATGGATTATCTGTTTGTAGAAGTGGGCGAGTTTGATCATCTTTAATCCTCTGAAAAATTTGTTCAGGCGATAAATCTAAAAAAATTACAGTTCCACGCTCTTTTAATCGTTGGCGATTAATATTACTCAATATTGCACCACCACCTGTAGATAATACAATTTTAGATTGCTGAGTTAACCCATCAATGGCTTCAGATTCTATATCCCGAAAAACTTCCTCTCCAAATGAAGAAAAAATCACAGGAATAGATTGATTCATACTCTGCTCAATCCAGACATCACTATCTAAAAAAGCGCACTGTAATTTCTCAGCCAATAATCGCCCAATCGTTGTTTTACCAACACCCATTGGCCCCACTAAAAAAAAACTATTGATCATATTCATGATCAATAGTTTCTATGGTTTTACTACAAGAATCAATAGTTATTTAACAATATTTGGTGTTAAGAAAATAACCATTTCTGCTTTTTGATTTTTAACGCCATTACTCTTAAACAAATTACCCACAAAAGGTAAATCGCCTAAAAATGGGACTTTAGTAACATCATCACGCGAATTGACAGTATATATACCTCCTAAAACAACAGTTTCGCCATCACGTACAATGGCCTGAGTTTTAATCTCGCGCTTTTGGGTAGAGATTTGCTCATTCACAATTTCGCCTGGGTCATCTTTCTTAATATTAATATCCATAATAATATTATCATCAGGCGTAATACTTGGTGTAACTTTTAGTTCCATCAATACATCTTTAAATTCGGTATTAGTTCCACCATCTGTTGTGGTTGTTGTATACGCTATCTGAGAACCTTCATTAATATACGCTTCTTGTCGATCTGTAGTCATTAATGTGGGGCTAGCTAAAATCTCTCCTTTACCTTCCGTTTGCATCGCACTTAATTCCAAACTAGCATTGAAATTTTTCCGTAATATACTCATACCAAATAAAGCAGAACCACCAACCGGGTCAATTAACCCTCCGCCCCAAGTGCCTCTACCACCACCAGACGGTATTCCATCATTCACCACCCCTTTATCACCACTCCAACTACCTGTATTCCCTCCAGCTCCCCATTTCACTCCAAGGTCTCTAGAAAAATTATCTGTTGTAATAACAATTTGGGCTTTAATCACCACTTGTCTTAATGGCTTGTCTAAGCGTGTAATTAATTCACGAACTATTTTCATTTGCTCGGGTGTATCACGCACAATCAATAAATTTTGATTTGGGTCAACTGTTAACGTGCCATGCTGAGAAATACCTGTAGATTGATTACGACGATTATCATCTGAATTAGCACCTTTTGCAGAGGAAAGAACTTCAGCAATATCTGGTGCTTTAGCATTATTAATTTGAATAATTTCAGTAATTAAATCAGGGTCCAATGTTCTCGCTTCGCTCGCTGGCATGATATATACAACATTACCACTTTGTTGTTTAACCAAACCTTTAGAACGCAATACTACATCTAAAGCCTGATCCCATGGTACATTTTGCAAACGAATCGTAATACGGCTATTTACACTATCACTCACAACAATATTCAATCCCGTAAAGTCTGCAATAATCTGCAAGATTGCTCGTACATCAATATCTTGGAAGTTAATACTTATTAAATCACCAGTGAAAATATCTTTATCACCTAAAGCACTCTTCGATGTTTCTACTACTTGTTTCTTAGGCTTCACAATCAATTGATATTTTGAACCAATTTGCTGGCTGCTATACTCATAATTAGACTGGGTACGAATTTTCAAACTTGCTACACCATTGTTATTGACTACTTCTAATGCTGAAACAGGTGTTGCAAAATCGGTCACTTCAATACGTCGCACTTGTGCAGCATTCCAAGCAGAACCTGGCACGGATAAAGTCAAACCACGAGTTTGTTCATCCACTAACTGAACTTGTGCCTGATCGTTAGGTAAAAATAATTCAACAACACCCGCACCTTGAGAGTTTCGATAAAAAGCAACATCTTTAGCTGTTGGCTGTTGTACTTCGACATTTGCAATGTTAGATTGAACTGAATTATCCCAGGACTCTTGACTTACCGCATAAGAATTGCCTGATGCCAATGTAACAATTACTTCATTTGCTTTGCTGTTAATAGAATAAGCAGTATTAGATTTTAGTTGTATTGTTGAACGTACTTTTTGATTTGCGTACAAGTTATTAACATCTTTCACAACACTATTATTAATCGTTCTATTTTTTAGAACTTGATTAAAACCTGTTGATGGAAAATCCACCACTAGCAAATCTTTTTCCTTCAAATAAAATGATTTTGGAGCCGTAACATTTTTATCAAAGTGATAACGTAATTCAATATCACCATTTGCTAATGTTACTGATTCTAAAGCTGTTAAGCGCTGCGCATTGGCTGTCGTTAACATGAAACAAGATAAGGCTAAAGAGATTGCTCCTAATTGATAGCCTTTCATGTGCTGTATTGATCTCATAAATATTCTCCAATTATTTTATTTTTAAATCTATTTTATTCGGTAAAACAATCCAGGCATCAGGATCTTCTCGGTTTGTAGACCCATACTTTTCTTCAATTAGGACAGATTTTTCTGTAATCTCCGTTACCATGCCAAAATCACGACCAATATAATCGCCTTTCTTAAGCATCATAATTTTATTTTGACCAACATCAATCAAAGCAGCAGTTTCACCATCTATCAATGACATTACCCCAATCATTGTTACACCGCCTATTTCATATTTTTCAAAAGGACCAGGACGATAGCCTTTAGCACGGGAAGGATCTTCTTTCAAACGAACTTTAGAATTAGAAACGACATTAAAATCGCCATAATTAAATAATCCTTTAAAAAAACCAGTTGCCACAAAAGGATCTCGACCTTGTTGAAGGTAAAATAATGATGTATCACCTAAACTGATTTGATTAGCAACACTCTCTATTTTTATGGATTTAACTCGTTGAGCAACTGATTGTTTTGTCTCCATAATGCGTTCTTCTACAGGTACAGAGCGTTCAAACTGTTCAATACATCCCTGCAAAATAACTGTAGAAACCAATATACTTATAATCATCTTTTTATTCATTATTATACTTCCTATGAATTATATCGATATGTAGCAATCATTGCTGAAAATGCTTGTCGTCCTGAAGTCCCACAATCAAAAGTAGGAATACTTACATTATTCACTCCTTTCAATGACTCTAAACCTTGTGGCAACTGACTTGCTGGCACATAGCTATTTAAACCAAAATTATCTAGCGTAATAATGCGTTCAATTTCAGATAAATTGGCTACAAATTGACCTATTTGGTCATATGTTGCACATCCTTCAATTCTTACAGGAATTTCTGTATAGAAGCCCTTTGACACAGGTGACAATGGCATGGATTTTTTAACATCAATACCAGCTTGCAAAGCATTTAAATTCAACTGTTCAATAAAATTGGCAGCATTCAAATCACGAGGTAGTTTTTTTCTAACCTCTTCTAACAACTTATTAACTTGCTCAATTTCTACTAAGTATCGATCAGCCAGCGCTTTAAACTCTAACTTACTTGCCAACTCTTTTAGCTTTTGATCTTCATTATCTTTCTGCGCTTGATATTCAGCAGAAAAATCAAAGTATTTAAAAGCCCCAAAAAATACAATTAAAAATGTCACAACCGCACTCACAACAAATACAATCGCTTTAAGCCAAGCAGGTTGTTTAGCTAAATATTCAATTGTAAATAATTCATTGAAATCTATATTCATTATTTAGCATCCTTTGTCTTAGCGGTGTCCACCTCTATACTATAAGAAACTACACGATTACCATCCATCATTACTTCTTGGTGTGGAGGAATAGGTGCAGGCCCAATATAATTATCCAAACTATCCAAATGTATAGCCAAAATATCTCTATCTTTTGCTAATGCATTGAAACTAATTTTATCTAAGGTAAACGCTAAAGAAATAATAAAAGCATCTTGCGGTGTTACTGAAGAAATTTTCTCCATTAAGCTCACAACTTCTGAACGTTGTGCTGACAATTTTTGCAATACATCTAATTGCTGATTTAGACGTTCTGTTTGCGCTTTACGTTCATTCATTTGAGCTTCAACATTGCCTAATTGCGTGAATTCAGCATTAATAATATTTGTTCTAATTTGACGAGAATTTAATTCTTCTTGAACAAGAAATAATAATGCACCCGCTAATAATGCACCGACAATACAACTTAAGGCTAAAATACGTTTAACCTTATTCTCTTCTTGTATTTTAAGTTCTTCGCGCCATGGTAATAAGTTTATTTTTACGATCATTATAATAGTCCTCTCACTGCCAATCCAGCTGCG
>JBEBSR010000028.1:0-33224 GCA_040394195.1 Wohlfahrtiimonas larvae | reverse complement strand
AATAGATTTGAGGCTTCTATTTGTTTGAATTAATTTCACTATTGGAGGTTGTCATAATGAATGACATGAAGAAGCCTTTAGATGGTATACGTGTTTTAGATTTAAGCCGTGTACTTGCAGGGCCTTATTGCACAAGCATGCTTGCGGATCTTGGTGCAGAAGTAATTAAAATTGAAATACCTGAGCATGGCGATGATAGCAGACATTTAGGCGCTTTTGATGCTAATGGTGACAGCATTTATTATGCATTGATCAATCGTGGTAAGCGAAGTATCGAATTAGATTTTAAAGAGCCAGCTGATATGGAACGATTCATTAGCCTAGTTAAAACTGCTGATGTGATTGTAGAAAATTTTCGCCCAGGTGTTACTAAACGTTTAGGTATAGATTTTGAAAGTTTGAAGCCTCATAATCAAAAAATTGTCTATACAAGTATTTCTGGATTTGGACAAGATGGGCCTTTTGCTAAATATCCTGCTTATGACATTGTTGCTCAAGCCATGTCTGGTTTGATGAGCATCACTGGTTTTAAAGAAACAGGACCAACGCGTGTTGGTGAATCTATGGGTGATATTATTGCTGGGATCTATGCGTCTTGGGCGATTTCATCAGGTCTATTTGCAAGAGAGAGAACAGGTGAAGCGCAATATATTGATGTCGCAATGTTTGATGCTTTGCTATCACTACAAGTGACAGGTTTAGCAAGCCTATTTTCAGGTGCAAATCCAACATTAGTAGGCAATCGTCATCCTATTTCTACACCTTTTGATACCTATAAAGCAAAAGATGGGCTCGTTGTGATTGCAATCGCAAGTGATCGTTTATTCCAGAAGTTTTGTGAAAGCATTGGGCAAGCAGAATTGGCAAGTGATGCTCGATTCTTAACAGATGAAACACGCACAGAAAATGAAACAGTCCTTAAATCAATCATTGAAACTTGGGCAAATCAATTCAGTGTAGATGAAGTATGTGAAAAACTTGGTAATGATGGCATTCCAGTATCAGCAGTATGGAATTTAAAACAGGCTGCCTATAGCGAACAATCTAAATTTAGACAGATTTTAGTGGATGTGGAAGGACAAGATTATCCAATTGTTCCACAACCTGTATTTTTCAATGGCCAAAAGCCTCATGTGAATAAACCTGCACCTGTATTGGGTGAAGCAAATGATGAAATTAAATAGTGGAGATGAGCAATATGTATCAATTTAATGAAATGGAATTGGCAATCATTGAAGAAGCAGAAAAAGTTGCGGTAGATTTTCTTAAGCCTAAAGCAGCTGAATATGATGAAAATAGATCATTCTGTAAAGAAAGTTTGGAAGAGCTTGGGCAATTAGGATTTATGGGTGTGCATTTGCCAGAAGAATATGGCGGTTTAGGTTTAAGTGGCCCAGCAGTTAGTCGTGTTGTTGAAGCGGTTGCTTCTGCATGTGCATCAACATGCTCAGCATTGACAGCTCATTTCTTAGCAACTGATTCTATTTTGATTGGCGGTACGGAAGAACAAAAGCAAGCATTGTTACCAAAATCAGCAGCAGGTGAATTGTTGGGTGCTTTTGCATTAACAGAACCTGCAGCAGGGTCTAATCCTGTTGATATGAGAACAAGAGCCGTAAAAGAAGGTGATGGTTGGCGCTTAACAGGTACAAAACATTACATCACTAACGCAAAAGAAGCAGATTTTATTGTGCTGTATGCAAAAACTGATGTCAATGCAGGTGCACGTGGTATCAGTGCTTTTATCATTGAGAAAGGTACACAAGGCGTAGAGTTTTCAAGCCCAGAAAAAACTATGGGATTACGTGGCAGTACTATTTATGAAGTTTCTGTGGATTGTTGGTTACCAGCTTCAGCATTATTGGGCCAAGAAGGCAAAGGCTTCCATACTGCAATGGGTGTTTTAGATCGTGGTCGTATTGAAATTGCATCCATGTCATTGGGTATTGCACGTGCTGCTTATCAGGCAACATTGAGTTGGAGTACAGAACGTAATATTGGTGATAAAAAATTAGCTGAGTATCAAGGGATTGAATGGATTTTAGCTGAAATGTATACACAGCTTGAAGCCGCTCGTTTATTGACATTAAAAGCAGCAAAAGCACGTGATGATCAAGATCGTTTCAGTTTGGAATCGGCAGTTGCAAAATTTTATGCAGCAGAAGCAGCGGGTTTTATTACAGACAAAGCATTACAGCTTCATGGTGGTTATGGATTTATTCAAGATTTGCCAATCGAACGCTATGTTCGTGATGCACGCATATTGAGAATTTTTGAAGGAACATCGGAAGTTCAAAAAATCATTATAGCGAGAACAGTCTTGCATAATTTTTCTCAACAATAAGCTTTAAAGGCAAAGAGAAATAAAAATCAATCACCTTGGAGGAGGTTTTTATGAGTATTCAGGAGCAAGAAGGCGGTAAAAAGTTATTAGAAGTTAGATCAATTGATTATATTCCAGAAAGTGAAAGACATGGCAGTTTATGGAGCCAGTTTACATTATGGTTTGGTGCGAATTTACAAATTACGGCAATTGTTGTCGGTGCAATTCCTGTTGTGTTAGGTGCTGATGTATTTTGGTCCATTATAGGTTTATTCATTGGGCAAGTATTTGGTGGTGCTGTGATGGCCTTGCACGGTGCTCAAGGTCCACAATTGGGCTTGCCTCAAATGATATCAAGCCGAGTGCAGTTCGGTGTTTATGGCGCTGTAATACCAATTGTATTGGTATGTATGATGTACATCGGATTCTCTGCAAGTGGTTCCGTCTTGGCAGGTCAAGCCATTGGTAAATTAGCAGGCGTTAATGATGATATGGGGATTTTGATCTTTGGTGCATTGATCATTGCCTTTACAATCGTTGGCTATAAGTTAATTCACTTAATTGGAAAAATCGCCACAATTCTAGGAATTTTAACATTCTGTTATATGTTTTATCGTTTGATGACACAGTATGACATTGGTGCTTTGTTATCCATTCGTGAATTCAGTTGGAAATACTTTTTATTCTCTGTTTCTTTAGCGGCATCATGGCAAATTGCTTTTGGTCCTTATGTTGCTGATTACTCAAGATATTTACCTAGAAATACTTCCAAGGTGAAAGTGTTCTTTGCAGTTGGCAGTGGTACTGTGATTGGTACACAAATTTCTATGATCTTTGGTGTGTTGGCAGCTGCGCAAATAGGTGGCTCAAACTTCCGCCATCACGAGATCGAATACATCGTGGGTTTGAGTGCTGTAGGATTGGTTGCAAGCTTACTTTATTTGAGTATCGCTTTTGGTAAGGTCGTGATCACAACATTGAATGCTTACGGCAGTTTTATGTCCATGGCAACGATTGTGAGTGGTTTTAGAGGCAATGCACAAATATCTCAAAAAATGCGATTGTTCTATATTTTCATCATGGTTGGCATGTCTGTTTTATTAGCAATTTTAGGCCGTGGTGAGTTTTTGAATAACTTCACATCTTTCCTAGGTTTCTTATTAACATTCTTCACGCCTTGGAGCGCGATCAATCTTGTGGATTATTACTGGGTAACTAAAGAACGTTATGATGTGCCTGCATTGTCAGATCCCAATGGCCGCTATGGCAAATGGAACATGATCGGCATCAGTACTTATTTTATAGGTGTATTAGTTCAAATTCCGTTTATGGATACAGGATTTTACTCAGGCTTCTTATTGAATTCAGTGATGCATGGTGTGGATATTTCTTGGATTATTGGGTTAATTATTCCAGCTATTATGTATTACGTATTGACTAAAAAATATGTCAATAACGTACCTGAACGTTTGATCCTACCAAAAGAATAGTTATAAGTTTTAATTCGGAGGTTATATGAAAGTTTTAGTGGCTGTTAAGCAAGTGATTGATCACAATGTAAGAATTAGGCTGAAAGGTGATAAATCTGCTGTTGAGACAGATAACGTAAAATTATCCATCAATCCATTTGATGAAATTGCAGTGGAAGAAGCTGTACGATTAAAAGAGAAAGGCGCTGCATCAGAAGTTATTGCTGTATCAATTGGCACTAAAAATGCAGAAGAAGTATTACGATCTGCTTTAGCAATGGGTGCAGATAAAGCCATTTTAGTGAATACAGATATGAAGCTTGATTCATTAGGTGTTGCGAAAATTTTGGCTAAGATTGGCGAAAGAGAGCAACCATCTTTATATCTTTTAGGTAAGCAATCGATTGATCGTGATGCGAACCAAACGCCACAAATGTTAGCGGCGTTATTGAATGCATCTCAAGGTACTTATATTAATGAAATTGTATTTGATAATGACAGGGCCGTGATTACACGTGAGATTGATGGTGGGATGGAAACATTGTCATTGTCTTTACCAGCAGTTGTGAGTTCTGACTTACGTTTGAATGAGCCACGTTTCATTAAATTGCCTAGCATTATGCAAGCCCGTCGTAAACCATTAGAAGTAATTGAATTAGATAGTTTAGGTTGCAATATTCAATTGAAAACTAAAGTAGAAGCGCTCAGAGAGCCAGAAGGGCGCAAAGCAGGTGTGATGGTGACAAGCATAGAAGAATTGGTGAATAAGTTAAAACATGAAGCAAAAGTTATTTAATGAGGAGTGAATCATGAAAGTATTAGTTATTGCAGAACATAATAATGATGCGATTCTTCATTCCACATTGCATGCTGTGACAGCAGCGCAAGCTTTGGGTGAAGTCACATTGTTAGTGGCTGGTTTTCAGCAAGAGAAAGCCGTGGAAGCAGCAAGTAAAATTGCAGGTGTTAGCCATGTCATTTCAGTGAATGCAGAGCATTATCAACACCAATTGCCAGAAGAGTTGGCGCCATTGGTTGCAAGTTTGAAAGGTCAATACGGTGCTTTTACTGCAACAGCTTCAGTTTTTGGTAAAAATTTAATGCCAAGAATTGCTGCATTGATGGATGTTAGTCAGATTTCAGATATTATAAAAGTTGTAAGTACGAATACTTTTGAGCATCCAATCTATGCAGGTAATGTGATCGAGACTATTTCAACAACAGAAGAAACGTTGGTTTTAACTTTTAGATCAACGGCATTTGAAGCAAGCGCAGTTGGCGGTGGTAATTCAAATGTGGTGAATATGGATGCCATTGCAGCAGCTAATTTGACACAGTTTGTTTCTGCAAATTTAACTAAAAGTGATCGCCCTGAATTAGGGCAAGCTAAAGTTATTGTCTCTGGTGGCCGTGCGTTACAAAGCAAGGAACAGTTTGAAACTTTGTTAACACCATTGGCTGATAAATTAAATGCTGCCATTGGTGCGTCACGTGCAGCGGTAGATTCTGGATTTGTCGCTAATGATTACCAAGTTGGGCAAACAGGCAAGATTGTAGCACCTGAACTTTATTTAGCATTGGGCATTTCAGGGGCGATTCAGCATATTGCTGGAATGCAAGGTAGCAAAGTGATTGTTGCCATCAATAAAGATCCAGATGCGGCAATTTTTAAAATTGCAGATTACGGTTTAGTGGGAGATTTATTCGAAATTATTCCACAGTTAACAGAGCAGTTATAAAAGCCATGATTGATCTGCCTATATTAAGGCAGATCATGATCATCACAGTGGCAAGATGAATGAGGAGAAAATTAAATGGCACGTGAAAGTATGATGTTTGATGTAGTGATTGTAGGTGCAGGTCCTGCAGGATTGAGTGCTGCCATTCGATTAAAGCAAGAAGCAAATAAAAATAACCAAGAAATTTCTGTCTGTGTTGTGGAAAAAGGCTCTGAAGTTGGTGCACATACTCTGTCAGGCGCAGTATTGGATACAAAGTCATTGAGTGAACTTTTTCCTGATTGGCAAGCAAAAGGTGCGCCTGTTTCTCAAAGGGTTACAGAAGAAAAATTTTTATATTTGACTGAACAAAATGCAAAATCATTACCTGTACCGCCTTCAATGGATAATAAAGATAATTACATCATCAGTTTGGGTGTATTTATGCGCTGGTTAGCGAAAGAAGCTGAAGAATTGGGTGTAGAAATCTATCCAGGTTTTGCGGCTAGTGAAATTCTATATGATGAAAGTGGCGCAGTTAGAGGCATAGCAACTGGTGATATGGGATTGGATATCAATGGTGAACAAACCAGTAGCTATATGGAAGGTATGGAACTACATGCTCAACAAACAATTTTTGCAGAAGGTTGTCGTGGCTCTTTAAGCCAACAAATTATTGCGCATTTTCATCTAGATCAAGATAGTCAACCTCAGACTTATGGCATTGGTATTAAAGAAGTTTGGGAGGTTGATTCACCTTTATATAATGAAGGTGAAGTTGTACACACTGTAGGTTGGCCATTAGAAAAAGATACATATGGTGGAACATTTATTTATCACTTGCCTGATAATAAAGTTGCATTAGGTATGGTGGTTGGTTTGGATTATGAGAATCCTTATTTATCACCCTTTGAAGAGTTACAACGTTTTAAGTTGCACCCTAAGATTAAACCTTTGTTTGAAAATGGTAGAAGAATTGCCTATGGTGCACGTGCTTTGATTGAAGGTGGTATTCAAAGTTTGCCAAAATTAACTTTCAATGGTGGTGTATTAGTAGGAGATGCGGCAGGTTTCTTAAATGTACCGCGCATTAAAGGTATTCATATGGCAATGAAATCTGGCATGTTGGCAGCAGAATCAATTTATTCGGCATTGGCAGAGAAAGGCACTTTGGGCGCTATGGATGTTATCCCTGCAGAAGAAATCACACAGTATTCAAATGATTTTAAAAATAGTTGGGCGTATCAGGAATTATGGCGCTCACGTAATATTCGTCCAGCATTTAAGTTTGGCTTCATTACTGCAATTTTATACGCAGGATTAGAAGACTATATTTTAAAAGGTCGTGGTGGTTGGACCTTTAAACATAAACACAAAGATAACGAATCATTGAAATTAGCAAAAGATGCGAAGCCAATTCATTATCCTAAGCCAGATGGAAAAATTACATTTGATCGTTCTTCCAGTGTGTATTTATCAGGAACGAATCATCGCGAAAATCAGCCTGTGCATTTAAAACTCAAAGATATTGTGATTTCTATTGATGTTAACCATGCGCAATATGCATCCCCTGAAACAAGATATTGTCCAGCAGGTGTTTATGAAATCTTGTTGGATGAATCACAAAAGCCTCGATTGCAAATTAATACTCAAAACTGTGTTCATTGTAAAACATGCGACATTAAAGATCCTCAGCAGAATATTGTATGGTGTGTGCCAGAAGGTGGCGATGGTCCAAATTATGCAGAGATGTAATTAAAGAATCCTTCGTAGTAGTTGTAAAAGTTGATCCTCTTGCCCATGTTTGTATAAGTGGGCTTTTTTTATGAAATGCATCTAGCTTCTCATTCTATAAAAATAGTATGCTAAATGTTTTGCCATCAATATGGCAGTGATATGGATGGTGGAAATATGCTGTTATCTTCGTTAATCTCTGGCTTTATGACAGGTGCAGGTTTAATCATCGCAATCGGTGCACAAAATGCATTTGTGTTAAAGCAGGGCATATTGCGAAATCATATTGGCATTGTTGTATTAACTTCAGCAATTGCAGATATTGTGTTAATCATTTGCGGTATTGCAGGCATTGGCGCATTGGTGAAAGAATTACCAATATTGATGAATATATTTAGATTTGGCGGCGCTGCCTTTTTAGGTTATTACGGATTTTTAGCAGCACAGCGAGCATGGCAAGGTTCAGGTGGCTTATCTATTACAGAATCTAGCATGATGGAGAAGTCACAAGTATTTTTAACTTGTTTGGCATTCACTTTATTAAATCCCCATGTTTATTTGGATACGATGGTTTTAATCGGTAGTATTTCCACAAGATATGAAGGTTCAGCACAAGCCATGTTTGGTTTAGGTGCTTGTATCGCAAGTATTGTATGGTTTACATCATTGGGCTATGGCGCAAGATTATTACGCCCAATATTCACAAAACCAAATGCTTGGCGAATATTGGATGGAATCATCGCAATCTTTATGTTTGTATTGTGTTTATTGCTTATATTTAAACCATTGAATTGATAGATTTATTCATGAAATTACGAAAAGATCCAATCGCCAATGGTGGCTAATTTCTCTAATGATTAAAAGAAATAGCGTAAATTTTTGATCTGTTGGGATGTTTGTTGATTGTATTGGTGCACCATTAATCACATTAACGATTTCATTGAATTTGCTTTCTAATTGTTCTGTAGAAATCGTATGAGATTGTGGGTAATCAGACAATAACGATTGTAACCGTGGATCAAGGCATATTGCAGTGAATGGCTGAGATGGCAGTTGATGAATGATCGGCATAATGACATCTTCAATATGCTCGATTGCAATTTCTGCTTCATAAGGTGTGATGGGTGAATGTTGAGGTACATATCCATTCAAGTTTTCATCACCAATTGGCATAGAAATTTTCCCTGATGATAAAGTTAGGATAGTTTCATGTGATTGAATGGTAATTTCTATTGTTTGGCTCATTTTTCATCTTTTATATTCACAAAAATAGTATTATTAGTTAAGAATTATGTATTAATGATTATAACAAACTAGCTATAGATATTCTCGATTGTATAATAGGGTTTAAGAAATATGTGAAAATTAATAGTTAAGGATTATGGATAGTTATGAAGCTTTGTTTTTTTGAAAATAATCCTGTTCAGGCTCAAAATTTTGAAAATATTAGAAACCATAGTGGGTTGTACGGTTCAATCCTATATTTAATTAACTTTGGAGATAGTGTAGAACAGAGCGACAATGGTGCTCTATTATATTTATATGAAGAAATGGATAGGCTGGGTAGCCTATATGAAGTCTTAATAAATTTAAACTTACTTCAGAACAATAATCATAGTGAATTTGATTATATAGCAGGTTCTTTAGTGAGAACATCTTTGGAAGGTTACTTTAGAATTAAGTATGTATTTTCTGGATTACGTGATTGGAAGAGTGAAAATGCCAATTTACTTGTACAAAAAAGGTACGATGAGGTTTGTGGTGCATTTTTAAATGAATATAACAAATTCTATTCAAAGTCTAATGATGCTGGTTTTAGCGATGGATTAACAGATTGCAGATACTTACCTTTTACAACAAATCAACTTAATACTTTTGATTTTTTGAAGAAGGGGATAGAAACTGAAAGACACATAAAAATCTCTGATACAGACCAAACTCTTATGTTGCAATATTTGAGGTATAGACAATTGTGTTTATATAGCCATGGAAATGTGTCGAAATCTTTTGGTAAAAAATTTAATCTTGCAGGAATGATTGGTTATAACAACAATGAAGAATTAGAAAAAATGGCTAAATCGTATATTACTTTATTCAGGATGTTTGGGCTTAGTGATCAATGCGGAGAGCTATTGGATAATAAAATTTATAAAGTTATGAATAATCTTCGATAATGCTAATATCCCTACCATAATGAATCATTGGATAATGGCATGAGAATATTACACACAGCGGATTGGCATTTGGGCAGGGCACTTTATGGTAAGAAGCGCTATGCAGAATTTGAAGCTTTCTTGAATTGGTTGGCGGATGCCATTACCGAGCATGCTGTGGATGTATTATTAATCGCAGGCGATGTGTTTGATACAAGTACGCCAAGCAATCGTGCGCAATCCCTTTATTATGAATTTTTGCATCGTGTGGCAAAAGGCAATTGTCGCCATATTGTGATCATTGGTGGCAATCATGATTCACCTTCCTTTTTAAATGCACCAAAAGCTTTGTTGCATGCGTTGAATGTCCATGTTGTGGGCGCAATGCCCGATGATTTACAAGAAGAAGTGATCACTTTATATAATAAAAATAATCCTGAAGCGATCATTTGTGCTGTGCCATATTTGCGCGATAAAGATATTCGATTATTGGAAGCTGGTGAAAATATTGATGATAAAAATGCAAAGCTCATTGAAGGCATTCGTAATCACTATACGGAAGTTTGCACGATCGCAGAAGCACAGCAGAAAGATTATGAAAGTAAAGGCTTTAAGGATATTCCAATTATCGGCATGGGGCATTTATTTACAGCAGGCGCGCAAACTGTGGATGGCGATGGCGTTCGTGAATTGTATGTGGGCACATTAGCTCATGTTGGGCGCGATTTGTTTCCTGCATCAATGGATTATCTCGCGCTTGGGCATTTGCATGTGCCACAAAAAGTGGGTGGTGCTGAGCATATTCGTTATTCAGGTTCGCCAATTCCTATGGGCTATGGTGAAATTAATCAAGATAAACAAGTTCTGTTGGTGGACTTTTTAGGGCGATCGTTAACCGTTGAACCATTATTGGTGCCAAAATTTCAAGAGCTTGTAAAAATTACAGGCGATGTGAAAAATATTCAGCAAAAGATTGAGCAATTACAATCAGAAGAGAGTAATGCTTGGCTAGAAATTGAATATGCAGGCACAGAAATTGTAAGTAACTTGCGTGATCTATTGGATGAAGCATTAAGTAGCAGCAATCTTGAAGTATTGCGCATTAAAAACCGTCGATTAATGGAACGCGTGATTCATAGCGAAATGGATGAAGAAACATTGGATGATCTGAATCCTGATGATGTTTTTGCACGCTGTTTAACGGCGTTTGAAGTAGATGAAGCAGAGCAACCTGAATTGCTTGCTGCTTATCAAGAGATTATCCAAGAGTTGCAAGATTTTGATAAAAACGCGGAGTAAAGTATGAGAATTTTAGAATTACGTTTTAAAAATTTGAACTCTTTACAAGGCGAATGGAAGATTGATTTCAATGATCCTGAATATGTGAATAATGGGATTTTTGCCTTAACTGGGCCAACAGGCGCAGGGAAATCTACGATTTTAGATGCTATTTGTTTAGCGTTATATGGCGAAACACCACGCTTAGGAAAAATCACAAAAAGCGATAACGAAATTATGTCTCGCCATACAGGCGAATGCTATGCGGAAGTTGTATTTCAATCTCAAGCAGGAATTTATCGTTGTCATTGGGAACAACGAAAAGCTCGTAAATCACCTGATGGCGCATTGCAGGATCAAATTCATGAAATTGCTGAAATTACAGATTTATCTAATTTTGAAGAATCAAAATTAATTGAAAGTAAAAAAAGCAGAGTTGTAGCTGTTATTGAAGAAAAAACAGGCATGGATTTTAAGCGCTTTAATCGATCTATGCTGTTGGCACAAGGTAGTTTTGATAGTTTCTTAAAAGCAGATGTTGGGCATAAATCCGAGATTCTAGAGCAGATTACAGGCACAGAAATTTATTCGGAAATTTCTAAACAAGTGCATGAGCGGAAAAAACAAGAAAATGAAGTTTTGGAAAAGTTACAAGCTCAAATGGGGGAGATTCATTTTTTAACGGATGATGAAATTGCAGAGATTACAACTAATATCACAACACAAAAATCTACAAACCAAGCGTTAAAAGTATCATTGAATCAAACAAGGATTGCAGTTGATTGGCTGAAAAATATTGAGAGGTTAACGACAGATTTAGCTAATTTACAGCTTGAAAGAGCAGAGTTGGCGAAATTAGTCACGGAGTTTCAACCCAAAAAACAGCAGTTACTGAATGCGAACATTGCAATGCAATTGGATGGTGAATATGCAAAGTTGACGACTGTACGTGAAGGTTTAGCAAAATCACACAAAGATTTAGCCGTTCATAATGAGCAATTGCCATTGGCTAAGAATGCAGTGGCAGATTCAGAGAAGGCTTTAAATGAAGCAGTAATTCAGCATCAAGCAGGGAAAGAGCATTACAAAACTCAATCTACAATTTGGCAGAAAGTTCATACATTGGATTATGATTTAACAGAGAAAAATAAAATTGCAGAAGCATTAATCAATCAATGTACGGCGATTGAATCTGTAATGGCAGAATATCAGCAAAAGCTAGAGATTCAGCAAGCTCAGCATCAGCAAAGTGAAATTAAATTAGCTAAAACACAGCAATATTTAATGGATAACAAAGCAGATGAATGGCTAGTGAATCATTTCTTTGCAGTAAAAAATCAGCTATCGCAACTGCAATCACAAGCGTTAACAATCGAAAATCAGAAGAAATCTAATGATTCAGACAATGGTAAGTTGAAAGAAATAGAAATTCAGATTGAAGCTAAAACAACAGAACTAGCAAAGGTTGAGCAAGATAAAGCTTCAATCACAGCTGAAATTACATTGGCGCAAACAACTCAGCAGAATTTGTTGGATGGTAAAAGCTTACCTGAATATCGCAGGGAGCATGAAGGATTATTGCGTGAACGAGCGTTGCTGAATCGCATTGCTTCTTTGGAGGAAGAGCGCAAGCGATTGAAAGATGGGGAAGCCTGTCCATTATGTGGTTCGTTGGATCATCCTTATACAAAAGGGCAAATACCAGAGCAAGATGCAGTAGAAGCAAAATTGGTGATTTTGGTGCAACGCATTGATCAATTGGAGATCCAAGAAATATTGTGCAATCAGCTTGATAAAAAGCTTACAGCCGTTGAATTGCAAATGACATTAAAGTCATCTGAATTAACGCAATTGCAAGAAAAATTAGCTGAATTAACTGAAAATCAGCAGAAAAATAGGGATTTATTAAGTAATTTAGACAAACAATATGAAGATCTGAATCGAGAGATTTATTCGTCATTACAGCCATTAAATATCGTGAAATCCATGAATCATGATGAATTGCTCGATCATTTGAATGAGCGATTGAATCAATGGCAAATAGAGCAGAAAAATGCTGAATCAGTTCAAGCATCTTTGGTTATGATTAATAGTGAAATTCAGCAATTATCGAATCATTTACAACATAAAAAAGGTGATTTAACTACTAAACAATCTGAATTAAGTAAAGTTCAGGAAGAGTTAAATGGTAAAAAAGCAGAGCGTTTTGAGTTATTTGGTGAACAAAGTGTGAAAGAAGCACAAGAACAATTAACGGCACAATTGCAATTACTGGAAACTCAGGAAATAAAAGCTAAAGAAGCACAACAATTAGCACAGCAAAAACTATTATTAACAGAACAGAATATTCAACAATTAACGCAGTTGATAGAAAAAACTCAGGCAGAATTACACGGATTAGAGTCTGCATTTATAGCCAATTTGAATCAGCATCAATTTGAAGATGAAACTGCATTTTTATCTGCGCGATTGCCGAATAATATGCGGGAACAATTAAGTGCTGAAGCAAAGCAATTAGAACAAAAAGAGATGGATCTAATTGCGCGAGAAAAAGATCGGAAAGCTCAATTAGCCATTGAGCAAGCAAAGAATATTACAGCTGAACCATTAGAAAAGTTATCCTCTCAATTGATTGAGCAGGAAAATCATTGGATAGAAAAACAAGAGCAGTTAGCGCAATTAGAATTTAAATTAAGTGAAAACAGCAAAGCGCTCAGCCGAATTGCAGAAAAGAAAGATGCCATTGATGCTCAGCGAACAGAATGCCAACGATGGGATAAATTGCATGGTTTGATTGGTTCAGCGGATGGTAAAAAATATCGTAATTTTGCGCAAGGCTTAACCTTTGAATTGATGGTGAATCACGCCAATCGTCAGTTAGAAAAAATGACAGATCGTTATCTATTAATGCGCGATAAAGCTGAGCCTTTAAAGTTAAATGTCATGGATAATTACCAAGCAGGTGAAGAGCGATCTACTAAAAATTTATCAGGCGGAGAAAGTTTTATTATTAGCTTGGCTTTAGCACTTGGCTTATCAAAAATGGCGAGCCGAAAAGTGCGTGTGGATTCATTATTTTTGGATGAAGGATTTGGCACATTGGATGAAGAAGCGCTGGATACAGCGCTTGCAGTATTATCCAATTTGCATGGTGAAGGAAAATTGATTGGTGTAATTTCCCATGTCTCTGCATTGAAAGAGCGAATCCAGACTCAGATTCGCGTCAAACCAATGAGCGGTGGAAGAAGTGAGATTATTGGTCCGGGTTGTGAGCAAGTCGGGCAATAGAAACACTGCCTTGTACTTGGTTATTATCATCTTTCACTAGAGCAAAACTCATTTCCACATAAAGCTTTTGAGTGCTATTTTTATGTAAAGCACGAGTTAATGTTGGTTTACCAGATAATTGAAGTGTGCCGCTATTGATTGCAGCATGAAAACCTTGCCAATGTGGTTTGCGTAAATGTTCAGGAATAATTAAATTAAGGCTTTGTCCTAATGCTTCTGCTTTAGAAAAGCCAAACATTTGGCAAGCTGCTTCATTCCAATAATAAATAACTCCCTGAAGATCGCTATAGATAATTGCATCACTGGCTTGTTCAATGATCCAATCAGACAGTATTTGCTTTGTCATAAACACCTCCCATTATTTTATTGGCTATTATAAGCTTTTTGCTCGCTTGATTGCTTCAGGAAAAACAATATTGTTTTCGATATGAATATGTTCATGCAAATCTTGTTCAAATTTTTGTAGCTGTTTCATCATAGCTTTATAGCTTTGACAAGCATCATCAGGAATTGTATAGCCATTAGTTAGTTGAGATATTTTTCTGAAACGCTCACCTTCTTGGTCATGTTCATGCATCATGACTGAAATTGGCATTTCTATGGAACCAAAGCATGCACTATTTTTTGCGGCAGCTCCATTTTCTAGCATTTTATAAATGAAAGGGAAGAGAACAGTATCTTCTTTCATTAAATGGCTTAATAAATCATTGAGCGAACCACGATATAAATTAGCAACTTCGATCAATTCTGGATGAGATGCGCCATGAACATTTGCAACTTTTTCGCAAAGCTTTAATAACTCAGGGCCTTTTTCACGAATTTTAGCATGATGATATTTTGTGATGTAATCCACCTGCAATTCTAATGACCATTCTTTAAAGTTAAAACTATTGCGAGAATCATGATCCTGAGCATTATTGAGATCATTGATTAACTGAGTGGAATCTATATTTTTCCCTTCAATCACAGTGGATAAAAGCTTATCGCCACCACAACAAAAATCAATACCATATTTGCTAAAAACTTCAGAGGTTGCAAAGTTATCAGCGACAATATTGCCAATAGTTTGATCTAAATAATTCATATTAGCCTCCACAGCAGCCACAGCAAGGTGCAGTTTCTTCTTCAGCAGCTTGATTTGATGTGTTGTCTTTTTCGTCAATAGTGCTATTTAATTCTGTATCGTTGAATGTTTGTTCTTTAGTATCTGATTGTTTCATAAAAGCTCCTTGAATTAATAGAATATAGCTGTTTAAGATTTGCTTGGTGTTAATAAGATAGGTAGATAACAGTACAAATAGATAATGAAAGCCCCACTAAATAGAACAGCACTTGAGATTAATAGTGGAACATTATTGTTGATCAATGTCGCGATAATACGTGCGATAACACTTGCAAGAATGAGGAGAAAAGCTGTTTTCATAAAACGTGGTAGAACCATTGCTCGGCCAGTATGACCCAATGCAGTGCGAGCCATCATACCGATAGTTAATGAGCCAATTCCACCTGTAGCAATTAAATGTGTAGATAATGAAAGGTATTTTAGATCAATGCTATAAGCATAAGCCAATACAAGGATGCCAATGGTAGTGAAGAAGAAGCCGATATGTAATATCCATAATAAAGGTTCTCTGAGAATGGCTTTATTCCACCAACGATATAATTGATAACAGTTGGTAATAGTTACAATGATTCCTAATATTAATACAATTATTTTAGGTAGATTCAAAGCCATTACTATAATCATTAATACTGGGAATAAGAATGCAATCATAGTGAATGGCTTTGAAAATTGGTTTTTTTGTTTCAAAGTAATGCTAGTGAAAAACGGTGTAACTCGGCTACCAATTAAGCCAATGAATGCTGCAACACCTAATAATCCCAATTGCATAACTGTTAATAATGATATTTTTAAAGTACCTGTAATTGCTAAGCAAAATAGGATATTGATGCCACCAAACATTAATAAAACGATGGGGACGAGAATATTAGGGTAGTTTTTACTTTGAATCAGTGCAATGAGCATAAACAAAGCAGCAAGGCCATAAAACATTGTGTCAAAAAATGTAGAAATATAGATGGATTGGCTAAAGGGTAAATAGACAAATAAGCGCGCTAAACTCCAACAAATTAATAGTAATAACAATCGATAGTGGCGAACAGGTGGAGTATTTGTCCAATTACTGACAGCTGTTAATAAGAAACCTACAATAATGGCACCAGTGAATCCCCATATCATTTCGTGACCGTGCCAAAAAAAGCTCGGGTAATGAGCATTGCCTTGAAAGCCTAATGGATACCAAAGGAGAATGATCAAGGCGACATACAATGCAGCGACTGCATAAAATGGCCTGAACGCATAAGAAAATATCGTGTTGAACATAGTTTCTCCAATCCAAATATTTAAAGATGTATTTATTATACATCTTTAAATATTTTCGTGTCTATAGAATAGGCATAATATAGATTTGAAATAGAATAATTCATTATCAAATGGTTATAATATTAAATAATACATATGCCATTTAATGAAAAACTTGATTTATAATACCTGCTGCTTCTAAAGTTTGAGTGACCACAATTATGCAATTAAGTAAGTTTACAGATTTAGGAATTAGGGTTTTATTAGTGTTAAGTGCTAAGCCTGAGCAGCCTGCAACTATTTTGCAAATTGCAGAACATTTAGAAGTATCAAAAAATCACTTAATGAAAATCGTGCACTTTATGTCCAAGCAGGGCTGGCTAACAACAATTCGAGGTAAAAGTGGTGGCGTGATGCTGTCGCAATTACCACAGGATTATAAGATTGGGCACCTTATTAGAATCTTAGAAGAAAATACGACACATGAAAATATCATTGTGAATTGCCACGCACCGAGTTGTACTTTGATTCCAGCATGCCGATTACCTAGAATGCTCAATGGTGCAATGGTGCAATTTTATAATTATTTAGATCAATATAGCTTGTTGGATATATTAACTCAGCCAGAAATGCACATTGTTTCATTAGAGCGCATCAAACATTAATCAAAACTATTTCAATAGTTTTATCTTCCCATGATTATCGTTGTGTAATGTAATATACTTTGTTTCATTATCGAATCATGAGGATCCATTATGTTTATGACAACAGATGAAATCGAACGCTTAATCCGAGAAGATATTCCTTACATTGATCTCACTTGTGAACTTTTAGGTATTCGTGACCAAATGGCAGAAATTCGTTATGCAACGCGTGAAAATGGCGTTGTTGCTGGCACAGAAATTGTGGCAAGAATGTTCGAGCGATTAGGCATTGAATTGATTGAAATGAAGCGCTCAGGTGAAAGTATCAATGCTGGTGATGTTGTTTTGGTTGGCAAGGGCAATAGTGAAGCGATCCATACGGTTTGGAAAATCGGGCAAAATATTATTGATTACACTTCTGGTGTTGCAAGTACTACGCGTAAAATGGTGAATACTTGTAATGCAGCTAATCCAAAAATCGCACTGTTAACTACACGAAAGAATATCCCAGGCACTAAGCATGTGGCAATTCAGGGTATTATTGCTGGTGGTGCAATGCCGCATCGTTTAGGTTTATCAGAAACCATCTTGATTTTTAAACAGCATCGAGAATTTTTTGCGAATGATGAAGTTTTAGCTCAGAAAATTGCTGAGATTAAACATTTAACATGTGAGAAAAAAATTGTGATCGAAGCTGAAAATTTAGAAGAAGGATTGCGATTTGCCAAAATTGGCGCCGATGTTATTCAGTTTGATAAATTAACGCCTGAAGCATTAAAAGAAGCAGTGAAAGTGATGAGAATAGAGTATCCAAACGTATCATTATTGGGCGCAGGCGGAATTAATCCTAATAATATTCAAGCATATTGTGAAACAGGCGTAGATGGTTTAGTCACAACTTCGCCATATTATGCAAAAGCGTTGGATGTAAAAGTGATGATTAATCCTTTATCTTAGTGATATATTCGTGCATATTATGAAGCTAATATAGTTATAAATAATTTGAGGATTAGCTCATGAGCGTACAAACTTTATCACCATTAATTTCTGTTCAGGTATTGCACCAATTAATGATGAATGATCCCAATCTCATTATTTTAGATACTCGTTTTAATTTAATGGATGAAGAATATGGGGATAAAGCTTATGCAATCAATCGTATTCCTAAGGCTTTGCGAGTGGATTTAAGCCTAGATCTCTGTGCTGAAATTACTGAAACAACAGGCCGCCATCCTTTAAAATCTAAAGTAGATCTAGAAGCATTGATGCAGGATTTAGGAATCAATGAGGATTCACACATTGTAATTTATGACGATAATGGTGGCATGTACTCCATTCATTTGTGGTGGGTTTTACATTGGTTAGGGCATGACAAAGTACAAATTTTAGAAGGTGGATTACAGGCTTGGCAAAAGGCTGGGTTTGCGTTAGAAATCACCGAACCAATGGCTAATCAAAAGATTGGCTCATTTAAGGCTAAACCGAGTGAATTTGGCACAGTAACAGCAGATGAAATTTTAAATGATATTATTTCGGATCAAAAACAGTTATGTGTAATTGATGCACGTGGTGAAGCCCGTTATCGTGGGGATGTAGAGCCATTAGATCCAGTTGCTGGACATATTCCTAATGCAATTAATCGACCATTTGAGTTAAACCTTAAAGAAGATGGTACATTTAAAGATCCAGATGTATTAAAGCAAGAATGGGAAGATTTTTTACAACATCATGATCATCAAATTATTATTCATCAATGTGGTTCGGGCGTTTCAGCCTGTCATAATATTTTTTCTATGTATTATGCTGGATTAGGTATTCAAAAATTGTATCCTGGGTCTTGGAGTGAATGGTGTAAAGATTCTAAAAGACCAGTTGCCAAAGAATAAAATAACAATGCAGTAATCACTCGATGAATGAGTGTACAAGGGGAGTTAATATGGCCAATCCCGTAGAAAAAGTGATATTAACAGAGCAGTTAATATCACTAGGTAATGTACCACAAACCAAGGTGGAAGCTATCCGCACAGTTGGTCAGCTGCTAGTTGATTCGGGCTTTGTAGATTTTGGTTTTATTTTGAGTATGGAAAAACGTGAAAAGGTTTCAAATACTTATTTATACTCAGGGATCGCGATACCACATGGTTTAGTGGATGATAAAAATTATATTCATCAAGATGCTATTGCCGTGTTACAAGTGCCACGAGGGATTGATTGGCAAGATGGGCAAAAAGTAAGATTAATCATTGCAATTGCAGCTAAAACTGATAATCATATTGCGATTTTGAAACGTTTAACACGAATGCTCAAGAATGAATCATTGGTGGATCAATTATGCATAACAAAAGATCCACAAGTCATTATTCAAGCCTTGATGAATTCCCCTGAAATTGAATACGAACACAATGTAGAACTGCCTAAAGATTTAGAACATTCTTTTGAGTGGAAGATTGATTATCCTTCTGGATTACATGCTCGTCCATCTTCAGCATGGGCAGATCAAGCAAAGAAGTTAGGTTTAGCAATTCAAGTTCGCCATAACCAAGATATTGCAATGGCTGATAATATGGTGGAGTTATTACAATTAGGCTTAAAGCATGGTGATAGTGTTGTCATTTCAGCCAGTGGTGATCTCGCTAAAGCAGCCTTACAACATTTTAAAAAGAGCATAACATCGCTTTCTATGCATGAGCAGAATGATGCTGAACATGAAAAACTGCAAAAACAGAAAAGCAAAATGTATAGTTGGAAGCCTCCAAAAACCTTGGATGCTGCAATTTTGCATGGCGTTTCTGCAAGTCCTGGCTTTGCCATTGGTAAATCTTATCATTTGACTACAACATGCTCAGTCGTATTGGATAATCCGACATCATTGGATGAAGCAGGAATATTATTAGATCAAGCACTCAAGCAAGCTAAAGAGCAAATGGCAGTATTAGTTGAGCGAACAACGGAACGCTTGAGTGAACGTGATGCAGCGATTTTTAAAGCGCAATTAGCATTATTAGAGGATAAAACTTTAATTAATACGGCTTGCCAGCATATTGTTGCAGGGCATGGTGCAGCATGGTCTTGGCATCAAGCAGTAGAAGAGAAGGCAAAAGATTTAACATTATCCGAAAATGCAACCTTAGCAGAACGTGCAACAGATCTGCGTGATGTTGGCAATAGAGTATTGAGTTATATAGATTCAACACTTAAATATCATAGCTTGATGGATTTGCCAGATGGAGAATGGATTTTAACAGCCACAGATTTATCACCTTCTGATACTGTTTTATTAGATGTTGAAAAAGTTAAAGGTTTAGTCATTGTGTATGGTGGACCAACTTCTCATACAGCCATTTTAGCAAGAACATTAGGTATTCCAGCCATTGTTGCAGCAGGAGAATCTGTTGCTCATGTGGAAAATGGCAGCACGATGATTGTAGATGGCGATGGTGCAACTGTTTATGTCAATCCATCAGAAGTTAATCTATCATCTGCGAGAGATTGGATAGAAGTATTGAATAAAAAGCATGCCGAAGAAGAAGCTCATCGTCGCCAGCCAGCGACAACAACAGATGGCCATACAATTATGATTGGCACAAATGTTAATAGACCTGACCAAATTCCTTTTGCAATTGGGCAAGGTGCTGAAGGCGTTGGATTAATGCGCACAGAGTTTCTCTTTTTAGAAAGTACCAAACCACCAACAGAAGATGAGCAATATGTAATTTATAAAGAAATGGTCAATCAGCTCAATGGATTGCCACTTATTATTCGCACACTGGATATTGGCGGTGATAAACAAGCAGAGCATTTGCGTTTACCCCATGAAGATAATCCATTTTTAGGCGTTCGTGGTGCAAGATTGCTATTGCGCCGAATGGACTTGTTGTTACCACAATTGAAGGCGCTGTATCGCACTGCAAAAGCAGGTAAACAATTATCCATCATGTTTCCAATGATCACATCTGTCACTGAGATAATGACTTTAAAGAGCTACTGTGAAGGTGTTCGCCAATCTTTAGATGCTCCAGTTATTCCAGTTGGCATTATGGTGGAAGTGCCTTCTGCTGCGATCATGGCAGATCTTTTTGCAGAGCATGTTGATTTCTTTTCGATTGGCACAAATGATTTAACACAATATGCATTGGCAATTGATCGCCAAAATCCTGAATTGGCAGCAGAAGCAGATAGCTTACATCCTGCAGTATTGAGGTTAATCCAAAAAACGGTAGAAGGTGCTAAAAAATATCATCGTCATGTTGGTGTTTGTGGTGGCTTAGCAGGAGATCCTTTAGGCGCAATGATTCTAACGGGTTTGGGCGTGGATGAATTATCTATGACAGCAAGAGATATTCCCACCGTTAAAGCCAAGCTGCGTGCCCATTCTTTAGTGCAGATGCAACAACTAGCAGAATCTGCCTTGTTACAGGATTGTGCAATAGATGTTCGAGCATTAGTGGAGAAAATTCAATGAGTATAATCACAGTGACATTGAATCCTGCAATTGATCAAACCATTGTCGTGGATCATTTAAAAGCTGGTGAAGTGCATCGCGCACAATCGGTGCATTATACGGCAGGTGGAAAAGGCATTATGGTGGCTTCATATTTGGCAGATTGGCATGATGAACCTATTATTGTCACTGGCTTATTGGGCACAGATAATGCTGTATTATTTAAATCTGCATTTCAGCAAAAGAATATTTTAGATAAATTTGTACAAGTTTCTGGTGTTAACCGAACGAATATTAAAATTGTAGATCAATATGAAACGACAGATATTAACTTACCTGGCATATCGTCAACAGAGCCTGCTTTTCAAGAGTTATTACAATGTTTAAATAAGCCTTATGACATTGCGATTCTATCAGGATCATTACCATTAAATTGCGATAATGATGCTTATATTCATATATTAGAAACTTTACAGCCGTATAAAACGAAAGTAATTTTAGATGCCAGTGGCGAAGCTTTGCGAACAACGTTGAGTGCAACGATCAAGCCATATTGTATTAAACCTAATATTGATGAATTAGCAGAGTATTTAGGTAGATCCTTGGGTTCTACTTCCGAAATTATCACTGAAGCCAGAAAACTTCTTAATTCAGGGATTCAGCTCATTGTAATTTCTATGGGTAGTGAAGGTGCTTTGTTCATTGATCAACATGTTGTATTGAAAGCATCATTAAAAGCGCCTAAAGTTTTAACAACAGTTGGTGCTGGTGATGCAATGGTTGCAGGCATTGCAACAGCTTTAATGGATAATGCTCCATTAGAACGCATCGCAAGATTATCTACAGCATTTTCAGTAGCACAGTTAGGCTCTATTGGCCCAGATTTACCTGAACAAACATTCATTGAACAATTGGCATTGGAAGTCACTATTGAAATGTTGGAGGATTAGTTATGCAGCCAAATATTTGGGTCATTATTCAATCTTCATCAGAAGTGAAAGGTATTCTTGCTAAAGAAGCGCTTAAAAAAGTTGCGCAAGATCTGCATAAAGTTGCAGAAATTGTCTTGATTAAACCTGATCAGTTTTCGATTAATTTCCAAAATATTCCCAAAGATAGTGATCCACTATTATTGGTTAATGCTGATGATAATATTAAAAAAGAATATGCATATACCACACAAACGAATGTAACTTTGGAAGAAATTTTAAAACAACCTGAAGAGATTTTTGTACATGCAATTCAGCAAAGTAATGCCGAAACTCTCAATTCCTTGAATATTGTTGCTGTAACATCTTGCCCCACAGGCATTGCCCATACATTTATGGCGGCAGAAGGACTACAAGCAGGTGCAGAAGCATTAGGGATTAATATTCGTGTGGAAACACAAGGCTCAGTTGGTGCACAAGATGCTCTGACAGAAGAAGAAATCCAAAATGCAGAGATTGTCATTATTGCAGCAGATCGTGAAGTTGATCGCACGCGTTTCAATGGCAAACGAGTTTATGCTTCTGGCACAAAATTAGCCATTAATGATGGACAAAATTATATTCAAACTGCAATTGCAGAAGCTAAATTACAGAAAGTAGAAATATTAGAGAAAGCGCAATCCATAGAATCTAAAGATACAAAGAAAGCAGGGCCATATAAACACTTAATGACAGGCGTTTCTTTCATGATTCCATTTGTTGTTGCAGGTGGATTATTGATTGCTTTAGCCTTTGCATTGGGTGGAATTAATGCAGGCAGTGCAGAAAATGCAGGAACATTAGTCCATGCATTATCAACCATTGGTGGATTAGGCTTTTCATTAATGGTGCCAGCGTTGGCGGGTTATATCGCATTTTCCATTGCAGATCGACCAGGTTTAGCGCCAGGGATGATTGGTGGATTACTTGCAGCGCAATTGGGTGCAGGGTTTTTAGGCGGTATTATTGCGGGTTTTCTAGCAGGCTATATTGTTTTATGGCTCAATAAT
This sequence comes from Wohlfahrtiimonas larvae, assembly GCA_040394195.1. Taxonomy (GTDB): domain Bacteria; phylum Pseudomonadota; class Gammaproteobacteria; order Cardiobacteriales; family Wohlfahrtiimonadaceae; genus Wohlfahrtiimonas; species Wohlfahrtiimonas larvae_A. The sequence goes on along the minus strand of JBEBSR010000028.1, from coordinate 9,836 downwards.
AATATTCGCTTATCTCGCAATTTGGATGGTTTAAAACCTGTATTGGTCTTGCCATTATTAGGCACAGTAATCGTTGGTTTAATCATGGTTTATGTTATTGGTGAGCCTGTTTCTGTTGTATTGAAAGGCTTAGAATCATGGCTTAAAGGTATGGAAGGCACAAATGCTTTTGTACTAGGCGCTGTGATTGGTGGCATGATGGCGGTTGATCTAGGTGGGCCAGTGAATAAAGCCGCTTATGCAACCTCAGTTGCATTAATTTCATCAGGAGTTTATGAACCGATTGCAGCTGTGATGGCAGCGGGGATGACACCGCCTTTGGCTGCCGCAGTAGCGACACGATTATTTAAGGGTAAATTCACCAAAGATGAATATGAATCAGGTGTTGCAACTGGTGTTTTAGGTTTATCCTTTATCAGTGAAGGGGCGATTCCTTTTGCTGCTCGTGATCCTTTCCGTGTGATTCCTAGCTTTGTTGTAGGTTCAGCAGTTGCAGGTGCAATTTCAATGGTTTTAGGATGCGAGTTAAAAGCGCCACATGGCGGTATTTTTGTGCTGTTAATTCCAGGGGCGATTAGTAATTTATTGGGTTATATTCTAGCAGTTATTGCAGGAACTGCTGTGAGTGCTGTGATGCTTGGCACATTAAAGAAACGTGTGATTTAATGTGCATTGAAATATAAAAAGGGCTGATTTTCAGCCCTTTTTTATGAATACTGATGATAAATATTATTTAAAACTATCAGGGAAGTTTAAAGTTCCCACAAATTCATTCATTGCCCAATGCTTTTTGATGCCTTTTTTGATGGCTTCTTTCGCTTCAAAAACTGATTCACGTGGTGATAAGCCTTTGCATAGGTTGGCACCAACATGTGCTGCAAAAGTACAGCCTAAACCATGTGTATGGTGTGTGTCAATGAAAGAGCCTTCCATTAAGATTAATTCGTTGCCATCATAGAATAAATCAGCAGACGTTTTAGGCTCCATCACACGACCAACATTAGTGATCGCGACAGCCTTACAGCCTAAAGCGACAATACGTTTTGCAGCTTCTACAGCATCATCATAGCTTGTGATTTCTTCCATACCAGCCAATTGAGCAGCTTCAAATAAGTTTGGTGTTGTCACCGTTGCATATTTGATGAGGTTTGTGCGAATTGCTTCAGCATGTTCAGGGAATAATGGTTTATTGCCTTTACAAACCATCACAGGATCAACAACTACAGGAACTTTTGTTGCCCAAATATCTAAATATTTAGAAACTTTTTCGATGATTTCAGGTGTTGGCAACATACCGAGTTTGATTGCATCCACACCAACGCCATCTAATGCTGTTTGGATTTGTGCTTCAATCACTGGCACTTCAATTGGATAAACGCCATGTGACCATTTTTCAGGATCCATTGTGACAATAACAGTTAATGCGGAAAAGCCATATAAATCATGCTTTGCAAATGTTCTTAAGTCAGCTTGGATGCCTGCGCCACCGCTAGAATCTGAGCCTGCAATGGTTAAGATTTTTTTCATTGGAGATCCTTCTACTGTACATATATGTTAATGACAAGAAAAATATAGAGTACAACAAAAAAGCTCTACGGATAGAGCTTTTTTCTGTGTTGCTTGAATATTTTTAAATCACGCGTGAAAAACGTTGATCATTTTTCTGTAAGTAGCCATCAAACACCATGCCAATGTTACGAATCAATAAACGGCCACGATCTTGAACATAATAAGTATCGCCATCCACAATGATCAAACCATCTGGTTCCATTGCACGTAAATCTTCCAATTCAATTTTGAAATATTCTTTAGCATCCATATTGAAACGTTGGCTGATTTCGTTGATATCCAACTTTAAATTACACATCAATTCAGTGATGATATGACGACGTAATTCATCTTCAGGTGTTAATTTAACACCACGCCAAATTGGTAATTGGCTACCTTGCAATGCGGCTTCATATTCAGGCATATCTTTTACGTTTTGTGCGTAGATATTACCGATTTGAGAGATTGAAGATAAACCCATGCCCACTAGATCACAATCTGAATGGGTGCTGTAACCTTGGAAGTTACGGTACAAGTTGCCTTCGCGCTGTGCGATTGCCAATTGATCCGTTGGTTTTGCAAAGTGATCCATACCGATATAAATATAACCTGCATCTGTTAAGCGCTCGATGATATTTTTTAAAATCAAAAGCTTTTCTTCAGGCTTTGGCATATCTTCTGCATTCATTTGCTTTTGTGTTTTAAACAAATGTGGCATGTGTGCATAGTTGAATACAGACAAACGATCAGGAGAAATTTCGATCATCTCTTCCAATGTTTGGTTGAATGTATCCACCGTTTGGAATGGCAAGCCGTAGATTAAATCCACAGAAATAGAACTAAAGCCGCAATCACGTGCGGCATGTAATGTTTCTAAAGTAATTTCTTTTGGTTGAATACGGTTAACAGCCACTTGAACTTTAGGGTTAAAGTCCTGAACGCCCATGCTCAAACGGTTAAAACCGATGCTGCGTAAAAAGCGAACTGTATCAGCATTCGCTTCGCGTGGATCAACTTCGATAGAGTATTCACCTTCATCATTCGGTAATAATGTGAAATTTTCAGCAGTTTTATCCATCACCATTTGCATCTCATCACGAGACAAAAATGTTGGTGTGCCGCCGCCCCAATGGAGCTGTTTTACTTTACGGTTGCGATCAAACAATGGTGCTTGCAATTCAATTTCATGCAACATGTGATCAACATAAGGTAAAGAGCGCTTACGATTTTTAGTGATAATTTTGTTACAACCACAGTAGAAACAAATAGTGTCACAAAATGGAATATGAAAATAGAGAGATAAATCACGGCCAGAAGCATTCGATGCTTTTGCTGCCTCTATATAATCTTCACGTGTGAATTCTGTTGTGAATTGCACAGCTGTAGGGTAAGAAGTATAGCGAGGGCCCGCTTTGTCGTATTTATCGATGAGTTCACGATTAAAGATAGATTCTGTCATGGTTCCAAACTAGATATTCGTTAATAAAGAAATAAGTCTGTATATTGTACTGAATTAAGCAGAAGACTGCGATCTTGTTTTGCCTATTATCAAGATTAGTATAATTAATGTGAATTGAATCAAATATTAAGGAGAAGTTCATGAATAGACGTACCAAAATTGTTGCAACTTTAGGCCCAGCAACAGATAGAGCAGGTGTTTTAGAAGGAATCATTAAAACTGGTGTAAATGTTGTTCGTTTGAACTTTTCTCATGGAACACATGAAGACCACATTAAGCGTGTGAATGCTGTACGTGAAATTTCTGATCGTTTAAATATTAAAGTGGGTATTTTGTCAGATCTTCAAGGCCCTAAAATTCGTACTGAAAAATTTATTGATGATTCAGTTGTATTAGAAGAAGGCGCAACATTTATTTTGGATAGCCAGCATGATGATAATGCTGGTACTGTTGAACGTGTTGGTATTGCTTATAAAGAGCTTGTGAATGATGTTAAATCAGGTGATACATTATTATTAGATGATGGAAAAATTATCTTACAAGTGACAGAAGTTAATGCTTCAGAAGTACATACTAAAGTCATTATTGGCGGTGTTTTATCTAATCGTAAAGGTATTAACTTGCAAGGTGGCGGTTTATCAGCACCAGCTTTGACAGATAAAGATAAAGAAGATTTAATTTGTGCTGCAAATTTTCATACTGATTATGTTGCTGTTTCTTTCCCAAGAAATGGACCAGATATGGATGAAGCACGTGCTTTATTAGAAAAAGCAGGCTCTAAAGCACACTTAGTTGCGAAGATTGAGCGAATTGAAGCTGTTGCAAATATTGATGAAATTATTTTAGCATCAGATGCAATCATGGTTGCTCGCGGTGATTTAGCCGTTGAAATCGGCGATTCTAAATTAATGGGTGCACAAAAACGTATGATTTTGCGTGCGCGTGAATTGAATCGTGCTGTAATCACTGCAACACAAATGATGGAATCTATGATTGAGAATTCATCACCAACGCGCGCAGAAGTGATGGATGTATCAAATGCTGTATTAGATGGCACAGATGCTGTGATGCTATCTGCTGAAAGTGCAGCAGGGAAATATCCTGTAGAAACAGTTAAAGCAATGGCTGAGATTTGTTTGGGTGCTGAAAGTGAGCAGTTTACTGTATTAACGCCAAATGCATTCATTAAAGATCGTAAGTTTAATTACACGGATGAAGCGATTGCAATGTCTGCAATGGTTTTGGCGAATCACTATGATGTTCAAGCTTTAGTTTGCTTGACAGAATCAGGCACAACGGCATTGTTAATGAGCCGTATTACATCAGAAATTCCAATCTATGGTTTAACTCGCCATAAAGAAACAGCCGGGCGAATGACATTGTATCGTGGTGTGAAGCCAATCGAGTTCAATGTTAACCATGCGAATGAAGAAGATGTTGTGGGAGAAGTCATCGCAGTATTGAAAGAGCAGAATGCTGTGAAAGCGGGTGATCGTATTATTATCACTCGCGGATCACTGAATTTTGTTCAAGGTGGCACAAATAATTTGAGAATTGCTGTAGTTGAGTAAAAATGATTCATTTTTAGGGTTGCGTTAGCTCTGAAATTATATATAATGCACTTCTCTTATGGAGGCGTGGCCGAGTGGTTGAAGGCACCGGTCTTGAAAACCGGCAACGGGTTAAACCGTTCGTGAGTTCGAATCCCACCGCCTCCGCCAAGTATAGTAAAAAAAGCTTGTTTATCTTATTGATTAACAAGCTTTTTTATTGCCTGCCTGAAATGCTGTACCCTCATCTGTACCCTGTCTGGATTTCTATGGGTCGTAAAAACAAAAACTATGTTCTTATCTCATTCGCCTAATATTTTTAATATTAGGTTGTGAGCAGTATATTGTATTTTATTGAATGCTGACAAGCTGAATGACCTGTTTTCCCTTTGTTACCATTGTTTTGAGTGTCAAAGATAGGGAATTTAGCTTTTATTTGAATATATAAATTTAAAAACAAAAACAAAAACAAAAACAAAAATAAAAAACGAAAGATGGTTAGTCTTTCGTTCAGTTTAAAAATCGAGTTAGGAATGGTCAATAATTTCGATCTAACCACTCAAATGCTCTTAGAAATTCAGTATCACTGAGAATGAGCATTTCATGTCGTTCTAAGCTAGCATTAAAATCTTCGAGTGTCTCCATATCAAAATACTGAGTTTCATAGTTTTCATCTGTATCTTCCATGTGTTCTTGATATTGACAATCAAACCGATCATATGAGGTTGCATTGAGCATAATAGTAAAGAGCTCACTTAAATTTAGGTGCTTTTTGAGTGCCGAAAATGCTTTGTGACGGTAAGACTGACGAATATGTTGTTGGTACAATTCAGCGAAACTAGGTCGTTCTTCTTTCAATATTTGCTCGATGTCTAATTGTGTCCATTCATTGGCTTGAATTTCTTCTTCAGAATACAAGTCAGCAATAGTTATAGGGCTGATATTTAGTAGTTGGCACATATCATGATATTGATAGCCTTTATCATTAGGGTAATCTAATTCATCTTGCATTGACCATTCTTCACCAATTGTGATGACTTCAAATTTACGATAGAGGTCAAATAAGATGCATCCATAGAAATAGTTTTCTAATAACTCTTGAGGTGTTGAATATTTAACGATTCCTTCTTTTTCCAAAATATTCCATGTAATTTGGTGAAAATAAAGTGGAAATGTGTTTCGATAAGATGTGTGATTATCAAATAGTTGTGGAGATGATTGTGTATTCATAGCTAATTTAATCCTTTAAGAGTATTGGTATAACTATTATTTAACATAATCTTTTTGATTTTAGTACTACTTCTTTAAACCATGAATGTTTTTAACAATTGGGGAAGCAATGAATGATCAGATTGATGCGGGTAGATACCACTCACGTTTATTGCCTTGACCAGGAATAGGTTTAGAAATTACTTTTAAGTGATTCTTGGCTGTATTGGTTTGTTTCTCTGTAAAGCCTGCATTTAACATTTTTTGCTTAATAGTTTGAGAATCATGATCCTCGGTATTTTGAAGCAGAGATTGTAGTGTACTAATTGAAGCATCATTGATACGTTGATCACTAGGTTGAGTTAATCTTTGAAGAGTTTTAGAAGCATTTTTTAATACAGACTCATTCCATTTAATCATTGTAGTATCAATGATTTGTCCTCGATCATTGGTAATAGTCACAGGTATAATTTTATATTTAATACCAATATCATTTTGTCCGATATTAGATTTGGCAATTAATAGCATCGAAGTATCAGTGTCATTAGATTGACCACAAGATAAAACAATCCTTGCCATTGCCGCAAAGGCAATGGAGCCAGTTACTCGTTCAATGATTGGTGAATTAGCTGTGCCTTTGGTGAAATGTGTAATACCTAGGATTGCACAATGATTCTTTTCAGCTAAAGGCTTAAGCCAGTTAATAGCATTACGTACATCTGATGATTTATTAGAATCACCGCGAACTAATGCCATGACTGAGTCAATAATAATGAGTTTAACTTGATTACTACTCCATTCGGAAAATAGAGTTTTAATCGCTAAATTTGGATCTTCTACATCTTGCAACTCTAGAAAATGTACTCTAGATAAATCTGCGCCTGCAGCAATCAGCCTTGGCACTAAAACATGTTGATAAGAATCTTCATCTGACCAAATAATCACATCCCCAATATTATTAGGGAGCGTGCCATCAGGCCATGCTTTACCTGTAGTGATGCAAGCTGCAAAATGAATTGCAATGGTGGTTTTACCAGTGCCAGGAGGGGCACTTAATAATTCAAAAGTGCCCTCCGCTAGATAATTTTGCCAAATCCATTCAATTGGTTCAGCTTGTATTTGATCGGCTTGAATAAGCCGATCATGGATAAGTTTTTGTGACATTTATTAATGCCCTGATTGATGTTTTGGTAGGTACTTGGGAGTCGATTTTTTTTGAGCAATTTCATCAAGCCATTGTTTGATTGCTAAATATGACCAGCGAGAAGACTTGCCAATTTTGATTGGTTTAGGAAATTTTCCTAGTGCTATTTGTTTGTAGATCCAGTCTATTTTAAATTTTGTTAATTCTTCAACATCTTTAGCTCTTAATAAGCGATTATTTATAGGTTCCATAATTTATTCTCCTTGAGTTTGCTGGCTCTTAATTAAATTATTTATCCACTCTTGTATATCACTAAATACCCAGCGACTTGATTTTCCTAATTTAATTGGTTTAGGGAACTCACCCTTGGTGATTTTTTTATATATCCAGTCAACATTGAAGCCAATAAATTGTGCAACATCTTTTACGGTTAATAGTTGATTTTCAATATATTTCATAATTATTTTTCCTTATAGAATATGGTTTTAAATATATTATTTGATCGTACTATACATAGCACTACAGAATATCTTATATGAAAATAATAAAAATACCATGGGGGATTTAAATTTTCTTAGAGATTCCATAAAGTATTTTTTATTCTATTAGGCGTTTATTTTAGACTTTGTTAATATATTGCAAGGAAATCAGCCAACATCAATTTAGAGATAAGTATCAATATGACTGAAAATAGATTGTATAGCACTCGATTACAATTAGGATTAACTCAAAAGGAATTTGCTAAGTTGGGTGGTGTGACACAAAAAACTCAACACTTATATGAGAAAGGCTTACGCTATCCAGATATGTTATATATGAGTAATTTGAAAAAAAATGGGATAGATATTATCTATATCATGACTGGCATGATTATGGATGTGAATGCTTTGAGTGATGATGAAAAAGAATTATTACAAAATTATAAAATGTCATCAAGTGTCGAAAAACAAGCAATATTAGCTGTTTCTAAAGTATTTGCGAATAAAGATGATTCATCTGATGACCAAGAACCAGGCAGTGAGGATAAAGGATTATCTAGAATCAGCAAAAAATCTGCTAGTAAGAAAAAGTCAGCAATTTCTAGTTTGATGACTATAGCAAGAGAAACGATTTTGCATCGTACAATATATTATTCAACAAGATTAACTATGCCTATATTGCTTGCCATTATAGGGTTTGCTGCTATTAATTATGTAATGATGATAGGTAGTAATTTTAACGCACCTGAATATAATTGGTTGGCAATAACATCTTATATTGTTATGAATGTTGGATTAGTGGCTGTTCTGTCTAAGTTTATTATTAACAAATTTTCACTACTTTGTGAAAAAGATCAGAAACTAGAACGTTAGTTAATGAGTTTAGGCATTATTTTTAAAATAATGCCTTTTTCGTTATTAGATTATGTTAGTGAAAGATCGGGGCAATAGTTGCATAAATATCTCTCTGATAACATTTGATTCTATGTTGAGAAACAATGTTAAATTTTTGATTATTGGGATCAAATGATTGCTCAATGAATTCATTGAAGGTGAGTAAGTCGTTGCACATCGAGAAAATGTCACTTTTGACTAATCCATTTGGATGGTATTTAGGAATATGAATGATTCCATTGATTAAAGGTTCTAATAATTGATAGAAACTGTCTTCATAAACACTATCTTTCGCATTGTTAAACTTGAGTGGAGCGGGCATTGGATTAAGCCAGATCACAAGGGGTTTGAAATACTCATAATATCCATTTTGTAGATTTTCAATATGATAGAGAATATTTGCAAACTCTATGGTGAGTTTGATGGCTTCATTCTGTTCTGATCCGCCATTCACTACAAAGTGAAATTTAGCTTTATAACCTAATTCTTCTAGCAAAAAGATAATGTTCTGGCTTTTGATATAATTGCTGAGCTGTAAAAATGAATTGGATCCCGTATCAATAACAACATGATCAGCATTGGCTTGGATGATTCGCTGAATGACAGCATCGAAGCGTGTATGATCAATATCTTCTCGATTGGTATTTAAGATATTGATGAATTCGCAATTGATTCCTTTGATTTTATAGAGTGACTGATTCAATGGATCAGTATCGAAGGCTAAATTATTAGGATCTAATTCTTGTAGATATTGAGCAATAATACTGGCAACAAAGCTTTTACCTGCACCGCCTTTGCCTTGTAATACAAAATGAACGTATTTCATGAATAACCTCTGTGAGTTGAATGTATAAAAAAATTAAGAGTTGATTTTATGAGATAGAGCTGACTCTTTGGCTAAACGAAGTTTTTCGAAAGATTCTTCGAGTGTGCAATTGGGGCGAATAACCGTGTCATTAGTGGGTAAATGTTCTCCTAGTTTGAGTGGTTGATATGGCTTGTTGTCTGTTTTTGCTGAAGGCGGTTGAGAATGGACAGGAGGTTTTTCTGTAGTAGCAGTGATGGGCATATGAGAAAAACCTTCTTCCAATTGAGCTAAATGAGCAATATGTTGAATTTCTTGATGAATATGTTCTAGCTTCATTAATCTGTGATAGTGATAGGAAAAATTCTTGAATTGCCATGTTGTCCATTGTTTATGAAGAAAGAATTCATGAATGAGTCCTAATGAATTGCCTTTAATATTCTTCAGATAGAGAACGATCCAATACAGCGCTCTAAAATTACGAAGATTAAGCTTTTTCTCATTTTTTGAATGAATAGATGGAAGAGTGATGACTGGCTCGTCTAATCGAGATGAACCTAATGTTTGAAAGTTCAAAAATTCTGTATAAATCTGCATGTGATTTTTCTTCACTGCATAGGTCATAAGATTATGATCATGTTTCATTGCCATGTGTTCGCTCTTTTTTGTTAAATTTCTTATATAAGCATGGCCAATAAATCTATTGAAAACAATAAAAATATTTATATATCAAATAGATATTATATTT
>JBEBSR010000027.1:0-34965 GCA_040394195.1 Wohlfahrtiimonas larvae | reverse complement strand
TTGAGAGATTTTAACATTTTCTTAGACTCTAATTATTTAATTAATATTAATTAAATGATTAATATAATTTTTTATATAGATGAATATAATTTCAATGAATTATGCTGCTCGATGATAAATTTCTTAAAACATTCTGATAAAGTTTTGATTGACAATGTTTGATAAATGTCAATAATACACAAACAAGAATCAATATCGTTTGATATTAAGAGTTAATCACATTTGGGAATATTTATGCGTAACCACCGTCACACTTTGTTGTTCACTATGTTGACTGTTGCATTGTCTAGCACAGTTGTTTCTGCTGAAGAAAAAGCGCCTAAAGAAGTTGGTACAACAAGAGTTGTTGTTGCTGCACTAAAAGATGATCGTGTTGCAGAAGAAGCTGCAACAAGTTTAGTGCAAGTAACAAGTGAAACGATGGAGCGTATTGGTGCCACAAACTTATCTAATGCATTGCGATATGAACCAGGCATCACTATCGACTCAAGTGCTTCTGGTCGAATTGATGATATTAAAATTCGTGGTGTTGGTGGCGATCGTGTGATGGTGGCAGTTGATGGTGCGCCATTACCAAAAGCATTCAGTTTTCCAGGTGGTTATACAGAATTAGGCCAAGGCTATTTTGATATTGATGCGATGAAATCAATCGATATCATCAAAGGCCCAGTTTCAATGTTGTATGGTAGCAGTGCATTGGCTGGCGGTATCTTTATGCAAACGAAAGATCCTGAAGATTTCATTAAAGAAGGCAGAAGAACAGGTTTTGAAATCAAAACAGGCTATAACTCCGTGGATCGTGATCAGTTAATCACAGGCACAGCTGCTGCAAAATTTACTGATGAACTATCTGCATTTGTGCGCGCATCATTCCGTAAACATTATGAGCGCGAAAACTACTATGGTAAAGCATACAGTGAATCAGAATTAGGTGCGAATCGTAAAAACCCAAATCCTTCAGAATCTAATATTAAAAATATTTTAACGAAGGTTGTTTACGAGCCAAATGCAGAGCATAAATTCTCATTAAGCTATGAAGCTTATCAAGATAAAACTTGGGATAAAGGTTTATCCGTGATTACTTCTCATGTAATGAATATGCCAAGTCAGCCAAAATATTTAGAAAGAAGTAGTGATTTAAAAACAGATAGACAGCAAGTTAACTTGCGTCATGAGTTTGAATCAGTAACGCCAATGTTTGATAAAGGCCATTGGATGGTTTATTACCAAACAACTAAGGCTCGTCAAAATGTTGATGAGTTGAGACAAAATTTTGGTAGCCCAGCACGCCCGCCAAGACCAGCGGTTGCTCCACATTTAGAAGATCGCTGGAGAGCATCACATTTTGATAATGATCAGTTTGGTTTCAATGCTGAATTCAATAAAGATTTAATGTTGGGTTCTATTGCTCATGAATTGACGTATGGTGCGAACTATAAGCATCAGAAAGTTAAAACTTTGAGATTGGGTGATACGATCAATTCAGAAACAGGTTTATCTAAAGAGCCTGCAGGTGCTTTCCCAACAAAAAGTTTCCCTGATTCTAAAGTTCAAGAATATGGTGTATTTGTACAGGATCGTATTGGTTTCTTAGATAACACGATTGAAGTGATTGTGGGTTTACGTTATGACCATTATTCATTGAAGGTTAAACAAGGTGGTGCATACATTGATGGTAACTTGGGCACATTGCAGCCAACAGGTATGAACAAAGATAATCTATCTAAGCGCTTAGCCGTTTTGTATTACCCAACAGATAATCATACTTTATATGCTAACTATGCTGAAGGCTTTAAAGCACCAAGCTTTACAGCAGTGAATATGGGCTTTGCAAATTTGGCGCAAGGCTATGCAACACGTTCAAACCCTAACTTAAAACCTGAAAAAAGTAAGACATTTGAATTAGGTTGGAACTACAACGATGATATCAATACTGCATCTGTTGCTGCGTTCTATACTCGTTACAATGACTTTATCGAAGAGATGGTTTATCAAGGTGTTGATAAAGAAACTGGTTTGATGACATATCAATCTACAAACTTGGATAAAACTCATATCTATGGTTTAGAAGCGAAAACAAGCTTACGTATTCTAGAGCTACAAAATGGTGATGGTGAATTACGTTTTAATGGTGCAGTTGCGTATGCCAAAGGCAAAGATGATAAAACTAAAGAACCAATTGATAGCGTAGAGCCATTAACAGCAGTTTTAGGCTTAAGTTATGCGTACAGCGATACGGCTTATGTTGGTTTGAACTGGAAATTATCGAAAGGTAAAAAAGAGAGTCAAATCTCAGAGAATTTACGTAAAGATGGCGTAAAAATGCCAGGTTACGGTACTTTGGACTTGATTGCTGAATATAAGCCTACTGAAAACATTCGTGTGAACGCAGGTATCTACAATCTATTAGATAAGAAGCATTGGAACTGGGGTAGCCGCATGGGCAAAATGAGCAATGCTGCGTTAGATAGAGCCACTCAGCCAGGTATCAATGCTGGTATCTCTGTGACAGTAAACTTCTAAAGTTAAGAGGCGAATGATGAAAAAAGTAATTTTATCTGCTCTCTTAGTTGTAGGGTTAATCAATAATGGTATTGCAGAAGAACGAGTGATTACAACTTCTGCTTACATCACACAAGTTGTCGAAGCTTTGGATAAAGGCCAATTGTTAGTTGGAGCAGACACAACAAGCCGTTATAACGAAGCACTGAAACAACTACCTGATGTTGGTTATCGCATTGCACTCTCAACAGAAGGTATGTTGTCTCTAAATCCAACTTTGGTTTTATGGTCATCAGATTCTGGCCCTAAAAATGTTGTGGAGCAAGTGAGTAAATCAGGCATTCAATCTCATACATTGGCAAAGCCAAGCAATTTAGAGGAATTGAAAGGCTTAGTGACGCAAGTTGGTGGAATTTTTAATGAACCAACGAAGAGTGAAGCGTTGAATCAATCATTAGAGAAAAAGTATGGCTTATTGAAAGATGATATCAATAAGCGTGGCGCTCGTAATACGTTGTTTATCATGGAAGAAATGAGCGGTGGTAACTCTAAAAGCTTTGCAGGTGGTGATACAAGTGCCACGGCTTTGATTGATTTGTTGGGTTTGAATAATCCATTTGCAAGCCAATTCAAAGCGTATAAAGCTGTGAATTTAGAAACACAAATTCAGCAAGGTGCAGAGATTGTATTGATCGGCACACGCAAAGAATTCGCAGAAAAAAATGTTCCTGTGATGCGAAAAGATGTTTCTAGTATTGGTTGGCCAAAGCAAGTGCAGCCAAAATGTGTATTTGAAGTAGATATCAGCCATGTATTAGTTTATGGCGTCCGTTTGTATGACGATACATTGATTCTAAGCCGTATGATTGATGAGTGTTTAGAGGAAGCAAAGTAGTGGGCAACAAATCTTTATCGTTAAGCCTGATGTTTATGACGGGTTTAATTGTTTTAACTGTGGTTGTATCAAGTTATTTCGGGGCTTTAACGATCAATTGGGGCGAAGTTCTCAATTTTGGTAGTTTAGATAGTTATATATTTTGGCAGGTTCGTTTGCCAAGAATTCTTGCAGCATTATTAGTGGGTGGTGCTTTTGCTATCTCTGGTGCTGTGATGCAAGGTCTGTTTCGTAATCCTTTGGTGGAGCCAGGAATCATTGGTGTATCAAGTGGTGCGGCCTTTTTTGTAGCATTAACGATTGTTTTAGGTGGCAAGCTATTTCCTGCATTAATAGAAAGCTTAAACGATTATATGCTACCTGTTGCAGCCTGCATTGGTGGGTGGGCTGTGACAGCTTTTTTATACTATTTTTCAAAGCACAATCAAGGTGTGAGCGTAAGCGCAATGCTATTAGTCGGTATTGCAATTAATGCTTTCATTGGGGCGCTTTTGGGATTATTAACATTCCTTGCAAGTGATGAAGAGCTACGTTCATTGACGTTTTGGTCCTTGGGTAGTTTAGCTGGTTTTGATTATACAAAACTCACGATTCTTTTTATTTTACAGTTACTGATTGTGCCGATGTTCTTATTTAAGATTCGAGCAATGAATGCGATGTTATTGGGTGAACGTGAAGCGAAGCACTTGGGTGTGAATGTAGAGCGATTGAAGAAACAACAAATTTGGGGCGTTGCGATTTTGGCAGGTAGCGCCGTTGCATTCTCTGGCGGCATCGGCTTTGTTGGCTTGGTGATCCCTCATTTAGTGCGCATGTTCTTTGGTTCGGATAATCGTTATGTATTGCCATTATCATTCATGTCAGGTGGCTTATTGCTCCTATTTGCAGATAGCTTATCAAGAACTTTAGCTGCACCAGCAGAAGTGCCAATCGGTATCTTTACAGCGTTTATTGGTGCGCCATTCTTAGGTTATTTGGTTTACCGTCAATCAGGTATACGCTAGGGGATTATGATGTTTACGTTAAAAAATGTCTCTTATACGATCAAAACTCGCAAAGGTGATCGTACATTAGTGAACGTACCTGAGTTACGAATTCCAAAGCATAAATTCACAGCATTGATTGGGCCAAATGGCGCAGGAAAAACAACACTACTAAATATGTTGTCGGGTGATGAACAGCCAACAACGGGTGAAATTCGCTTTGATGATTATTTGTTGCAGGATTATACGATTGCAGAATTGGCGCGAAAGCGCTGTGTTTTACCGCAACTGCAACATATTCCATTTGCCATTAATGTGATGGCAGTATTGTCGATGGGTTTAATGCCACACGGTGTAAGTTATCGCCATAAAGGTGCGCACAATGTGATGATGGAAGTTGCAGAGCATTTGCAATTGACGCATTTATTAGATCGCACTTATCAGGTTTTATCAGGTGGTGAGCAGCATCGCACGCAAATTGGCCGAGTTTTAGTGCAAGCATTGTTTGAATTGGAAACATGTGGTGAAGATCGTTTGTTGTTATTAGATGAACCATTTAATCACTTGGATTTGTATCATCAAAAGCATTTGCTGAAATACTTTAAGACATTGCAAGAAAAAGGCATTACGATCGTTTGTGTGATGCATGACCTGAATCAGGCACTCCATGCGGCAGATCAATGTATTGTCCTAAAGCAAGGCGAACTACACGGCGTTTATCAAGTGAATGAACTCAAAGATGGCAGAATTCTTGGTGAAGTGTTCAATATCCCATTTGTGGAGTTAACCAATCAAGAGCATCCGAATGCACATTCGCTGTCTATATTTGGTTATGAGTAAATAATGCATTTCTATAGTAAATAGCCTTCAAATTTATTGAAGGCTTTTTTATTTATGAGAGCAAAAGGTTTGTGTGTTTCCATTTGTGTAAAAACTTGCTAAAAATCAAGGAATTCCAATCTATGAATTTCGGGCAGAAAATACCTTTTTGTGATATAATTTTTCGGTTAAAGATTAATAATTAGACAAAGGATATTCAATGAGTGAGTTTGCCAAAGAGATAGTTCCGGTCAACTTAGAAGAGGAGATGAAGAAATCCTATCTCGACTATGCGATGAGCGTGATTATTGGTCGTGCTTTGCCAGATGTTCGTGATGGATTGAAGCCTGTTCACCGTCGAATTTTGCATTCGATGAATCAAACTCATAACGATTGGAATAAGCCTTATAAAAAATCTGCGCGTATCGTGGGTGATGTGATGGGTAAATACCATCCACATGGTGATAGCGCGATTTATGATTCAATCGTTCGTATGGCACAGCCATTCTCGATGCGTTATATGTTGGTGGATGGTCAAGGTAACTTTGGTTCGGTGGATGGTGACTCACCAGCTGCAATGCGTTATACCGAAGTTAGAATGAGCAAGATTGCGCATACTTTATTACAAGATATCGATAAAGATACTGTAGATTTTACACCAAACTATGATGGCTCTGAAATTGAGCCTTCTGTATTGCCAACGCAAATTCCAAACTTATTGGTGAATGGTTCATCAGGTATTGCGGTTGGTATGGCGACAAATATTCCGCCACACAATTTAACTGAAACCATTAATGCTTGTGTTGCGTTGATCAATGATCCGCAAATTACAATCGATGGTTTGATGGAATATATTCCAGCACCAGATTTCCCAACAGCGGCAATCATTAATGGTACTCGCGGAATTCGTGAGGCTTATCATACAGGCCGTGGCCGTGTTGTGATTCGTGCACGTTGTGAAATTGAAATTGATGAAAAACGTAATCGTGAAGTGATCGTAGTTTCAGAACTGCCTTATCAAGTGAACAAAGCTCGTTTGATTGAAAAAATTGTTGAATTGCACCGCGATAAAATCGTTGAAGGCATTGCGCCAGATGGTTTGCGTGATGAATCCGATAAAGATGGCATGCGCATCGTCATTGAATTGAAACGTGGTGAATCTGGTATGGTTGTGTTGAATCAATTGTACAAGCATACTTCATTACAAAGCAGTTTCAGCATTAATATGGTTGCGATCGATCAAGGTCAGCCAAAATTGTTGAACTTGAAACAAGTATTAGAAGCATTCGTGGCGCACCGTCGCGAAGTGATTACTCGCCGTACAATCTTTGATTTGCGTAAAGCACGTGAGCGTGCGCATTTGTTAGAAGGCTTAACCGTTGCATTGGCGAACATTGATGAAATGATTGAGTTGATCCGCTCTTCTCCAGATGGTGCAACTGCGAAAACTAAAATGCTTGCGAAGATTTGGGCGGCTGGCGATGTTATTCCAATGTTGGAACGTGCGGCGCATTTGAATGAAAATGCCAAAATGAGCGAATTGGAAGGCTTTGGCTTATTGGCTGAAGGCTATCGCTTAACAGAAACGCAAGCACAAGCAATCTTGGATATGCGCTTACAGCGCTTAACAGGTTTAGAGCAAGATAAAATTCATGGTGAATACGAAGGCTTATTAGAAGCAATCTCTGCATTCATTGAAATCTTAGTAAATCCTGATCGTTTACGTGAAGTTGTATTGGAAGAATTGGAAAAAGTACGTGCTGATTATCATGATGAGCGCCGTACTGAAATTTGCCAAGCTGCAGAAGATATTAATATTTTAGACTTAATCGCAGATGAACAAGTAGTTGTAACGCTGTCTCATCGTGGTTATATCAAGTATCAACAGCTCGGTGAATATCAAGCACAGAAACGTGGTGGTCGTGGTAAATCTGCTGCTAAAGTTAAAGATGAAGACTATGTTGTGAATATGATGACGACAAGTACGCATTCACAATTGATGTGCTTCTCTTCAATTGGCCGTGTTTATTGGTTGCATACTTATGAATTACCTGAAGCAGGTCGTGGTTCAACAGGTCGACCAATTGTGAATATGTTGCCATTGAGTGAAGGTGAGCGCATTAGCTCAATCATGCCAGTGGATGAATATGTTGCTGATAAATTTATCGTGATGGCAACGAAATTTGGTGTGATTAAGAAAACAACATTGGATAAGTTTGCAAGCCAACGTTCAACAGGTGTGATTGCTATCACATTGGATGAAGGTGATGAATTAATCGGTACAACGATCACTGATGGTACTAAAGACATCATGCTCTTTACATCAGATGGTAAAGTAAATCGCTTCAGCGAAGAAGATGTTCGTGATACTGGCCGTGGTGCGCGTGGTGTTAAATCCATGAACTTAACTGAAAAACAAACAATCTTATCGATGATCATTCCAAATGATGACAGCGTAGTATTGATTGCAACAGAAAATGGTTATGGTAAACGTACTCGTACAGAAGAATTCACGCGCCATCGCCGTGGTGGTAAAGGAATGATTGGTATTCAAACTTCCGAGCGTAATGGTGAAGTGATTAGCGCATGTTTAGTGAAAGAGGAAGAAGAAGTTATTCTGATTTCAAGTAATGGCGTATTGGTTCGTACACGAGTTTCTGAAATTTCTATTTTAGGCCGTAATACACAAGGTGTTCGTTTGATCCGTTTGGATGAATCGGACAAGTTGGTTGGCTTAACTGCAGTTGAAGCAGAAGAGATTGATGAAACTGATGAAAACCTAGAAACTGAAGGTAGTGTTGAGGCCGTCGATGAAACATCCTCTGGTGGCGATGCGGTAGAATAATTACTACATTAAATTCAGATAAGGCAGGCATTACCTGCCTTATCTTTTTTTATCTAAAGGAGAAATCGCATGTTTGAATTTGGAAAGATTATTTTTGTTGTTTTCTTTATGTTATTACCTTTGGCGAATCCTTTAGTATCTGCCACCATGATGATGAGTTTAGGTGCACGTTTACCTGATGAAGAAAAAAATAAACAGGCAAAGCAAGCAGCTAAGTATTCATTGGCATTGATGTTAATTAGTTTTTACTGTGGCCAAATTGTAATGAAAGTTTTTGGAATTTCTATTCCTGGCCTTCGTATTGCTGGTGGTTTAATTGTTATGGTGATCGGTTTTCAAATGCTATTTCCATCACAAAATTCATCAACATCGCCTGAATTAGAAAGCAAGAAAGATGAATTAAAAGGCAAGGGAACAAGCTCATCGAGCTTGGCATTCATTCCGTTAACAATGCCAGGGTTTGCTGGCCCTGGAACAATTGCGATGATTATCAGTATTGCATCAACATTGCCAAGTTTTGGTGCGCCAATGTGGATTATGTTAACAGCACCCATAATCTCTTTTATTGGACTATGCTTATTCTTATGGGTCTGTTTAAAAAGTTCAGCAACAATTGTTGCAAAGATTGGTCAAAGCGGCATTGATGCAATTTCCCGTATCATGGGTTTTCTATTAGTTTGCATGGGTGTTCAGTTCTGTATCAATGGTGTGATTGAATTGATTCATCAAGTGCCATTGGCAAAATGACATAATATTTATAAGGAATTTGGATGAAAAAACTTTTTGTGGGCGCGGAATTTAAAGCGCTCATCATGCTGGCTTTCCCGATTTTATGTACTCAGCTATTACAAGTGGGTATGGGAACGACAGATATTGCCATTACTGGGCATTTTGATGCACTCGTGCAATCTGGTGTTGCCATGGGCGTATTTGTTTGGAACCCAATTTTATTATTTGCAAGTGGAACATTGATGGCTGTGACAATTCTAACAGCACATCAATTTGGTGCAAACCGTATGAAACGCATTCCAACAATATTTCATGGTGGTGTTTCAGTTGCATTAGTTTTTTCAGTGATTGCGATAGCAATCATGTGGAATTCTGAATATATTTTGCGATTCTTTGAAGTGCAGGATGATGTAATTCCATTATCAGTGGATTATTTACGTGCATTATCTGTGGGTGTGCCTGCAATCTTCTTATTCAATACACTTCGTTGTGTATGCGAAGGTGTTGCACGTCCTGTACCTGTGACAATCGTGACGTTCGTTGGTTTTTTAATCAATGGTGTTATGAACTATTTCTTGGTTTATGGTTATGAGCCAATTGGCTTGAAAAGCTACGGTGTGATTGGTTCTGGTTTAGGTACTGCATTTGCGATGTGGAGCATGTTTATTAGTATGTTAATGTTCTATCGCGTAGAGCCACGTTTGAAAACTTTGAATTTGTTCCGTTATCGCGCGCGTATTTTTAAACAAGTGAAAGGCTTGCTACAAGTTGGTGTACCAAATGGTGCTTCTATCTTTGCAGAAGTTGCACTGTTTTCAGTCTCAGGATTAATTTTGGGGCGTTTTGGCGAAATTGTGATTAATAGTCATCAAATTGCATTGAATATTACAAGCTTATCATTCATGGTGCCACTCAGTACTTCATTTGCTTTGATTGCATTGATTGGGCAAAGAATGGGGCGTAAAGATTATGAAGGCGCAATTCGTATTGCGAAAATGGGTCGCTTAACATGTTTTGGAATCATGATTGGCACAGGAATTTATCTCTTTGCTTTGAAATCATATCTACCAATGGTGTTTACAGATGACCCTGAAATTCTAAAACTCAGTGCACATTTATTGATTTTCTCAATCATTTTCCAATTGCCAGATGGCTTACAAATCGCGGCAGCAGGTTGTTTACGTGGCATGAAAGATACTAAAGCGCCGATGGTGATTGGTATTACATCATATTGGTTCGTAGCTTTGCCAATTGGCTACTATTTAGCAGTACCAAAGAATATGCAGGCTGAAGGTGTATGGATTGGTCTGATTGTTGGCCTAACATGTTCAGCAATCTTGTCGAATTTACGCTTGCAATGGCAGTTTAAACGAATGAAGCGCATGTATGGTTTGACATAAGTCAATGAGGGTGTTGATTTCTATGTTGTGCCTTAAACATTTCGCTACATTAGCACTGTTCGCTGTATAAAAAATGATCGAATGCTATACAGCTCCAAATCTTAGGACTATTTTAGTCAGCCTATCGGTTTCTAAATTAGCTTAGTCACATATTTTATAGGATTGTTAAGTATTATGAAAAACGCTTCAACACCTTTGTATGACATTCATGCCATCAAGGATATCGAGAAAAAAGCACTAGAAGTACTCAATATCGCATCAATTACATTAATGCAACGTGCTGCATTATTTGTGCTGGGATATCTTTATAAGTCATATCCAGATGTCAAAAAGATTGCAGTAATTGTCGGTGCTGGGCGAAATGGCGGTGATGGCTATTTCTTTGCTCAACAAGCATTGAGCGCAGGGTTTGAAGTTAAAATTTTCTACCTAGCAGATCCTAATAACTTAGTGGATGATGTGCGTAAAGCATATTTGGCTGCAAAAGGGATGGGCGTACCATGTGAGTCATTCACATCGAGCTGTTTAGATGATGCAGATTTGATCATCGATGCCATGATGGGAACAGGTGTAAACCGTGCACTATCAGGCGAATGGCTAGGTGCCGCGATGCTCATTAATCGTAGTGGTAAACCTGTAATTGCTTTAGATGTACCATCAGGATTGAATGCTAATACAGGCGCAATCCTAAGTGAAGCTGTGAAAGCGACAGAAACAATCACCTTTATTGCACAGAAACCAGGTTTATACACAGGTAAAGGTCCTGAATATGTGGGCAAAGTGATTTGTTCAGATTTAGGTATTCCTGAAGAATGCTTTGAAGCGATTCATGCAGCTTCTTGTTGTTTTAATTTACCAACAATGGCGGAATGGTTCCCTGATCGTAAAAAATTTAATCATAAAGGGAATTTTGGCCATATCTTAGTTGTTGGTGGTTATATTGGGATGGCTGGCGCTGCATTATTGGCAGGGCATGCTGCATTACGTATTGGTGCAGGTAGAGTTTCTATTGCAACACATCCATCGCATGCAACTGCAATGATTCCTTATCATCCTGAATTGATGGTGCGTGGTGTGAATGGTGCGGAAGATTTAGCGCCTATGCTAGAAGTGGCAACGTGCATTGTGATTGGTTGTGGCTTAGGTACAAATGAATGGTCAGTTGAATTAATGAATGCAGTATTAGCATCTGGCAAACCAATTGTGATTGATGCGGATGGTTTAAACCTAATCGCACAAGATAAGATTTCAAGAGAGTTGTTGGAAGAGAATAAAGATAATCATGTAATCACACCGCATCCTGTGGAAGCAGCTAGATTACTGCATGGTACTGTGAATGATGTGGAAGCAGATCGCTTGGTAACAGCATATCAATTATCAGAAAAATTTGGCATTACTGTATTGAAAGGTGCAGGTTCATTAGTATGTGATTCAGACTTTTTGAGCATTAATACAACAGGTAATCCTGCGATGGCAAGTTCTGGTATGGGTGATGCTTTGAGTGGTATTATTGCAGGATTGATTGTGCAAGGCGTTTCTTCAAGACGTGCAACTCGCTTAGGTGTTTGGTTGCATGGTTTGGCAGGAGACCTTTGTGCTGAGCAAGGTTATCGCTCTGTGATTGCCACAGATGTGATTGAATTCTTGCCAAAAGCAATTGCAAGACTTAAGGATTAAGATGGATTTAACAATCGAGTTACATAGTGAATCAGATACTGCTGCTATTGCTGAAAAGCTAGCAGTAGTGATTGCTTCACAAAATTTACATGCATTTAAAATATATTTATCAGGCGAGCTGGGTGCAGGGAAAACAACATTTTCTAAGTATTTTCTCAAAGCTTTAGGTGTTGATGAAACAATCAAAAGCCCAACATATACAATCATTGAAAGTTATGCTGTGGGTGATTTGAATATTGATCATATTGATTTATACCGCATTGAAGAGCAAGACTTATATGATTTAGGTTTTTTAGAAGACGATCATAAAATCTGGTTGATTGAATGGCCAGAAAAAGGTGGAGAATCACTGCCTGAGCCTGATTTATTATTAGTATTAGAAAGAGAAGAAAGTTTATCTATGCAGCTGTTGCCCAAATCAGAATCTGGGCAACGAGCAGTTTTGGCATTAGATATCTGATGCAAATTTAGTTGTGTTGCGATCCAATGGGATTGCAGCACTGCCTTCTGCTAGGAAAGCGCGAGTTTTAGCATCGTAGAATGCATAACGAATTGCAATATTATCATCATTCATAGTATAAGCCCCCATTACGATAATATCGGCTTTAAAGGCTGCAGCTGCCTTGGATGCTTCTGCTGTTGGTACAACCATTTTATTCTGTACAGCAATCATGTCACGCTTGTAGCGAATATATTTAGCTGTTGCGGTTTTACCAATAGCATCTGTTAAACCCATACCAGTAATTCGGCCAGCTTTTTCACTTTTGTTGATGTCTTTAGCATTCACTAAAGCACCTACTAAGAACACTTCATTTGCAAAAATATCATTTTTCTTTTTAAATAATAATGGATATTTTTGTTTCACTTCTAAAATGGATTTGCGTAATGTTTCTTGCATTTTATAGGAAGAGTTTTGGTTGAAGTCAGCAACTTCACGATCCAAAGAATTGCGCTCTACAGCAGATACTTCCCACGCATTGTAATGTTCATAATTGTATTTTGGCTGTTCTGCAATCGGTTGGTCGTAAGGAACGCCATAAACAGGTGCACCATCTACAGCAGGCCAAATACAACCAGACAATACGATCAAGCTTGCCATACTTAAAGGGATTATTTTTTTCATAATTATCCTGTCTCTATATAATCTATGGTGATTTAAATTGTAATCTCTCGGATTATATCATGGAAAAATAATCAATCATTTGAATTTCATTGTTAAATCATGGAACTCTTATGAATTGTGATAAATATCAGCTTGTGAGATTTCATCTAGTTTGCTTGAGGCGTGCTAGAATAAGTGCAATTGTCTAAAATTGTGTTGAGGGATATATGAAAGAAAAAATCATGAATGCTTTAAATGATGTCAAAGTTGTTTTTGATAATAAAAAGCTGGGCGATTTGTTACGTATCACATCAGTTGATTATTTGGAAAAAGATCAAACTTATGTTGTGACGATTACTCTCAACTTTGAAAGCAAAACATACAATGAAGCTTTAGTGAAAGCGTGCAGTGAAGCCATTCAACCATTGTTAAAAGCAGGTGAAAGTGTTCGTTTTGAAATCAATGCTAAAAATGTGACGCATAAAGTACAAAATAGTTTGAAACCATTCAAAAATATTAAAAATATTATTGCGATAGGCTCTGGTAAAGGCGGTGTTGGTAAATCAACAACCTCGATTAATATTGCCTATGCTTTAAAAAATGAAGGTTTCTCTGTGGGTATTTTGGATGCTGATATTTATGGTCCAAGTATGCCAAAGATGTTGGGCACGAAGGATAAACCTGCCTCTAAAGATAACAAGAGCATGGAGCCAATTGATATTGATGGTATGCAAGCAATGTCTATTGGTTTCTTAGTGGATGAAAAAGATGCGATGATTTGGCGTGCGCCAATGGCTGTTGGTGCTTTGACACAATTATTGAATGATACAAATTGGCGTGACCTTGATTATTTAATCATCGATATGCCACCAGGAACAGGTGATATTCAGTTAACATTATCACAAAAGATCCCTGTAGCAGGCAGCGTGATTGTGACAACGCCACAAGATATTGCATTGATTGATGCTCGCAAAGGCATTGATATGTTTGAAAAAGTAGATGTGCCAATTTTAGGTGTTGTGGAAAATATGAGTACACACGTTTGTTCTAATTGTGGTCATGAAGAAGCAATTTTTGGTGTGGATGGTGGTAAATTATTAGCACAAGATAGCCATGTGCCATTATTAGGACAATTGCCTTTAGATATTCGTGTGCGTAAAGCATTAGATAATGGTGATGTTCAATCATTAAATGATTCGGATATTGCTTTGCGTTATCAAGAGATTGCACTTAAAATGGTGTCACATTTGTCACAAAGACCGAAAGATGTGGCAGGCAAATTTCCTAAAATTGTTGTAGAGAACAGCTAAATTATGAGCATTAAATCTGATCGTTGGATCCGTGAACAAGCCGAAAAGTATGGCATGATTGAACCTTTTGCACCAAACCAAGTGCGTTATGATGACAATGAAAATCGCATCATCAGCTATGGTACATCGAGCTATGGTTACGATGTTCGTTGTAGTAATGAATTCAAAGTGTTCACAAATATTAACTCCACAATTGTTGATCCTAAAAACTTTGAAGATGGCACATTTGTGGATGTGGTTTCGGATGTTTGCATCATTCCACCAAACTCATTTGCATTGGCAAGAACGGTTGAATATTTCCGCATTCCACGTAGCGTATTAACAGTTTGTCTAGGCAAATCAACATATGCACGTTGTGGCATTATCGTGAATGTAACGCCATTAGAACCTGAATGGGAAGGGCATGTAACATTAGAATTCTCTAACACAACACCATTACCTGCAAAAATTTATGCAGGCGAAGGCGTTGCCCAAATGCTCTTTTTTGAATCTGATGAAATCTGTGAAACATCTTATAAAGATCGTGGTGGTAAATACCAAGGTCAAACAGGTGTAACACTACCAAGAACATAATAGAAGGATAGTAATGTCTGACATTAGAATAAAAACTCCAGAACAGATCGAAGGTATTCGTAAAGCATGTCGTTTGGCTGCTGATGTTTTGGATATGATCGGTGAGCATGTCAAAGTTGGTATCACCACTGAAGAATTAGACAATATCATGAATCAATTCATTTTGGATCATGGTGCGATTTCAGCGTGTTATGGTTATGGCGATCCAGGTTTTCCTAAATATACATGCATTTCTTTGAATCATGTAGTTTGCCATGGTATTCCCAATGATAAACCTTTGAAAAAAGGTGATATCTTAAATATTGATGTCACGGTGATTTTGGATGGCTATTTTGGCGATAACAGCCGAATGTACACAGCAGGTGAAATTTCAACTTTAGCACAACGTTTAATTGATACGACGTATGAAAGCATGATGCTAGGTATTGAAACTGTTAAACCTGGCGCATCGTTCCGAGAAATTGGTAAAGTTATTCAAAAACATGCGCATGCGAATCATTTTTCTGTTGTAGAAGATTTCTGTGGCCATGGCGTTGGCGTTGAATTCCACGAAGCGCCATTAGTATTGCATTATGATTCACCAAAAGTAACAGATGTTATGAAAGAAGGTATGATCTTCACAATTGAGCCGATGCTTAATGTGGGTAAACACTCATGTAAAGTTCTTGGAGATGGTTGGACTGTTGTGACAAGAGATCGCTCTTTATCAGCACAATGGGAGCATCAAATTCTTGTGACAGCAACAGGTTATGAAATTTTAACATTATCAAAACTATAAGCATTATGAACGATCATCGACTCTCTTTTTGTATTTCAGGCGCGGGTCCAATTGGATTAGCGTTGGCTTTAGGATTAGGGCAATCTGGTTATCAAGTGAAGCTTTTGGATCAAAAGCCACAGATTGATAAAGATATTTTGGTGGATGATCGTCGTATGCTGGCATTGTCCCATCGCACTGTTGAGTTTTTTAAACGCTTGGGCGTTTGGGATAATATGCTAAATCATGCGACAGCAATCAATGCTGTGCATGTCTCACAGAAAAAATGTAAAGTTGAGGTGCTGATGAAAGCATCTCAACATGATTTAGATCATTTTGGATATCTCGTGCCGCAAGGGCGCGTGATTTTAGCATTGTATGAACAAGTGCTAACGCAAGATCATATTGAGTTATGTTTGGGCAGTAAAATTATTCCAAGTGCAGATCTATCTAATGGCACTGTCACCATTTATCAGAATAATGAACAATTTACAGAAACTTTCGATTGGTTGATTGCGTCTGAAGGTGTGAATTCTGTTTTGCGTAACAATTTTGGGATTGAAACTTTCTCACGAGATTATGATCAAGTGGCTGTGATTGCACGTGCAACCTTTGAAAAGCCACATCAAAATACTGCTTATGAACGCTTCACTGAAGATGGACCATTGGCTTTATTGCCTGTGAATGAACGTGAAATGGCTGTTGTTTTGGTTGCGGATAGCAGAGAATCTGATAAATGGAAGAAGGCTTCTGATTTAACCTATTCAGCTGAAATTCTCGCACGAATTGGCGCTAAATTGGGCGATATTACTGAAGTGAGTGAACGCCAAATTTGGCCATTAACGTTGATGATTCCTAAAAAAGTTGTGGATGGAAAGTTGTTGTTAGCAGGTAATAGTGCGCATGGTTTACATCCAATTGCAGGGCAAGGTTTGAATTTAGGTATTCGCGATTGCGAAGCAATCATTGATTTATTTGCATCAAATCAATATCCAACAGAGAGTGATTTGTTAGCATTCAACGATGTGCGCCGTAAAGATATTGTGAAAACAGTGGGCGCAACGGATTTCTTAGTGAATGCATTTGGTGTTAAAGGTACATTGGCGCAAACGGCAAGATCACTAGGTTTATTGGGTGTTAAAACATTGCCTTTTGTGAAGAAAAAGATCGCGAAAGTTGGCATGGGATATTAGGAGAAAGTATGCAGAAATTTGATGTCATCATTAATGGTGCAGGTTTAGTGGGATCAAGCATTGGTTTAGCGCTGGCTGAATCAGGTTTCAAAGTATTAATCGTAGAGTTTGCGCCCATTGAAAAGTTATATCCTAAAGATGATTACGGTTTACGAGTTTCTGCATTTACACCAACGAGTCGCAAATGGTTAGAATATGTTGGTGTTTGGGATGAGTTATTGCACAGCGGTCGAATGACCCCATTTTTACATATGCATGTCTGGGATGGTTCTGGCGATGGTGCGTTGCAATTTGATGCAGATGGCACAGGTTCAGATGCATTAGGCTGGATTTTAGACAATGAAGCAACGCAAGGTGCTTTGTTAGATCGCGTTAAAGTTGAAGCAAATATCACATTATTAGATCAAAGAAAATTGGTGAACTTTGAAAATACCGCAAATGGCGTAATCGTACAAACGGATGATGGCGAAAAATATGAAGCTGAATTAGTTGTAGGTGCAGATGGCGGCCGTTCACTGATTCGTGATTGGGCAAACATTCCATGCATAGGCTGGAGTTATGGCCAAAAAACAATTGTAGGGCAAGTTAAGCCTGAGCGTGGGCACGATAATACTTGCTGGCAGAAATTTACAACTAATGGTCCTGTGGCATTATTGCCATTGAATGATGGCCGTTGCTCTTTGGCTTGGCACACAACACATCAAGAAGCAGATGAATTATTAGCATTGGATCGTGATGAGTTTAGCCGCCGCTTAACAGAAGCTTTTGGTGGCCGTTTTGGCAATATCGAAGCAAGCTGGAACTTAGGTGCTTTCCCATTACGATTGAATCATGCGCGCCAATATTATCGCGATCATTTTGTATTAGCAGGAGATGCTGCACATAATATTCATCCTTTAGCAGGATTAGGTGTTAATATCGGATTCTTAGATGCTGCAACATTGGTGGAAGAGTTGATGAATGCTCGTCAGCAAGGTTTAAATCTATCAGATGATGCAGTATTGAAACAATATGAAAAGCGTCGTAAAAAGCACAATATGCTGATTATGGGTGCAATGGATCTTTTCAAACGCAGTGGTGGATCAGATCACTTCGTGATGAATAAATTACGTAATATCGGCTTAACAGTTGCGGATAAACTACCATTTGGAAAACGTGAAATGGCAAAATTTGCCATGGGTTACTATGGAGATGTTCCAAAATTCATTAAGCCTTAAATGGAATAGGGTCTCAAAGGATGATTGAAGATAAATTCAAAGAAATAGAAGCAAAAGTTTTCACGATGTTGGAAGAGAATAAAAGTTTAAAAGTTGAATTAGGACTTTTAAAAGAGAGTTTAAGCCAATGTATGACTGAATCGGCAAATACGATTGAATCATTGAAAACAGAAGCTGCGAACACAATTGCATCATTGAAAACAGAATCTGCTCATAGAATTGAGACAATACAAACAGAATCAGCACAAGCGCTTGCAACTTTGCAAACAGCATCAGCGCAGGCATTGGAAACATTGAGAACTGAGTCAGAACAAACTGTACAAATGTTGCAAGATGAAAATGCTTTGATTCAATCACGCAATGCTGAATTGACAATGCATTTGAAGAAAATTATGAGTCGCTTAGAATCGTTGGGTGTTCAATAAGGGGAAAGATCAATGGAATTAATTACAATCACTGTTTTGGGTATTGACTACAAAATCAGTTGCCCAGTGGATAAGGTCGATTCTTTGAAACGCTCAGCAGTATTATTGGATTCAAAATTAACGACAATGCGTGCAAGTGGCAAAATGTCGATTGAGCAAGCAGCAATCATGGTGGGCTTGAACTTAGCAGATGAATTATTGCAATCAGAAGCATCTTTGAAAAATATGCGTTCACAATGGGTTAACCAATTAGATTCTTTGAATGGTAAATTGGACGAAGCTTTATCTCAAAAGGCATAAGATATGGTAATTGATGTAGATGCAAGAATTTTAGGTAGCACATGCTTTGTGGCAGAATTACCTTTATGTAATCTTTATTTGCAAAATGAGTCGCGCTTTCCGTGGTTGGTTTTAGTGCCACGCAGAGAAAATGCATCGGAATTGATTGATCTTTCTATGGAAGATCAACAAGAGCTAACGCGTGAAATCGCAATGATTTCTCAGTTGATGAAAGCAAAATACAGTCCAGATAAGCTCAATGTGGCGAACTTAGGCAATATTGTGAAGCAATTGCATATTCATGTGATTGCGCGTTATGAAGCTGATAGCGCTTGGCCTGGACCAGTTTGGGGTAAATTTGATGCTCCATTAATGTATTCATCTGAAGATTTGGAAGCAATCGCAACTGAAATTCGTTCAGAGTTGGTGAATTATACAGCATGAGTGTAGTGAATAAGTTAAACGCTTGGTTATGGGCAGAACCCAGTAACTTTTTTAAATTCTTATGTCGATTGATCTATCGTTTAATCGAAAGTGTTTCTAAAGAAGGGATTCGCACACGTTCTCAAGCCTTAGCTTATACAACAATTTTATCGATTGTGCCTTTTATGGCTGTCAGCTTTTCAATTTTAAAAAGCTTTGGTGTTTATCAAAATTTCATTCCAACATTGAATAAAGTATTTGAATCAACAGGTATTCAAGATGAAAATATCATGAATACATTGATTGGCTTTGTGGATAATGTGCAAGTAGGTTTATTAGGAAGTATCGGTTTTGTTGTGCTTTTTTATACAGTTGTCAGCTTGGTGAGCACAATTGAAACGGCTTTTAATAATAATTGGAATGTAGAGAAAAATCGTAGTTTTACCCAAAGAATTTCCTATTATTTAGTGATTGTTTTATTGGGGCCAGTTTTAATATTCTCATTAATTTCAATGATATCCAGTGCTGTAATATTTAAGGCATTTTCAATTCCTTTACCTAATTGGTTAACAGCTTATGCCAGTGAAGGTATGACTGTGGTTGTATTGATGTTGTTTTTGTCTGCATTGTATTTCTTTTTAACCAATGCAAAAGTTAAAATTGTACCTGCATTAATCGGTGGTTTATTTGCAGCCATTGCATGGCAATTTATGGGCAAAATGTTTGCAGATTTTATTGCAACATCCACTAAATATTCAGGCATTTATTCAGGTTTTGCGAGTGTGATTTTATTTTTTATCTGGATGGATTTAACTTGGTTGGTTGTGTTGTTGGGGAATCGTTTGGCATATTTATTACAATATCCTCATCAGCTTGTTATGGATAGAAAAGAGAATGATTTCAAATTGCCTCAGTCAATCACAGTTAATATAATGCCTAAAGATAAATATGGTGAAGAGTGGATTGTGCAATCCATTCAAACGAATAAGGAGAAGTGATTTGGACAGTCAAAGTCCATTTTGGGAAAAGCCATTGGCAAAGTTATCACCAGAAGAATGGGAAGCTTTGTGTGATGGTTGTGGTTTATGTTGCCTAAATAAGATTGAAGACATTGATACAGGTAAGATTTATACAACACGCGTTGCGTGTGATTTATTGGATTTGAATACCTGCCAATGTTCTAGTTATGTGAATAGAAAACAGTTTGTATCTGATTGCATCAAGTTGACGTACAAATTAGTGGCAACTGTAGATTGGTTGCCAGAAACATGCGCTTATGCGCGTCGTTATCGTGATCAATCATTGCCAGAATGGCATTACTTGTTAACGGGCGATCGTAATACTGTTCGTGAATTTGTGGATGTGTCCAAGCATAAATTGATTCATGAGAAAGATACTAAAAAACCACTGCATTATTATATGATCGATGGAGATTTTACACGTGAGTCATGAATTAACGCATTTTAACCAAGCAGGCGAAGCGCACATGGTGAATGTTGCGGATAAAAGCGATACAAAACGCATCGCGGTTGCTCATGGTTTAATTACGATGAATCAAATTGCTTTTGACGCTTTGCAAAAAGGTGAAAGCAAAAAAGGTGATGTTTTAGGGATTGCGCGCATTGCGGCGATTCAAGCAACGAAACAAACATCATTGTTGATTCCATTGTGTCATCCTTTGCCGTTGACGCATGTTTCTGTGGATTTTGAATATCATGATGAGTGTACGCTAGAAATCATCGTGCAAACAGAGACTGTAGGTAAAACAGGTGTTGAAATGGAAGCAATTACAGGAGTTTCCGTTGGGCTCATGACAGTGTATGATATGTTAAAAGCTGTCGATAAAAGTATGGTGATCAGCAATATCGAGCTTCTTGAGAAGATCGGTGGTAAGAGTGGTCACTATAAACGTACTGAAAAGTGAAGAAATTTTGACAAAAAATTCAGCAAAGATTAGAATAGCAATCTTTTTTGAGATTGTTAGCAGGGTATTTTAAGTGAAATACGCAGAGTTTCCCCTCAAGAAAACTGTCAATGAAGGACGAGTTTACGAAGATTCGCTCTCTGTAGAGCATTTTCCTCGGCTAAAAGAGGCAGTTTATTCTGTCGATTCGCCCATTCGTTTTCGGATTCAAGGTGAAACGAATCCGTTAGGACAGAAAGAGGTTAAAGGTAATGTAGCAGTTGATGTATCTATGATATGTCAGCGTTGCTTAGAGCCGTTTCAAACAACGTTTGATCTACCAATTCACTGGATCCCTGTCAAAGATGAGTCCGAGCATGATCTCATTGGTGATGATGAGGCTCTATTGTTGGTTGAAGGCGATGAAATGAATCTTTTAGAATTATTAGAAGATGAAGTTTTATTAACGCTTCCATTGGTGCCAAAGCATGATTTAGATGAAGATTGCGATGGAAAGGATTATTTAGAAAAGCTCAAACCACAAGAGGAAAAGAAACAACCTTTTGCAGAGCTTGCTGAATTACTAAAAAAATAGTTTTTCTTTAGTAAATTTTAAGAGGAAATAAACATGGCTGTTCAGAAATCAAAAGTAACACGTTCAAAGCGTAATATGCGTCGTGCACACGACTTTTTAACTAGCGCACAATTAAGCACAGATGCGACAAGCGGTGAATTACATCGTCGTCATCACATCACAGCTAATGGCTTTTATCGTGGTCGCCAAGTATTAAACTTTGATAAAAACGTACCAACAGTAGAGTAATTTTACTCAAAAGTTGATAAAGTAAAACCTACGTGGATTGCATTCGCGTGGGTTTTTTTATTAGAACAAATCTATTTGGATAATATGTCACTTAATCAGAAAATTACGATTGCAGTAGATGTAATGAGCGGTGATAAAGGCTCTGAAGAGCTTCTTCCCGCTGTCATCTCTGTTGCAATGAACAACGAACATTTAACGTTGATCGCGGTTGGCCAAGAAGAGAAATTGAAAGCACAATTGAGTGCACATCCTCTTTTTAAAGAAGGGCGAATTCAGGTCCAAGATGCAACACAAGTTGTCGAAATGGATGAACAACCACAAAGTGCGTTGAAGAATAAAAAAGATTCTTCCATGCGTGTTGCTATTAACCTTGTGAAAACAGGGCAAGCATCTGCGTGTGTTTCTGCGGGAAATACTGGTGCGCTCATGGCAACAGCACGTTTTGTGTTGAAAACAATGCCAGGTATTGATCGTCCTGCGATTTGTACAGTATTACCATCGTTAAAATCTAAATACAAACATGTTCACATGTTGGATTTAGGTGCAAACGTGGATGAAGAACCAAAGCATCTTCAACAATTTGCCATTATGGGTTCATTGTTGGCAGCTGCGATGGATAAAAATCCTTCACCAAGAGTTGCATTGCTGAACATTGGTTCAGAAGCCATCAAAGGCAACAGCTTAATTCGTGAATCTGCTAAATTATTACAAGAAACAGATTTGAATTACATCGGATTTGTCGAAGGTGATGGTATTTTCTTTGATGATGTGGATGTTGTTGTCTGTGATGGTTTCTCAGGTAATGTTGCATTAAAGACATTAGAAGGATCTTGCAAGTTGATCGCTGAATATTTGAAGCGTTCATACAAGAAAAATATTTTTACGAAAATGGCAGCATTAATTTCTAAACCTGTGTTGAATTCATTGAAAGCAGAGGTTGATCCTAGAAATTATAACGGCGCAAGCTTATTAGGATTGCGTGGTATCGTTGTGAAATCTCACGGTAATGCTGATCGTATCTCTTTTGAAAATGCTATCAACATCGCGGTCAAATTAGCTGAGCAAGATGTGGTCGGTCAAATCGAGAAGCAATTTTCAGTGGAAGATGGTATAACATCCGATTCGGAACAAATTTAAGGGTTTAGGCATGTACTCTAAGATTATTGGAACAGGTCACTATTTGCCAGATAATGTGGTCACTAATTATGATTTAGAAAAAAAAATCGAAACGAATCATGATTGGATTGTGGAACGTACAGGTATTCATCAGCGTTACATTGCCTCAGAAGGTGAAACTGCAACGAGCTTTGGTGCGAATGCAGCACGCTCAGCATTAGAAAATGCAGGCATTGATGCGACAGATATCGATTTGATCGTGGTAGCAACATCAACACCAGACAAAGTTTATCCATCAACAGCAACATTGATTCAAGCAGAATTGGGCAATCAAGGTGCGCCAGCATTTGACGTAACTGCTGCATGTTCAGGCTTTATTTATGCATTGAGCGTTGCTGATAACTTCATCAAAGCAGGCTCAGCAAAGCGTGCATTAATTATCGGCACAGAAGTTTATTCTCGTTTGTTGGATTGGAATGATCGCTCAACATGTGTGTTATTTGGTGATGGTGCTGCTGCAATTGTTTTAGAAGCTAGCGATGAGCCTGGTGTTTTATCAACACATATTCATTCAGATGGTCGCCATGCAGATTTATTGCGTGTTGATCGCCCTTATGTTGATGACGTGGATGGTAATCCATATGTGCAAATGAAAGGCAGTGAAGTGTTTAAACATGCTGTTTCTAAATTGCATGAAATTGTTGCTGAAACATTAACACAAAATAATATTGATGCTGAGCAAGTAGATTGGTTAATTCCCCACCAAGCTAACTTACGCATTATCAATGCGACAGCAAAGAAAATGGGTTTAGACTCGAGTAAAATTATCATTACAGTTGATCAACATGCGAATACATCCGCAGCAAGCATCCCATTAGCTTTGGATGCAGCTCGCCGTGATGGTCGTGTGAAAGAAGGTCAATTGATATTATTAGAAGCATTTGGTGGTGGTTTCACTTGGGGCTCTGCCTTGATCAGAATGTAATATAGAGGTTTTTATGATTCAAAAAAATTTAGCATTTATTTTCCCTGGTCAAGGTTCTCAAACAGAAGGCATGTTGGCTGATGTTGTGAATGAACCAATTGTGGCTGCGACATTACAAGAAGCTAATGATGCATTGGGTTATGACTTACGTGCAATCATTTTAGAAGGCTCTAAAGAAGAATTGGGTAAAACAGTAATTACTCAGCCTGCAATTTTGACTGTGAGTATCGCTTTGTGGCGCTTATGGTGTGAGAAAAGCGAAGTTCGTCCTGCATTTTTAGCAGGTCATAGCTTAGGTGAATACTCAGCATTGGTTGCGGCAGGTGTTTTATCATTTGCTGATGCAGTAAAATTAGTATCTAAGCGTGCAACATACATGCAAGAAGCAGTACAACCTGGTGAAGGCGCAATGGCTGCAATTTTGGGTATGGACGATGCAGCTGTGGTTGCATTGTGTGAAGAAGCAGCAGAAGGTGAAATCTTATCGGCTGTAAACTTTAACTCACCTGGGCAAGTTGTGATTGCAGGCACTGCAACAGCAGTGGAAAGAGCAAGTGCAATGGCGAAAAATAAAGGTGCGCGCAAAGCAATGCCTTTGCCAGTTTCAGTGCCATCACATTGCATGTTGATGAAGCCAGCAGCGGATCGTTTAGCAGTAGGAATGGAATCATTAACATTTGCAGTACCAAACATTGCTGTGATTCACAACGTAGATGTGAAAACACACAATGATGCAAGCGAAATTAAAACAAGTTTGGTTGAACAATTGTATCAACCAGTTCGCTGGACTGAAACAGTTGAGTCAATGATCGCACAAGGCGTAACTCAATTGGTTGAATGTGGTCCAAATAAAGTATTAACAGGTTTAACAAAGCGCATTAATAAAGAAGCAACATCGTTCAACATTGATGGCGAAGCTTCATTGAATGAGGTTGTAACAAATCTTGGGTAAATTTAATATTCCACAAGCAGCTTTAGGGCTAACATCTGTTGCCTTTTTGCTGGGCTTCTTTTTTGGTGGTAAAGATTTAATCTTTGCCACTAAAGTTCTATTAGGTGCTGGCATTGTTGCCGCTGTCGCATGTGCTGTTTTTTGGCGACAAACCAATTGGAAAACATGGGGAATGTTGGGAAGCCTTTTGATTTTCTCAGGCTTAACAGTGTATTTCGATAATGAATCTTTCATTAAATGGCGCCCAACTGTAATCAATGCGGTTTTATGTATTGGTTTGGCTGTGATGTATTATTCTAAAGCGATGCCTTTCAAATACTTATTTGCTAAGCATTTAGAGTTAGATTTACCAGATTCAGTGTGGTTGCGCCAAAATATTATTTGGATGGTTTATTTCTTCATCAGCGGATTAATCAATACAGCATTGGTTGTATTTAATATTTCGAATGAAGGCTGGGTGATTTATAAAACAATCATCGGTCCAATTTTGGCAACATTGTTCTCTGTGATTATGATTGCGAATTTATATCGTGAAAGTAAACGTTATAGAGAAGCGGCTGAAAAGAGTAAAAATTTAGAGGGATAATGATGAATGTAGAAAGAATTGCACGAATGGAAGTATTACTTCGTGAAAATTTTTCACCAGAGCTTCTTGAAATTATTGATGACAGTCATCATCATGTAGGACATGCGGGAGCAAAAAATGGTGCAGGACACTTTACTGTAAAAATTTGTTCTGAAGCATTTGTGGGAAAAACATTGGTTCAACGTCATAGAATGGTATATACCGCGGTTGATTCCATGATGCATAGTGAAATCCATGCACTGAGTATTGAAGCGACTGTACCCAATAAATAAGGACTTGTTAAGTATGAAAAAAACGTTAATTAGTGCAGCATTAGTTTTCAGTAGTATCGTTGGCTCTATGAGCTTAGCGCAGACTTTTGAAATTCCAGATCCAGTGGCTGTGATTGATGGCAAGCCATTATCAAAAGCAGATTTCCAATCAGCAGTAGAACCAATTGTGGGCGTAGATAACTTAGAATTTATTCAAAATGCACAACAATTGAACGAATTGATTTCTCAATTGGCATTGCAAGATAAATTGGCAGGCAAAGCGAAGAAAGAAGGTTTAGATCAAACTGCTGAATACAAAAAATTCATTGATCATGCTGCAAGATTAGGTTTGTCTCAGGCTTTCTTGAAGAAAACTGTAGATGATATCAAGATTACAGATGAAGAAGTGAAAGCAGAATATGACAAGCAAGTGAAAGCAATCGATAAAAATGAATATCGTGCAGCACACATCTTGGTTGAAACCGAAGCAGAAGCAAAAGATTTATTAGCTAAGTTAAATGATAAGAAAAAACCTTTATCATTTGCAGAAGCAGCACAGCAATTCTCTAAAGATCCAGGTTCAAAAGATACTGGTGGTGAATTAGGTTGGTTCAGAGCACAAGTAATGGTGCCAGAATTTGGTGCAGCATTACAAACAATGAAAGCGGGTGAAGTTTCTAAAGAACCTGTGAAAACTCAGTTCGGTTATCACATCATCAGCTTGGAAGAAGTTCGTGAAACGCCAATCGATACTTTAGAGCTTTCTCAAGAGCGCATCAAAGATTCTCTAATTGCTAACCAACTTCGTGATAAAATCGAAGGGATTCAGCAAAAAATTAACATTGAATATAAAGCTCAATAAGCTCAGATAAAATCAATACTGTAAAAGCCTGAATCGTTGATTTGGGCTTTTTTATTATTATGTACTTAGGAATGAATATAGTGGATTTTTTAGCCAATTACTTTTTATTTTTCTTCAAACTTGTCACGATTCTAGTTTCTCTTTTACTCATTTTGATCATCATTAAAGGCGGTAAAGATCTTAAAAAGAAAAAAGGCGCCATTTGCTTTGAAGATTTATCAGATGAATTTGATGAATTAAAAGAATCGTATGAAGATCTCATCGCTGATGAAAAATCTGAAGAAGAGGAAAAAGAGAACAAAAAATCTGAGAAAAAATGGTGGCAATTCTGGAAGAAAAAGTCAGAAGCGAAAGACGATGAAGCTAAACCCTTGCCTAAATTATTTGTATTAGATTTTGATGGTGATATGGCAGCGAATGCAGCACAGAACTTAAAGCAAGAAGTGAATGCTGTATTAAGCGTTGCTAAAGAAAATGATGAAGTATTTGTACGCTTGAAAAGCCCTGGTGGTGTTGTGAATGGCTATGGTTTAGCAGCTGCACAGTTGGAACGTTTTAAAGAGAAGAATTTTAACCTCACTGTTGCTGTGGATGAAGTCGCTGCAAGTGGTGGTTATTTAATGGCGTGTGTGGCGAATAAGATCGTTGCAGCACCATTTGCAATCATTGGTTCAATCGGTGTTGTTGCGCAATTGCCAAATTTCCATCGCTTATTAGAAAAATATGACATTGATTATGAACAATTTACAGCAGGTAAATATAAACGCACTGTGACAATGTTTGGTGAGAATACTGATGAAGGTCGTGAAAAATTCAAAGAAGAGTTGGAAGACATTCACACAATTTTTAAAGCTTATGTGAATCAGCATCGTCCACAAGTAAATATTGATGAAATTGCAACGGGTGAACATTGGCTGGGCTCACAAGCATTAACATTGAATTTAGTGGATGAGTTACAAACGAGTGATGCTTACTTATTATCAAAATTAGAAGCATTCCGTGTGATTCATGTAGGTTATGTTGAACGTAAAACATTACGTTCGAGCGCATTGAAGGTATTGGCAAAAATTCAATCTCGCTTTTCATATTAAAAATAAAAAAGGCAGAAAGACATGGCAAACTCAATAATCTTTTGGATCATCGCAGCCTTTGTTGTGATTGCAATCGTCCTTATTTTTAACCGATTGGTACGTAAGCGTAACTATTGCAAAAACAGCTTCGCACAGATCGATGTACAGTTGAAAAAGCGCCATGATCTTGTGCCAAATTTGGTTTCTGTTGCAAAAGGTTATTTAGATCATGAAGCAACGGTATTAGAACGTGTGATCAGCGCTCGTAAACGTGCTTCAGATAGTTTGGTTGCATCGCGTGATGATATTGGTTCATTGGCAACAATGCAGATGTTGTTGCAGAGCGAATCAAGCTTTGCGTCAGCATTACAAGGTTTCTTTGCAAATGTAGAAGAATATCCTGAATTGAAAGCCAATCAGCAAATGAAATTATTGCATGAAGAGTTGGTGCACATTGAAAATACTATTGCATTTGCAAGGCAAGCTTATAACGATAGCGTGACTTTTTATAATATCGATCGCGAATCATTTCCTTCTAATGTCATTGCAGGCTTGTTTGGTTTTAAACATTTAGCGCAATTGGATTTGGAAATTGGGAACGGAGCACCTAAAGTATTTAAATGATTGTTCAAGTTGCCATTCCAAGCCCTTTATATGCTGTATTTGATTATGAATTAACATCAGATATTGAGCCGATTGGTTGCCGAGTTAAAGTTTCGTTTGGTCGGCAGACTTTGGTGGGTGTTGTCCTAAAAGTTATTGAACAGAGTGAATATAAAAAACTTAAAAAAGCTGAGTTATTAGATACAGCATCAATTTTCACAGAAGATATGTTAAAACTCGGGCAATGGATTGCTGAATATTATCATGCACCCATTGGTTTAGTTTTTCGTATGATGCTGCCACAAAAGCTGCGTAAAAGTGAAGCATACGAACGCAGTAGCGAAACTTATTTAATATTATCTGATAATTTCTCCGCATGGATTGAGGAGAATAAAAATAAAAAAGCACGAGTGACATTGGTTGAGCAATTGGCAGAAC
Organism: Wohlfahrtiimonas larvae; assembly: GCA_040394195.1. Classification (GTDB taxonomy): domain Bacteria; phylum Pseudomonadota; class Gammaproteobacteria; order Cardiobacteriales; family Wohlfahrtiimonadaceae; genus Wohlfahrtiimonas; species Wohlfahrtiimonas larvae_A. Next base: position 6,247 of record JBEBSR010000027.1, on the reverse strand, counting down.
ATGCACCAATTGAACGTTCTCAATTTTGTGGGTTATTCAGTAATTTTAAAGCACATGAAAAAGCTTTAGTGGCTGATAACATTGTGCAATATGTAGATCAATATCCTGAGTCTATAGGCTTTTCACAGCATATTTTTCCTCCACTGCCTTATACATTAAATGATGAGCAGCAAAAATCTGTAGATGCTATTGCATTGGATCAGTTTTCAGTTTCTTTATTAGAAGGTGTGACAGGATCAGGAAAAACAGCAGTTTATCTAGAATTAGTTAAAAGAGTTTTAGCCAAAGGCCAGCAAGTTTTAATTCTTGTGCCAGAAATTGGTTTAACACCGCAGTTCATTGAGCGTGTTAAAAGCATTTTGAATATCCCTTTTGTAGTTGTCCATTCCGAAGTGAATGAGAATCAAAAACTACAGGCTTGGGAAGCTGCGAAACATCATACTGTGCCACTAGTCATTGGCACACGTTCGGCATTGTTCACGCCGTTTGATAATCTTGGCATGATCATGATCGATGAAGAACATGATGGCTCATATCGTCAGCGTGATACTGTGCGTTATTCCGCGCATGATGCAGCCATTCAACGAGCTCATTTATTAAAAATTCCATTAGTATTAGGCTCAGCAACACCAATTCTAGAAACGCTTCATAATGTGGAGCGTGAGCGTTATCAATTATTATCATTGAATGAGCGCGCCAAAGGGCAAATTCCCAATTGGCAGATCATTGATATGAATGAATCTATGGTGATGGATGGCATTTCTGTTGAATTATTGAATGCGATTGAAGTGACGATAGAACGTAAAGAGCAAGTGATCATCTATATCAATCGTCGAGGTTATTCGCCTGTTTTGATGTGTGAAGTTTGTGGCTGGGTGCCTGAATGCAAAGCATGCGAATATCGTTTAACGGTTTATCGTAAAAGTCATAGTTTACGTTGCCATCATTGCGGGCACAGTGAAGCATTACCTAATAAATGCCCGAGCTGTAATAATGCGTTATTGAAAATGCATGGGCAAGGCACAGAGCGTATTGAAAAAGCTTTGCAGGATGCATTTCCGAAAGCTAATGTGATTCGCTTCGACCGTGATCAACTGAAAAATAAAACAGCTTTTGAAAATGCTGTGAAAGATGTGATTGCAGGCAATGTTGATATCATCATTGGCACACAAATGATTGCTAAAGGCCATGATTTTGATAAAGTCACATTGGTTGGCATGGTGGATATTGATGGTATTTTATATTCATCAGACTTCCGTGCAGAAGAGAAATTAGCACAGACATTAATGCAAGTTTCAGGGCGATCAGGACGAGATGTTTCTCATGGGCAAGTGGTAATTCAAACACATTTTCCAGAGCATCCATTGTTCACAGAATTACCACAGCAAGGTTATGCAAAGTTTGCGCGTAACTTATTAGAGCAGCGCCATCATTTTGAATTTCCACCTTATGAGTATCAAGCATTATTCCAAGTGGAAGGGCAGAGTGAGCAGGAAACATTGAAGGCTTTTGAAGGGTTGATGCAGTCGTTAGATTGCCGAGATTATCCTGTGGGCATTACGCCAATTTATCCTAATTCGTTATCAAAGCGTCAGAATTATTATCGTTTTTATGTTGTGTTACAAAGTAAATCGAGAAAGGCTCTGCATCAGTTAGTGCATTATTTAATGCAATCAGCGGCGAATCATTTACCGAGTCAGATTCGCCACTTTTGTGAGATTGATCCTTGGGATTTTGATTAGTAATACCAAGGGCGATAACGGCCATATCTACCATATGGACTCCAGTAGAAAGGCTCATCATCCCAACGATGACTATAGTTGTTTGACCAAGTTCTATAATTATCACCACTCACTTCAACCTGTAGGATTGTCATATCATTGCCAGCAATGTCTGCTTTTTGTAGATCGATGATTTTACCAATCACAGCCATACGATCGCCTGCGGCAAGATCATAGAAGTTAATACGAACATCAGGCATGAATGTTACAAAAATACGTTGTTCTAAGTTATTGCTACCTTCTTCAGGATAGCCAGAACTATTGATATGGCGTTTAACTAGCTCGATTTGGCGCTTGCTACGATCAATGGTTGCAATTTGTCCACCAACATAAGCGCGTCTGTCCATGACTTCTTTCTTAGGCAACTGTACAATGGCTTCATAATGTAAAGCATCTCCAGCTTGATTCACTAGAAAATTAGATGCACAGCCTTGAATAAGTAGAAGTGTTGCTAACAAAATAAGCTTTTTCATGATTGCTCCATTATGGGAAATGGCAAAAGAGAACTTGTTACAAATCATATCAAAAAGATAAATTTTTTAAAAATAAATTAGCATGTGATCACATTGCCTAATTTGCATAAATTAGGCAAAATAACGCACCTTTACTTTGGTTTAAATTTATTTGGAGGCTGAATCATGTACAGCGTATTGAACGTATTTAAAGTTGGCATCGGCCCATCCAGCTCACACACAATTGGCCCAATGAAAGCGGCTAAAGAATTTGTGGATCATTTGATCCAGCAAAACTTGATTGAAGAGACAACAACATTAATTGCTGATGTTTATGGATCATTGTCATTAACAGGCAAAGGTCACTTAACAGATGTGGCAATTTTATTAGGTTTATCAGGTTATTCTGCTAATGATGTGGATATTGAGGCGATTCCTAGCATTGTAGAAGCTATCAGAACTCAGGAAAAACTATCCATTTATAATGGGAAATATCAGATTGATTTCCCTAAAGCGCATTTAAAATTTCACAGTGAATTTTTACCTCGTCATGAAAATGCGATGATATTTTCTGCTTATCATGGTGAGAAATTATTATTGAAAATGAGCTTTTATTCGATCGGTGGCGGTCAAATTATCTCAGATGAAGATGATAATAGTGCTGGGAAAGGCAAAGCTGAAATAGAAGCAATTCCTTATCCTTTTACTTCGGCAAAAGAGTTATTACAGCATTGTGAATCAACTTCACAATCTATTTCAGATGTTATATTGAAAAATGAGTTGGTTTCTCATGATATTCAATATATTCAGAATTACTTTAGCAATATAGCAAGAGTGATGAATGAATGCATTGAGCGTGGTATGAAAGCAGATGGGAAATTGCCAGGGCCAATGCGTGTTCCTCGTCGTGCTCATCATTTGTATCAATTGCTCACATCCCATGGTCAAAATACGAAAGACCCTATGATCATCATTGATTGGGTTAATTTATTTGCTTTGGCAGTGAGCGAAGAAAATGCGGCAGGTGGGCGAGTTGTAACAGCACCGACAAATGGTGCTTGTGGGATTGTTCCTGCTGTTTTGGAATATTATGATCGTTTTATCGAGCCATTAACACCTGAAAAGGCTATGAAATTCTTTTTAGCATCTGGGGCGATTGGTACTTTGTATCAACGTAATGCTTCGATTTCTGGTGCTGAAGTGGGTTGCCAAGGTGAAGTTGGTGTAGCTTGTTCAATGGCAGCTGCAGGTTTAGCAGAGATTCTAGGCGCAACACCAGAACAAGTTTGTATGGCAGCTGAAATTGGTATGGAGCATAACTTGGGTTTAACTTGTGATCCTGTTGATGGGCAAGTACAAGTACCATGTATTGAGCGCAATGCCATTGCATCTGTGAAAGCGATTAACTCAGCGCGTATGGCAATTAACCGTCAAAGTGCACCATTGGTTTCATTAGATAAAGTGATTGAAACAATGTACAACACGGGCAAAGATATGAATGCTAAATATCGTGAAACATCGCAAGGTGGTTTAGCGATTACGATCTTGCCACCGTGTGATTAATTGGGGCTAAACGAGGATAATTTTTTTCTTATCTTCTTCAGATAAGGTTTCGTACCAATCATCGCCGATGACTTCGATGGGATGTTGGGAGCGATCAGAACCATTGCCACACATCATTTTATCGGCCGCACAAAACTTATCACAGCCCCAGCAAATTTTTTCTGGGCGCTTTGGTTTTAATGGAAACCGCATTTTTTTAGTTTCAGACTTCATAATCTAACCCTCATAAGGATTAATTTTGGAAGCGAAGTAATCCTTCCAATACCAAGTGCTTATGCACATGATACTCTGTTTTTGGCAAAATTGGTTCTAAAATATCTTTGAGCCATTTTGCTCGCCCGCCTGATAAAACCACACTTTTTACATTAGGCAAGGATTGATGTAAGGCTAAAATAGAGCCAACCACAGCATAATGAATACCAGAAGAAATGCATGAGCTTGTATTGTGCCCAAGCTCACTTGTGTAAGGTAATTCAGGAATATTTTTGATGGCTGTATCTTTCAATAGGGCATCACGCAATGATTTGATACCAGGCAGGATCAATCCGCCTTCAAATTTACCTTCTGGCGTAATGTAGTCAATGGTTAAGGCTGTACCTAAATCCACAACTAATGCTGGTTCATGGTAAATATCCCAAGCGGCAAGCATTGCTAGCCAACGATCAATGCCTAATGTTTCAGGAATATCATATTGATTGATTAATCCTAAAGCATCCGTTTGTGATATTGCAATAGTTGGTTTGAGAGCAGTAAACTCAGCAATATCAGCCAATAGCGTATTTAAACGTTCGACTTTAGTGACAGATGATATTTTAATTTCATCTGGCATTGGATAGAGATTAAAAAGCTTGGTGACAAAACTATGAAGAACAGAGTAATCAATGAACTGATGTTGAGATAAACCATCTTCTTCAGAAAATAATGCAAACTTAATACAAGTGTTACCACAATCAAACAAAAACTTAGGCATAGGCTCGCAGCGAAAGCTCTCCAGAAAAATACTGCTGCACAGTACCATCCTCATTTTGAATCAACAACGCACCATTGTCTGCGATGCCAACTTCTGTACCAATAATTTCTCGTGCAGGAGAAAACAGTTTAATTTTCTGGCTATATAGAGCGCTATTGTGATTCCATAGCTCTACAATATTCGGAATATTAAAAGACTCATAATCATCTCTAAGATTAGAGATTAACTGAATAATATCTGCGACTAAAATATTACGATCGATTGCTTCACCTAATACTTCATATACAGATGTTGCTTTATTCTGAGTTAAGTTTGTATCAGCAAGTGGCAAATTATTCAAGCCAATTCCAATGATCATTTCAACTTCATGCTCAGATTTAGCACTAGTTTCTATGAGAATACCTGCTAATTTAGCGCCATCCACCCAAATATCATTCGGCCATTTAATTTTAGCGGGAATGTTTTTACTTTGAAGATATTCCACTAAATAAATACCTAAAGCAGGGCTAAAACTTGTTAGGTTTGCCAATGCTTGAGTTTTGAATTGGATGCGCATTGAAAAATAAAGATTACGTGCTAAAGGAGAAATCCAAACTTTACCATTTCTACCACGGCCTTGAGTTTGCATTTCACACACCATTGCCAATGCTTTTTTCATTGGTAATTTAGCAATTTCTTCATTAGTGGATGTGACATCGATTTGCGTAATCACATCATCCACACAGTTTTTTGGTAGTTTAGCTAAAATACTTTTTTGATCTAAAGGAATATAAGGATAGAAAGCTTTGTAACCTTGACGGCCGATTGTTTCAACAAGGTGCCCAACTTTGAGTTCGTTGATAGCTTTCCAAACAGCTTGGCGAGTGACGTCAAAGCGTTGCGCTAAGGCTTCACCACTATAAATTTCGCCAGATTGTAATAAATAGAAGAGTTCTTTTGCTAATGGAGACATAAAATTGGACTATTGGATAAAGAAAAAGTGCTAACAAGCACTTTTTCTGGGTAATGAATTTTGTATTAGCTAAAGGTAACAATAACCGCAACAAGACCATAAGAAAGAATGCAAACACCCCAGATGAACCAGAGTGGTAATTGATTATCAATAAACTTTTTCATGTTTTCTTTCCCCGACGTCAAATGTTATAGAATTTTAATAATAGTTTGTGTTGACTCAACAATATTATACTTGTTTCCAAAACATAAGCATCATGTTAATCATGATTGTGATCAATAAAAGAGTTCTTTAGCTAATAGCGACATAAAATTGCCTATCGAATAAAGAAAAAAGTGCTAGCGAGCACTTTTTTCTGAGTAATGAGTTATTTTTAGCTGAAGATAACAACAGCAGCAACAATAACATAAGCAAAGATGCAAAGACCCCAAATAATACATAGTGGTAATTGATTTTCAAAAAATTTCATCATATCTCCTTGATGCTCCATGTGTTACAAAACTTTAATAATGGCTTGTGCCGAAGCTAC
>JBEBSR010000026.1:0-35877 GCA_040394195.1 Wohlfahrtiimonas larvae | reverse complement strand
AGCCCGCTCAATGAGCGGGCTTTTTCTTGTGTGCTATATTAAATATTAATAAATACTCTATACTATAACAATATAAACAAATGATTAGATAATTCAGGAATATACTATGCAAAAAATGACACGTACATTATTAGGTTTAGGCACATTACTTGTGGGTTTAGTAATAGTTTTATATCTAGTCGCAAATCAGCAAAAAGAATTTGTATTACAAGGTGAAGTAGAAGCAAATCGTGTCGATATTTCCGTACGTGTTCAAGGTAGAGCAAAAGAGATCTTCTTTGACTTGGGTGATAACGTTAAAGAAGGTGATACTTTAGTTATATTAGAAAATCCTGCATTATCAGCACAACAAATCACTGCTGAAGCACAATACAATGTAGCAGTAGCTAATCGCAATGTTGCCTACAGTACAAGACCTGAACAAATTGAAATCCAAAAAGCATTACTAGCCTCAGCAGAAGATGGCGTAACTTTAGCAAAACAAAGCTTTGATCGTGTACAAAAAGCAATTGTGAAAGGTGGTGTTTCGCAACAAGTATTTGATGAAACTAAAACTAGCTATGAAGTGGCATTGAAAGAAAAACTGGCAGCAGAAGCTAATTTACAATTGGCTGAAAATGGTGCAAGTGTTGAAACTAAACATTTATCAGATGCACAAGTAGAACAAGCAAAGGCTGCATTGAATCAGGTAAATACAGATGTAGATACTTTGGTTGTGAAAGCAACAGCCAATGGTCAAGTGACAGCAAAAGTTGCAGAAGTTGGTCAATTGTATAATCCAGGTACACCATTATATTCATTGATTGATTTGAGTGATATGTGGGTGACATTCAATATTCGTGAAGATTTCTTGAAAGCTGCAAAAATTGGTGATGTATTTGAAGTGGAAATTCCTGCATTACAAACAACAGCAGAAGTTAAAATCACAGCATTGAATGCATTGGGACAATATGCAAACTGGCGTGCTACAAAAGCTACAGGTGAATTTGACTTAAGAACTTTTGAAGTGCGCGCAAAGCCTGTCAAAAACTTGGATACATTGCGCCCTGGAATGAGTGTGATTGCGAAATGGAATACTCGTAAAGCTCAATAATTGAGTGGGAGTATAATTATGAAAAATCCAATGACAAAAACTCAGGCGAAAAATAGCTTTTTCTTTGCTTTTTGGCGTGAGTTAAAAATTATTAGAAAAACTAAGCCTCTGATTGCTTCAGTTTTTCTTTATCCTTTGATTATCATTTTTGGCATGATGTATATGTTCAATGCTGAAGTGATTAATAAAGTACCTATTTCTGTTGTAGATTTGGATAAAACTCAAGCTTCTCGTGCGTTAATTCAATCTGTTTCAGGTGCACCTTCTGTCGCAGTTACAATGCGAAATGATAACTTGAGTGATGCAAAATCCGCCTTATTAAAAGGTGAAATTTTTGGCATTGTGTTGATTCCTAATGATTTTGAGAAAAGAATGTTAGGAAATTTACAGCCCGAAGTGACGGGTTTTAGCAATCTTCAATACATGGCTTTAGGCAATACTTTAAGTGTCGGTTACACTCAAGCTTTTGGCACAAGTTTGTTGAATATGCAGGCTGAAAGATTGAGTACACAAGGTGTGACAGCTCAATTAGCTATGCAGGAACTAACACCGATCGCAACAGATATGCATCCTGTTTTTAACCCAACATTGAACTATATATATACTTTGGTGAATGGCATTGTACCAACGCTATTACAGATTGTTGTCATGCTCTCTATTGCTTATACAACTGTGCAGGATAAATATGGCACATTAGGTGTATTGGGTATTTTGCGTATGAATAATGATAGTATTTTCCAGTTTTTGGTGAATAAAATCGCGCCATATACGTTGATATTCATTATGTCATTATTCACATTGGATATAGGTCTAATTACATTTTTCGATTTGCCGTTTAATGGTTCTTTATTTTTACAAATACTGGCGTCTTTTGTATTCATTGTCAGTGCTTCTTTGTGTGCAATTGTATTTACATTATGGTTGCCACAACGATCATTAAATTATGGTTCTGTGAGTATTTTTGCTTCTCCTGCTTTTGGTTTTACAGGTTTGTTCTATCCAAGAATATCGATGGATATGTTTGCTCAAATTTGGGGATCAATGCTACCAATCACATGGTATATCGAAGCAAGATTGGATCAAACATTGCGTGATGCAGGTTTATTAACATCGTTGAAATCTATCATCGCAATGATGATCATTGGCATTGTGGCTTATGCTTTGATCACGCTGAACATCACATTGCTAAGAAAACAGGAGGCGAAACATGCTTAAGACTTTTCTAGCAGTTGTGCTCAATGAATTGAAACAAATCTTTCGTATTAAAGAAGTAACTTCTGTTTTGATTATGGGATTAGTGACTTACTTTTTTTTCTACCCAATTCCATATAATAATGAAGAAGTCCGTGATGTGCCAATCGCTGTGATGGATCAAAACCAAACGACAATGAGCCGAGAATTATTGCGTAATTTGGATGCGACAGATTCATTAAAAATTGTAGATGAAGTTGAAAATATTGGTGAAGCGAAAGAATTATTAAAGCAACGTAAGATCTACGGAATCATCGTTATTCCTTTTGATTTTGAACAAAATATTTTGAAAGGGCATCGTGATGCTGTTGTATTTTATGGCGATGCAAGTTACGTCATGATTTATAACAGTGCAGCCACAGCAGTTTCTTCTGTTGTGATGGCGATGAATCGTAATATTTTGGTAGATAAACAGATTGCGATGGGTGTTGATCCTGCAATTGCAATGGGTAATAGCGCACCTTTTAATCCAGTGAATGTACAATTGTTTAACCCTCAAGCAGGTTATGCAACGTATATTATTCCACCTGCTTATGTTTTGATCCTGCATCAAAGCATTTGGCTCGGTATTATGTTGGCATGTATTTTAAGCCGCCGATCTCAGTTTGATTTAGATTTAGTGAAAAATAGCCAATTATCAGTTGGAAAATTAGGCTTTGTGACACTGTTTGGTAAATACATTGCTTATCTATTTTATGCATCATTTGCGTACTGGATCTTCATGTTATTTGCACCATATTGGTATCAATTGCCAAGATTAAGCAGCATTATTGATTTGGCGGTCTTTGGCTTTTTCTTCTTGAGTGCTGTGATTATGTTGGCATTAAGTGCATCTGTGTTATTTAAGAAAATGGACAATGTTTTCCTATTAGTTTTACCATTCAGTATGATTTTCTTCTTTTTCTCGGGAATGTCATGGCCGCAATATTTAATGCCAGATCTATTCTTAATCATTGCACGTATTTTGCCATCAACATCCGCGATTGAAGGATTAGTGCATATCAATCAAATGGGTGCAACATTGGAGCATGTTAAATCTCAATTGATGAATTTAATAGTATTGATTGCTGTATATGGTGCAATTGCCTATTTTGTCATTTTGCGATATCTCACGAAGTTAAAGCAGGGGAAATAAATTATTTTTCAGGTATAATATTCGCCTTTTGGCTATATGCCTTCATCCCCTGAAAGGATAATTTTTATGACAAAGCGACAAGTTGAATTGTTAGCGCCTGCGGGCACGTTTGAAAATCTACGTTATGCATTTGCATATGGTGCAGATGCTGTTTATGCAGGTTTGCCTCGTTATAGTTTGCGCGTACGTAATAACGACTTCAAAAATGAAGAGCGCATGAAAATGGGTATCGATTATGCTCATGAACATGGTAAAAAGTTATTTGTTGCATTGAATACAATGCCACATGGTGCAAAACTTAAAACATTCGTAGATGATTTAGCGCCAATCATTGAATTAGGCCCAGATGCTTTAATCATGGCTGATCCTGGTTTAATCATGATGGTTCGTGAACGCTGGCCTGAAATGGACATTCACTTGTCTGTACAATCGAACGCAGTAAACAGCGCAACAGTTAAATTCTGGCAGAAGCAAGGTTTGACACGCGTAATTTTATCTCGCGAATTATCCATCAATGAAATTCATGAAATTCGCCAAGAATGCCCAGATATGGAATTGGAAGTATTCGTTCATGGTGCATTATGTATTGCATATTCTGGCCGTTGTTTGTTATCAGGTTACTTTAACCATCGTGATGCGAACCAAGGTACTTGTACAAATGCTTGTCGTTGGAATTATGGCTTAACAGATGCACAGCAAACAGCTGAAGGTGAATTAGTACCAAAGAATGCTGATCTAGTGAATATTTATACAGGTGGTAGTAATCATGTTCAGCCTAAAGAACCTGATGACCCAATGAAATATCTGCAAGATGAATTGAATCGTTCAGCATTTGATGCACCTGAAGGTTACAATCCTCATCCTGAAGCTGATCGTTCATATTTGATCCAAGAAAATAGCCAACGTAAAGGCGAGTGGATGGAAATCAGTGAAGATGAAAACGGCACATACATTATGAACTCACGTGATTTACGTGCGATTCACCATGTACAAAAATTGATTGAAATCGGTGTAGATTCATTGAAAATCGAAGGTCGTACAAAATCACCATATTATGTAGCACGTACTGCACAATTGTATCGTCAAGCGATTGAAGATGCTGTTGCTGGTCGTGAATTCAATCCTGAGTTATATGGCAAGTTAGATGGCTTGGCAAACCGTGGTTATACAGAAGGTTTCTTACAGCGTCATATGCCACATGCTTACCAAAACTACTTAACAGGTAACAGTATTCATTCTCGCCAACAATATGTTGCAGAAGTGAAATCATATGATCCTGAAACTGGCATAACAGTATTAGAAGCGAAGAATAAATTTGCAACAGGCGATCGCATTGAAATCATCAATCAACATGGCAACCGTGAAGTTGTCTTAGGTGAAATGAAGAATGATAAAGGTGAAGTGATTGATGTTGCGCGTGGTTCAGGCTATATCGTTCACACGAATATCGGTCCTGTGGACGATATGACAATGATTGCTCGTTACTTATATGAATAATTGGCATTAGTAATATGATGAAAAGGCGCTTTAAGCGCCTTTTTTATTACATGAAAGATTATCCTAAATGAGTATTTCGGCTTGGCACATCTTCTAAACTCGCGATATCTTTAATGATGGAGCAATTGTCCGCAGTATGCGCACTACGACAACGTTTTTCAATACTTGTGAGCTTCTCTCTTAAATGTAATAACTCTTGAATGCGTTCATCCAAATGCGCTAGATGATCTTTAATGATGTGATTAATTGCACTGCAATCACTATTTGGTTGATTCACTTCATTCAAAATTTGATGAATTTCTTCATGGGTCATATCGAATGATCGACAATTTTTAATGAAAGTTAAGCGCTCAACATGTTGCTGATTATAAACACGATAATTATTGGCAGAACGTTCTGCTGGCGGCATTAACTGCTCTTTTTCATAGTAACGAATAGTTTCAGCAGAAACTCCTGTTAATTGTGATAACCGGCCAATATTCATATGAATTCTCCTTATCGCTTGACCTTATAGTTACTTTAAGGTGTTTACTATATCACATATTATAGTATTCGCTCTCGAAAGGAGTTTGTTATGAAACATCAAGATCATATCCATGAAAAAGATCATGAACATGAGCACAAATCTGATTCATGTTGCAGCCATGAAGTTGAGCATCAGCATGAACATAGTCACGATCATTCCCATGATCATGAAGAGTTATCCACAAGTTGCTGTGGACAACATGGGGATATTGTTGACAAAAAAATTCAACTTAACAAGATTCCAGAAGGTTATGCTTCAGCAGTTTTGACCATCAATGAAATGGATTGCCCTGTAGAAGAGCAGTTGATTCGTCAGAAATTCGACAAAATGCCTGAAATCCATGAGATGCAATTCAACTTAATTCAGCGTCAATTACATCTTGTGTATAAAGGTAATTTGGAGAATATTCTCACGGCGATTAAATCATTGGGCATGAATGCTATTCCTCAAGGTACTAAAGCACCTGCACCTAAAAATATGGCTAAAAGATATTGGTTATTGGGAATTTCAGGGGCGCTTGCAGTTACAGCAGAGCTGATCAGTTTGTTTGGTAATAGTACTTGGTTTGTTTCATTGTTGGCAATCATTGCAATTCTTTTATGTGGGCATGAAACTTATGTAAAAGGTTGGATTGCCATTAAGAATAAAAAATTGAACATCAATGCATTGATGAGCGTTGCTGTTACAGGGGCGATTTTAATCGGTGAATTTCCTGAAGCAGCAATGGTGATGGTTTTATTCACAATCTCTGAAGTATTAGAAGCTCGCTCTTTAGATCGCGCACGCAATGCGATTGAAGGCTTAATGTCATTAGCACCTGATGAATCATTGGTGCAGGAAAATGGTAGCTTTGTATTAAAAGCGACAGATGATATTGCTTTAAATTCCATCATTCGGGTGATGCCAGGTGAGCGTTTTGCTTTGGATGGTGAAATCATTAAAGGCAGTTCAAGTATTGATGAATCACCAATTACAGGGGAAAGTTTACCCATTGATAAAACTGTGGGCGACAAAGTTTATGCAGGTAGTATCAACCAAGAAGGTGAAATTGAGTTTAAAACCACAACAACGGCAGAGAACTCAACACTTCGTAAAATTGCACGCACAATAGAACAAGCACAAGGCAATAAATCAGAAACTGAACGTTTCATTGATCGATTCTCCGCAATTTATACGCCAATTGTATTTGTGTTTGCCATCTTAGTTGCTTTGGTTTCACCACTGTTTGGTTTTACATGGTTGGATGGTATTTATAATGCTTTGGTGATTTTAATCATCGCTTGTCCATGTGCTTTGGTGATTTCAACACCAGTTGCAATTGTCAGTGGTTTAACGACAGCAGCGCGCCAAGGTATTTTGATTAAAGGCGGTTCGTATTTAGAAGCAGCAAGTCATTTAAAAGGGCTGGCATTTGATAAAACAGGCACAATTACTGAGGGTAAGCCACAAGTCGTGGAAAGCTTTATCTTTACTCAAGATGAGAAAGCAGCAAGTCTCGCAATGAGTTTAGCGGCAAGATCAGATCATCCAATCTCTAAAGCAATTGTTACTTTCTACCAAGCGCAAAATATGCCTGCTCAAAATGTTGAAAGTTTTGAGGCGATTCTTGGGCACGGCACAAAAGGTATGATGAATGGCGAGCAATATTATTTAGGTAATGCAAAATTGATGTTGGCAAATAATATCGATCTCACAAAAGCAGATGAAGCATTGGTTGCTTTTAAAGATCGTGCGCATTCAGTCTTGATGCTAGCCAATGCACAAGAGTTATTAGCGTTATTTGTATTAGAAGATGGTGTGAAGGCGACAAGTGTACGCGCATTAGAATTATTGAAAGCACGTGGATTGCAATTGGTGATGTTATCAGGTGACCGTCAGCAAACTGTAGATCAAGTGGCACAAACTGTAAATCTAACGACAGCTCGTGGCGATCAATTACCTGAAGATAAAATGACGTTTGTGAATGACTTCCAAAAAAACAGTGGCTCGATTGGCATGATCGGTGATGGTATCAATGATGCACCTGCATTAGCAAAGGCAGATATTGGTTTTGCAATGGGTTCAATTGGTAGTGATACGGCGATTGAAACAGCCGATGTTGCGATCATGGATGATGATTTGATGAAGTTGCCAAATTTCTTAAATATTGCAGATCGTACGATGTCGATCATTCGTCAGAACATTATCTTTTCAATTGGTATTAAAGTCTTCTTCTTAGCATTAGCAATCACTGGCCATGCTTATATGTGGATGGCAGTATTAGCCGATGTTGGCACGAGTATTTTAGTTGTATTGAATGCTTTGAGATTATTGAAAGTGAAAGAAATTTCATAACATCTATTATTTCTAAATAAGTAATTTGAGAAGCTCTTTATATAATTTATAAAGGGCTTTTTTCACGAAAGCCAAAACGTAAATAATCTTGATAGGCTTTTGGCTCTGCATAGACAATGGCTTGTAAATATACTTGTGCACCATTAGGTTTTTTAAAGCGAGACTGACAGCGATAAAGTTGATTGATTTTATCTTTTTGGCAAACATCAGGATTATCAATGTTAGAGGAATATTCATAGAGAGATTTTTTTTCTATATCTAACAAGGCACGTTTAGCTAAGTTGAAACTTCTTTTGTATTCATTATTGGGAATGACTTCATTGCCACGAATGTTATCTAATACAATTTTATCATTCGTTCGTGAAAGGCTGCTTTCATATACAGTATATGGGCGATCTTTGCGTACAGAGTAGATCAGTTGTGCCATCAACACATCACTACGGATTTGTTTCATTTTAAATTGTTGAGTTTTACGAATATATTCAATTGCATAAAAGCCACAATAGCTAGCAATGCCACAACCAAAGATAATCAGTGCACGTTTGCGTAACAGTGAAAATCTCAGCCGATTTTTCACAAGAAATTTACAGAGCATCAATAGAATAATAAAAATGAATGTTACGAATAATAGGGATTTGAGTTCTAAATATTGAAAGTAATTCATTGGTATTTCGACTAGGACTTGATCTAGTGAATAGTAAAGATGCTGCATAGTTCAGTGAGCCTTTCATAAAAAGTCAAGACAAGGCATAAGATCATACAAGTTTTTTGATTTTTGTAATGCCTATTAAAAAGCCAAAATTACATGTTTATGTTCAATATTTTATGCATTTTTTGATAAAAAATATTTTGGGCAACTTGAAAATAAAAATAAAAGCCCCATAGTAGCTTTCGTATAGGTTTTATACCAAAGCGAAGCATTTCGTTATTATTTATTTTTGAGGATATCACTATGAAATTACGTCCGTTACATGATCGCGTTATCATTAAGCGTGTTGAAGAAGAAACAACATCAGCAGGCGGTATCGTATTGCCAGGTTCAGCAACAGAAAAACCAGCTCGCGGTAAAGTAATTGCTGTAGGCACTGGCAAAACTTTGGATAACGGCCAAGTTAAAGCAGTTGATGTAAAAGTAGGCGACGAAGTTTTATTCGGTAAATATTCAGGTTCTGAAGTTAAGTTCGGCGATGATGATTTCATCGTAATGCGTGAAGATGAAATCATGGCAGTAATCGAAGGTTAATTCAGAATTACCTTAATTTGAAGAATTTATAGAAAATATTTTAACTTTTAGAGGTATTTAGTATGTCAGCAAAAGAAGTACGTTTTGGCGATGATGCACGTTCACGCATGGTTAAAGGTGTTAACACTTTAGCAAATGCTGTAAAAGTAACTTTAGGACCAAAAGGTCGTAACGTAGTTTTAGAAAAAAGCTTTGGCGCTCCTACAATCACTAAAGATGGTGTTTCAGTTGCTAAAGAAATCGTTTTAGAAGACAAATTCGAAAACATGGGCGCACAAATGGTTAAAGAAGTTTCTTCAAAAACTTCTGATATCGCTGGTGACGGCACAACAACTGCAACAGTATTGGCACAAGCAATCGTACGTGAAGGTATGAAAGCAGTATCTGCTGGTATGAACCCAATGGATATCAAACGTGGTATCGATAAAGCAGTTGCAGCAGCAGTTGCTGAATTGAAAGCAATTTCTAAGCCATGTTCTGATGACAAATCAATTGCACAAGTAGGTACGATTTCTGCTAACTCTGATGAAGAGATCGGTAAAATCATCGCTGATGCAATGGCTAAAGTAGGTAAAGAAGGTGTTATCACTGTTGAAGAAGGTTCTGGTTTAGAGAACGATTTAACAACAGTTGATGGTATGCAGTTTGATCGTGGTTACTTGTCTCCTTACTTCATCAACAACCAACAATCAATGGCAGCTGAATTAGACAACCCATTGATCTTGATCTGCGACAAGAAAATTTCTAATATTCGCGAAATGTTGACAGTTTTAGAAGCTGTAGCAAAAACAGGTCGTCCATTGTTGATCGTTGCTGAAGATGTTGAAGGTGAAGCATTAGCAACATTAGTAATTAACAACATGCGCGGTATCGTTAAAGTTGCTGCGGTTAAAGCGCCTGGTTTCGGTGATCGTCGTAAAGCAATGTTACAAGACATCGCTGTATTGACTGGCGGTACTGTAATTTCTGAAGAAATCGGTATGTCATTGGAAAAAGCTTCTTTGGAAGATTTAGGCCAAGCAAAACGTATCGTTGTTTCTAAAGAAGATACAACAATTATTGATGGTGCAGGCAACGAAGTTGAAATCAAAGGCCGTGTTGATCAAATCCGCGTTCAAATTGAAGAAGCTACATCTGATTACGATCGTGAAAAATTACAAGAGCGCGTTGCTAAATTAGCAGGTGGTGTTGCTGTAATTCGCGTTGGTGCTGCAACTGAAGTAGAAATGAAAGAGAAGAAAGCTCGCGTAGAAGATGCGTTACACGCAACTCGTGCAGCAGTTGAAGAAGGTGTTGTACCTGGTGGTGGTGTTGCTTTGGTTCGCGTTTTGAGCACAATTCAAAACATGAAAGGCGACAACGATGAGCAAAATGCTGGTATTCGTGTTGCATTGCGCGCGATGGAAGAGCCATTACGTCAAATCGTAATCAACGCAGGTGAGCCTGCTGATGTTGTATTGAATGCAGTTCGTGATGGTAAAGATGCATTCGGTTATAACGCTGCAACTGGCCAATATGGTGATATGGTTGAAATGGGTATTTTGGATCCAACTAAAGTAACTCGTTCAGCATTACAACATGCGGCATCAATTGCTTCATTGATCATTACTACTGAGTGTATGGTTGCTGAATTACCAAAAGCTGAATCTGCAATGCCTGATATGGGTGGCATGGGCGGTATGGGTGGCATGGGCGGTATGATGTAATCCCAACCCCATTTTGAATCAAAGAAACCTCGGCTAGCCGAGGTTTTTTTATTGTGTGGCTTATGTAATTTTAGGTTTTGCAAATATTGTCAGAATAACAGCTAAACTTGCCGTAATCCCTGCCATTAAAAGTACAGAGGATAAATCAGCATCATCATAGATTTTTCCACCAATGAATGATCCTAATGCGATTGCTAAATTGTAGATGGCAATATAGATCGCTGTTGCAGGTTCTATATGATCGCCTGAAACTTTAAACATCCAGGTCATCAAGCTCACAGAAACAGCACCGTATGCAAATCCCCACAGTAATAAGATTGCGATAGAAAAACTTTGGCTCGATGATAACCATAGAAATAAAAATATGCTTAATGTGAGTAATAATGCAATCACAATCACCGTTAGTTTTAAATAACGGGCGACTAAATTACCTAAAATGAAATTCCCGATAATTCCCAAGAATCCATAGATTAATAATAATATGCCAATGGATGCATCAGAAAATCCTGCATGAGTTTGTAATAAAGGGCGCACAAATGTATAACCCATAAAATGCCCTGTGACTAAAAATAATGTAATGCCTAAACCCAGCCATACATCAGATTTTTTCAAAAGAATAATGAATGAAGAAACCTGTACATCATGTATTTTAGGTAAGGAAGGCAAGCTCAAAGCGAGCAAAACAGTGATGATCAAACTCAAAATTGCCATGCCAACGAATGCAAACTGCCAATTGAATAAATCTCCCAAATAAACGCCTAATGGAATTCCCAATACAGATGCAGCTGCAACGCCACCAAAAATAATGGATGTTGCCAATGCCACATATTGTGGTGCAACAATTCGCATAGCTAATCCACCTGCAATCGTCCAAATGCCACCCATACATATTCCCAATAAGAAGCGTGCAAGTAACAAAATAGTAAGATTAGGTGCAATTGCAGAAGTGATATTGGCCAATAAGAGTAACAGTGTTAAACCGATCAAAAGGATTTTGCGGTTAATATTCGCAAAATAGATTAAAACAATGGGCGCTGCAATTGCAGCAACTAATGCAGGTAATGAGATGATTATGCTCAATCTACCTTCCGTTGTTTGTAAGGATTGGGCAATCGGCGACAATAAGCCAATGGGCAACATTTCAGTGGAAACCACTGTGAATATGGATAATGCCAATGCAAATATCGCGATCCATGGTAGGTAGCGTTGTTGAAAGTTAGAGTGCATATTCATCCTAATGAATCAAAAAGATACAAATATACTTGTCTCTATAATGTTGATAAACTCTATCTAAGTTGCTTGATATGGGAATAAAAGTGTTCAATGATCTGAAAATTAATAATATTGCTGATCTGAAAATTTTTGCTTTAGTTGCAGAGAATGGCAGCTTCACAAAAACTGCAGAGCAATCAGGTTTATCCCGTTCTGCTGTGGGCAAGATCATTGCTAAATTAGAAGAAAATTTGAACCATCGCCTTTTTCATCGCACGACAAGAGTTGTGACGTTAACGCATGAAGGTGAAATTTTCTATGAACATATTCAACGAATTTTGCGAGAAATTGAGGATGCTGAGCAAGTATTAGATCACGATCAATTACCTAAAGGTAAGTTTAAAATTACAGTGCCAAGTGCATTTGGGCGATTGCATGTGATGCCAATCGTGTGGCAGTTTTTACAGAAATATCCTGAAGTTGATTTGGAGGTTTTATTTACGGATGATTATTCAGATTTGATTCGTGAAGGGATCGATTTAGCAATTCGCATTGGCAATAATGTTGACAGTAGTTTGATACAAAAAGTTTTGGCTTATCATCAGTTAATCATTTGTGCTTCGCCTGCTTATTTAGAAAAGCATGGAAAACTCATGAAGATAGATGATTTAAAAGATCATCAATGTTTATTGTATTTACATCAAACACAAGCTGTGGCTTGGAAATATCAAGACTATCATCAAGAGAAAGAAATTGCTTTAAAAGGATATATCAATTTACAAGATACAGAATCTTTAAAGAATGCGGCATTGGAAGGTTTTGGGATTGTGCAGTTGAGTTCATTTTTGGTTCAACCCTTGATAACAAAAACTCTGTTAACGCAAGTATTGACAGAGTTTTCTCCTAAAAAAGAACCTATTTGTGCCATTTATCCTTCTAAGAAGCATTTATCACCTAAAGTGCGATTATTTATCGAATTATTGCAGGATAATTGGCAAAATCGTTCAGATTGGGAATGATTAGAATAGTATATGAAGCATAATTCTTTGTGGAGATAGCTTTACAGGTAAAGGAGGCAAATCCTCTGTAGTGATTGCAAAATCTGCAATTGCAATGACATCATCTGTTGTCATGAGTACATCACTTCTGATCGGCTTATTATCTCTACATATTCCAGATGATGTTCGTCTTTTTGACCCACAAATTGCTGTTGTTGGGTTCACTGATTTATCATCTGCAGATGCCCAAGTTTGTTTAGCGTGGTAATCGTTGATTCTAGGTTTCTTAATGATGATGCTATAATTTGTATCAGAGATTGAATCTACCATGAAACTATAACCACCATCTTTGTCTGTCACAATTTCACCAACAGGAACGCCATTTTTTAATATTTCTACAGTAATTCCTTCGAGTGGAATAAATTCGGATGGGTTAGCAGAAGCAGTTGGATCATTATAAACTGTACCTTTAATGATTGGTGCTAATTGCCCTGCTGCCATATCAAACATATTGTATGGTGGTTTGGCACCTTGCCTATATGTACCATCTAAAGGATTGAATACAAATATACCACCACCATTTTCATACGATGCATATAAAAGCCCATTGAAGAAAACCATACCAAAGATATTAAAAGCTGTTGAATGAGAAACTTCTTTAATGATGCCAAAATCCTGCACAACTGTATATTCCCAATCTTGGGTTAATGCTCTTCCAGCTTTATCACGAGGAACAATAATTTTTACTAATTTTACGTGAGCTGTTTCTCGTGTTCTCGCTGTTCCACTTAAGGGATTTCTATAGTGTCTAGCTAGAACATACATATCGCCATCTGCATCGATTGCCATGTCTGTTGGCAATGCCCAACCATCTGATCCTGAAGCCAAGCTCTTGATATCTTTAACTAAATCTTCACCCAAAGGAATAAAGCCTGTATTCCACGCTAAGTGCCCTGAAACAGGATCCCATACAGCAACTGCTGCATATTCCGTTCCATATAAGCCACACTTTCCAGTATTACAACGAGCTTTGATACCGAAATGAGTTGCCGTATCTGCTGAAAAATAAAGCTCTCCAGTTCTTTGGTTCATTTCTGCACCATCTCGGTACCTTGCATTGATAGGCCACTTGATGACATGCTCAGTTCTGTTGAGTGTTCCTGATTCTAATTGTATCCATTTATGTGTTGTACCTTGGTTATTCCATGTGTCGTACCACATAGAAGGTGGATTTTTTGTTTTATTTCCACCATAAGGGCCAATGGCCATTGTAGACATTTTATGTCCAACTGGTTTTGTATCATGAATTGAACGTTCATATCCGATAGGAAGTCCAGTTTTATCCAAGATAACTTCATAGGCTCCTCGATGCTCGGATAAAGCATATAATTTATCTTTTGAGAAAATATGTCCATTCTCTTTATAGATCTTAATTTCAGCAAAGGTTTGTGGAAAAAGTGAGGATGCTATTAATACAATGAGTATTTGTTTTATGTTAATCCAATATGGCAATTGATTTTCATATAATCAACCTATAGTTATATTAATAATTGTCATTATATATTAACATAAACTTACCATTATAGTTAATATTTGTAATGTAACAGTTACTATTAGGGTTTGATTTATATCGTTCTATGTTAGACTTGGCTGTTTCAGACAATTTATTGTCTTGATTCAGCAATAAGCCTAAAAAATTATTTTATATAATAATTATTCTTATTCGTAAGTGAATTTTATTTAAAGAGAATTTGAATGAAGATTGATAGCCGTAACTTTCCGATTGTGTATTTAGATTATGCAGCATCATCCAGAAAAAATTATAACCAGATTTTATTGCATTTGAAGCAATTACTGGAGAAGAAGCAGCCTTTTGTCATTATTGGAAAAGGTGCAGATGATGAGAATGAAGATCGTGTGGATGATCGTCGTAAAATCTCCTTTTGGGCACAAGCGAATAAAAAAGAGGTTCAAAAATACATTAAGGTTCATCTCTATATAGCGCGAGATTTAGAAACTAAAAAATCAATGGAAGAGTTCACAGATACGTTTGAAGATTTTTGGGGATATCCATTGGTTGTAGTGGAATCCGAAGAAGAAGCGCTATCTAAAGCACATTTATTATTAGAATCTGATGTGATTGGATAATTGAAAGATAAAAACCTCAGTAAATACTGAGGTTTTTTATAAGATTAAACGCCGTAACATTATGAATTTTACATATTGCGTGTTGCATGCAACTGATGAACATGCTATAAAATACCTAGAAAAAGCATGTGATAATAATGTGATTAATGGTGATCTATTTATGAATCCATGAGAACTGACTAAGAAGGTTTGGATCAATCCAGTCGTCTCTTTTTTTCGCTTCTTGTGTAATCAGCATATTGGCAGTATTGATGATGTGACGTTTCATTTCACTTTCAGCTGCATCAGCATTTTTGTTGAGAATGGCTTCATGAATCGGTTTATGATCCAGAAAAGCTTCCATACAAGTACGAGAATAAGGAATGGTGCTGGGACCCGTTAAAAGTACAGCATTGCGAGTATTTTCAATAATGACTAAAGCACGCTCAATGTGTGCAGCTTGCAATAATGCTGAGTGATATTCCTTGTCTGCTTTTAATGTTTCTGCTGCATCATCTTTTTGAGCAGCGACTGCAAAATTATCATAAGCATCAATGATAGTTTGTAGATCTTCTTCAGTTCGGTTGAGTGCAACTTTACGGATCAAAGGTACTTCGAGCATTAAACGAATCTGGAAAGATTCAATCAATTCTTGAAGAGATGTTGGCAGAATGCGAATACCTTTATTGCGTTCTACACGAACTAAGCCAATGGCCGCAAGTTGTTGAGCAGCTTCGCGAACAGGCGTTCTAGAAGCACCAATCCATTCACCGATCTCAGTTGCTGAGTACAGTTTTCCAGGTTCAAGAACACCATTGAGGATCGCTTCACGAAGAAGATCAAATGCTTGGTCAGAAAGACTCTCTATTTTTTTTAGTTTTTTCATATTTGTATAACGCGAAGTAAAAGGAGATTGATGTGTCTATTGTCAAGTATACAGTAATTGGCGGAGGAATTAATGGATTGGCTGTTGCCAGACAACTATTGATTGATCATCCTAATGCTGAAGTGACATTGTTCGAAAAAGAAAGCAGTGTTGCACAGCATCAAACCAGCCATAACTCAGGCGTTGTGCATGCGGGATTGTATTACGCAAAAGGTAGTTTAAAAGCAAAATTATGCCGCCGTGGCGTACATTTGGTTAAAGAATATTGTGAGGCAAATGATTTGCCTTATGATCAATGTGGCAAATTAGTTGTAGCATTGACTGAAGTGGAAGTCGAGCGTTTAAAACGTTTATATCAAATCGCGCTCGATAACGAAGTACCAGATGTTTGCATGTTGTATGGTGATGAAATTAAAGCTGTTGAGCCAAATTGCATCGGGATCGCGGCATTGCATTCTCCTACAACAGCAATTGTAAGCTATGAATCGATTGCAAAACAAATCGCTAAAGACATCATTGCAAAAGGTGGCAAGATTCAGTTATCCGCAGAAGTTAAAGAGTTAAAAAATAATGCTGATGGCATTCAGATCATTATGAAAGATGGTTCTGTTTACCCTGAAACATTTAACTATGCGGTGAGTTGTGCAGGTTTACAATCGGATCGTTTAGCGAAAAATTCGGGTGATGAAGCGAATCCTAAAATTGTGCCATTCTTTGGGCAGTATTTTGTATTGGATGATCAATTCACAAACGATGTGAAGGGCTTGATTTATCCTGTACCAGATCCTAAATATCCATTCTTGGGTGTGCATTTTACGAAGCGTATTGATGGCAAAATGACAATTGGCCCAAATGCCTTTTTATCATTAGGTCGTGAAAATTACACAGGCAAGAATTTTAATTTTAAAGATATTACAGATTATTTGGTTTACCCAGGTTTTTGGCGCTTTTCTTTCAGAAATATTCCTGCGGCGATTCGTGAATCTAAAACAGTGTTGAGTCAGCAAACTTTCATTGATGAATGTGTGAAATATGTTCCATCTTTATCAAAAATGACTGTAAAGCCAGCAACTCGTGGTATTCGAGCGCAAGCTATGAATAAAGATGGCAGCTTAGTGGATGATTTCATCATTCGTAAAGATGGCAATATTACACATATTCGCAATGCACCATCACCAGGCGCAACATCTTCATTGGCAATTGCGGAATATATCGTGAGAGAAGTGATGCAAACAGTGGAAGCGAAAGCAACAGCTGATGCAAATGAAACGAGCATTGAGATGGCAGTGCAGGGCAGCTAAGCACTGAAATTGATACAAGCTTCACTAAGATGGGTATGAAGGTTCACTTAACTTCATACCTATTTTTTATATTAATCGACAATGAATAGCTTAGCGCCAATTGTAGTCGATGAACGATGGGCTTCAGCATTATCTGCCACTTGGTAACTCATCCCTGGCGTTAGCGTGAAAATACGACCATCTTCTAACTCTGTAGTGAGTTCACCTTCTAAACATAATAATACGTGCCCTTTTTTACACCAGTGATCAGCTAAATAACCAGCTGTGTAAGTCACCATGCGCACACGAATATTATCAAAAGTTTGTGTTTGCCAATAAGCCATGCCAGTTTCACCTGAATGTTCTGTTGGTGGAATGAGAGACCAATCGGTAGTTTGAAATGGGATTGAGTTTAAGTTCATAGCATTAACTTTTTTGGAAAGAGTGGATCATTACAATATCCACTTTTTTGATATAACACCATTGCCTAATGTAACTATTTTCCTAAGACTATTAACAAAAAAAATCTGATAAGCGAGGATGGGCAGGCTTATCAGATTAAATGAGGGAAAAACGTTTGTTATTGTTATAAGTTACCGATAGAGAGGTATTTTGTTTCTAAGTAAGGTTCGATGCCTTCAATGCCACCTTCACGACCTAAACCACTTTCTTTAAAACCGCCAAAAGGTGCTTGTGCCGTTGTTGGTAAACCATCATTCCAGCCAATGATGCCAAAGTTAAGATTATCTTGTAGATAAATCCCGCGTTTGTAGTCATTTGTGAAATAGTAAGCTGCTAAGCCAAATGGTGTGCCATTCGCGATTTCTAGTGCTGTATCTAAATCATCGTAAGCAATGATTGGTGCAACAGGACCAAAAGTCTCTTCAGACATGATCATCATATCCAATGTCACATTGCCCAATACTGTTGGTGAAACAAAGTATGTTTTCTTGTCTTTGTCTTCAAAAGAAGTACCACCAACCAAAACAGAAGCACCTTTTGCTTTAGCATCTTCGATCTGTTCTATAACTTTATCGAACCCTTTTTTATTGATTAAAGGACCAACATCCGTTGTAGGATCCATGCCATTGCCCAACTTAAGTGCTTTAGCTGCAGCTGTGAATTTTTCAGTAAATTCAGCCAAAACATTTTTGTGCACGATGAAACGGTTTGCACAAATACAAGTTTGGCCAGCATTACGGAATTTTGAAGCAATCGCTTGTGTAATCACAAAATCAATATCAGCATCTTCACAGATGATGAATGGCGCATGTCCACCTAATTCCATCGACATATGCTTAACAGTATTTGCACCTTCGCTGATTAAACGCTTTCCAACTGGCGTTGAACCTGTGAATGTGATCTTACGTACATAATTACTGGATGTGAAAACAGGGCCAACTTCTGAGCCAACACCTACAACACACTGAATGACATCTTTTGGAATGCCAGCTTCATGAGCTAGTTCAACCAATTTGATCATAGTTAGTGGAGTATCTTCTGCAGGTTTTACGATGAAAGTACAACCAGCTGCCAAAGCAGGGCCAGCTTTACGTGTCATCATTGCAGCAGGGAAGTTCCACGGTGTAATTGCTGCCACCAAGCCAATGCCTTGGCGTGTAACCATAATGCGTTTGTTATTGGTATTAGCAGGAATTGTACGGCCATAAATGCGTTTAGCTTCTTCTGCATACCATGTGAGATAACTCACAGCATTCAAAACTTCACCCAATGATTCACGCAATGGCTTACCATTTTCTTCCGTCATGATTTTAGCCACAACATCTTTTTGTTCAATGATCAAATCAGCCCAGCGATCAATTAATGCTGCACGTTCATATACTGAAGCATTACGCCATGTACGAAATGCATCATGACCAGCTTTAAGCTTAGCTTCGATCATTTCTTTTGAATCCATTGGCAATGTTGCCAATAGTTCCCCCGTTGCGGGGTTATATACGTTTAATTCACTCATTACGACAATCCTTTGGCATTATTTTACAGATGCTAATGCTTTGTCCAAAATTGATAAACCTTTAGTTAATTCCGCATCTGTAATTGTTAGTGGTGCTAAGAAACGGACAACGTTACTGTTGATCCCCGCTGATAATAATAATAAGCCATTTTCATTAGCAAATTTAGTGATTGCAGAAGTTTTTGCAGCATCTGGTTCACGAGTTGTTGGATCTTTAACGATTTCAGCCGCAACCATTGCACCCAAACGACGAATATCACCAATGAAGTTATAATTTTGTTGCTTATCTTTCAAGTAAGTTTCTAACTTAGCACCTAAAATTTCAGCTTTTTCATTCAAGTTTTCTTCTTCAATCACATCAATTACTGCCAATGCAGCAGCACATGCTAATGGGCTACCAGAGAATGTTCCGCCTAATTCACCAGGATTTGGTGAATTTACAATGTCAGCACGGCCAATCACAGCACTTAAAGGCACACCAGCTGCTAAAGATTTAGATACTGCCATTAAATCAGGCACGATGCCGAAATGTTCCATAGAGAACAATTTACCAGTACGTGCAAAACCCGCTTGGATTTCGTCTGCTACAAAGATAATGCCGTATTTTTGGCAGAAGTTATAAACGTGCTCAACAAAACGTTTTGGTGGTACAACAAAACCGCCTTCACCTTGGATTGGTTCCATTACGATACATGCAGTATTTTCTGGTGATGCTGTTGCTTTAAAGAATTCATTGAAACGCGCAATTGTATAATCAACATATTCATCTTCAGACATGTGAGCAGGGCGCTGATATGTATATGGATATGGTGCTTGGTAAATATCAGAAGCAAAAGGACCAAAGCCAACTTTATAAGGATTAACCTTACTTGTCATACTCATTGTTAAGTTCGTACGGCCATGGAAAGCACGATAGAAAGAAACAACACCTGGACGGCCTGTGAATTTACGTGCAATTTTTACAGCATTCTCTACAGCTTCAGCGCCTGTATTGAATAGAATTGCTTTTTTATCATGATCACCCGCTGTGATTTCACATAAGCGCTTACATAATTCTAAGTAGCTTTCGTACATCATCACGTTAAAACCAGGATGAGTGAAGTTTTCAACTTGTGCTTTGATTGCTGCAACAACTTTAGGATGGCTATGGCCAACGTTCATTACGCCAATTGCGCCAGCAAAGTCGATGAACTCTTCACCTTTTTCTGTTGTGATCGTTGAGTTCACAGCTTTTGCTGCAATGTTCAAGTTACCATTGCTCACACCGCGAGCAACGTATTTTTGGCGCATTTCTTGCAATTGTTCTGTACTGTATGACATTTTAAATTTCCTCTTTTTGGTAACTATTATTTTTAACTAACTTGAGATAAGTAGGATCGCTACTTATCTCTTTATGATTTGTCTATTCTGCATCTAATCTTACAGAATTAAAATTGATTGTTGGAGCTGTATTCTTATGCATGAATAAGAAGTATGCACCAATAATGTACCATCCAAACACTAAACTCCATTCAATTGGGAAGCTTAACTCTGCTGGCATGCCAGGGAGGTACAATGATAAGAAGCCAATGCTGAATAATACTGCTAACCAACCAATTGTTTTTGGCCATTTCACAGCATATGGACGCTCTAAATCAGGTTCAATTTTACGTAATTGTAAGAATGCTAAAGTCACAATGAGATAGCCTAAAATAACACCAATACTACCTGCATTCACTAACCAAACTAATGCTTGGCGGCCCAATAATGGTGCTAAGAATGCTAAAGCTGTTAAGAAAATAATTGCGTTAGAAGGCGTGTCATATTTTGGATGCAATTTTGCAAACCAATTTGGCAACATGCCACGAATTGCCATTGCATACATAATGCGGCTACCACCGATTACGAATGCATTCCAGCTGGTTACGATCCCTGCGATACCACCAATCACTAATACTTGACCCAATAATTTACTGTCAAATAAGTTAGTCATTGCATCTGCTGTTGCTAATTTAGATGTTTGTAAATCTGCATGTGGTAAGCCGATAGATACACCATAAATGATCAATACATAGAAGATCAATGCAGATAAAATTGAAATAACTAACATTTTACCGATGGATTTTGTTGCTTTGATTTCAGATGCGATTTGTGGAATAACATCGAAACCAACGAACATGAATGGCACCATGATCAATACTTTTAACATGCCATCCATACCATTGTTGAAGTATGGTTTTAAGTTTTCAGAATCACCATAATAGCCAGCACCGAAGATTAATAAAACACCTACAGCTACGATTGCGATTGTGAATACTGTTTGGAAGATTGTTGCTGAGCGAATACCGCGATAATTCAATGCACCTAAGAATAATGCGCCTACAGAGCCAATCAATGCCCATGTTAAATAGATTTCAGAACCTGCAATGTTCCATAATCTTACGTGATGCTGAATTGGTGTGATGTAATCAATAACAGTTGGTAATGCTACAGCTTCGAAAGCGATTACTGACATATAGCCAAATAATACTGACCAACCTGCTAAGAATGATAAAGGTTTGTTGTTGTATGCACGCTGAACGAATGCAACGCCACCGCCTGTTTCAGGGATTGCTGTTGCTAATTCAGCATAAGTTAAACCAATACAGATGATGAGCAAGCCACCGCCTGCGAAAGCAATAGTTGCACCCATGAAACCAGCAGTTGCAACCCAGTCGCCGGATAAAATAACCCAGCCCCAGCCGAGCATAGCGCCCATGGCTAAGAATAATACATCCATGGATGATATCTTTTTATTCATAATTCCTCCTATACGTTTGTAGTCAATGGCATTAAGCCGTTTGGTTTGCTACAAAGTGTGTGATTAGGCTTTTTAGTTTTATATGAAGCTTAATATTTGAATCAAAATTTTTATCTGACATGTTGCATGCAACAAGGACATTTATATTTATACACGAGTAAAATGAATTTGCAACAAATGGGCTACATTATTTTATGAAGAAATATCATCTTCAAATTGCGGGTTCTTTAATCAATGCGTGATCTAATGAGCAAAATTCAATGAATTAGATAATTGATTAATAGATTATTCATTTGCAGTGAAACAGCATAAAAGGAGCATATGCTCCTTCTATTGATACTGAAATATAAACTTTCAGAATAAAATCTTATTCGTAAAAGCGGCCACGTTGGCGAAGTAATTCGCGATTCAATTCAGGGTGTTTTGCAAATGCAGCACGGCCATGCAACCAGAATTCGTTATTCAATACAACTAAACTACCGACTGGCAATGCTAGCTCTACAACGCTCTTATCACTTTCCATTGAATGAGATAATGCTTTCAAGAATTTCGCTTCTTCGATTGTGCCAGGATAAGCAAATTGATCAATGAAGCAGATGCAAGGGCGATTGTTTTTCAAGAAGAAAAGCTGACGATAAATCATCTCTTGAACATTTTTGCTTGGTGGGGCAATGTACTGGAACTTATGCTTACCTAAAGGGTTGTTATAGAATTTATCCAGTTCAGCCCAATCATCTAAGTGCAATAAACGGCTTTCACCACCTTTTGCATTTTCTTCTACCATTTTCATCATGAGCAACCAATCTGTTGCTTCACTAACAAATGTACCATCTGTGTGCATTGTGAATAAACGGTAAGCTTGTCTCAAGTAGGAGTCACTCGTATCAGTATCTTTTACTACGAAACGTGCATAGTATTTGCCTGTCATTGAGTCAAAGTTAGAAATACCTACTAAATGCGAGATTGCCGTAGAGAAGATAACGAATTCATTAGTATCTTTGGAAATGCCTTCTAAACCAATTGTGAAACCACCCGTATCACGATCATTTACGATATTACGTAAGATTTCACCTAAGTTATGACCTGCAATTTCTTCTAAATGTGCAGCAATCACTTGACGTTCATACGGTGTATATTCTAGATGCTGTACGCTGATTCCTTCTTTGCGCATTTTTTCTAAGAATTTAGAGATCACGTTATTAGACAATGTGATGTTATGAATACGTTTAGTTTGCGGGTTCAATGCAATCGTAAAGTTATCATTTGTTTGAATAAATTTTGACATATATCCTCCAGGATGGTGCTTTTTTAGTATGTGTGTTTCTCTTTTGCAAAAAAAAGCCAGCAATACAGTGACACTTCAATTCAGTGGCAATGTATTACTGGCTTTACCATTCTCTAATTGTCATCGTTTAGGGATGATCTCAAATGGCTTTGCAGTATGTTCGTTTAACTTTAATAAGAAAGGGGAAGCAATCGGGTTGGTGATTGTGGGCTTTCTTTAAATTTCAAGTTAAGTAGAATGTAGCATGCAACTATATTAATGTCTAATCTTTTTTTATAATTTATGTGATGATTGATATTGGTGATCTAAATCCTTGAGTGCAGCGATCAGCGCGCTAGTTGCTTTGCCTTTATAGCAAGTTTGAATTTGTTGAATGAGTGGCTCGATACCATCATTTAAGCTATAACCACGTAATAATTCACGAATAAAATTTTTACCTAAATCTGTAATCAACGTGCAATCAGCAGCTAATATCACGCCATATTTAGCTTCAATTTCTGCTGTAATCGTCATAGATTCAAACATATGTTTAGCAGCCATGCCTTGTGGCAAGCGAGCATAACCTGCAACAAAAAGGGTTTTTGTGCTTCCCATTGAAACTCTCTCCTGTGTAAATTCATCATACTTCTTATAGTGTTATCAAAAGGGATTCAGGAGAAATTGTCAATTGGGCGGAGAAGAATATTTCGTCTTGTCATATTACTGTCGCAATACTGTCACATTCCCTTCTTATAATGAGCCGCAAAATTTAGATTTTCTGAGTTAGGTGGATCACACACTATGTTTCAATTCTTTGGCAGAATTTTAATGACTGTCGCATTTCTTGCGACAGCAATAGCAGGATTGTTGTATTTTTATCTCAATACGGAGCGCGTTGATCTCACCATTAGAAACCGCATCATTGATGACGTGAATGAGATTGTTTTAGAGTCTACAAAGTGGGATACAGAAATTCATCGTGTGAATGCTCGATTATTAAATAATTATGATGAATTAACAAATACTGAAAATATTATCCAAACATTGTTGGAGCAACTCTCTGTTTATCCACAAACTCGTACAGAAGTATTGCGATTAGACAAAACTATTCAAGAAAAGTCTCATTTTGTTGCGCTGTTTAAATCAGAAATCACAGTATTAAAGACAGCATTGGCAACATTGCCGAATATTTATCAGAAGCTTTTAGAAAGTGATGCAATTCAACAATCAGAATTTGATGAGCAATTTTTGAAGCTTTTCACCAATGTCGCCAACTATAGTTTGGATAGTTCTCCTGAAACATTGGCAGAAATTAAGCAGCAAATTTTAGTGATTGAAAATAACTTGCTCAATACAGATCTGGATTTCAAATACCAAGATTTATTGTATGAATTCTTAGAGCAAGTGAGCACAATCATGGTTGCTCGCCCAGATGTGGATGCGATTCTTCAGCAAATTGAAGCCTTGCCAATTCAGATTCAAGCCAATGCGATTACTAACAGTATTCGCACTGATGTTGCGATGCAGCTCATAGAACAAGATAAGAATAAGGCTTATCTGACTTATTATGCAGCGGCGCTTTTGTTGATTCTGACACTGCTCGCAACCAAGCTTTTCATCAACTATTTTAGATTAGAAAAAATGGTGGGAGATCGTACAAAAGATCTTCAAACTGCGCTAGAAAATCTTAAAAACTCTGAAATGATCATGGTGCAAACGGAGAAAATGTCTGCACTTGGGCAATTAGTTGCAGGTGTTGCTCATGAAGTGAACACGCCCTTGGCTTATACCAAAAATGCTTTGGAACTGACTCGATCTAATATTGAACAATTAGAGTTTAGGCGCTTTGTGAATTTAGCAGATCTATTAGTGGATTTGGTTGAAAATCCTAAAGCTGAAGATGCTAATGAACAGAAGAAAATAATCCTAACAGAAATTCACCAAATCAAAGCACATCTACATGAATTGGATTTTGATGGGTTTCGCTATGCCGATATGGTGGATGAGATCAATGCATTGATTAATGATGGGATGACAGGTGTTGAACAGATTAGCAATCTAGTGAATAACTTGCGTAATTTTAGTCGATTAGATCGTGGGCATTTATCGCGTCATAAATTGAGTGAATCTATTCAAAGCACATTAACACTATTGAAATATGAGCTGCGTGGCAAAAATATCACAACAGATTTCCAAGAAGAATGCGTGATTGAATGCATGCCATCACAAATTAACCAAGTGCTATTGAACATCATTGGTAACGCAAATCATGCAACGCCTGAAAATGGCTCTATTACCATTACTTTGAAGAGATTAGATAACGATTATGCAGGCATTGTCATTCAAGACAATGGTTCAGGCATTGAGCCAGACAAATTAAAAGACATTTTCAACCCATTCTTTACAACGAAAGAAGTGGGCAAGGGCACAGGATTGGGTTTATCCATCAGCCATAAAATTATCCAAGAACACAATGGTGAAATTCAAGTGAAATCCACTGTGGGCGTTGGGACAGAGTTTTTAATCAAACTGCCATTTATGATTGCTAATAAGCACGGAAAGGAGCTGGCATGATTCGTAAAAAGATCAATATTTTGTGTGTGGATGATGAGCAATTGATTTTAAATGCACTCACTGCATTATTGAGATTGCGTTACAACGTGATTACAACAACAGATGCACGAGAAGCTGTAGAAATATTGAAAACAATAGATGTTGCAGTTGTGATCAGTGATCAGCGAATGCCAGAAATGCTCGGTACTGATTTTTTAAAGATTGCGAAAAAAATCTCTCCACATACAACACGGATATTGCTCACAGGATTTTCGGATTTAGGTGCGATTATTAGTACTGTGAATGAAAGTGAGGTTTATCGCTTTTTAACAAAGCCTTGGAGCAATAATGAGGTTTTAGAAATCGTTCGAGATGCTGTAGAAGTTTCCAAAGCACTTCGAGAAAATGCTGAAGCAATTCAACCTGAAAAAGAATTATTTCAAGATGTGGTATTGAATGCAGAACCTGCAAAAAACTGGGAAGATTCTTATATTATTTATAAGAGCACAGTTTCTAGTAGCGAGTTTGATATTACACAAGAAGCACCTGAATCAGTGAAAGTACTCATTGCACGTAATAGTGAAGAGGTTTTACAGTTATTGAGTAGATATCCTGTGAAATTGATTGTCACTTATTCGCCTTTCTCCAGCGAAGATGATATTGAATTATTGAAATACTTGAAACGCGAACTACCTGAATTATTGAGCATTGGCTTGGTTCATCATGCGGATTATCAAGACATCATTACGTTGATCAACGAAGCGAAATTATATCGTTATGTTGTGATGCCATCGAAACCAGGGCAAGTGGCACATTTCATTAATTCAGCGATTACGATGTTCCATAAATTCAGTCAATCTCCAAACTTATTGAAGCATCAACAAGTGCAAGAAAAAACACCAATTAAAGAATCATTGTTGGGCTTATTGGGTGGAATGAAGCGCTTCTTTAAATTTTCATAATAATATTGATTGTAATCCTATGTTAGATTTATATGAATTCTATTCATAATAAAACTATAAGGGATTTCAATATGAAATATGTTAATACTGATATTGAAATGAAATTAGGAGATATAGTCAATATCGATGATGTTTGGTCTGGAAGGGTCGTTTGTATCATCGAGGATGGTGAATTTGAAGAAAGCTATGAAAGTTTTCATTATCTTTTGAATGGATTTATGGTTGAGACAAAAGAAGCAGGGCTGATACATTATTCGACAGAAGATGAAGAAGTATATTTTGTTTCTAGATCATGAATAAAAAAGCCTGAATCATTGATTCAGGCTTTTTTGTATCACAAAAATTTATTTAGCTAATTTGTTCTAAAATACTTGGATCTTTGATTTTTTGATCAGCTGATAGCAATACAATCTTAGAAATGATTTCTGCTGTTCTTGGATCTTCATCCGCAAATGGTAAGAAAATTTTGCCACGATGTTGGCTTTGGATCGCTAGGATATTAATCGCACCTTTGCCAACTTGCTGAACGCCTGCACTGCCTAAATGCACAGTATATTCACCTAAAGTGCCTTTGATGAACGCAAAGTTACCATCAACTTTCACATTATCTAATTTCAATAATGGTAATAATTCACGAACAATTGCAGCACGCATTTCAACTGTAGAATGGCTAGCTTCAGGATCAACGCCACCAACATGCGCAATGCTCACAACTAAATCAATGTCACGCATCACTTCAGAGAAAATGATTAGTGGTACTTTTGTGAGCTCTAATCTTTCACCTGTTTTGCGATCATAAAATTGAATGGTTTCTAACGTTGGTGCTTCAATATCAGCAGGAGAAAACCAATCAGCCGCTGCATACAATACAGCAATGATATTTTCACGATAATAAACGCGCTGTAAGCCATGGCGTTCATCCACGCTCCAGCCACGAGTTTTTAGCAATGCTAATGTTTTTTGTGGTTGAATTTGATGGCCAGCATAACGTTCTGATGCTGTTTTGCCATCTTTCTCATCACCATTGATTAAATATAGTTCACGGAAGATTTGCTTGAATGGCTGAATCAATTGGTTTTCAAATGCATAATGTTGGAAGTTTAACCACTTTTTTGTATGATACAAATGATAAGGATGCGCAATGCGCAATTGAATTGTAGAACCTAACTTCAATGCATCTGCAAATGTCACAATTTTATCACTATCTGTCACAAACAATAATTTTGCCAATAATGGTGAAATCACAGGATGTGACTGCAATAATGTAAGCTCTTCCACTGTGAATTGATCAGAGCGCGTCATCGTTAATTCTAGTGAAGTTTTCGCACGGCGATATTGCTCTTTCAAATCTGCAACCAAAGCTTTGTATTCTACAACCATCTCATTCTTACGAAGCTTAGCTGGAATTGCAGATAGCTCTTTGCCATCTTTCTGGCAGATTAACGAAGCAATGCCTTCATCATTAATGTGAATGAATAGCTCAACATTTTCCAAGGCTTTAGGTGAGAAATATTCCGTTAAACCTTGAATCTTCAATGTTTCCATCTGCCAGCCGAAACGCAAAGTATCTTGGTAACCTGCATTACGCGCTAAGTTTTCTAGTGCAATCTCTGTCGCTTTGGCTTCACTTGCACGGCGCTGAGCACCAAATTTCTTACTCGCTTTTAAGAATGCTTGTAAAAACTCATAGCGCTTCAAAGCTTCTTCTTGGGATTTTTTGCCCAATGGAATCAATGAATAGCTTAATAGCTTATCTTTGCTGCGTTTATCATTGATATCTTTTTCAAATGCTTTTGTGGCTTTTAATTGTCCTAAAGTCGCATCTGCAAAGAGTTGTGCACGGCGATGATTCGCTCCGCTTGTGATGTATTTTGCGCAATCGTAGAGTAACTCAAAACGCTCTTTACCTAAGGTTTTATAAGCATCATTGAACCAATCCACATCGAATGCGCCATCATTGAATGATTCTTTAGAAATCGGTGAATAGCGAGTAATTACCGCCATCTTTTCGTCAGAAATGGATTCATTCACATGGGCATGGAAATACCAAGCGGCGCTTTCTAAGCCTTTCCAATTCAATAATTTGGCAACAATTGGCAGCCATGATGGTGAATATAAAGCTGCTTCTAATAGACGTTGATCATCAATTCGGTTATTCACGGCAGCCTTTAATGCCTTGGCATCATCGGTTTCACGTGGAACAGAAGCACGCAATAGGCTGGAGAGCACATCTTTTTTGCCTGAATTGTATGAGCTGATCCAACCACGCGTTAATGTGTCTTTGCCCAAACCTAAAAGGATGTTTACAAAGTTTTCAAGGCCTTCATGTTGGCGAATATCTGTCGCTAAGCTTGAAACAGGCGTTGGTAAATCTCCGCGCTTTACTTCGATATTAATCACATGCTGTGCTAATTTTTTGGCAAATTCTGATAAGAAAGGATATTTCTTTGCAGTATCTTTTGCATAGCGGTAGCGTTTGTTAGCAGGTGCTGTGAAATCACCAAAACCTCTACCTGTGCCAATGCAGAAAGTGCGGTAAATAGCGCTCTCTTTGAAAATCCCTAAATCATAAGCACGCGCGACAGATTCAATTGGTAGATTGATGTAGAACATATCTTTCATATCAGCCAAATACATATCGAGCGCTACATATGCCGTGAAATCTTCATCTGTGATGGCTTGATTGCTCAATTGCTGTAATAAAGTATTAAAGTCATTAACATCAATTAATAGCGTCAATTTTTGCTCTTTTGTATTCCAATCAACAGTTGGCTCTGTATAAACTTCACGTTGCCAATCGCTTGTTGGGATTTCTTTGAGTAGAATTGCAAATAAATCATGGATCATGGCAAAGCGATCTTTGGATGTATGTTGATCCCACAAGTTCTCAATGATGCGAAGCGCTAAGTAATAATGATCTTCATTGTTCAATGCTTGATAAGCATTTTGCACAGCTTCGGACATGCGGAAATACTGATTCACATATTCTGTTACCCAAGGTTCATAACGAGAGTAGTGATAGGCTAAATAAGTTGGATTCGCAAAGTTATTAAAATTAAATAATAAATAATGTTCTAGCAATGTGACTTTATTGTCTGTCATCCATGCTTTCCAAACTTCTGGCATCACAAAGTTATCAATGTCGTGACTCTCAACAGCTTTATCATCATAATTTGGATCAGTGAACATTGGTGCATCTGCACGATAGCGGAGATAGTTTTCAGCACCTAAAACCACATCAAAAGGATCACTGTAATGTGTTTTAGCTTTGTACTGATAATCTTTGTGCTCTGTAATTAACTGCATCAAAGATGTTAATAATGTTTGAACACGCGCTGCTGAAATTGTATGCAATTCTGCCCATAATTTTGGATTATGAATCGTTAGATCAGGCTTCAAATCAGGGAATTCTTTCGCATCATAAATACCAAAGCCATTATCTTTGCTGTAATCTTCTGCTTCACCCTCTTGCAAAGTTTGGATGAGCACTTGCTCTTTTTCAGTGGATTTTGGTAATAATGTTAATAATTCTGTGATCTCTTTTTCCGTCACAGTTTTATCTTTCTTCAATGCCAATAAAATGTCTAAACCTGCTAAACGGCGATTTTCCACTTTGTCAGATAATAAAATTTTTAATAGATCTGCGCGCTGTATTGCGTCAGTTTTTAAGATGATTTCAATGATGTTTTTACGAATTTCTGGTGTTTTTAAAGATAATAAATCCATCAATAATGTATATTCATCATTGGATAATGTTAAATCCTTAATGTGCTCCAAAGCGTTGATGCGCACTTGCATACTGCGATCTTTCAATGAAGCAAATAAAAATGCACGCTGTTTTGTATCTGTAAAATCGGTTAGTAAATAACGAACCAAAGCACCACGATCATCACCAGAACCTAATTTTGCATGTTCCATTAAAGATTGAATCTTTTTCGCATCGCAATCATAAGCCGTGATGATGAACATTTTTTTATAAATATCTTCAGATTTAACGCTGTAACCACACCAATCAAATGGTGCTTGGGATAATTGATAACCATCCTTGGGCAAGGCTAATAATGTTGTTTCTAAATGAGCAAAGTCACGATCACGCGTTGTTTGGTCTTTAAGATAGTTCAACGAGTGCACTTGCTCAAAGAATCGCTCTTTATCGTAGTATCCATAATAATGGCCAGGTTGATAAATACCATGAATGATAGGTAATAGCTTTGGATCTTCGCTATCTAGTAGTGTTGCCGATGTGGATAATTTCAATGTTTCATTATCCAATTGGCTCAAGAAATAGAGTGCCACTTGCTTTTGGTAAGTTTCACCATTGGTACACAATTGTTGAACGATCGGTAAAACATCTGTCATTTCATTTGTTGCAATTGCCCAAAGGGAAACAAATAGTTCCAATGCATCATCGCTTGTCAATGCTGTATCACGAGCGGCTTCATCATTGAGATATTCATGTGCTAACTTGCCGAGTTTTTCTATGATGCGTTTATTATCTGCGGCAACTTCTAATCCCATCCAAACAGCAACAGCACGTACGGCAGAAGAGAAACGAAGTAAATTGTGTTCCAATACTGTGCTCAACATGCGTTTGAAGAATGTTAAATTGCCTGTATCGCTGTTTTCTAAAATGGATTGGCGCAAACCTTCTTGTAATTTAGCAGCGAGCAATAGATCAATGAGCAATTGATGTAATGATTCATCACGGCAACGAGAAATCGCGATGATTGCAGGATATTTTAAAATTTGAGTGTTGTTGTCGCTCAGGCAAAGATCGCGTACAAATTGAATGATGCTTTCATTTTTTTGATCAATTTCATAAGCAATTAAGCTAGCGTAAAGATAAGAATCAATGTGCTCTTTAGGGCGAAGATTATAATCAGGCTGGAACTCTTTTTGCATGTGATCCAACAAATCAAAGTTTTGCCAATCAAAGACAAGCATTTCTGCAATATCTAAGAAATTATCAATGTGAGTTTCAATGTTGTGAGTGCGGAATGAGCGGCGATAATATGAGCGTGATGGTGTATATAAAATTGATCGTTCAACGATTTTTGCCATCATATTTGCAATTTTTTCACCATGAATGGCTGTAAATAGTGGTTGTAATGTATATTGATACATTGCTGATAGATCTGCATAGTTTTGTGCCAATAGCCACGCTTTGGTTGCATTATGATTTTCTAAATTGCCACCATAATATTTTTTATTATTTTCATTTTTTTGAATCAAATAATCTGCCAATCTTTTTGGATTACCAGTGAACTGAGCCAATTGCTCATAGATGTTTTCTTGCGTCATAGAATTACTCTCTGATGGGAATTTAGAATCGTCTGCCTGCGAGGAATGTTAACCGAATGAATGTCACGGTTGCGTCATTGGGCAATGAAAATGGTTGATCAAGCGTTGCCTCATCATCATTGATGAATACGCGATATAAACCATCTTCCAACGCTTGTAATGCGTTATCAATGGCAGGTTGTAATGCTTGTTCAGTTTCATTTTTACGGTCATTGAAGTCAATCTTGCCAACATATTCACCATCTAAATAAGCTTCTGTTGTGAGATAAGGCATCAAAGGCGCATCAATCACTTTTTGATTGTAAGCGGCAACTTCATTCGTCACGATCATGACAATGAAGTCTTGCAATGATTTAGGAGTTTCAGGCAGATGATAAGCATGCTTTTCTAAGATTGCTTTGCGTTTACCTGCTGCTTTGATTTGTAAGTTAATTTTCATAAAGGTATTCAAATTAAAGATATTCTGCGCAGAATAACACAGAATATTGCACAGTTGTGTCTTGCCGAATATAACGAAGCGATGCATTAAAAATAACTATATTGAGATATGATTGATCATCTTGAATACAGAATCGTATAATGGGAATCAATTTTGAGGAGGCTGTATGTTAAAAAAAGTGAGTTTATTGGGTGCATTAGCAACTGTGATGTTTGTACCAACATTCGGCAATGAAACATTTTTGGTGAATTATTTTAATGATTTATCCACGATTGAAGCGGATTTTGAGCAAACAGTTGTCCAACAGAAAAAGAAAGAAGTATCGTCAGGTGAACTAAAAATTCGTAAGAAAACCGCTAAAAATTCAACAGCAGGTTTCTATTTTGATTACACAATGCCATTTGAGCAAAAGCTCATCAGTGATGGTAAAAAATTGTGGCATTACGATGTAGATTTAGAGCAAGTAGTGATTAAAAATCTTGCAAATTTTGAGCAAGATTCACCAATGTTCATGATCTTCAATAATCAATCATTGAATGCACAATTTGAGATTAAAACGATTAAAAATGAATCCAAATATCGCTTAACACCGAAGAGAAAAGGTGATGTGACTTATATCGAGATTGAGTTCAGCAAAGGCAACATTTCAAAAGTATCCGCAAAACAAGTGAATGGTTCATTGGATTTGAAATTATCCAATGTAGATATTAATTCAAACATTAATAACAGCGTATTTACTTTAAAAGTACCGAAAGGCGTTGATGTCATTGATGAAACAAAATAGTTTATTTGGTGGCAACGACCAAGATTTTGCACCATTAGCTGATCGTATTCGCCCAAGTAAAATCAGTGATGTGGTTGGGCAATCTCATTTATTGGGTGAAAATAAACCATTAACAATGGCATTTTCAGCACAAAAGCCACATTCTATGATTTTTTGGGGCCCGCCAGGCGTTGGTAAAACGACATTGGCACGATTATTGGCAGAAGTTTATGATTGCGCTTATATCGCATTATCTGCGGTATTTTCGGGTGTGAAAGAGATTCGTGAAGCCATTGAAGAAGCGAAAAATTACCAATTGCAAGGCCGACAAACAATCTTGTTTATTGATGAAATTCATCGTTTCAACAAAAGCCAGCAAGATGCATTATTGCCATACATTGAATCAGGTTTAGTGGTTTTTGTAGGTGCAACGACAGAAAATCCATCCTTTGAAATTAACCGCGCGTTGTTGTCTCGTGCAACGGTTTATCAATTAAAACCGATTGATTTGGCAGATTTAGCTGAATTAGTACAAAAAGTGATGGCAGAGCATTATGCAGATATCATGATTGAAAGTGATGCGGTGAATCATTTGGTGGAATATGCGGATGGTGATGCGCGCCGTTTATTGAATCGCTTAGAGCAAGTGCTAAATATCGCAGTTGCACAGAATATTGCAAATGTTACGACTGAGTTTTTAACAGAAGTATTAACAGAACAACCAAAAGCAATGGATAAAGGTGGAGATCAATTTTATGATTTGATTTCGGCGTTACATAAATCTGTGCGCGGTTCTGATCCTGATGCCGCTTTGTATTGGTTCTTTAGAATGCTCGAAGGCGGTGTTGATCCCCGTTATTTAGCTCGTAGAATCGTACGCATTGCGTGGGAAGATATTGCCCTAGCTGATCCGCGTGCGATGCAAATCGCTAATGATGCAGCCACAACTTATGAGCGTTTAGGTTCGCCAGAAGGTGAATTGGCACTTGGCACCGCATTGGTTTATTTGGCATGCGCTGCGAAATCGAATGCTGCTTATAATGCATTTAATATGGCGCGATCTTATGTGAAGCAAAATCGTTCCTACGAAGTACCATTACATTTACGTAATGCACCGACAAAATTGATGGCGGATATGAATTATGGTAAGGAATATCGCTATGCCCATAATGAGCCTTATGCTTATGCAGCAGGCGAGAAATATTTCCCTGATGAAGTACATGCACAAACTTGGTATGAACCAACTGATCGTGGCTTAGAACGAAAAATTCAAGAGAAATTGGCATTTTTGGCTGAGTTAGATAAAAATTCAAATAATAAATAAGAGGTGGAAATGATGGCGAGCATTTTTCGTACACTATTGTTGTTAGGAGGATTTATGACATTATCGGTATTTGCACATGGTCAGGCTTTACATGATGCTGTTCAGAATAATGATATTGATGCAGTGGCTCGATTAGCAATTAAAGAGAATTTGGAAATTCGTGATAATCAGCAAAATACGCCTTTAATGTTAGCGACTCAAAAAAATAATGCCAAAATTGCTGAGATTCTTATTTTGGCAGGTGCAGATGTGAATGCTAAAAATAAGATTCAAGACACACCGCATTTATTGTCAGGTGCACAAGGTTATAACGAAATACTAGCGCTGACTTTACTGCATGGTGCAAACCTCAAAGATACAAATCGTTATGGCGGCACTGCGATTATTCCAGCAGCAGAGAAAGGGCATCCCGAAACAGTTAAAATGCTTTTAGCCGCTGGTGTAGATCCCGATCATGTGAATAATTTGGGTTGGACGGCATTGTTGGAAGCTGTTTTGTTAGGCAATGGTTCTCAAACATATTTGGATATTGTGACAATTTTATTAGAAGGTGGCGCTAATCCGAATATTCCAGATAATGATGGCGTTACGCCATTTAAATATGCCAAGCAAAAAAACTTTAGTGATATTGCTAATGTGATTCAACAGTATGGTGGATACTAGAAATTTTAAGATAAATTAAAATGCTTGTTAAATATTCCATAAAAATAGTAAGAACAAACTTGGTATGAGCCAACTGATCGTGGCTTAGAGCGTAAAATCCAAGAGGAATTGGCATTTTTGGCGAGTTGGATAAGAGTATGAAGAAGGATCGATAAAATGGGTATACGATTTAAAAAAAGGCTGAGAATTTTAAGAATATTCTATTTAAATATAGGTAAAGATAATATTAGTATTTCTATAGGTATTAGAAATATTACATATAACATGAAAACAAAGCGGTTCACTTTTTCATTACCAAATACAGGATTAAGTTATCAAACTTCTAGTGTTAAAGATGATTCTATAAATAAGTAATCTAAGTATTCTAGTTTCCTAATTTAAGAATAAATAAAATTATTGCGACGATAATTAGTATCGTCCATAAAATCCCAAATAGATACATACTGATTGCCCCAAGACTTAGTAAAATAGCCATTCCAATAATGCCTATGATTGTATTATCAGAGTTATTAGAGTTATTAGAGTTATTAGAGTTATTAGAGTTATTAGAGTTATTAGAGTTATTA
>JBEBSR010000025.1:0-36164 GCA_040394195.1 Wohlfahrtiimonas larvae | reverse complement strand
CATGCTGAATTGGACAGATCGCCACTGTCGCTATTTTTATCGTTTAATGTCAAAGCAGAGCTTGTTATATACCGAAATGGTAACAACAGGTGCCATTTTGCATGGCTATGAAAAACATCATCTGTTTTATAAACCTGAAGAAAATCCAGTTGCTTTGCAATTAGGTGGCTCTGATCCTGTGGATTTAAAAGCTTGTGCAAAAATTGCAGAAGATTATGGTTACACAGAAATCAATCTAAACTGTGGCTGCCCATCTGATCGTGTACAAAAAGGCCGATTTGGTGCATGTTTAATGACAGAACCAGAATTGGTTGCAGAATGTTTTGATGCAATGCAATCAGCAGTTTCTATTCCTGTGACCATTAAAAACCGTATTGGCATAGATCATCAAGATGATTATGAGTTTTCTCATCGATTCATTGAAACGATTAGCAAGGCTGGTTGTGATACATTTATTGTGCATGCCCGTAAAGCTTGGTTATCAGGCTTATCCCCAAAAGAAAATAGGGAAGTTCCACCTTTAAATTATGATCGTGTATATGAATTAAAGAATAACTTTCCTCACTTAAACATTCTATTAAATGGTGGCATTCAATCTCCTGAAGAAGGTTTGAATGTGATGCAGAACTTAGATGGTGTAATGCTGGGCCGCGCTGTTTACAATTCACCGTTTATTTTAAATGATGTGGATCATCTATATTTTGGCGCTGAGCAATCAGAAAAAACAGCTTTTGATATCGTTGCTGAATTGAAACCTTATGTAGAAGAAGAGTTAGCCAATGGCGTTCGTATTCATCATATTGGTCGACATATCTTAGGTATTTTCAATGGCATACCAAAAAGTAGACAATGGCGTCGTTACTTAAGTGAGAATATGTTTGCAGACAATGCAGGCTTTAATGTGTTTGAAGAAGCCGTGAAAAAAAGTTTCGACAGAACGCTTTAAATTCGTTGATTATGATATTATATAGCGCAATTTAACCGAGGATAAAAATATGAAAAAAACCATTTTAGCAGTTGCTTTGCCATTGATTATTTATGGCTGTTCTGACAATAATGATGTACCAGTCGCAGAAAAATTTACAAGCTTCGAAAAAAGCTATATCGCTGCAACGAATACAGTAGTTAAGCAATCATCTGATTTCAGCATGGGTACAATGACATACACAGCTAAATTAGATCAAGCAAATGATAAAGTAACTTTGAAAGATACTTTTAACTATTCTGAAAACCAAAACAGCGTATTGATTCAATACAACTTCTCATCTGATGCGAATGTTGATTTAGCAAAATATAACGCGAAAGATGGCGTTGCTAAAATTGCTGGTACAACAAATGGTAGCGTAACAGTAGAAATCCCACAAACTGGTGATAAAGTTGTTATCGATAACATTTTAGCAAATGCTAAATATGAAGGTGAATTGAATGAGAAGAACAAAGCATTCGGTTACACTGCAAAAGTTGAAAACAACACTGTACCAGTTTTAGTTTCTGATACTAAAATTGCTGAATTCACATTGACTGATTTAAACAACAACGTTGCAATCAACTTTAATGATGATTACAGCGCAGTTAAATCATTCAAATCAGGCTTTGAAGGTAAAGGCTTGAACTTGAAAGTTGTTGGCCCAATGGCTGAAGAAGTACAAGC
This sequence comes from Wohlfahrtiimonas larvae, assembly GCA_040394195.1. Classification (GTDB taxonomy): domain Bacteria; phylum Pseudomonadota; class Gammaproteobacteria; order Cardiobacteriales; family Wohlfahrtiimonadaceae; genus Wohlfahrtiimonas; species Wohlfahrtiimonas larvae_A. The sequence continues at coordinate 34,513 of JBEBSR010000025.1, read as the reverse complement.
ATCTGCTGATGTAACTAAATTAGTTGGTTCATCTGAATATGTTGCTAGCCCATTAAAATATGCATCAACAGGCACAGCTGCAACTTTTGATATTCAGTTTGCATCAGGCAAAGATTCAGGTAGCGCTAAATTAAGCAATTTAGAAGCTAAAACTTCATTGCAAGAAAATGGTGGTTTAATCTCTGCAAACCTTGGCTATAACATTGGTGGAATCAGCGTTGTTAAAGATCAATTAGCTGCTCTTGATTTCGGTTCATTATTTGTATCAACAGACATCAAAGGCATCAAAGATATCAAAAACTGGAAAGATTTAATCGAAAAAGCAAATGCATTGTCAACACAAGATCCATCTGACATTGATGAAGCAGAAGCGGTTAACTTCTTGAAAGATATCGCGAATATCTTCACTAAAGATACTCGTATTGAATCAGTGATCGAAAATAAATTGACGATTGGTGATGCTGTTAAAGTAGAAGTTGCATTCCAAGGTAGCGAAGCTTTAGTTTCAGCTTTACAAGCTGGCCCAGATGCAGCAGCTGCACAATTCGAAGGCAAAAGCCCAGTTGAATTGATCGATACTTTCATTACTGAATTCAAATTCAAAGGTACAATCACTGAAGGTTACATGATTTCTCAATACGAGAAATACTTAACTTTGAATGGCCAAGATACAGCACAGGCTAAAGACGAAGTTAAAGGTGGAATCCAAATGGTAATGATGTTGGTTGCAATGCAAACTGCTCCATTAGGTGTTTCTCCAGTTAAATTTGAAGAAGGTACATTGTTCATCGATGTAGCATTCAAAGATGGAAAATGGAACATCAACGGCACAACATTAACAACTGCTGAAATTTTTGCTGCATTTCAGTAAATAGCATAACCTTTATGCAAAAGCCCTAAGTTTTTTAGGGCTTTTTTTATGAGATTTAATTCGAATCGTTCTATAATATGTGATTTGAAGAAGGAGTTAACCATGAGCTTGAAAGAGACTATTTTAGAAGACATCAAAAACGCAATGCGTGAAAAGAATAAAGAGAAGCTTGCGACACTCCGTTTAATCAGTGCAGAAATTAAGCAAGTTGAAGTTGATCAACGCATCGAAATGGATGATGCAGCTGTGACTGCTGTTTTGGTTAAAATGGTTAAACAACGCAAAGAATCTATTGAGCAATTCTTGAAAGCAGAACGTGCAGACTTAGTTGCTGTAGAAGAGGCTGAGCTAACAATCATCATGCCTTATTTGCCAGAGCAAATGAAACCTGAAGATATCGAAGCTGCAATCAGCCAAGCGATTGAATCAACTGGCGCAGTTGCAATGAAAGATATGGGCAAAGTGATGGGCGTGTTGAAGCCACAATTAGAAGGCAAAGCTGACATGGGTGAAGTTAGTAAATTATTGAAAGCTGCATTGAATAAATAGTGCAATGAGTAAAGGTTTTATCCCCAATCATTTTATTGATGAAGTTTTAGGTCGCGTTGATATCATCGAGATTGTTAATCAGCGTGTACCATTGAAAAAAATGGGCAACAGCTTTAAAGCATGTTGTCCTTTTCATCAAGAGAAAACCCCATCATTTATGGTTAACCAAAGCAAACAGTTATACCATTGCTTTGGTTGTGGGGCAAAAGGTAATGTCATCACTTTTTTGATGGAATATGAAAAGCTTGAGTTCGTAGAAACGATTGAGTTTTTAGCCCATCATGAAGGAATGGTGATTCCTTATGAACGTAGAAGTAATATTTCACCTGAAGCTGAACGCAAAACTCAGACAACATTAACTGCTTTGAATGAAGCCAATCTCTTTTTCCAAAGAGAATTGAAAAAGCCTGACCATCAAAAAGCACGTGATTATCTCCAAAAGCGAGATTTAACAGCTGAAGATATTGAGCGCTTCAATATTGGCTTTGCACCAGATAGCTGGAATGCATTATTGACGACTTTAAAAAGCAAAGGCGCCAATGAGCAAATGTTGGAAGAAGCTGGTTTAATCATTCCTGCACAAAATAAACCTAATCATTTTTATGATCGATTCCGTGATCGTGTGATGTTTCCCATTCGTAATCGAAAAGGTGAAACCATAGCATTTGGCGGGCGAATCATTGGTGATGGCGAACCAAAATATTTAAACTCACCTGAAACTCCTGTTTTCCATAAAGGTAAAGAGCTTTATGGTTTATATGAATTGCGCCGCGATGTTCGCAATTACAATGAGATTTTAGTAGTTGAAGGTTACATGGATGTTGTGATGATGTCGCATTTTGGCATTCAAAATGTCGTGGCAACATTAGGTACAGCAATGTCCAATACACAAGTTTCTAATCTTTTCCGTTATACACATTCCATTGTATTTTGTTTTGATGGTGATAATGCTGGGCAAAATGCTGCATACAAAGCAATGGAAAATGCTTTACCAGTTTTGCATTCTGAAAAAGATATTCGATTCCTATTTTTACCTGATAATCATGATCCAGATAGTTATTTAAAGGCATATGGCAGGGAAGCATTCAATCAGCTAGTGCAAAATGCATTGCCATTATCCGAATATTTATTCAATCATTTTGAAAATAAATATTCTTTAGAAACTATCGAAGGCCGATCTCAGTTATTATCAGATATGGGTGCTTTGATCAATTCAATGCCAGATATTCCACTGCGTGATTTGTTGCGTGCTGAGTTGGGCAAAAAAACCAATGTTAATCGTAATATTTTAAATAAGCATGTAGAACAAGGCAGAGTAGTTAATCAGCGTTTGCCACAGAATAATCAGAATCAAGGTAAAAACTTGGTTGAACGTGGAATAGTACTGTTATTAAATAATCTACAATTGGTTAAAACGATTCATAATTATGAGTTTTTGTTAGACAGTGAAGAAAAAGGCGCTAAAGTTTTATATCAGTTGATCACAACAATTTTGGATCACCCTGAAATTAAAACAACTGCGCAATTATTGGGTAAATTCCAGGATAAACCTTGGATTCAATATATTGAATCATTAAGTATTTTAGATCATATGTTAGAAGATTCATTACATCAAACTGAATTTGAAGATGCATTGAAACGTTTGGCACAGCGCTTAGATCCTCGTAAACAAGTATTGGCCAAGTTTGCAAAAGGCTTATCATTGAGCAGTGAAGAACTCAAATTATTGAATAGTAAGAACTAAATATTATATTTAGTTCTTTAAAGCTTATGATTATGTTAAATTCTAAAAAGTTGGTTCAACACGCTGGTTTTTATCAGAATTTCTAGTTTTCTTAGGCTGCTTTTGGTTAGACAATAAAGGCATAATCACTGTATGAATATGTTCCTGAATATTATCCAAATGATGTTCAAAAATGGCATGGTAAACTAAACCCGCATATTCAACAGCTTGTTGTTTAATTTCATCACGTTCTTGATAGTTACCACGGAAATGCCCGCCACCATGATATTCAATGGCAGCAATTGGCATGTAGTCACAATTCACAATGCAGAAATCTATACGTTTTTGATTAATGCGATTGAAAGAGCTACGATCATAGTTCCTGAGAATTTCACCTAAGCTAACTTGAGCAAAAACTTTGTATTGGTTATTAGATTGAATTTGAATATTTTCAACTAGGGCTTCGTAAACTTTAACTTCTTGCTTGTTGAGTAAGCGAACCGCTTCAAAATTTGTATTATTAAAAAGTTGGCTTTTGGATTTGTTTCTTATGAAGGCTTTTAGAAATATAATAGCAATCACAAATGCAAAGACTAAAATAAGATATGGAAGAACTGGTTTGAAACCAGCGAAGATGCTACTGATGATTAATTCTGAATTCATTGTGTATTAAGGCAGAAACTATTGAAAGCACATAGTATAGCATGTGATTCCATCATGCATACTTTATTTCCACTTCTATATATTATGTTAAATTATAAAAATACTATGATAGAATCTATAATAAACAACTAGCACATTAATGCACTTGCCAATACCCCATCACATCCACCGAATAGATATGCTGCAAATCCTAGTAGTGCCAAAAATGCTAACCAACCAAAAAATTCCAAGAATATTTCTCGAGCACACTTCCATAGTTTTTTACTTAATATTTTAAATCTACTCATTTTATAGCCTCGAATTTAACCAGAATCTATGCTGCTCAATTTTTCTAGAACCTATAATCATACGCAAAGTTTAATTCTACGCGCGTACGATTCATATAAATTTTATAGGATTTCCCTTAATTGTGACAAAGATTCGACTGTATATCGAATATCGCAATCGATATCATTGAATAATCTGTTAGGATTATACCAACAAGCATCAATCCCATAGTTAGTCGCACCCACAATATCAGCGGTTAAACTATCACCAATAAATAATATTTCATCTGTTGCTAATTCAGCCTGTGACAAACATGCTGAGAAAAATCTTGGATCAGGTTTTTCGTAACCAATCACATCAGAAATGAATAAATCAGTAAAGTAATTAAAAAGCTCTGCCCGTTTTAAGCGAGATTCTTGCATAATAAAGATGCCATTAGATGCTGTATATAATTGATATTTTTGATTTAAATATTCTAAAATATCATGAGCACCATTTCTCGTTGTAGATTCTAATGAAAGGTTTGTTTGAAATATATCTCGAATTTTTGCGTAATCAGATTGAATCTTCAATGCTGAAAATAACTGTTGAAATCTTAAATCTATCACATCATTAACTGTGATCTTCCCTAACTTTTGAGCTTGCCATAAATCATGGTCAATTGCTTGAAATTTTTGGTAGCCTTCATCATCAATTGTAAGGTTAAGCATTTCAAAAGACTTATAGAATGCAGAATAACTCGCTTCATTAAAATCCAACAATGTATCATCAATATCAAAAAAGATTGCTCTATACATTTTAGTCTCTATCACTTATTAAATAATTTATATTGACTATATTAGTCGATCTCAAAATTAATTATTGTATATTAAAAATTAAACTCATAGAATGTAGAAAAACTATTGCTTTATAAGTTATTTCTACTATGCTGCCACGCCACAAACTTCCCTCTTTAAATGCTTTACGTGCTTTCGAAGCTTCAGGTCGAAAGCTTAATTTTCGTGCAGCTGCTGAAGAATTAAATGTCACCCAAGGTGCCGTTGCTCAGCAAGTTCGTATGCTAGAGGAATATTTAGGAATCGCATTATTTGTCCGTTTACCTAGAGGATTAGCATTAACAACTGAAGGCTCTATTTATCTTGTGAATGTCACACGGGCATTTGATGTACTCGCTGAATCTACAGAAGAAATTCTCAATCAACCTAAAACCATTACAATCAGTGTAACACCAACAGTTGCGACTAAAATCTTACTGCCCAATTTTTCGGATTTGTATAAAGCTTTGCCACATATAAAACTGCAAACCATGGCAACTGAGCATGTTGCAAATTTCGATCAAGACCAAGTGGATATCGCAATACGATTAACTGAGGAAAATTTTTCAGATGATCTAGAAGCTCAATTATTATTCCCTCAAGAATTGATTGCTGTTGCGAGCCCTTTCTTAATCAAAGAATTACCAGATATTGTGAATGTAGAACAATTAGCTAGCTTGCCACTTTTACATGATGCTCATAATGCTTGGCCACAATTCCTGAATATTCATACAGAATTAGCTGGGCCAGTTTTTAACCAAACAGCTTTGGCTTTAGATGCTGCGTTAGCTGGCCAAGGCATTGCTTTAACATGTCGGGCATTTGTAGAACGAGATTTGGCAGCCAAAAGATTAGTACAAATTCACCCTAAGACAATGATCTTAGAAGCTAGTTATTATCTTGTGAGAAAAAAATCCTCACAATCGAGTGAGGATCTTAATGCGTTGTGGCAATGGTGCTTGGATCATTTAAATCGAGCGAGCTAATCCACCATCCACACGGATATTTTGCCCTGTGATATATCCTGCACCATCCGATGCTAAAAATGCCACAGTATTAGCAACTTCTTCCATTGTGCCATAGCGTTTCATTGGTACACTTTGGCTGCGTTCATCCAACATTGGCAAACTATCAATCCAGCCTGGTAATACATTATTGAAACGTATGTTATCCATCGCATATTCATCTGAACACATTTTTGTGAAAGCCGCCAAACCTGCGCGCGCAACCGCAGATGTTGGAAATAGCACACTTGGTTCAAAAGCCCATGTTGTGGAGATATTAATGATAGAACCTGATTTTTGTTGTTGCATAATCGGTACAACCAATCGTGTTGGACGCACAGCATTTAAGAAATATGTATTAATACCTTCATGCCAATCTTCATCTGTTAGCTCTAAAATACCTTTGCGTGGGCCATGTCCTGCGCTATTCACCAATACATCGATTCTTCCCCAACGTTTCATAGTTTCATCCACCAAACGTTGAATATCTTCTGGTGATTGGTTGGATCCTGTGATTCCTAATCCACCTAACTCATTTGCTAATGCTTCACCTTTACCTGAAGATGATAAAATGGCAACTTTATAACCATCCTCTGCTAATTTTCTCGCAGTCGCTGCGCCCATTCCGCTACCTGCGGCTGTAATAATTGCAACTTTATTTGTCATAATCTTAATCCTCTTGATTCAGTTATTATTCACTCAGATTCTTGTTAATCTGAAATCAGTATAGATTTGAAAAATCAAAGCCACAAATGATTTTATTTCTACGTAGTCAGTAGAAAAACTACTGCTTAATTATTATTGGAGCAAATTTACACAGAATTTTTATACATCCTCCTTTCTATGTTATAAGCTCTACTATCAAATATTAGTCAGGTGATTTATGCAAATAACAGTCTATGTAGCAAGCGCATTCAGCAAAGATAATCAAGGTGGTAATAAAGCTGGTGTTGTTTTGATGGATCAACCATTAACAATAATTCAAAAAATGGCCATTGCGAAAGAATTGGGCTATGCAGAAACTGCATATATATCACAATCATCACTTGCCGATTATAAATTGGAATATTTTACGCCCAAAGAAGAAGTAGATTTGTGTGGCCATGCAACAATTGGTTCATTTGTGATTATGATGCATTTGAATATGTTGTCTAAAGATCACTACACGATCGAAACTAATAGTGGCGTACTTTCAATTACCATCAAAGATGGTTCTATTTTTATGGAACAAAACCAACCTCAATTCTATGATGTGATTCCTACGAATGAATTCATTGATTGCTTTGATACTGAGAATATTAATACTGAATTCCCTATTCAAATTATTTCGACAGGATTAAGAGATATTTTGATTCCGATTCAGAGCGAAGCACAATTACATAATCTGCAACCTAATTTTGATCAAATTAAAGAAATTAGTGAAAAATATGACGTAATTGGTACGCATTTATATACATTCGATGATGATCGTATGATCTGTAGAAACTTTGCACCGCTCTATGAGATCGATGAAGAAGCTGCAACTGGCACTTCCAATGGTGCATTGGCTTGCTATCTTCATCAAAAACATAACATCCAAAAAGAGCTTTATGTATTTGAGCAAGGCTATTCTTTAAATTCACCTTCTGAAATTCTCGTTAAGTTAACAACAAATAATGATAACGAAATCGAAAAAGTCTATGTTGGTGGTAAAGGTTATTATTGTGAAACTAAGATTTTGGATTTATAACTTTCAGCATACGTTTATTTTTCCAAGCTTTTTCTCGTTGATATACAACTTCTAGACGTACTTTTTGTTTATCTGTTAAATAAGCTTTTTTAATATGCCGTAGCAAATACTTCCGTATATATCCCGATCTATCATGGTAAGGTCTTACTTCTAAAAAGCATAAGACCTTTTCAACCACATAAAAATCCCATTTTTCAGGGTTGCTTGAATGCAGTTGACTTTCACCATCTGGAAAATACAATTTCTCTTTATTCGCATGAAACTCTTCACACGCTTGATGCCAAAGATTACGCTTTTTGGGGCTATGCTCTCTTTTTAAAAAAGTTTCACGAATTCTATTTTTCAAAAAATTGCATTGTGCGCTATTGTCTTTAATTTTCTGTTTTATTCCTTTAGATAAATCTTCATCATCATAATCAAACATGATTATCTCGTTTTAATAATGTAAAAGTTATTTCAATAGTATATCTAATACTCATTAAAACAAAAGCTCCTTGGTACAAAACCAAGGAGCTTTATTTTTAAAAGATTACTTATTCAACAATTGCTCTATTTCCAATAATCTTTCTTGCCACTGTTTTTGTAATAGTGGTTTTTGATGTGTTGGTTTTCGTGCTAAATCATCATTAAGTTTTTGTTCTAATTCAACCCATTCACGTAATAACAAATCCTCATGAATATCTGCTTTATACTCTAGGCTAATAGTTTCTGATTCTATTTCAGAAGTATTATCACAAGTATCCAAAGCAGTTGAACCCAATAAAACATGATAAGCAGATTCAGGTTCGCTATATTCCATAAACTTCTGCTGATGAATCAGCCCAAATCGTTGGCAACTATTTTCAATGAGCCATTGATCATGGCTTACCAATATAATTGCACCTTCAAACTGGGCGATTTGTTCTGCCAAAGCTTCTTTGCCTTCCATATCCAAATGGTTCGTTGGCTCATCTAAGAGCAATAGCTCATATTGCCCTAAGCTTAGCCCAATGAATAGCAAACGAGATCGCTCGCCACCACTCAATGTTGAAACTTTTTGATGATGTCGATTGTAAGCAAAGCCTGCATTAATCAATGCCATTTTTCGATCATTTTCAGGCAAAGATGCAAAATTGGATAATGCATCCAATAAAGTATCAGTATCTAATAACTGTTGTAATTGCTGATCATAGTAGCCAACCTTAATCGCAGGATGAAAACGAACTGCTTGTTCATCCATATTCATGAGATATTTTTGCCACAATGATTGTAGAAAGCTTGATTTACCACAACCATTTTCCCCAATGATGGCGAGTTTATCACCGCTTTTTATGGATAAATGATCCAATTGAAATAAAAAGTGATCATCATTTGGCGTATAAATATCTGCATTTTCTAGCGCAAGTACTCGATCTGCCTTAATCCCTTTACCATTCAATAGTAACTGCCATTGATAACCTTCGGTTAACACAGTTTGTTGATCTTCCAAATGGGCGATTTGCTTCTCCATTTTCTTAGCTTTTCTGGCAAAACTCTCATTATCATAAGTTTTACCCCACAATGCTAAACGCTTCGCACTCACAGTAATACGATCTATTTCCTTTTGCTCAGATTTATGGCGATGTTCATCTGCAATATCATGCTCAATCAATGCTTGCCTTGCTTCAGAACATGGCAATTGAAAATAATGTAAGCTTTCATCACGCAAAATCCACGTTGTATTTGTCACTTGATCCAACAAATTTTGATCGTGGGAAACTAGAACGAATGTACCGCGCCAATTTTGCAAAAACTGAGTGAGCCATAAAATGGTTGGTAAATCTAAATGATTACTAGGTTCATCTAAAAATAACAAATCAGGTTGATTCATTAGCGCACGGCCGAGCAATAATCTTGTATGTTGCCCGCCACTTAATGTATTAATGCTTTGATGATATTGCGATTCATGAAATCCAAGCTCCGCCAGCAATATTTCTGCTCGCCAACTTTCCATCATTCTTTTTTCTTCAGGCAGCTTACTTAATACAGCTTCTAAAACAGTAGAATGCGTGAGATCACTTGGCAAATGCTGTTCGATATATGCATAAATGCAATGATTAGCAAACGAGATATTGCCATGACTTAACGGTAATTGCTGTGTGATTAAATGTAATAAAGTACTTTTGCCACTGCCATTGTGGCTAATTAAGCCAATTCGCTCGCCAGTTTGAATGGAAAAAGAGATATTTTTAAATAATTTTTTAAGTGAAGTTTCATAAGAAACTGATTGTACTGATAATAAAGTGCTCATAACTTACTCTCAAGTTAGTTTTTTCAAGACGAAAAAAACTATGGATTAATCATTGCGATTACCCAGTAAGCTGAATCAAATTTCTTGTCTATCTATTTGCTCAGGCTGAGTTATCGCAGTTTAAAACTGAAAGAACCTGAGCTACGGCGATTACCAAAGAAATGTGTATATTCGATTAATTTACACAAACTCATTGTTTTTAGCCTCCTTCTTTAAAATAAGCACATTAAAAAGTGCTGTGAATCATTCGCGTATTGTAATTCAATTAATCTAAGAGTCAATTCTAATAATTAGAACACTATTCTAAATTTACTCACTGTTAGCTGTATATGCTCACCTGTTTAATTCTGCTAGACTCCGATTGGTGTAAATATTTTTACACACAATAATAATTACAAAAATAGCTATATGGTCGATTAATCACAGAGGAGTTTTTATGCAGCAATCTTCACAAAAGTTCAAAAGAGCTTTTTTAGCTTTAAGTGTTTCATTTGCATTATTGACATCATCTGCACTTGCTCATGATGTTGTAAATCCACATAAAGATGAGCCAATTGGTACAGTGCGTCAAGTTTATGATGGTGCGCTCACACCAGATCTACAAGCAAATACTTTCCGTAATATTGATCGTCTATTTGCAACGGCTAAAGTTGCCCATGATCCTAGTAATGTAAAAACATTACCGCACGCTAAGGAAAAACTAGGCAATGTGAAATTCAAATCCCATGGTAAAGATTATGATCTCTATGATTATCTATCCATCAATAGAATCGGCGGATTAATTATCATTAAAGATGGCGAAATCGTATTGGAAGATTATGAATTGGGCAATAATGAAGATACACGCTGGATGTCAATGTCTGTTGTGAAATCTATCACAGCAACATTGATTGGCATGGCAATTCAAGATGGTTATATCAAAAGCATTGATGATCCAATTGTGAATTATTTGCCCGAATTAAAAGGCAGTAGCTACGATGGTGTAACTGTTAAACATATTTTGCAAATGGCTTCTGGCGTTGCTTGGAATGAAACCTATACAGATCCAACTTCTGATCGTCGTAAACTATTAGAAATTCAATTGGAACAAAAACCAGGTGAAGCACTGAAATTATTGGCAAGCTTACCTCGTTCTGTTGAACCTGGCACAGATTTGAATTACAGTACATGAGATACACAAGTTGCTGGTGCATTAGTGAAAGCAGCCGTTGGTAAGCCAGTGAGTGAATATTTATCTGAAAAAATTTGGACAAAAGCTGGTATGGAATCTGATGCAACTTGGTGGTTAGAATCTCCTGAAGGCTTAGAAGTTGGTGGCAGCGGTTTATCTGCAACTTTACGTGATTATGCTCGTTTTGGCTTATTACTATTAAATGAAGGCATCATTGATGGTAAAGAATCATTACCAAAAGGTTGGATGAAAGAAGCTGGTGCACAGCAAATGATCGGTGGTGAAAAAGTTGATTATGGTTATATGCTTTGGCCTGTTGTAGATTCAGATTATGCAACCAATGAAGGCGCTTATGAAGCTGTTGGCATTTTTGGCCAACATGTTTATGTGAACCCTAAAGAAAATTTGGTGATTGCTGTTTGGGGTGCGCAACCTAAACCAACAACAGTTATTCCAATTGAAGATACTGATTTCTTTGGCGCTGTCGCTGAGCAATTGAAAAAATAATTCATACTTTTATATTATTAGTTATGACATTGCCCTATTTTGTAGGGCTTTTTATTGTAATGCGTTTAAGTTCAATTTTATATTCTAGCACATTGACCGACGGTCAGTCGTTTCATAATCCATTTAAAAGCCCATCTATATTTAAATAGATAGGCTTATATCAACTTGCTCTATTTTACTTAATTTGTTTTAAACGATTCACATCGCGAACTGCACCAAATGCTGCAGATGTTGCCAATGCACCATAAACTTGCAATGCAGCTGATACTTTACGGGAACGCTCTTCTTTCGGTACAAAACCAAATTTAGCTTGTTCCACTAAGCGTGTATCAATCACTTCTTGTGACAAATTCAAATGAATTGAACGGTTAGGAATATCAATGATGATTTCATCACCTGTTTCTACAATGGCAATTACGCCACCTTCAGCTGCTTCTGGTGAAGCATGACCAATTGATAATCCTGATGTTCCACCTGAGAAACGACCATCTGTTAACAATGCACATGCTTTACCCAAGCCTTTAGACTTCAAATAAGATGTTGGATACAACATTTCTTGCATACCTGGTCCACCTTTTGGACCTTCGTAACGAATGATCACAACTTCATTGGCTTGTACTTCATTATTCAAAATACCTTTAACTGCTGAATCTTGGCTTTCGTAAACGCGTGCTTTACCAGTGAATTTCAAGATAGAATCATCTACGCCTGCAGTTTTTACAATACAGCCATCTTTTGCAATATTGCCGTATAACACTGCAATACCGCCATCTTGGCTATAAGCAAACTCACCACTACGAATGCAACCATTCTGACGATCATCATCCAATGAATCAAAATAACGATCTTGGCTGAATGCTTCTGTTGTTCTTACACCACCAGGCGCAGATTTAAAGAAATGATGTACATTTTCATCATTCGTTTGTGTGATATCCCACTTCTCAATCGCTTCAGCTAAGTCTTTAGAGTGAACTGTAGAGCAATCTGTATGTAATAAATTCATACGCGCTAATTCACCTAAAATACTAATAATACCGCCAGCACGATGAACATCTTCCATATGATATTTACTTGTGGAAGGTGATACTTTAGACAAATGTGGAACTTTACGCGATAAGCGATCAATATCCTTCATTGAGAAATCAACGCCAGCTTCATGTGCTGCTGCCAATAAGTGCAATACTGTATTGCTTGATCCGCCCATTGCGATATCCAACATCATCGCATTTTCGAATGCTTTGAATGATGCAATATTGCGTGGCAAAACATTCTCATTATTATTTTCATAATAATCACGAGTATTTTTAACAATTTGGCGCGCAGCTTCTAAGAATAAGCCTTCTCTATTTTTATGCGTTGCCAACATTGAGCCATTGCCAGGTAAAGATAAACCCAATGCTTCTGTTAAACAGTTCATAGAGTTTGCCGTGAACATTCCTGAACATGAACCACATGTTGGGCAAGCATTTTCTTCGATCGCTTGTACTTTATCATCCGCTTCACGATCATCCGCTGCCATAACCATAGCATCCACAAGATCTAAGCGTAAATTTTCACTATTCCAAACAAGCTTCCCTGATTCCATTGGCCCGCCTGAAACAAAAATCGTAGGAATATTTAAGCGCATTGAAGCCATCAACATTCCAGGTGTAATTTTGTCACAGTTAGATATACAGATCATCGCATCTGCGCAATGAGCATTCACCATGTATTCCACTGAATCAGCGATTAAATCTCGGCTTGGCAATGAATACAACATGCCATCATGGCCCATTGCAATACCATCATCTACCGCGATTGTATTAAATTCTTTTGCAACACTACCAGCTTTCTCAATTTCACGAGCAACCATCTGCCCTAGATCTTTTAGATGAACATGTCCTGGAACAAACTGAGTAAATGAGTTGACCACAGCAATGATTGGTTTCTTAAAATCTTCATTAGTCATTCCTGTTGCACGCCACAAAGCACGTGCTCCCGCCATATTTCGACCCTGCGTCGAAGTATGTGAACGATATTTTGGCATATTCTATCCCTGTTAAACTTTCTTGAAATTCTATTAAATTAATTACCAATAATGTCTGATCAAGTTAGGTGGTATGATCGTTTTATCCTGCCTTGTGGGCACGACATTACACATTAATTATATAGCACGCCTAGCGAGATAAAAGCAACTATATTGCAATAACCATTAATTTCTGTGTTTATTATCCTAAATTTATATCCTTTTAATGAATTTTTTTGTTAGAGAAATGTAGTTTTATTAAAAATATTTTGCATTAAAAATAGTCAACTTATTTTCTTATATTTATATGAATGATCTAAGCATACCAATGCTGACCAAAGGTTTTATCTAAAATTTACAGCATTCCTTTTTTTCTTGAAAAATAGTTTTCATTTGCAAATTCTACAGAAATTTGTATCTTCTTACGTGAGGAGGCGTTTTAGATATTAAAAAAAATACGTACAAAATGCGTTGACGATTTAATTTAATAAATAATGACAAATTAAAAAATTTAGGAGGATTTATGGCTGAACCCATAAAAATTGATGATTCGAAGCTTCTCTATGATGAAGCGATTGTGAATCGTATTTATAATGATCAAAGATTTAAAGATATGGTTGCAGAAAAACAAAGATTCAGTTTAATTTTATTAACGCTTACATTAGGTTTATATATATTAATCGTTGTTGCAGCTGCATTCGCACCAAGCATTGTTGGTATGCCATTGGCAGAAAAAATGGTTACAACATGGGGAATTCCAGCAGGATTCTTTTTGATTATTTGGACGATTTTAGTGACATGTTATTACGTACATAAGACTAATACTTATTTCGATCCAAAAACGATTCGTGTATTGAAGGAGATCGGCAATGAGAAATAATCTTCTTAGACAATTCCTATGCTTGATCGCATTTGGATTATTTGGCGTTGCTGTTGCACAAACAACACAATCAGGTGGTAAAAACTGGACTGCAATCATCATGTTCTTCGTGTTTGTTGCAGCAACCATCGCTATCACTTTCTGGGCATCGAATAAAACTAAATCTGCATCAGACTTCTATACAGCTGGTGGTGGTATTTCTGGCTTCCAAAACGGTTTAGCAATCGCAGGTGACTATTTATCATCAGCATCATTCTTGGGCTTATCAGCGTTGGTATTTGCTTCAGGTTTCGATGGCTTGATTTATGCATTCGGTTTCTTCATCGGTTGGCCAGTAATTTTGTTATTGATGGCAGAAAGATTCCGTAACTTAGGCCGCTTCACATTTGCGGATGTAACTGCATTTAGATTACAACAAACACCTATTCGTATTTTGGCTGTATTCTCAACATTAACGATCGTATTATTATATTTGATCGCACAAATGGTGGGCGCAGGTAAATTGATCGAATTGTTGTTTGGTTTGAACTATAACATCGCTGTATTCATTGTTGGTATCTTGATGATGATCTACGTATTATTAGGCGGTATGTTGGCAACAACATGGGTTCAAATGATCAAGGCTGTATTGATTTTGATTGGTGCGACATTCATGTCATTCGTTGTTCTTTACTGGGTAGGTTTCAATATGGAAACTTTATTCGTAAAAGCAACTGAAGTACATCCAAAAGGCATCGAAATCATGGCTCCTGGTTTGAAATACCCTAACCCAATCGATACGATTTCTTTAGGTATTGGCTTGATGTTCGGTACAGCAGGTTTACCACATATCTTGATGCGTTTCTTCACAGTTAAAGATGCGAAAGAAGCTCGTAAATCAGCATTGTATGCAACAGGTTTCATCGGTTACTTCTACTTATTAATGTTCATCATCGGTTTCGGTGCGATCGTTTACATCATGAACCAACCTTCATACTCAACACCAGAAGGTGCGATCATTGGTGGTGCTAACATGGTTGCAATCCATTTATCACACGCAATTGGTGGCAACATCTTCTTAGGCTTCATGTCAGCGGTAACATTTGCGACATTGGTTGCGGTTGTTGCAGGTTTAACATTGTCTGGTGCTTCAGCAATCAGCCATGACTTCTATGCAAACGTGATCAAAAAAGGTAAGCCTGTAATGAAAACTGAGCTATTAGTTTCTCGTTTCACAACAGCTGCCTTAGGTGTGATCGCAATCTTGTTAGGTTTATTGTTTGAAGAACAAAACGTTGCATTCTTAGTAGGTTTAGCATTCTCAATTGCAGCTTCAGCTAACTTCCCATTGTTATTCTTATCTATGTATTGGAAAGGTTTAACAACGAAAGGCGCTGTAATTGGTGGTGCGGCAGGTTTGATCACAGCTGTTGTAATGATCTTATTTGGACCAGAAGTTTGGATCAATGTATTGGGCCACGAAAGTGCATTGTTCCCATACAATAACCCTGCTTTATTCTCTATCCCAACAGCATTTATTGTGACATTCATTGTATCTTCAATGGATAAATCAAAAGCTGCAGCAGAAGAGAAATCTAAGTTCATCAGCCAGTATGTTCGCTCACACGTTGGCGGCGAAGGTATCTCTGAAGCAGTTCAGCAATATCGTCAAGTTAACCATCCTGAGTTCTTAGAAGAACAAGCAAAACAATATGCAGAAACAAATTAAAAATTAAATAAAACTTAATTGTAAAATCAAAAGTCCTGACTAAAATCTTAGTCAGGACTTTTTTAATGCTTTTGGTATAAAGTAACCCATAATAAATACATATGCTATTGATTTATACACAATATATATTCTGTCTTGGCTAAGCCTTTAAAGATAACCAAGCTGTTTTTTCATGTCATTTATAAAAAATACTTGAAAAGTATTGTAAAGATAATATAATAAAAACAGTTTCAACATTCAATGAAACTGTTTTATACGATTACTCTCCCCCCTCAAAAAAGCCCTGATCATGTCCATATCAGGGCTTTTTACTATCATAATTTTAATTACTTAGCCGAACTTTCTAAAGTATAGTTCGCACCTTCATCTTGGCCTAATGTTTTCACCAAAACTGGCATCAACTTTTCTAATTCTTTTTCCAATGTATAAGGCGGGTTTAAGATAAATAAACCACTACCATACATACCAAATTCATCATGCTTGCCTTCATACACAGATAGGGTTACATTCAAAAAGTTGTCGTTCTTAAATGCTTTACCTAACTTATTCGGCAGATTTAAGCTTTCATCTCGTGGTAATAATGGATACCAAACCATATATGTGCCTGTTGCAAAGCGTTTATGAGCTTCTTGCAATGTATTCAATACAGTTTTGTAATCGCTTTTATCCTCATAAGGAGGATCGATTAAAATTACAGCGCGACGCGTTGAAGGTGGCAATAAGCTAATCAAACCTTGAAAGCCATCGCTTTTCTGAATTTGATACTTAACACCTTGCCCTTTAAAATTATTGATCAAATGATCACTATCTGCAGGATGTAATTCAAAAAGCTTTACACGATCTATTGCACGCACTAATTTTTGTGCGATGACAGGAGAACCTGGATAAAGCTTCTTGTCAATTTGAAACTGTACCAAAAACTCTAAAAAGTCAAAAAACTCGTTTGGTAAATTTTTCTCTTTCTGTAATAGGCCAATGCCTCCATGATATTCACCAGTTTTCTCAGAAAACTCCGAATTAATATCATATAAGCCTGCACCAGAATGAGTATCGATATACCAATATGGTTTATCTTTCTCATTGTAATAATTGAGGACAGAAAAAAGGACGTAATGTTTTAATACGTCCGCATGATTCCCAGCATGGAATCCATGTCTATAACTTAGCATAAATTATTTTTTAGACTCAGAATAAGTAATGTATAAAAGCGCAGTAATCATGATGATCGCGCCCATCCAGAATTGTGTGCCAACTGCCCAACCAAAGAAGATGAAACCTAATAATGTGTTCAAAGGCAATTTGATGTAATCGAAAGCCTGAACATAAATTGCATCAGCAGCTTGATAAGCTTTCACTAATGTAAAGTGAGCAATCATCGTTAGGAAGCCTAAAGCCAACAAGTAGCCTAATAATTCTATGGTAAATTCAAACCCTAATCCTGCAATACCATGAGAGAAATTACCAGTTAAAGCTAAAATTAAATTGATTGGAAACATCAATAAATATAAGTAAAACAGCAATGTTAAAGGATGATCTTTGTCTGTTAAGTATTTAATCAACAATGAATAAATAGCCCAAAATAGTGCTGCTGCTAATGGTAAAAACGCAATGTAATTCATTGCTTGGTAACTTGGGCTCAATATGAGCATTGCACCAATAAATCCAATGATTGTAACCACTATGCGTGTAACTGTTGCTTTTTCTTTCAAAAATAGAGCTGCACCAATACTTGCAAATAAAGGTGATGTCATGAGTAATGCGACACCTTCACCAATTGGAAATTGCAAACTCAAAGCTTTCACCCACAATTGAACACCAACAATAGCAGCCAAAATTCTTAATAAGTGAATCCAAAAACGCTGTGTAGTTGCAACTCGTTTTAATCCTGCTTTTAAAAACATTGGGAATAAAAATAAGAAAGCAAAACTATATTGGAAAAATGCAGTCCATTCTGAACTTATAGGATATTTACCACTAATAAATGGTGTAATGACATTGATCGCAGCAAATGCAACGCCTGTTGCGATCATCCATAAAGCACCTTGAACTGATTTTTGCATTTTAGAGATCTGTTCCCATGTAGCCCAATGCATTCAATGAGCGTTCATCATCTGACCAACCTTGACGAACTTTCACAAAAGCTTTTAAGAACACTTTTTTGTCATATAATTTTTCTAAATCTTGGCGTGCTTGCGTACTTGCTTCTTTCAAAGTTGTACCGTTTTTACCAATCACAATACCTTTTTGAGTTTCACGTTCCACCCAAACCACAGCATTGATACGAATCATTTCAGCTTCTTCTTCAAAGCTTTCAATTTCAACAGTTAAAGCATAAGGTAGCTCTTGGTTTAGACGACGTGTTAATTTTTCACGCAACACTTCACTAGCTAAGAATGAACTAGAAGCTGTTGTAATTTCATCTTCATTGAATAAGAATGCTTGCTCTGGTAAGTAATGTGTCAATGATTTTACCACTAGCTTCATCTGTTTATCATCCAATGCAGAAATTGGCAAACACTCTACAAACTGATGCTTGCTCATCATTTCAGATAAGAATGGAAATAACTCTTCTTTATTCTTGATATGATCTACTTTGTTGACTACCAAAATCACAGGCTTTTCAATGTATTTCAAACGTTTTAAAGCCAATTCGTCATCTGGTGTAAATTTTAATGCTTCCACCATAAACAAAATCACATCAGCCATTTCTAATGAGCTAGTTGCTGTTTTATTCAAATGGCGGTTTAAAGCAGAATGCTCTGCTTTATGTAATCCTGGCGTATCAATAAAAATTGCTTGGCAATAATGATCTGTATAAATCCCTGTAATCGCATGACGTGTTGTTTGTGGTTTACTAGATGTAATACTAATTTTTTGCCCAATCAAACGATTCATTAACGTCGATTTACCAACATTAGGACGACCTATGATTGAAACGTAACCAGCATGTTGATTCATAATAATTTCTCAAGCATTATTTGTGCGGCATTCTGCTCTGCACGCTTCTTGCTTGTTCCTTCTGCAATAGTTGTTAATGATTGAGCATGGCAAGCGATTTTAAATGTCTGGGCATGATCCTGACCTTCAATAGCAACCACTTCATACTCTGGAATATTTTGATTAATCGCTTGCAAATATTCTTGCAAACGACTCTTAGGATCTTTGACAGACTCTGTCACACATTTGAATGATGTCTCATGAATTGTATGTAATTCAGAATCATATAATGTCAAAACGACTTTTTGCGCAGATTCAAAACCACTGTCAATAAAAACAGCAGCAATGATTGCTTCCACGGTATCTGCTAAGATACCAGCACGTTTTGCACCATCATTTTTGCGCTCGCCATAGCTGATCACTAAATGTTTTGGTAGCTCCAAAATTTTAGCAATTTTATGCAGCGTGCTTTCTTTGACTAAATGCGCACGAATATTGGATAGTTCGCCTTCCTTAGCATCAGGAAAACGCTCATATAACGCATACGCAATAATAAAATTCAGGCAACCATCACCTAAAAACTCTAAACGCTCATTATGTGAGCGCGAGACGGATCTATGCACTAAAGCTTGCTTTAATAAAGCAAGATCTTTGAAGTGGTAATTTAATTTTTTTTGTAACTGTTCCAACATAACTACTTAAGTATTGTAAAAATATGGTCACAATCTTTCAATTGCGTCACACATTTATAGTTCATCCAAATAAAATTGGCTTTACCAACGAGTTGATCGTCAGTAACAAACCCCCAGAAACGACTATCTGCACTATTATCACGGTTATCACCAAATGCTAAATATTTACCATCTGGCACTTTGAATGGAAATTGTTGTTTTAATCCCATGCCGTGATCAGCTGTTGTATTGTAAGGTGCAACTTGAATGCCATGTTCCACAATGCCATCTTGCGATGGTAAAAATTCTGTATAAATAATCTCAGAAGTTGGCTCTAATGCAGCCCCAACGTATTCATATTTAACAGGTTCTCCATTGATGGTTAATACTTTATTCTTGTAATCAATGACATCGCCAGGGATACCAACAATACGTTTAATGTAATTAATGCGTGGATCCACTGGATATTTAAATACAGCAATATCACCACGATTCACACCTTCACCTTCTTCACTGAAAATACGTTTATTCGTGATTGGATAACGTAAGCCAAATGACCAACGATTTGCAACAATCATGTCACCTGCATAAAGAGTTGGCTGCATAGAACCACTTGGAATAATAAAAGGTTCAGCGATGAAAGAACGCAACACAGTTAAAACTAAAACAACAGGAAATAAAAATGCAGCCCAATCCACTAAAATAGGTAATTTTGTATCTTTTTCTCTATTTTTCTTAAAGTAAAGACGATCCACCAATAAAATAATACCCGTTATTGGAACAGAAATAACAATCGCGATTGCTAAGTAATGTGTGAATTGGGAAAACATAATAATTCCTTATTTACTTACTACCAGTTTGTAAAACAGCCAAGAATGCAGATTGTGGAATCTCAACATTACCCACTTGTTTCATACGTTTCTTACCTGCTTTCTGCTTTTCTAACAATTTGCGTTTACGGCTAACATCACCACCGTAACATTTTGCCAATACATCTTTACGCATAGCTTTTACAGTGCTTCGCGCAATAACATTTGCGCCAATAGCGGCTTGAATTGCGATATCAAACATTTGGCGCGGAATCAATTCACGCATTTTTTCAACCAATTCACGACCACGGTAAACAGCATTGTCTTTATGAATGATCAATGCTAACGCATCCACCATTTCACCATTGATTAACACATCTACTTTCACTAAGTTAGCTGGTTCATAACGAACAAACTCATAGTCAAATGATGCATAACCACGAGAAATAGATTTCAGGCGATCAAAGAAGTCTAAAACTACTTCACTCATTGGTAATTCAAATTGCAATTGCACTTGTGAGCCTGCATAGACCAGATTCTTCTGAACACCACGTTTTTCAATACATAAAGTAATGATATTACCTAAGTATTCTTGTGGCGTTAAAATATTTGCGCGAATGATTGGCTCACGCAATTCTTTAATTTTGTTCGGTGGAGGCAAATCATTAGGGTTATCAATCATCACTACTTCGCCATCAGTTTTTTCTAATTCATAAATTACTGTTGGTGCAGTTGTGATCAAATCTAGATCATATTCACGCTCTAAACGCTCTTGAATGATTTCCATGTGAAGCATACCCAAGAAACCACAGCGGAAGCCAAAGCCCAATGCTTGAGATGATTCAGGCTCAAAGTTCAATGAAGCATCATTTAATCTTAATTTTTCTAAAGCTTCACGCAAGTTTTCAAAGTCTGTTGAATCTACAGGGAATAAGCCTGCAAAAACACGAGATTGAACTTTTTGGAAACCTGGTACTGGTTCATTCGCTGGCTTATTCTCCAACGTTAATGTATCACCGACGGGTACACCATCAATGTCTTTAATACCTGCAATTACGAAGCCTACTTGCCCTGCTGATAACTCTTTCTTATCTTCACGTTTTGGCGTAAATACACCTACATGGCTCACTTGATAAACACGTTTACTGCTCATCACTTGCATTTTATCACGTGGTCGTAAAACACCATCGAAAATACGTACCAATGAAATAACACCCACATATGGGTCAAACCATGAATCGATGATCAAAGCTTTCAAAGGTGCATCAGGATCACCTTTCGGTGCGGGTACTTTTAAGACTAATTCTTCTAAAACATCCTCAACACCCATGCCCGTTTTTGCAGAACATGTCACAGCATCCATTGCTTCAATGCCGATGATATCTTCAATTTCAGCAGCAACTTTCATTGGGTCAGCTGCGGGTAAGTCAATTTTATTCAATATTGGCACAACTTCTAAGCCATGATCCAAAGCCGTGTAACAGTTTGCAACAGATTGTGCTTCCACGCCTTGCGCTGCATCCACAACCAACAAAGCACCTTCACATGCAAATAAAGAGCGCGATACTTCGTATGAGAAGTCAACGTGTCCTGGCGTATCAATGAAGTTCAAATGATAAACTTCACCATTTCGAGCTTTATAGTCTAAAGATACAGAGTGGGCCTTAATTGTAATACCACGTTCTCTTTCGATATCCATAGAGTCTAAAACTTGAGCCTCCATTTCGCGGTCGCTCAATCCATCACAAATTTGGATGAAACGATCGGCAATCGTGGATTTACCATGATCAATGTGGGCAATAATGGAAAAGTTTCTAATGTTCTTCATGCAGTTAATTTCTATCAAATAAAGAGGAGAGAACTCTATATGATTTCTCTCCTGAATTCAAATTATGGACTGTAATTATAGATTAATTACCGAGCTTTTGTTGAGTTTTCTGTAAATACTCTCTATAAACCATTTCAAACTCATCAGGCAATGGTTTTAAAAGACCTAAATATTCATACAACTCAATCTGGTATAGCTTATGCTCTGCTCTATGCTCTTTTGTACTATACGGGTAAGATAGCGCATAAATAAAGACTAAAAGGCTCACGGCAAAAACTGCATAACTTTTAGCATTAGGAGTTTCAGATGGTGAACCAAATTGGTTATTGCCTTCAACGCCTGGCAAAGCAAATAATAAAATCGCCCCACCAATCACTGCAATATACACAATCCATTTAATGATTGAGTCAATTTGTTGGATCAAATGTTTTTGTGAAGCTTCTGTTAAGTATGCATCCAGCACTTTTTGCATAGAAAAGAAGTTTTGGCTCATGGAATTATTTTGCAAAAAATCTTTCGCAAATTTAATTTTCGCATCACTTAATGCATAGTATTCATTAATGAAAAAACTAATCATTAATGTACCTAATATTATAACTACAAATGCCATAGAGCCAACTGTGAGATTATCAATATCACAAAATCTTTGACTAATGATCATAATGACAAACATAAAGGCAAAAAAGACTAAAAAGAAAGAAGGGATAAAACTAGCACTGCCCATATAACTTTTAAGATAAAGCGGTAATACATTTACACATGCCATCAAAATTGCCATTGCAAATGTAACTCGACATAAAAATCTCAATCGCCCAATTCTCACACCACTGTGAAACAGCGGTGGTTCTACGCCTACATCTCGATCATCAATTTCTATGTGCTCATGGCTTTTTTTAGTAATTCTTTTTAATTTCGCAACTCTATTTTCTTCTTCCATTTGAGCATCATCATCGCTCTTCATGAGTGTAAATTCTTGAGCCTCTAAAAATCTACTGCGAATATCATTTTGTTTTGGCTTAGCAGTATTAGCTGGTTGAATACCAGTATCATCAAATGTATTCAATGTAAGAGAAATTTCAGTGTCAGATTGATTTTGTACGGACGCAGATTTCTTAGTTGGCATCTTAGGTTTTTGTACAGGTATATCAGTAATTTCTGTATCAAAACTTGAAAAATCATCCATATCCAAATCTAAATCGATATCAACTTCGACACCAGCTTCAGTCAATGCCTCTTTATATTCTACAGCATCACTATTACTCAATCCTGAAATCAAAATTTTTTCTTGACCATGTAATGAAAAGAACTTCTGATGAACGTCATCGACAGATTCATCAAATAATTCTGATAAATTTTCGAGAATGTCATTTTGATTAACATCTGGATTAAACTTTCCTCGAAAAACTATTTTATATTTCATTCCATAAGCCTTTAAAAACTAGATAAAAAACTTTACGTACATATATTATATGTGGTCGATAAGTATAAACCACTCAACAAAAAAAATACCGCTAAATTAGATCAATTTATATACAGTAGTAATAACACAACTTATTCAAAATAATATTATAATTATTTGGTAAAGTATTAACAATTAGCATCTTAATTTGACTGAATCACGGATTTTATCACTCTGATATAGCGTATTCTGGTTTTCCACCAAACTCAAATTCCATTTGATACATCATTTTCTAGAGGGTGTAATGCGCATTTTTTTA
Source organism: Wohlfahrtiimonas larvae (assembly GCA_040394195.1). Lineage (GTDB taxonomy): Bacteria > Pseudomonadota > Gammaproteobacteria > Cardiobacteriales > Wohlfahrtiimonadaceae > Wohlfahrtiimonas > Wohlfahrtiimonas larvae_A. The sequence goes on along the minus strand of JBEBSR010000025.1, from coordinate 10,389 downwards.
TTTCTCATTTTATTTGTACAAGGTTTATTTCAAACTTCTTTCGCCTCATCTATATCTATAGATGGCACAACATTATCTATTTTATATACTATTCCTTTTGCTGGACTTATAGCATCCATTGCTTTTATGCCCCTGTTTGCGCCACAATTATGGCTCAACCATTACGGAAAAATAACCTTTGCATGGGGAATTGCATTCTTTATCCCATTATTAATTAACTTTGGTACACCGATCAGCGTTTCAGTTTTAACGGATACCATTTTATCAGAATACATTCCCTTCATACTACTTTTATTGACGCTATACGTCGTCTCAAGCGGGATACAAATCTCAGGCACATTTGCACCCAGCCCTGCTTTAAACGTCACAATACTATTGATTGGTACAATGTTAGCATCCATCATGGGTACAACAGGTGCATCCATGTTACTCATTCGTCCTATTTTACAAGCCAACCAACATAGACAATATAAAGTCCATGTCATCATCTTCTTTATTTTCTTAGTTGCTAATATTGGCGGAGGCTTAACGCCATTAGGTGATCCCCCGTTATTCTTAGGCTTTTTAGAAGGCGTCAGCTTCTTCTGGACGCTTCAATATATGCTCATGCCTGTCATTATTACATCTGGCATCTTATTAATGCTCTTCTATTTAATTGATAGCAAACTTTATGAAAAAGAAGGCATACAGGCACAACCCTTAAAAGCTAATCACATTGTCATTAAGGGACAATTTAATTTCATCTTAATTGGTGTTGTATTGGCTGGTATCATTATGTCTGGATTTTGGAACCCTAATATCTATTTCAAAGTGCACAATACTAATGTTGCTCTAGAAAATGTCTTCAGAGATATTATCTTCATCGTTGTAATCTTTATATCATTACGCTTTACACCTAAAATATTACGACAAGAAAACCAATTTAACTGGGCACCAATCCTAGAGGTTGCAAAAATATTTCTAGGCATTTTCTTCACAATCACTCCTGTGATTTTGATCTTACAATCACCCGATCATCCAACCACAAAATTCTTAATGAGCTTTGCCCATGATGATAATGGCACCCCTATTAATATCATCTACTTTTGGATTACAACAACTTTGTCAGCATTTTTAGATAATGCACCAACCTATTTAGTATTCTTTAAAATGGCAATTGGTGACAATCCTGATGGCGCCAATTATTTAATGAATACAATCCCGACAACGTTATTGACGATTTCTATGGCAACTGTATTTACTGGCCCATTAACTTATATTGCCAATGCACCAAACTTTATGATCAAAAGTATTGCTGAACAACAAGGCATTAAAATGCCAACATTCTTTGGCTATGCATTCATAGCAATTGGCACATTATTGCCTATTTATATTTTATTGAATGTTATATTTTTGATGTAATTCTTAAAATATCAAAAAGCATTATCTACCCATGTAATCATAGGCGGTGCAACTGATGTGTCAATTCCAATCACATCAATCCTTGCACCGCCTTGATGATTAATTTGCTGCAAATATCTTTCCGCAGTTCTTCTTACCTTTCTTTGCTTTTGCACTGTAATACTTTCTAAAGGATTACCATGTAATTTAGTATTGCGAACGCGGACTTCCACAAATACAATCGCATCGCCATCCTGCATAATGAGATCAATTTCTCCCATCTTGCAGAGATAGTTTCGCATAATAAAACGCAAACCTTGATCTTCTAAATATTCACGCGCCAATGTTTCGCCCCATGTGCCAATTATTTGCGGTTCGCTCATTGCTTCATTTCCTGTATAATCTCAAACCTTAACTTTATGAATCAGAGAGCTCTATGTCAACTTGTTACGTTGTAGCGACCCCCATTGGCAACATTGAGGATTGGTCTCCACGCGCCATTGAAACCTTAAAAACTGTCGATTTGATCTTTGCTGAAGATACAAGGCACTCTGCAAAACTCATGCAACTGTTTAATATATCTACACCAATGCGCTCGCTCCATGATCACAACGAAACAGATCGTATTGATGAAATCTTAAATTTATTAAACGATGACAAATCTATTGCTATTATCTCTGACGCTGGCACACCATTAATCTCTGACCCAGGCTTTAAAGTTGTTCGCGCACTGCGTGAGCATGAACAAAAAGTTATTCCTATTCCTGGCGTCAGTGCGTTAATCACTGCATTATCCGTTTCTGGCATTGCAACAGATCGATTCAGCTTTGAAGGATTTCTCCCTGCTAAATCCTCTGGTCGCAAGAGCAAAATGGACGCTTTAAGAAAAGATCCTCGCACATTAATTTTTTATGAATCTAGCCATCGAATCATTGAAATGCTGAAAGATGCCATTTCTATATTTGGCGCTGATCGCTATGCTTTCATTGGCCGAGAAATGACAAAACGCTATGAAAGCTATATCTCTAATACATTAGAAGAGCTCTTAACCTATTATCAAACTCATAGTGATGAGCAACGTGGTGAATATGTTGTTGTAATCGAAGGCTCTAATGTAGAAATTGAAGAATCTGAAGGCATTGATTTAAATGAGCTCCTAGAAATTTTATTAGCAGAATTGCCACTCAAACAAGCTGTGAGTATTGCGATGAAGATCACAAAGCTATCTAAAAACCATATTTATCAAACTGCACTGACGATTCAAAATAAAGTATAATCATCAGAGTATTTAAAGGAATTGAGAATCTATAATGTTGGAATCATCTGTTAATACAAGCTCTAAATTTACAGCGAACGAAAAAAGTTTGACAGCAAAACTTGCCGGCCTTTTCTCTATTAGAATGCTAGGCATCTTTATCATTTTGCCAATTCTAGTAACGTATAGCCAAAGTTTAGAAGGCTCAACACCAGTATTAACAGGCTTAGTTTTTGCAAGCTATGCCATTACACAAATTTTACTTCAACCTATTTTTGGCATCGTGTCTGATAAAGTTGGCAGAAAGCCTGCTTTAATCGTTGGCTTATCATTATTTACATTTGGCAGCTTAGTCTTAGTTTTTGCTTCCAGCATTTATATTGCGATTTTAGGCAGAATCATTCAAGGTTCTGGGGCTGTCTCTGCTGTTGTATTAGCAATGGCAACAGATTTAACAAGAGAACAAATACGCTCTAAAGTCATGGCATTCATCGGCGTGAGCATTGGCTTAACTTTTGGTATTGCAATTTCAATTGCACCAGTGATTTACTATTTAGCCAAAGGTTATGGTATTTTTGGATTATGTGCCATTTTAGGTATCGCAGGGATCTTTGTTACTATCAAATACTTTCCTGAAATCCCAGTGACTCCAAAAAAGAACGATCATAAAGAAAGCATTAAAGAACTCACACATATTGCATTCAAAGAAAATAACGTTGTGCGTTTATATTTTGGTGCATTCATGCTGCATTTATTATTAACCATGACATTTGCAACATTGCCAATTCTCTTTAAACAATTGGATATCTCAACCGTTTCTTCTGCATTTTATTACACAGCAACATTCTTTGTTTCCATCATTGTGATGTTTATTTTTGTAGGATTAGCAGAAAGATTCTATAAACACCGTATTTTATTCTTGTTTGCCATTGTTCTATTGGCTGCATCTTATTTATTTATGTTGGTTTCTGGCGATGGCAGCCGTTGGTTGATCATTACAAGCCTTGCACTATTTTTCTTTGGCTTTAATATCATGGAAGCATCACAACCGTCATTAATGTCTCGCTTTGCTGATCAAAATTATCGCGGCACCATCATGGGCGTATTCTCTTCTTCGCAATTTTTAGGTGCATCTATTGGCGGCATGTTAGGTTCTATTATTAGCGGATACATGGGTGTTCAGTATGTTTTCTATCTCACATTTATCTTAACAGCTTTATGGTTTGTAATCGCATGGCCGATGCAAAATCCAATCAAGCCTGTTAAAAAACCAGAATCCGAAACAACCGATGAAGAAGTTATCGCATAATGGAAGAACTAAAGTTTAAAGTTGCACAAAAAATGATTGGGTTGATTGATATGCCCTACTTATTTTTAAATTTCGATGGCAATAAAATTTTGTCAGATATAAGCACATTAGGTAAAATAGCATCCATTACGACATTTGCTCAACACGTTGGGCCAATGAAAGAGGCTTTAGGTGCTGACTGCCCTAAAATTTCCACAATCATTAATTACCCAAATGGGGATTTCAATACTTACAATGCGATGCAAGAGATGAAAAATGCCATTGCTGCAGGTACAGATGAGATTGATTTAGTGTTTCCTTATCAAGCCTTGGTTAATCGCCAAGCAGGATTATGTTTGCAGTTTTTGACAAAATTAAAAGAAGCCGCAGGTGATTACCCCTTAAAACTAACCATTGAAGCTGGCATTCTACAAGATGCTAAATGGATTAGAAAAGCTTCAGAATTAGCTGTACGAAGTGGCATGAATTTCATTAAAACGACTTCAGGTCGCAATCGTCAACAAGTTACATTAACTATGGTACAAATGATGTTGAATGTTATTCAAGACATGAATCCGAATGTCGGCATTCACATCCAAACCAATAACAATAGCTTCTCAGAAGCTTCACAGTATTTGGAAGAAGTCATCAATCGATTTGGCACATCGTGGGTTGACGCTTCACATTTTCGTTTAAGTGGTCCTAATTTAGAAAGCTCTGTTTTAGAGATTTTAAATGACAGCCACGATATTTTATCTTACTAGTTCGAGAGTTTTATGAACCCACAATTAACAATTGCACAAAAGAGTGTTTCAAAAGTTAGCCGTTTAATTAACCAAATTTTTGAGCAAACTGCAAAATTAAGCCAAGCACAACGTGATGAAACTGAACGTTTCACAATTTTTTACAAGCAAATTGAGTCAGAAATTGCTAAAGAAATTTTATACGCTTATCCTGATCATACTGTAGAAACTAAGTGTGATGGCATTCATGGCAAAGCTAACAATAGAAACTATTGGTATGTGAGCGGTATTGTTGGCAAAGAGAACTTCTTAGGCGGCAGTTCAGATTTTGCTGTTTCTGTTGCTTATATGGTTGATGAAAAATTAACAGCTGCATACATTTTTATGCCTGTATCACAAAAAGAATACACAGCTGTTAAAAATGAAGGTGCAACTGTGAATGATATCCGCATGCGCTTACCAAAGCATAGCGGTAAATTATCTGATGCGTTATTAGTAACCAGTGATAAATCTTTAACTAAAGAATATGCATTGATGACATCACACCTGCATCATTTATCATTGGGCGTTCGTGTAACTGGCAACCCTGCATTGGCAATTTGTGAGATGGCTGAAGGCAAAGCATCTGCGGCATGGGCAACAGAGTTCAATGCATGCGATCATTTTGCAGCAGTATTAATTGGCTTAGAAAGTGGTGCATTAGCAGCTGACTTCCAAGGCAATGAAGTTGATTTAAGCTCTGAAAATGTTGCATTTGCTACGCCAAAATTATTGAAACCTTTATTACAATCTATTCATCAAGCTAGATAATCTATGCGCAACTGGAAACTTCAACACACAAGCATCATACTCAGCTTAATGGCAATACAAAACTTTGCTTTTGCATTAACTATACAAGAACAAACGTATCATAAAGTTGGCTTTGCTGTGGTTGAAGTTTCTAAAAATGATGATTTACAACTGTTTTGGAAACAGCCCGATGCTGATCAAGCTTATCAGTCATTCAATGGGTTGACCAAAACTTTAGCAAAACAAAAGAAAAATGTTCTATTTGCCACAAATTCGGGCATATTTGGACAAGATCAAACGCCCCTTGGTTGGCATGTTGAAAATGGCATAAAATTACAAGCACTGAATCAAGTGACCCGCAAAGATGCAACTGGTAACTTTTCATTGATTCCTAATGGTGTATTTTTTACAGATAAAGCAGGTCAACATCACGTTTTAGAAACAGAAGAATTTCTTAAAAACCAACACAAATATAATGCTGTTGATGCAACACAATCAGGCCCAATGTTAATCATTGATGGGAAAATGCATCCAAAATTCTTTGCAGCTTCTGATAGTTTAAAATATCGCAGTGGCGTTTGTGTGAATAATGATAAAACCTATTTTGCTGTAACACAAAAACCAATCAATTTTTATTATTTTGCTAAATTCTTCCAAGATGAATTAGGTTGTGACAACGCACTCTATCTAGATGGCACATTATCACAACTCTATTATCAAGGAAAAATTTATGGCGCACCATTTTGGAATGTGCGCCCTTATGTCGGCATTTGGGCAGTTACTGAGCCTTCACAATAGGCAATGTTAAGATAATTTCTAAACCACCTAGCTCACCATTTCTCGCTTTAATCGAACCATGATGACTTTTCACCATATGCCCAGCAATGGCTAAACCTAAACCAGCGCCATGAGAATCCTCAACCTCTGTATTCTCAGAACGATAAAAAGCTTCAAATAAGCGCTCTAAATCTGATGATTTAACACCTGGCCCATCATCCGAAATTGTAATACATAGCTCTTTATGATCCACTTTAAAAGCTACTTCAATTTTATGGCGCGTATAATGAATCGCATTTCTTAAAATATTCTCAATCCCGCTTCTGAAATTTTCTACATTCAATGACAGTTGAACATCTGGAATATCTTGATAGTTTAAAACTTTGCCATTCGCTTCTGCCTCAAACACAGCTTCTGCCAATAGCTCAATCAAAGCATCTTGCAAACTTGCCAGCTCATATTTATCACGACTCAAAATCAATTCACGTGACAATGACAACATAGCTTGGATACGATCTTCAATTAAAATCAAATTTTGCTCAATGCGATCAATATCAGGCTCTAATGACGCATCAGCTTTGCGTCGTAACATGCCATTTGTTAAACGAATTCTTGTCAATGGCGTTCTTAATTCATGAGACATATTGCCAAACAAACGATTCTTCTCTGCTTCTGCTTCTTGAAGTGCTGCCACCATTTTATTAAAACTTCGACCTAAGTAGCCAAATTCAACCGCTCCTTTTTCTAATTCAGGATCTGTCACCCAATCGCCCTCAGCAACTCTTTCAGAAGCTTTCTTTAAGCGTAAAATTGGACGATACAGTGAATAAGTCAAAATAAAAATAAAGGGCAAACTCGCAAACATCATCATAATAATCAGCAATGCTGGCGAGCTAAACATCTGACTCACATAATAGGATTGTGGTAATTTAGGAAAGAGCAGATAAAATTGATAACGCAGATTTTCAACCTCAAATGGCCCCATGATCATATTTGAATTAATTGCCTGCTGATGTGGTTCATCCTCATCCACAACTGCTGTGATAAACTCGCGATAATCTTGATTATCAACACTCGCAATGGAGTATGCTAAATATTCTGGATCATTAGTTTTTGGTATTGCAATGAATCGCCCTTGATTACCATGTTTTGTACGTAATAGGCGATACAAGCGCTGCTGAACTTTTTCTCTTTCAACGGTTGGCACTTCCCTAATTCTACGTTGATCTAATGTTGGAATAATGATCGCAACAGAAACCACCGCAATACAGTAGATCAAGAAAACAAAGAAAATCCGAACACTTAATAAAGAGAAAAATTTTCGCATAATTAATTACTCAATGAACATATAGCCTAAGCCATGAATAGTTTTAAACCAAGGCATGCCATTATCACGATCTGGGATCTTCTTACGTAAATTACTCACATGCATATCAATCACACGATCAAATGCTTGATGACGCTTTCCAAGGATTTCTCGGCTCAACTCATCACGGCTGATTGCCTTGCCACGATTTTTCACCATATACAACAACAATGAAAATTCTGTATAAGTAAGCTCTATTGGCTCACCAGAAAATGTTGCTTGAAACTGAGTTTGATTCAATTCTAATTGATCAATTTTAATTATTTTAGAATCTTGTGGAATATCCTCAGCATGTGCACGACGCAATAAAGCACGAATACGTGCAATCAATTCACGATCATCAAATGGCTTACCAATATAATCATCAGCACCTAATTCCAATCCTAAAACACGATCAATGCTATCGCCTTTAGCTGACAACATTAATACTGGCAATAATGGCTTAGTTTGTCTAATTTCACGTAATGTATCCCAACCATTCTTTTTGGGCATCATCACATCTAGCACTAAAACATCTGGCGTTGTATGCTTCATATATTCGATGCACTCTTCACCATTATTACAAACATCTACTTTAAAGCCTTCAAACGTCAATAGCTCCGAAATCAAAGATTGTAGTTGTAAATCGTCATCAACCAATAAAATGTGTTCCATAGTCATTATTCTCCTTGCTTTGTCGCATTATAGCTTTAATTATTCTCTTCAGATAAAGATTTACGCTCATTTACAATAGATACACTCTCTTTTACATCCTGTATTTTACTATGTATTCACTCCGTAAAACATCATTCACTTACTCATAAAGGATATACATCATGAGAAATAAAATCGCATTAACAGTGATCGCAATTGTAGCTTTATCTGGCTCAGCAATGGCGCAAATGCATCAAAATAATCAACGCCACAACATGGATAGCAACTGCGATTACATGAGCAAAGAGATTCAGTTAACAGATGAACAACGCACGCAAATGCAAGCATTACATGAGAGCATGAGAACAGAAAATCAAGTAGCTCGCGAAGCTCGCCGTGCTGAAATGAATAAATTCTATGATAATCCTACATTCAATGCTGATGAAGCAAAAACACTTGCACAAAAACACCGTGATGATCGTGCTGTGCGTAAAATGAAACAACGCCATGCAATGAATCAAATTTTAACACCAGAGCAACGCGCTCAACATTCACAAATGATGCAAAATCATCAAAATAATCGCCATATGAAAGGCCAAAAAGGTGAACATCATATGAATAATCGCGGACATAATTCACATCACAACAACTAATCAAATAGTTAGCAGTAAAAAACCCGCAAATATGCGGGTTTTTCTATTTCAAAAATATTATAACTTAAAGTTATAATTATAAATAAACTTTCAAAGCAGCTTGAACAGCAGCACCTGATGTAATGTTTGCACCATGAAATAATAAAGTTGCTTCAAAAGCTCCAAGTACATGTAATACATTCTCTTTTCGGCTACTGAATCCCATATTACCAATGCGCCAAACTTTACCTGCCAACGCACCAAATGATCCTGCAATCTCTACACCAAATTCATTCAATAACATCGAACGAACGGCATCACAATTGATACCTTCAGGCACCATGATAGAAGTTACTGTTGCCATTTTTGTTTTAGGATTACCATAAATCGCCAATCCCATTGCTTGAATCCCTGCTTCAATCGCACGATTATTTAAAGCATGGCGATCCCAAACTGTTTCAATGCCTTCGTTAATCAATAAACGTAAACCTTCATGCAAACCATAAACCATTGAAGTTGCTTCTGTATGATGATTGATGCGCTCTTTTCCCCAATAACGCTGCAACTGGCTTAAATCCAAATAGTTACTGGCAATATGATTGTCATTACGAATATCTTTACTTAAACCTAGCTCTTTTTGGTAACGTGACGTTAATACTTTTTCAACACGATCATTGTATGTCACCAAAGCCAAGCCTGATGGCACGCTCACACACTTTTGAGTGCCTGCAATTGCGATATCCACGCACCAATCGTCAATTGCCAATGGGATACCACCATAAGTTGCCACAAAATCTACGACAAAGAAAACATCTTGTTCACGACAGAATTTTCCGACTTTATTAATCGCCTGCATTTGGCCATTAGCAGTTTCACCATGCACCAATGCAACAATTTTTGGCTGATGCTTTTGAATCGCTTCAATAATCTCTTCTTGCTGAAAAGGCTCGTGCCAATCTTTCTCTAAATAAATGACCTCAGCTTTAGTGCGCTCAGCAATTTCACCGAGCAAATAACTGAATCGCCCATAACATGGCACCAAAACTTTATCACCAGCTTCAATTAAGCCAATCAAAGCTGCTTCCAAACCAGCGCGAGATGTACCATCTACAGCAAAAGCTTGTTCATTTTTAGTTTGAAATGGTACTTTAATCATCTCTTTCACTTCATCCATAATCTTTAAGAAATATGGATCAAATTGGCCAATCGTTGACGTTGCCATTTTACGTAAAACAGATGGATGAGCTTCAACAGGACCTGGCGTCATAATCGTGCGAATTGGTGTATAAAACTCTGGAATCATAATTTATCTCCACTCAAATAAAATCATCACTACATGTAGTTTTATCATATTCATCAATAGAATAGAGAAGAAAATTAACTAATTTTCTTCATAAATTCATTGGGCATTATTTAAATTCATTAAAAATTTTCAATAAAATACATTTTATGTAGTTATAAAATCGATACTTTATTAGCATATCAATCTGTTTTTATTGAAAATAAATAAAATAAATATAACTTTA
>JBEBSR010000024.1:0-36545 GCA_040394195.1 Wohlfahrtiimonas larvae | reverse complement strand
TCAAACACACATATATCGCTAAGGAGCGAACATGAAAAAACTTGCCTTCATCACTTTAATGGCTGCAACATTATCATTAGCATCAGCACAATATACAGGCCCACAGGGACAAGCAAATGCAAATGGCGGATACAATGGCCCAACTTTAAGTCAGTCTATTACAACAATACGTGAAGCAAAAACTTTACGTGATGATGCCCACATTAAACTGCGTGGAAAAATTGTAAAACATTCTCACAAAGATAAATACATTTTCAGCGATGGTACAGGTGAAGTAACAGTTGAAATCGATCGTGACGAATGGAATGGCTTAAATATCAATGCAGATGATATGGTTGAAATTGGCGGTGAAATTGATAAAGATTGGAATACCATTGAAATAGATGTGGATTACATTACCAAAATTTAGATGTCAAAGATTGTAAACGAGCCGTAAAACTTAGAAAAGCCATTATCCATTCTAAAACAAGAGTGTTATATTTAGTCTCACAAAATTAACATCTATTGAAACTAGGAGCCACACATGAAAAAGCTTGCAATAGCAACTTTTATGATTTTGAGTATCTCAACAGCCTCAGCCCAATATCTAGGTCCACAGGATGATCAAAACATTCCTGGTGGATATAAAGGACCTTCTTTGAGCCAATCCATCACAACAGTTCAAGAAGCAATGACATTACGTGATGATGCTTATGTAAAAATGCGTGGTAAAATTATCAAGCATTCTCATAAAGATAAATATATTTTCAGTGATGGTTCTGGCGATATTACAATTGAAATTGATAAGGATAAGTGGCGTGGTCTTTCTATAGATGCAGATGATTTAGTTGAAATCGTTGGTGAAGTGGATAAAGATTGGAACTCTGTAGAAATTGATGTGGATTACATCACAAAAGTGCAATAACGCAACAAACTCTCTCTCTCGATAATTATTTTATAGTCCGTGCTCATCCCTCCCCCGAAAGTGAGCACGGATTTTTTCTATCTATGATTTAGGCTTTTGAAGTTCTGTGACCGTTGAATGAATAATTCCACCCGATAATCTTGTCACAAGCTGATCACCGATATTTAATTTTTCAACAGATTGAATCGCTTTTAAATCGCCCTGTACATCCTTCTGTGTCACAGAGTAACCACGCGCCAAAACTTTCAGTGGACTTAAACTATCCAATAATAGTGCCTTTTGCTGCAAACTTTTCTCAAGCATCTGATATTGCCCGTGCATTACTTTATTCAGAGCAATAGATGAACGAGATAATTGCTCCATTAACTGAGCCTGCTTTCGTTGCAACAAGCTAACTTGCAAACGCTTTTCTAAACTCTCTAACTTTGCAACATTCTTTTGATGGATATTACGCATCAATGATTGCAATCTTTCAGATTTAGCATCTAACAATACTTGCTTCTCTTTGATTTTTTGCAGTGGATGAAGATAAGACAATTTTACCATCCGCTCTTTCAAGGCTTTCTCTTGCAATGCAATCACATTCTGCATCAACTGTGTGAGTTGATATTCATAGCGATCTAACGTTTGCATGATCTCTTGCTGAGAAATACTCGACAACTTCGCCGCCGCTGTTGGCGTTGGCGCACGTAAATCAGCAACAAAATCAGATAACGTTGTGTCCACTTCATGTCCAACGCCTGTAATCACAGGGATAATCGACGCAAAAATGGCTCGCACAACGCGTTCATCATTGAAGCACCATAAATCCTCAATGCTCCCACCACCACGAATCACTAAAAGCACATCACAATTAGCTTCATGATTAGCTCTTTCAATTGCTTTCACAATTTGTGGTGCAGCCTCTTCACCTTGCACCAAAGTAGGATAAACCTCGTAAGGGATATCTGGGCGATGATCTTTTAAAACTTTCAATACATCTTGAAGCGCAGCAGCATTAGGTGATGTTACTATCCCAATCTTCTTAGGATATTGAGGGATCAGTTTTTTATGCTCAGGATTGAATAAGCCTTCTTTTTGTAACTTTTCTCTTAATTGTTCAAAAGCTAAATACAAATTCCCTCGCCCCAACGGCGCTAAGCGGTTTATTACTAATTGATAGTCGCCTCTCGGCACATACAAGGATAGCTTACCTTGGATTTCCACCTTCGCACCATTTTCTATGAAATCATTAAAGCTCATTGCATTCGTTCGCCAAGCAACACAACGAATCATAGAATTTGCATCTTTCAAATTAAAGTAAATATGCCCTGATTGCGCACGGATGACATTGGAAATTTCACCTTCTACTAAACAGTGAAAGAATGAGCCTTCCAATTGAAACTTAATTTGCTGATTCAATTCGCTAACAGTTATATATTTCATCTCTTGAAACACAATCAATCTTCCTTTTTAGCCATTTCCCACAGGTGATCCATTTCTGTCAATGTTGCTTCTATCATAGGCTTATCTAAATGTTTCTCAATGTATTGAAAGCGATTTTTAAATTTCACATTGGTTTCTGTGATGGCAGTTTCAGGATCAATCTCACAATGCCTTGCCAAATTCACTACAGCAAATAACAGATCACCAATCTCTTTTTGAAGCTTCTCTTTATGATTATTGGCTAATTCTGCTTTCACTTCTTCTAATTCTTCTTCGATTTTATCTAAAATTGGTTCAGGCTCGCCCCAATCAAAGCCTACTTTGGAAGCTTTTGCTTGCAAATTATTGGCGACAGTTAAACCTGATAATGAAGCTTTCACACTATCTAAATAACTTTGCTGCTCACCTTTAGATTTTTTCTCTTCTGCTTTAATTGCATGCCAAGCAGCTTTTTGCTCAGCTTCATCTTTATAAACAACACCTTCAAATACATGAGGATGACGACGCAACATTTTATCATTCACGCTTTTCACTACATCATTGAAATCAAATCGCCCTTCTTCTTTGGCAATTTGTGAATGGAGCACGATTTGCAATAATAAATCACCCAGCTCATCACGCAATCCATCGCTATCTTTTTGAACAATTGCTTCAACAACTTCAGCGCTCTCTTCATTTAAAAAAGGAATCAAACTTTCATGCGTTTGTTTACGATCCCAAGGGCAACCTTCTGGCGATCTCAAAGTAGCAACGGTTTTCAAAAATTCATTCATCATGGATCATCTTATGGTGCAATGGCAAAAAATCATTATACGATATCCTTACAAACATTGACCTCGAAATTCCTGATAAAGCTCGTATAATGAATCATTTTCGTAAAGATGGTTATTCCAAAACCCCCAAATAATGACAGATATTAACAGCATATTTTCAGAAGGCGGCGAACTGTGCCAAGCCTTGCCACACTATTCTCCTCGCGATGCACAAATCGATATGGCTGAGGCTGTTCAGCGCGCCATTGAAGATCATGAAACTGTCATCATTGAAGCAGGAACTGGTACTGGTAAAACTTTTGCTTACTTAATTCCTGCATTGTTATCGGGGAAAAAAGTCATTGTTTCCACAGGGACAAAGCATCTACAAGATCAGTTATATGATAAAGATTTACCATTACTGAAAAAAATCTTTAAATATAAACCTGTCACAACTGCTTTACTCAAAGGCAGAAGCAATTATTTATGTTTATATCGCATCAAAACATTACGCCAACGTGGTCGATTCGAAAACAAAAAACAAGTGGATGATTTCTATCGTATCGAACGCTACGCTGGGCAAGATGAAACTGGCGACATTACAAAACTAGAGAATTTCCAAGATTCCACATTGGCAAGCCATGTGACATCCACCACTGAAAACTGCCTACATACAGAATGCCCAGATTATGAAGAGTGCTTTATTTTCAAAGCACGCAAAAAGGCGATGGATGCAGATATCATCGTCATCAATCACCATTTATTCTGCGCGGATTTATCCTTAAAGCAAGAAGGCTTTGGTGAATTATTACCAGAAGCGGACAGCATCATCATTGATGAAGCCCATCAATTAGCAGAAACCGCAGGTTTATTCTTCAGCGAGCAGATTGGCACAAAAATGTTCTCTGATTGGCTAGAAGATTTCAATCGCCTTTTAGCTTTAGAAGCAAAAGATTTCTCAAGCCATGATTCAGTAGCTTCTGCCATCATTGAGGGCATGATCGAACTGCGTAAATTATTACCTGAAGGCAATAAACGTTATGCCCTATCCGAATTTTATCAAGATCCCAAGGTTGCAGATCAATTAGCTCACATTGCTGATCAATTATTAGAATTGGTTGTGTTAACGAAGCCTCTAATTATTCGCTCTAAAACATTAGCTCAAATCGTTGAACGATTACAAGAGTTACAAGAATCATGGACAAAGATCACAGTAACTTCACAGGAAAACCCTGATGATAATACAGTGGTTTGGCTGGAAACATATGTTCATCACTTGATGATTTGTGCAACACCTTTAGATATTTCTGAAATTTTCCAAAAAAATAGCAAAGGCTTAAAAGCAGGCTGGGTTTTCACATCCGCAACTTTAGCTGTGAATGGTAAATTTGCTTATTTCTGTGCACCACTTGGTTTATCAGATGAAAATACATTGTGCTTAAAAAGCCCATTTAACTATAAAAGCAATGCACTCTTTTATCATCCGCCTGAATTGCCTGAACCTAATCATCCAACTTATATTCAGAAGTTTATTCGTGCGATGTTACCTGTGATCACAGAAGCAAAAGGCCGAACCTTTATATTATTCACAAGTTATCGCGCCTTGAATGAAGCTGCTGAAATTCTTAAAAAATCACTAAGCTATCCATTATTCATCCAAGGTGATGCACCCAAAATCACATTGATTGATCAATTCAGAGAATCTGGCAATGGTGTTTTATTGGGTACAACAAGCTTTTGGGAAGGCGTGGATGTTCGAGGTGAAGCACTGTCTTGTGTGATTATTGAAAAATTACCTTTTGCTTCTCCTGGCGATCCCATTGAGCAAGCCAAAATTGATTTAATTAATAAGAAAGGATTGAATGCTTTCATCAACTATCAATTACCCAAATCCATCATTACTTTAAAACAAGGCATTGGCCGATTAATTCGTGACCCTAATGATTACGGCTTATTGGTAATTGCTGATCCTAGATTAGTGACCAAAGCTTATGGCAAACAGTTTTTAAGTAGCCTACCTGAAATGGCAAAAACACAAAAACTGGAACGTGTTCAGAAGTTTTTTGAATATATTGAGAAAAAACGCTTAGAATAAGCCAAATCTTATTGAAGGACTTTTTATGTCATCGACATTACAAATGTTTATTTATCCAATCGTTGTGGTTTTAGCTTATTTAATTGGCTCACTTTCCGCTGCAATCATCACATGTAAAATTATGGGATTGCCTGATCCAAGAACAACTGGCTCCAATAACCCAGGTGCAACCAATGTTCTACGCATTGGCGGGAAAAAAGCTGCGATTTTTGCTTTAGTCGGTGATTTATTAAAAGGATTAATTCCTGTTGTGATTGTTAAATTTGCTTTTCCTTCAGAGCCTTTATTAATCGCACTGACAGCTTTGGCTGCATTTTTAGGGCACTTATTTCCTGTATTTTTCCAATTCAAAGGTGGCAAAGGCGTTGCAACTGCTTTGGGCTGTATCATTGGTTTAAACCTTTGGGTTGCATTATGCGCGTTTGGTGTTTGGTTGGCTATTTTCTTGCCTACTAGAATCTCTTCATTATCCGCATTAACAGCAGCCATTGTTGCACCTATCTTTCTTTGGTTATTTGATGCTTCGCTATCTGTTGTCATCGCTATTATCATTATGGATATTTTATTGATCATTCGTCATAAAGAGAATATTCAGCGCATTTTGAAAGGTGAAGAAAAAAAGATGACTTTCAAAAAATAGTCACATATACAGTTTAAACTTTCACTATATTTAAAAATAACAAAGGCAAAAGCATGACAATTTTAGATGCTATCTATTTAGGTATTATTGAAGGGATTACCGAGTTTATTCCTGTATCATCCACTGGGCATTTAATTGTTTTAAGCCAATTTTTAGGTGTTGAACAAAATAATGTGAATAAAGCATTTGAAATCATCATCCAATTTGCAGCAATTCTTGCTTTAGTCTTTGTTTATCCATCAAAATTCACATTCAAACATACAAAATTATGGTTGAAAATTACCTTGGCATTTTTACCAATCGCCATCATTGGTTTCATCTTCTCTAAACAAGTCAAAGCCATGTTCAGCATCGATATTGTGGCTTGGATGTTCATCATTGGCGGGATCGTTTTCTTGATTGTGGAAAAATTCTACAACGAACAAAAGACTCATATTTCAGATATTGAAGATATAAGTTTCAAGCAAGCTTTATATATAGGGATAGCACAAGTGTTTGCATTGATTCCAGGTACATCAAGAGCTGGCGCAAGCATTGTCGGTGCAATGTTAGTTGGATTGAATCGTAAAGCCAGTGCGGAATTTTCGTTCTTATTAGCTGTGCCTGTAATGTGCGCAACCACAGCTTATGACTTATATAAGCATCACAATGAAATCTTCCAAGCTGGCAATTTATTAAATCTTGCTGTTGGCTTTGTGGTTTCATTCCTTGTGGCTTTAGGTGTGATTAAACTATTCTTGAAATTCCTCGAAAAGTTTACATTTGTCGCATTTGGTATTTATAGAATTTTATTTGGTATTTTAATTTTGGTGATGTTCTAAAAGAACATTTAAACTAAACGTTTGCGCTGTGCTGAGCTTGGAATATTCAACGTTTCTCGGTATTTCGCAACAGTTCTACGAGATAACTCATGGCCTTTAGCTTCCAATGCTTCTTGTAATTTTTGGTCGCTCAAAGGCTTTCTTTTATCTTCAGCATCGATGATTTCTTGTAATACTGCGCGAATAGCAACACCAGAAGCATCTTCATCTCCACCACTTGAAACCTGATTAGTAAAAAAGAAATTGAGAGGCAATGTGCCTTGTGAACAAATCATATATTTGCCTGCAACAGCACGAGAAATGGTTGATTCATTCAATGAAACTGTTTCTGCAATATCTTGCAAGCGAAGCCCTTTCATGGCTTTTTTACCATGCAAAAAGAATGCTTGTTGCGCATCCACAATCGCTGTAGCAACTTTTAATAAAGTATCAAACCGATCTTCAATACTCTTTAAAAAGAAACGTGCTTCAGTTAACTGAGAGCGCATTAGATCTCGCCCTTCCATTTTTGCACGTTGTGCTAATTTGGCATATTTGCGATTAATGCGAAGCTTCGGTAAAATCTCTTCATTTAGTGTGACAGTTAAAGTTTCACCTTTTTGCAACACAATCACATCAGGCTTCACGGCTTCTACTTTATTGCCGCGATAATTAATCGCAGGATAAGGGTTCAAACTTTTGAAGCCTTCAAGCATCTCAATCACTTCTTCTTCTAGAAAATAGTAATTACGTTCAATGCGCTTAAGATCATGTTGCAATAGCCATTTAGAATGATAACGCAATAAATCTATCGCTTCATCTTGCCAATAAGGTTTGGGATCCAACTGTTTAATTTGCTGAATTAAAGATTCTTCTAAAGATGTAGCGCCAATTCCAACTGGGTCAAACTGCTGAATATGACGAAGCACCATCATGATTTCATCTTCATCAATGTCTAAACTAGGATACTGTTCAGATAATGCATCCACCATACTAGATGCAGGTTGTGTAAAATATCCATTATCATCTAATGAATCAATTAAAAATGAACCAATTATTAAATCTTTTTGTGATAATTTTAATAATATTAACTGATTTAATAAATGTTCTTCTAATGAAATATCATAAGTATTGGTATCAAAGCTATCAATTTCATCGCCATTATTTTTAAAATTTAAATGATCTAATGAGCCACTATCCTCATAACTACCCCAATCCTCTATCACTTCAAAAGGAGTTTCTTGATCTAGATCAAGAGATGAATTGTCATTTTCAATGATACTGTCATTATTTTGCTCACTTTTTAAACTGCCCGTTTCTAGCTCATAGGATGATAAATCGAAATCATTCTCATTATTAACATCCTGTTCTATCATCATATTTTCTTCAAGAAATGCAGAAACTTCATTCTCCAATTCCAACTGAGAACACTGCAAAATCTTCAGTGCATTCTGCATTGACTGCGTCAACACCATAGTTTGCGACTGTTTTTGTATTATACTAGAATTAATTTTCATGTCTCGGCAGTGTATCACAGAATTAATAAGCGCAACTTTATGTGAAATTCTTCACAATAATATTGTATAGTTATACATGGTTAAGTACAGATGATCAGATTTTTTCTCCAACTTTTTTGTAATTTATAGGATTGCAGTGTGAATAATAAAAAATTATTACTTGTTGATGATGACATTGAGTTCTCAGAACTTTTATCCACTTACCTAGCGGGTGAAGGCTTAGAAATCGTTGTGGCTCATGACGGAAATGAAGCTGTAGCCATTGCACAAACATCTGTATTCGATGTTTGTTTATTAGATGTAATGATGCCTAAATTAGATGGTATAGAAACATTAAAACAATTACGTCAAACGCATCCTAATTTACCAGTCATTATGTTAACTGCTAAATCTGAACCCATTGATCGTATTTTAGGCTTAGAATTAGGTGCAGATGACTACATTGCAAAGCCACCTGAACCACGTGAATTATTGGCAAGAATTAAAGCAATTTTACGCCGCGCAAACCAAACAGCAACACCTGTTGTAGAAAGCTTTGAAAAAGATAAAATCCATTGGGATAAGCAAAAGCGTATTTTCTACATCAATCAAAAACCTATTGATTTAACTGGTATTGAATACGAAATCCTCGTTGTCTTGGCAGAAAATCCTGGTGCAGTTGTACCTAAAGATACAATCTCAATGCAAGCAATGCACAAAAAATTACCGCCTTTTAATCGCAGCTTAGATGTTCACATCTCTAATATTCGTAAGAAAATTATGGATGAAGATGTTGAGATCAAAAGTGTTCGTGGCCGTGGCTATCAGTTGAGTGTATAAACATTATGCGCCTTAAATTGAAAGAATTTTCTAAAAGTTTTCTATTTAGGGCGTGGCTGTCCGTTGTCTTGGCATATAGCATTATTGTGCTCTCAGTGCAATTGGCGTATGTTTATATCGCAGATGATTACAATGATGATTGGAAAGAAATTTATCACTCTGAAGTGATTCCTGTGCTTTCCAACATCGTTATTGCAGGCAATGATGAAGACATTAGCAATCCTATTTCAATAATTGAAGGATTAGCAGCAAAATATTCTGAATATCTATCAGTCTATTATTTAGGTGCGATCACTTCCAATCAAAATGTTTTAAAAGCTCATTCAGAACTTTTTGAGATGAGTAATATTAAACAAAATCAATTAATATACTTTACCGATAAAAATAAAAACTTATATCTAATTGAGATTAAAAACCCAAGCCATTCAGTACTATATTTTAGCCTTTCAACTGAAGGTTTTATACTTCGTAGCATTCCTATTTTCGGATTAATCTTATTTTTTACATTCTTTTGGGCTAGAAGATTCCTTGTACCAATTGAAGCACTCATTAAAAGTGCACAGCAAGTGGGTAAAGGTAATCTACAGATTATTCCACCTGAAGCAACACAAAATTCCACACCAGAAATTAAAGAATTAACACAAACTTTTAATATCATGGTACAAAACCTCACAAAGCTTCAAAAGAGCCAACAAGAGATGATTTCTGACATCGCCCATGAATTGCGCTCTCCATTAGCGAGGCAAAAGCTTGCCATCAACTTATTAAAAGAAAGGCAATTTCATAAGTTTGATTATAAAGAATTATTAGATCGCATTGAAAATGAAGGCCTTCGTTTAAATGAGCTTATTGATGAAATCTTAAATTATTTGCGCCCCTTACAAAATCAGCAAACTTTGTGCCAAAATGCAGATCCAATCTATTTAACATCACTGCTAGAATCAATTTTGGATGACGCTGCATTTGAGTTCTCCAAACAAAACAAAGGTGTTGAAATTCATGTGGATGTTGATCAAGACTTGGTTGTTTTAGGTGAATACTTAAAACTAGAACGTGCAGTTGAGAATATCGTACGTAATGCACTGTTCCACACAAAACCCTTTACCAAGATCCAAGTAACGTTGAGCCGTGATGAAGCAACCAAAGAGGCTATTATTTCTGTGCGCGATCATGGTTGTGGCGTGCCTGAAGAAAATATTCCTTTCCTGACAAAACCATTTTATCGTGTAGATAGTGCTCGCAATAAAAGAGATGGTGGTTATGGTTTAGGATTAACCATAACACATGCGATTATAACCTATCATAATGGCTCATTGATCTTCAAAAATGCTGAAGATGAAGGCTTAATCGTTCTCATCAAATTACCCTTAATCTCGGACAATTCATAAATAGGATAGGCTTCGCGCTCATTTTCGAGTAGAATAGTATCCTTTTATATCAAGTTTGATTAGGTTAATGTATGAGCGAACGTTTACAAAAAGTATTGGCTAATTTGGGCTTAGGCTCTCGTCGCGCTATGGAAGATTGGATTCGCGAGGGTAGAGTTTTAGTTAATGGTAAAGTTGCAATATTGGGTACAACTGTAGATGGCTCAGAAAAGATCTTAGTAGATGGAAAACCTATTAAACTTGATGATGCTCCTTTAGTACGCCGAATCATTGCTTATGACAAACCAGTTGGCGAAGTTACAACACGCAATGATCCTGAAGGTCGAAAAACAATTTTTGATAGCTTACCGCCCATCAAAAATGGTCGTTGGATTTCAATTGGCCGTTTAGATATCAATACACAAGGTTTGTTATTACTAACAAACGATGGTGAGTTGGCCAATAAAATGATGCATCCTTCAAGTGAAGTTGAACGCGAATATGCAGTGCGCGTTTTGGGTACTTTGACAGAAGAGATGGTTACTGCAATGAAGACCGGCGTTGAGTTTGAAGATGGTATCTCCAAATTTGATGACATCCTTTATTCTGGTGGTGAAGGTGCAAATATTTGGTATCACGTTATTTTAAAAGGTGGTAAAAACCGTGAAGTTCGCCGCTTATGGGAATCTCAAGGCTTAACTGTTTCACGTTTGATGCGCGTTCGTTATGGTAGTTACACACTGCCAAAATCATTGCGCCAAGGGCAATCCATTGACTTGGATATTGATGCAACTAAAGCAATCTTAGAAGATGCAGGAATGCAGTTCCGCATTGAGAACTTTTACTCTCCACCAGAGAATAGAAAAGATGCTTATAAAGCAAAACCAAGCAAGCGCTTTGCGAATAACACATCTACATCCAAGCCATATTCTGAATCAGATTCATCCAAGAGAGCTCCACGTAAAGAATTTGATCAATCAGAATCTGGTCGCACAGCACCAAAACGCCCAAGCTCTGCTCGCTCATCAGGCAAAATGACAGCTGAACGTGTTCGCCCAGAAAGACCAACACGATCATCTTCTAGCCGTTCATCTACATCATCTAAACCAAACAATCGTAGATATGACAGAGACTAAAACTCCTGCGCTTGCCATTACAAATTTAGCGAAAACTTATCATAATGGCAAAGAAGCACTCAAAGGCATTAACTTAACTGTTGAGCAAGGCGACTTTTTTGCTTTGCTCGGACCTAATGGTGCAGGTAAATCCACAACCATTAGCATCATCACAGGCTTATTGGATACTACACATGGTCATGTTGAAATTTTCGGACATGATCATAAATCTGATATGCGCAATGCAAAATCTATGGTTGGATTAGTGCCACAAGATTTTAACTTCAACCAGTTTGAATTGTGTGAAGAGATCTTAATCAATCAAGCAGGTTACTTTGGTGTACCGCGTAAAATTGCAAAAGAACGAGCAGCTAAATATTTAGATCTACTGCATTTAACAGATAAAGCTCGAGTGATGGCTCGCAATTTATCAGGCGGTATGAAGCGCCGATTATTGATTGCACGCGCTTTAATGCATGAGCCAAAATTATTGATTCTAGATGAACCGACAGCAGGCGTAGACATTGAAATTAGACGCCAAACTTGGGATTTACTGCAAAGAATCAATGCAACTGGCACAACGATTATTTTGACGACACACTATTTGGAAGAAGCTGAATTACTCTGTAAAAATATTGCCATCATCAATCATGGTGAAATTGTTCAACATTGTTCAATGGATGGTTTATTAAGACAATTACAGTCAGAATCTTTTGTACTCAGCTTGAATGAACCATTAAATACTGTGCCAAATAGCATTGAAGGATTAACCTTTACAGTAATTAATCCTATGACATTAGAAGTGGAAATTGAAAAACCCCATTCAGTCACGACGGTGTTTGATATTCTTAGAGATCATCGCATCAATGTGGATACACTTCGTAACAAAGCTAACCGTTTAGAAGAGCTATTCATTAAGTTAACCAGCAATAAGGAAGCATAATTGTGAATCGTCAAAGTGTAAACTGGATCGCCTTCCAAACGATCCTAGTCAAAGAAATTTTACGATTTATTCGCATTTGGCCACAAACGCTGTTGCCGCCAGCGATCACTACCGCATTATATTTTATTATTTTTGGCCAAATCATTGGCTCACGTATTGGTGATATGGGTGGTTTTAGCTATTCTGAATACATTGCTCCAGGCTTAATCATGCTCACAGTAATCAATAATAGCTATTCGAATGTTGTATCATCATTCTTTGGTGCAAAATTCCAACATTATGTAGAAGAATTGCAAGTATCACCAATGTCTAATTTATTAATCATTGCGGGTTATATTGCTGGTGGAATTGCACGTGGCTTAGTTGTAGGCATTATCGTAACAATTGTGACATTATTCTTTACGCCAATCTCTATTCATAACTTCCCGCTAACGATTGTGATATTCTTGTTAACTGCAGCTGTATTTGCGTTAGCAGGTTTCATCAATGCGATTTTTGCAAAATCATTTGATGATATTTCCATTATTCCAACATTTGTTTTGACACCTTTAACATATTTAGGTGGGATTTTCTATTCCGTTAGCCTTTTACCAGGCTTCTGGGAAAAGCTATCTTATTTTAATCCTATCCTTTATATGGTGAATGGTTTCCGATACAGCATGCTTGGTATTTCTGATATCAGCATTGGTTGGACGTTAACAATTTTATGCTTATTATTTGCAACACTCTGTTTCGTTGCGACGTATTTAATGAATAAAGGAATTGGGCTAAAATACTAGTTCGATTCTTATAATTACTACCTTTTAGAGTTTCCACCATGATCAAGTTATCTTCGCTCATTCTTGGCGTTCTTTTATTAGCGGGTTGTGCAGGCAACAATCCTGCCGATCCTTATGAAAAATATAATCGCAAAGTTTATGCGTTCAATACAACATTGGATGAAGTGTTATTAAAGCCAGTTGCAACTGGCTATCGTGCTGTGACACCTAATATTGTGCGTGATGGTGTTAGTAATGCCATTGATAACCTCACAGAACCTCGCAACATGGTGAATAACTTATTACAAGGTAGAATTACTGCATTCTTAGAATCAACACACCGTTTTGTCTTCAACAGCACATTCGGTTTAGGTGGCTTAGTGGATTTAACAAGCACATTCAAATTACCTGAATATAAAGCTTCTGATTTTGGTATGACATTGGCTTATTATGGCTGGGAAGAATCTAGTTACTTCTTATTACCATTCTTGCCACCACGCACATTCCGTGATCAAGTGGGATTAGGCGTAGATGTCTTTATTACAGATCCTCGCGTTTATGTTATGGATGTTAAGGGCGAAGTAGTCGTTGCTATCGTGGATAATGTTAATGCTCGTTCTAATTATCTAGAAGCAGATAAACTCTCCAAGAAAATTTCTTTGGACAACTATGTTTTTCAACGTGAATCAGTTTTACAACACCGCAATAATCAATTGAAAAAATCAGGCATTGATGTGCCAGACCAATCTTACAATGATGAAGATGATGACGAATTTTCAATTTCTGACATTGCTCGACAAAATGCCAATTAATCATTATGGATAAATCGATACCGTTACGTCGCCGAATTCGCGCAAAAGCTATCACTGCTTTATTAAAGTTTTTTGCTTGTTTTTCCTTGAAAACACTGTATCGATTTTCTAATACTATTGCAGCATTATTAATTGTATTGCCAAACAAAACCAAAGAAATTGCTAAGCAAAATATTGCTCTAGCTTTCCCTGAATTATCTGAGAATCAGCAAAAGCAATTGCTTCATCAGACATTACGCCACAATATCGCCACTATGTTTGAGTTAAGCTTTATGTGGCTCAATTCTTATGAAAGAATCCTAAAATCTGTAACAAATGTTACATTACCACCAGAGTTTGCGGAAGATCAGAAGAATTTTGAACAGATGATTTTCATCACACCACATTTTGGTTCATGGGAACTAAGTGGCTTATACGCATCATCTTTATATCCTTTAGCAACGCTGTATCGCCCTAGCCGCTTATACATTGATCCTTTAATCATTGAAGGTCGTGGTAAAAATGGTGCAACGCTAGTATCAACAACCGCTCAAGGTATTCGCGATATGATGAAAGCCATGAAAAATGGTCGAAGTGTTGGTATTTTACCAGATCAAGATCCTGGTGCTAAAGATGGCATGTTTGCACCCTTTTTCGGATTAGATGCAAGTACAATGACACTCGTTTCTAAACTCGCTAATCGCTTTAAAATTCCTGCTTATATTGTGGCTTCTAAACGTGATTTATCATCAGGCACTTTCACAATTGAACTTATCAAAATTGATGATCAATTACAAAGTGATGATACTTTAGAATCCATCACTGCATTGAATCAAGCCATAGAAACAGAAATCAGAAAATCTCCTGAACAATATCTATGGACATACAAACGTTTTAAAACCGCGCCAGAAGGCGAGCCTAACCGATA
Source organism: Wohlfahrtiimonas larvae (assembly GCA_040394195.1). GTDB lineage: Bacteria > Pseudomonadota > Gammaproteobacteria > Cardiobacteriales > Wohlfahrtiimonadaceae > Wohlfahrtiimonas > Wohlfahrtiimonas larvae_A. The sequence goes on along the minus strand of JBEBSR010000024.1, from coordinate 21,691 downwards.
TCATTAATCTATGCGTATTTATATTGCTTTGCCATTGGCTATTGATGCCACAGTTGAATTAACAGATCCTCAATTCAATCACATTGTGCGCGTGATGCGTAAAAAAGAAGGTGATGAATTAACTTTATTCAATGGTGAAGGCGGAGAATATCAAGCAGAAATTACTACTATTAACAAACGCTCTTTGTTAGTAAAACTTGTAAAATTTAATGATAATAATCGCTCATCTCGATTGAATATTCATTTAATCCAAAGCTTTGCTAAATTCGATAAAATGGACTTTGTATTTCAAAAAGCAACTGAATTAGGCATCGCAAAATTGACGCCATTCACAAGTGAGCACAGTAGTTTTAAATTAAGTGCTGGCGATAAACAAGACAAAAAATTATCCCACTGGCAAGGTATTTTAGAAAGTGCTTGTGAACAATGTGGCTTAAACATCGTGCCTACATTGACTGACTTTGCATCATTAAAAAATATTCAAGAAATTTTAGATGATCGTCCGTATTTAATTCTATCACCAACTGCGGAAAAATCTTTAGGCCAGTGGCTCAACGATCAAACAGCAGAACAGGCTGATTTTGGCATCATCATTGGCCCTGAAGGTGGATTCAGCGATGCAGAATTATCACTATTATCTAGCCATCACAACTGCTATCCAGTTTCATTAGGAAACAGAATCTTACGCACAGAAACAGCTGCTTTATCCGTATTAAGCAGCTTACATTCTCGTTTAGGAGATTGGGCATAGCCCTTGTTTTTCATCTGTACAGTCACCATTGTTAGTGTCATCATTACTTTTAATACTATCAATTTTAGGAAACTGTCATGAAACTTCCTCGCATATTCTTCATCATGGATCCGCTTCATAGCTTGAATATCCATAAAGATAGCACATTATCCATGATGATGGCTGCTCAAGACCTTGCGGATGAATGCTACTACGTTGAGCCTTCTGCTATTTTTGTGGATGAAACTTTAGCGAAAGCTACAGCGCAAGCTGTTCGCATCGATTTATCTCAAGAAGAATGGTACCAACTCAAAGAAGCTGAAGTCGTCACTTTCTCAGAAAATGATATTCTCCTACAACGTAAAGATCCGCCTTTTGATATGCACTATATTTATGTGACATATCTTTTAGAGTTGGCTGAAAAACAAGGTGCCTTAGTTTGCAATAGCCCAAGATCATTGCGTGATTGTAATGAAAAACTCTATACAGCATGGTTCCCTGAATTATGCCCACCAACATTAGTCACAAGCCAATATAAGCATTTGAAAGATTTTGTCGCAAAACATCACGATACAATAATCAAGCCTTTAGATGGTATGGGTGGCAGTGCAATTTTTAGAATCCAAGAAACAGATCCTAATTTGAATGTGATCATGGAAACATTAACCGAGCATCAAAAAACACCTGTGATGATTCAGCGCTATATTCCTGAAATCAAGAAAGGTGATAAGCGTATTTTGCTGATCAATGGGGAACCTGTTCCTTATTCTATGACACGCATTCCTGCTGAAGGGGAAACTCGCGCCAATTTAGCTGTAGGTGGCACAGCAATTGTAGAGCCATTATCTGAACATGATTTTGAAATCTGCACCAAAATTGCCCCAGAATTGAAAAAGCGTGGCTTATATTTTGTAGGATTAGATGTGATTGGTGACTATTTAACAGAAATTAATGTCACAAGCCCAACAGGCATCCGCCAAATTGAAAATTCAACAGGCATTCCAGTTGGGCAAGATCTTATTACTGTATTGATCGAAGAGTGGAAAGATAAACGCAATGGCAGTTAATTATCGTGGCCAATTTTTAATTAGCATGCCGCATATCCATGATGATGTATTCCATCGTTCTGTAATTTTTATTGCTGAACACACGGACCAATTCGTTTTGGGCATCATCATTGATCAGGAACTTCTGTTATCTCAACATGAACTCAAAAGTCCAAAAGCTTTTGATACTGTATTACAAAATGTAGATCAGCTAGATTTTAATTCAGAGAATCCTACAGACTCCAAAAAAGAGCTATCTGATTTTCATGATCATGTTCAGCAATGGACAAAAAATGCTGAAGCTTTACCTAATATTGAATTCACAGAATCCATTGATGTCCTGACAAATATTATAGATTCTTACCCTGAAGTTTCTCAATCTCTTGTGGAGAGCTATTCTATTTGGGATACACCACAGTTCAATCAAGAGTTGAAAAATAATATTTGGATGCCCATTCCATTCAATAAGCAATTCCTATCTTCAAGAGATGATCAGGCGTTGCTATGGAATGAGCTATTTGAAAGTTCTGGCGTGAATATACGTAACTTATCTGAACAAATGGGTAGTGCTTAAAAAATCCTTCGCATGATGAAGAGATTCACATTCTTGCAATAAGTGTGCTCGAATCTCTTCTGATACTGGCAACATATCTGGCACAATAATCACAGGTACATTTGCAGAAATTGCTGCTGTTGCACCATGACAAGAATCCTCAAACATCACCAATGTCTGTTTATCCATTCCTAAGAATTCAGAAGCTTTATTCACAATTTCAGGATGTGGTTTGGGATTCATAACATCATCTAAGGAGTAAATTTTTTGAAAGTGTAGATGAATATCATGGTGACTCAACATTGATTCTATAAACTTTGTTTGATTATTAGAAGCAATCACACAAGGTATATCATTACTACTTAAAAACTCTAGAATCTCTTTAGCGCCTATTTTAATTTCCACATCACCCACTTCTAGATGAGATTCAGCAATTGTTTGAACTGCCTTAATGAAATGATCCACATCTTCCATACTTAAAAATGGAAAATCATTTTGATAAATTTCATACAGTGCTTTATTCGATGTGCCGACATATTTTTTATAATATTCTCTATCATAATTTTCAATGCCGTATTTCGGTGCCAATTCCATGCAGATATCACAATACAATTGCTCTGTATTGAATAGTAGGCCATCCACATCAAAAATTGCCCCGCGAATTTCTCTCATTTTAACTCCTAATTTAACAAACTACGGGATATAAACATCCAATCGAGTATTCGGCGCTTCAACACTATAACTGGGCTTAAAATCACCTAAATATTCTGATTTTGCAGGTCGTTTAACCACAACGCGCTGCATGCCACGATCACTTTTTAATAATATTAATGCTGTTGCCAATAATTCAGAACTATCAGGATCATCACCTACTAAATCACGCACCATACGAAGATCCAATTTCACCAATGCAGATTTTTTACGATGCGGATACATTGGATCCATATAACAATTGTTCGGCAACTCTATGCTTGTATCTTCAATAGCTTGCTTGAGATATTCAATAGAATTCATGCGATTCAATTGAATGCGATTTGCCATATCGGGCATTTCGTTGTGCAATGAATGAATCGATTCAGACAGTAAAACCTGCAATGTTGGATTGCGCTCAAAGAAAGTTACATTGAAACCTGAATATGCCAACATTCCACCATCACGGCCTAATCCGGCCGTTAAATCCCACACAGATTGCTGCTCACCATTCTTCCATTTCAAAGCACGTAAAATTGGCTCTTGTGCTTTATTCAATTTGGAAAAACGCCATAATTGCTTGGGCGATGCAAAATCCACATGTAATTTTTGCTTTGCTTCATCTTGCCAATACAACTCTTCACCATCCCAAACAAATGATGGCAATTGATAAGGTTCGGATTGAATCTCATATTCATTGAAGAAATCAGGCTGAATATCACTTTTAATAATGAGTGGAAATGAATTCATATTATTCCTGAATAAAGCTTCGTAACAAACCAATCTCTTGATCCCAAATATCAGGATTTGTAGTTTCTAAAATCAATGGAATATTTTCAAACTGAGGGTTCTGCATGATAAATTTAAAAGGTTCTATGCCGATCTTACCTTGCCCCAAACTATCATGACGATCCACTTTGCTGCCAAAATCTGTTTTAGCATCGTTTAAATGCATCGCACGTAGATATTGATAGCCCACAATTTCTTCAAATTGTTTAAATGTACGCTCACAATCTTCTTTTGTACGTAAATCGTAACCAGCCACAAACGTATGGCAAGTATCAATACAAACACCTACACGGCTTTTATCTTCCACTTGGTCAATGATTTCAGCCAATTGCTCAAACTCAAACCCTAAATTAGAACCTTGCCCTGCTGTATTTTCAATCACAGCCACAACTTCTTTAGTTTGATCCAAAGTAATATTGATGGATTCAGCAATTTTCGCCAAACATTCTGAAGTAGAAATTTTATTTAAATGGCTACCTGGATGAAAGTTTAATAACTTAATACCTAATTGCTCACAACGTTGCATTTCATCTAAAAATGCTTCACGGGATTTTTCTAAACCTTCAGTTTCAGGATGCCCCAAATTAATCAAATAACTATCATGTGGTAAAATCTGTTGATCCGTAAACCCTAAAGCTGCACATTTTCTTTTAAAATCAGCAATGACTTTAGCTTCTAATGGCTTAGCTTTCCATTGACGCTGATTTTTTGTGAATAATGCAAAAGCATTCGCACCAATCTCTTTAGCTCTAAGAGGTGCTTGATCAACACCACCTGCAGCGCTGACATGCGCACCAATAAAATAAGTCATACGGTTTTCCTAATACTTCCAGATAATAATTAACTTGTATCATACTAAAAAGCAGCATACCTTTCAGAGAATAATATCCAGCCATATTTTGAATCTTTTATCACATTTATTCAAAAATATGATAATTCTCAAAGTTTATATTGCCTGTAAAAACAAAAAGATGATCGTAGGTCAAAGTATTTTTCTTCGTTATGCGTAAACTAATATCATTGGCATAAATGGGAGAAGTAATTGTGTTACTACAAATACATCAAAGTGATAATCAGGTTTTTGAATCCATTGTTCAAAACTTAAAAGAGAAATCTTATCAAGACTTACGTGCATTACCCGAACGTGAGCAATTGGTCATTGATAACATTTCTGAACACACTACCATTGAAGTTACTCAGCAATTGTATGAAATTGATTCTGCAATCCACATTACCGTGGCTCAGTTTTTATGGTTATCAGATGCTAATTCACCTAATTTTATTGATAGCATGCAAAATGTATTAATCCCCTTACCTAATCCAAACCCTGATCTCATTTATTCAGGTCATTGCAAGTCTGAATTTTTCTATGCATTGAAAGATAATACAATCACAGATGACATCTTTATTCGTAATGATTTTGCTGAAGAACACGTTAAAGAAGTCGCAGACTGGTTTGGTACAACAGGATTAACAGAATCAGAAGAACGGATGTTACCAAAATATGTTCGCTATGAATATGGTGATCTATTAGTGGATGAAGATGGACTGAAAGCCCACGATCTAACGTTTTTAGGATTATATTCACTTAACACTAAATTAATTAAATTGTTACGCTTAGATACATCATCACAACCATCCCAAATTTATATTTGGCACTATTATGACGATCATTATGCGTATGCTTACCGTAATACAAACGGTGAATTAGAGTATGAAATTGGCAATCGTTGCCCTATTGATCAATTACAAAATGCTAAGCAAGCTTAGTATGTAAAAAATCCAAGCGTTGCTGAGTATCCTCTGAAATTACTTCATTTTGTAAGGCATCAAGCAACTCTTCAATCGCTGTAAAATCATTACAACATAGCAATAGATCTACACCTGCATTGAAGCATTTTTGTGCTTTATCTACAACAGAACCAAGATGCTCGGCACCTTTCATATCCAAATCATCACTGATGATCAAACCATCAAAACCTAAATCTTCACGTAAATAATTCATCCATTTCGGTGATGATACTGCTGTGTGCTCTGCATCAAAATTTTTATAGATAATATGAGCAGGCATGATTGCTTCAATGCCTTCTTCGATTAATGTTTTGAAAGGAATCAAATCATTTTGAATGACTTCCAATAATGGTCGGTCATCCACAGCAACACCCAAATGCGTATCAATTGCTACATAGCCATGGCCAGGAAAATGCTTAGCAACACCAATGCTATTGCGCGATCTTAATCCCAAATAGAAGGCTTGAACAAGCAAACTTGTTGTCACAGGATCACTGTGAAAAGCACGATCACCAATGACATTATTATTTCCATAGTTAATATCACACACAGGTGCATACGTAAAATCAACGCCTACTGAAGCTAATTCTGTCGCTATCGTTTTGCCGTATGAATATGATGTTCTTAACGCTAATTTTGGATCATTGTGATAAGTTTCTTCCAATGTATTCATCGCAGGCAACTGAGTAAAACCCTCACGAAAACGCTGAACTCGGCCACCTTCATGATCCACGGAAATCAGCAAGTCAGGGTTAATTTTTCGTATACTCTGTGTTAAAGCAATGAGCTGATCTTTATCTTTATAATTGCGTGTAAAAAGAATAACACCTACAACCAATGGATGTTGCAACCATTGTTGTTCTGTTAGCATTAATTCATGACCTTGTAACCCAATGATTAAACCACCGATTCGATTCATGATCCCTCTTGTGCCATACCAAAATACTGCCAACATTTAGACGTTGCCACACGGCCTTTCGGCGTGCGCATTAAAAAGCCCTCTTGAATTAAATAAGGCTCAATCACATCTTCTAGTGTACCACGATCTTCACCCAATGCCGATGCGATTGTATCCAAACCAACAGGGCCGCCTGAGAATTTTTCTACAATCAATTGTAGCAATCGACGATCATGCTCATCTAACCCATAAGCATCGATTTCTAACATATTCAATGCTTCTTGTGCAATAGCGACATCAATCATGCCATTAGAACGGACTTCTGCCACATCACGCACTCGTCTTAATAAACGATTCGCAATTCGTGGCGTACCACGCGAGCGCTTGCCGATTTCTTCAGCACCTTCTTGCGTTAATTCAACATTCAATAAATTAGCTGAGCGTAATACGATCGATGTTAGTTCTTCATTAGAATAAAACTGTAAGCGCGACATAATGCCAAAACGATCACGCAAAGGTGATGTCAATAAACCCGCACGAGTCGTTGCACCCACCAATGTAAATGGTGGCAGATCAATCTTTATAGAACGCGCAGCAGGCCCTTCGCCAATCATAATATCTAATTGATAATCTTCTAAAGCTGGATACAAAACTTCTTCAATCATTGGGCTTAAACGATGAATTTCATCAATAAACAAAACATCATTAGGCTCTAAATTTGTTAGTAAAGCTGCTAAATCACCTGCTCTTTCTAAAACTGGACCTGAAGTTTGCTTTAACCCAACATCCAATTCATTCGCAATAATGTGAGCTAAAGTCGTTTTGCCCAGCCCAGGCGGACCAAATAGTAGAACATGATCCAAAGCTTCACTACGATTTTTTGCAGCTTGGATAAAAATATCCAACTGATTACGGAGCGCTTCTTGCCCAGTATAATCATTTAAATATTTAGGACGAATGGCACGATCAACAACAACTTCTTCACGTTGTTTTTCACCGCTAATTAAAATTCGATCAGATTCTATCATCTATACTTTCAACCAAAATGTCACTGGACCATCATTTTCTAAAGAAACTTTCATATCTGCTGCAAACTGCCCTTGCTCAACTTTATTGACTAAAGTTTTAGCATACCCAACACTATATTCAAATAATGCTTCGCTCATAGCAGGATCTGGACTATCGCTGAATGATGGGCGACGGCCTTTATCTGTATTTGCTAATAGCGTGAATTGCGAAACTAATAAAAGCTCACCTTGCGTATCCAATACTGACAAATTCATTTTGCCTTGCTCATCTGAAAAAATACGATACTGCGCGATCTTTTCCATCATTTTTCGAGCAGATGTTTCAGTATCTCCTTTCTCTACTGCAACCAAAGCCAAAATACCTTGATCAATTTTACCGATAGACTGGCCATCCACTTTCACTTCAGCCCAATTGACACGTTGTATCAAAGCAATCATTTCGCTTTAATCTCATCAAGATTCCTCATTGCAGCTTCCAAGCGACGCATGAACATAGATGCAGTTTCTTGACGCAATATGCGAGAAACATTTTGCAAGTCCGTTGATTTACCTAACAAGTTAGATTCGTCATAAGTAAAATCTCGTTCACGGGTTAGTGTTGTTGCAGGCATGATTTCATTACCTTTATCATCCAAAACTTGAACAGTTACATTCAGTGTTACAACTTCTTCTGTATCACGATTAGCAGCTAAACCTGAAACGGTACGAGCTGTTTGATTTTCTGACAATACTTGAATGATCACATCTGCATCTTGTTGACTATTCACAATATTCACATGATCAGGAAAAAACTTCTGTACAGAAGCAAAAAATGAATCGCGCTGAGAAGGACTGTAGCCTGCCATATAAACATTTTGGTAATCTACTGGCCATGGGATTGTGCCTCGCAATTTAAAGCCACAACCTGCAATTACCATCAATGAAAAAACTAGTATAAATTTACGAATCATAGTGCATTACATCATCATTTGTGAAAAATCGAAATCAAGTGCCAATCTTGAAGAACCAATCATATTGCCACAAGCATAAGGTATATTATATTCCCACACCAATGTCATACTTGTTGGTGAGTTAACGCCCATTGCTAACACGCTTGCACCTTTTTGTGACATTGCTTCCAATAGCTTTGGAAATTTCATCATCTCTTCACTAGAAATATTACGGCTCATTCGGCCAATACAATTTTCCGATAATGCAATCAATGCAATATCCAACTCAGTAACTTGTGTAGATGTTATATCAACAATATCATGCACCATTCCTGCATAGCCTGCATCACTTAATGTTTGATAGAATTTTTTAGCAACGTCAAAATGGTCATTCACAACTTCTTCTGCTAAACCAATGACAATCTGTTTCTCTGAGAAAACGTCATGCCCATGTTTTTTAATCCATAAAACTAATTCATCAGCCTTATCTAAATAATACATAGATAAGGGTAAAATTAATCGTTTATTATCAGCACCAACATCTTTCAAGTTTGTAATTGCACTCGACATCATAAATTGATCAAGCTGACTCATTAAAGTAATGTTAGACGTATATGTGAAGCTTTTATTCCAAACAGATAATTCACCGGCATCATCATATAAATTAAATGATGCAATATAATTTTCTTGGCCTTTCATTGAGAAGTCTACAACAGGTATATATGATTGTTTAATCTGTTGTTTTTTCAAGCTCAAGAACAATGGCATAAATTCTTCTTCTACTGCCTCACCACCATGCTCAATGGCACTGCTAGCTGCATCTGTATTCGCTTCTGCTTCATCCTCGGTAAAGACAACACGAGTATTAAATAATCCTGCCAACTCATCTAAACGGTTACATGCATCAGAAATTGTTGCGACAGAATCTCCTAGATTTGTATATGCAAAAGTGAATTTACCTTGAATCACCACATCATTGTCTTTATATGTAAAACCTTCTGAGCTTGAAACGATTGCCATACCCAAACGATCTACTTTTGTCATATCGCTGTTTGTTAGTAGCAAAACTATACTTTCATCTGAATAACGTGCGTAATGCAGATTATCAATTTGAGCACCCAAATGTTTAGAGAGATTTAGGAAATATGTTTCTAAGACTTCAACACCAAATCTTTTACGGAAATCAAAGTAGTCCTGTAAAACTAAGCTTACTAACCAAGAAGAGCTTCCAACAAAATTCGTTAAATTATTAATGAATGATAGTCGATCATAAAACCTTGCTTGCTCAGATAATGGTTGAACTTCTGTACTAGGTGCTGCTACAACAGCATCCCCTGAAGAACCTCTTGACACAAATAACTCAATACACGATCTTTCTTCAAACATACCTTGTTTCAATACAACATCTTCTGAAACCAATTCACCATTAGGGTGTTTAAGTGCCAGTTTTTCAGCCTGTTCTTTGCCTGTTTTACCAACAATTTTCATCATCTTCTTGAATTGAGCAGATTCATCGCCTGTCACATATTCAAGCACAGTTGTTGCAGCTAAATCGATGAATTGTTGGAAACCAAAATATTGTAAGAATGCGTCATTGGCATACAAGAAAATCCCATCTTCAGCACCAAAATATGCAATCAGATCCTCAGATGTAGAAGCAAATTGTTCTGTAATTTCAGTTAGGCGTGCATTTTTTTCTAAAGTATCTCGATAGCCTAATTGAGTTTTTAACTCAAAAATTGCACGAACCATCTGTTTAAATAGAACATCGCCCTGCTGTAATGTACCAACATCCACAGCACCTTCTTGAATCATAATTTGGCGCTTTTCTAAAAACTGTTCCTCATTGACTAAGACTAGAACGGGAGTAGCTTTGATGCCTATAGCATCATTCACTTCTTTTAGAACGGGAACTTTTGGAGAATCTTGCAAAATCACTAGATCACAATGATCTTTATTCACAGCAACATTAATGCCATCCACAGAATCTGTTGTTGTCACATCAAATGTGATTTTACCATCAACTGTATTTGCCCGAATCAATTGTCTAAGCTGTGTTACTTTTTCAGCATTATTTTCAACATAGAGTATTTTGTAGATCTCATTGCCCATTATTATTTGCTTCCCTTAGTTCTAACTACAACATTCTAGCCTATATCAATGAAAATCACACTAGATTAATCGGCCGTATAAATCATACACATCAGCTTCTTCAATATGAACTTTAACGATTTGTCCTACAATAGCACTATTTGCATCTTCAATATAAACCAATCCATCAATTTCTGGTGCATCTGCCATCGTACGACCAATTGCAATGCCTTCTTCTGCATCAAATTCATCAATCAGCACATCGAAAACTTGCCCAACTTTAGCTTGTAATTTTTCTTCAGAAATTTTTGCTTGGAGCTCCATAAATCTTGCTAAACGTTCTTCTTGAATTTCAACAGGAATAAACTCTGCAATATCATTCGCTGGTGCGCCTTCCACAGGAGAATAAATGAATGCGCCGACGCGATCCAAACGAGCCTCTTCAATAAAATCCAATAACATTTGGAATTCTTCTTCAGTTTCGCCAGGAAAACCAACAATAAATGTCGAACGAATAGTAATTTCAGGACAAATTTCACGCCATTTTTTAATGCGATTCAACATATTTTCGCTGTTAGCTGGACGCTTCATTGCTTTCAAAATTCTTGGCGAAGCATGTTGCATTGGCACATCTATATATGGCAAGATTTTGCCTTCTGCCATTAATGGAATTAAGTTATCCACATGAGGATATGGATAAATATAGTGCAAACGTACCCAAACATCTAATTTTGCTAATTCTTCACATAGATTTTGAATATGCGTTTTAACTGGTTTACCATCAGCAATACCCAATTTATATTTAACATCTACGCCATAAGCACTTGTATCTTGTGCCACAACCAATAATTCTTTCACACCCGATTGCGCTAATTTTTTAGCTTGACTCAATACATTTTCAACTGGGTAAGATTGATGTTTACCACGCATTGTTGGAATAATACAGAATGTACAACTGTGGTTACAGCCTTCTGCAATTTTCAAATATGCATAATGTTTTGGTGTTAATTTAATGCCCGCTTGTGGCACTAGATCCATGAATGGATCGTGTGGTTTTGGCAAATGATGATGCACAGACGCCATCACTTCTTGGAAAGCATGCGGACCAGTTACACTTAATACATTTGGGTATTTTTCCAAAATTGTATCAGCTTTTGCACCTAAACAACCTGTCACAATCACCTTGCCATTTTCATCTAAAGCTTCACCAATTGCATCTAAGCTTTCTTGGACAGCCGAATCAATAAAGCCACATGTATTGACAACTACAAGGTCTGCATCGTCATATTTCGGTACAATTTCATAACCTTCTGTGCGCAATTGCGTCAAAATATATTCAGAGTCCACTAATGCTTTAGGGCAGCCAAGGGATACGAAGCCAATCTTAGGAGTAGTCACAATTCAACCTTCAAAAAAAGATAACCAGTCAAATCCGATAATGTTTTGACTGGTGTAATCAAATAAAAAAAACTATAATAACCCACCATTTTATATCAGAACCCTATCTACTGGAAACCAAAATGTCGAAAAAATATTTAGTTACTTGGGATATGCTCCAAGTTCACGGGAAAGCTTTATCTCAACATTTAATCGAACGTCAAGAGTGGAAAGGTCTTGTTGCCGTTAGTCGCGGTGGATTAGTGCCTGCTGCGATTGTGGCGCGCGAATTAAATATTCGTTATGTAGAAACTTTATGCATCGCGAGCTACCATGATTATCAAAATCAAACAGATATGCAATTAATCAAAGAATGCAACCTACCGAATGAAGGTGAAGGCTTTGTAATCATTGATGACTTAGTAGATTCAGGCAATACAGCTAAGCTTATCCGTAAATTGTATCCAAAAGCTTACTTTGTAACAATTTTTGCAAAACCACAAGGCAAGCCATTAGTGGATTTCAGCGTCTTAGATGTTCCTCAAGATACTTGGATTGAACAACCTTGGGATACCGCCGTGCATTTTATTCCACCAATTTGTGACCAAAATAAACAATAATCATGCAATATCATAAACCCAACTGGATTAAAGACAATGCGATTGCCTTAGGTTTCTGGGTTGGCAAATACATTGCACGATTACCTATGCCATTTCTCCTATCTTGCGGGAAAGGCATAGGCCGAATTTCATATCATGTTGCTAAAAAGCGCCGTCATATCATTGAGCGCAATATTCAATTATGCTTTCCAAATTTATCTCGAAACGAACAAACACAACTCGTTAAAGATAATTTTGATTCATTAGGCATGGGAATTTTTGAAACATTAGCAGCATGGTTAAAACCTGAAGAGCAAGTTAAAGAGCTCTTTACATACGAAGGTTTAGAAAACTTAGAAGCATTGAAAGCATCAGGCCATGGCGCCTTATTGCTCACCGTCCATTTTTGTAATCTAGAGCTCGGCGCACGCGCGATTACTTTGCAAACACCTTTTGTTGCCATGTATCGCCAACACAAGAACAAAGCTTATGAAGATCGCCAATTCAAAATGCGCACTGCACAATCACAAAATGAGCCTGTGAATCGTAACGAAATCCGTAAAACCATTAAGCTATTAAGATCTGGCAAATACCTTTGGTATGCACCTGATCAAAACTATGGTGGGAGTGATCACGTTTTTGTAGATTTTTTTGGTGTCAACGCCCTAATGATCACAGCAACGTCACAAATGGCTCAACTCGGAAAGGCAAAAATTTTACCTTATTATTGTATTCGCGAAGGCAATCAATATAGAGTAAAAATATTACCGGCTTTAGACAATTTCCCTTCTGATTCCACAACAGAAGATTGCGAGCAATTGAATAAAATGTTTGAGTCATGGATTCTAGAAGCACCTGAGCAATATTTGTGGGCACATCGTCGATTCAAAACTCGTCCTGAAGGTGAAAAAGATTTATATGAGTAAAATTTTGGTTAAAAATTATCAACGTATTTTAATCATTCAATGGAGTGCGATGGGCGATTGCGTTCTAGCTAGCACAACATTTGATGATATTAAAAATCATTTTCCAGAAGCTAAAATTGATCTCAACACTTTACCACCTTGGGATCAACTATTTATTCATGACCATCGTTTTCATCAACTCATTAGCTTTAAAATCCGAAAACAAGGATTCAAGGCAAGCAAGCAATGGCTTAATCTTCTGAAAAAAGAAAACTATGATCTCATCATTGATTTCCAAAACAGCGATCGTTCTCGTTTGATGCTATCCATTGCCAAAATTTTCAAATTTACTAAAGCAACAATTATTGGCAGAAGCTCACATTGGTGCTATGACAATACAATCACTCAACAAGAAATCACTAATAATCATGTCGTGGATCGTTATTATACTGCCCTGAAATCTATTGGCATTCAACAACAATCAGAATGTCCAAAAATTATTGCGTCCGATGAAATTATTCAAAATATTCAACGTCAAAAAATAAAAATCATCAAGAATGAGAACTTTGCTGTTTTTGTACCTGGTTGCAGCCCACAACATCCGCAAAAACGTTGGCCAACAGGATCATTTATCGAACTGGGACAACTATTATTTAAACACGACATTCAACATATATTAATCATCGGCGCGCAAAGTGAAACTGACGTATGCAATAAAATAGCTCAAAGCGATTCGAGATTTATTAACCTATGTTCACAAACATCACTCTTGGAAATACCTGAGTGGCTCAAAGGTGCATCATTGATTGTTGGTAACGACACAGGCACTTCCCACATGGCAGCAAGTAGCAATGCGCCTTTGATCGCACTTTTCGGCCCAACCAACCCAATCACAACCTTACGGTCCACAAGTCATTGCATTACAAGAGCAAAATATTGGAAATAACAATAAAATTGACCAAATCACCGCAAATGATGTATTAACTACCTATCAAAACATTTTCAATCCGATAGATAAAACAGTATAATCGTCGGATTTTATAATTGAATATTATTAATTTTCAAAGGAATTGATGTGACAAACCAATCAAGTTATACCAAAGAAGAACTGCTAATGTGTGGCAGAGGCGAACTATTTGGCGAAGGCAATGCTCAATTGCCAGTACCTCCTATGTTGATGTTTGATCGCATCACTCAGATTACAAATGATGGTGGTAACTACAATAAAGGCTTGATCGTTGCTGAATTGGACATCAACCCTGATTTATGGTTTTTCCCATGTCATTTTATTGGTGATAGCGTTATGCCTGGCTGCCTTGGCTTAGATGCCATGTGGCAACTTGTTGGCTTCTATTTAGGCTGGAAAGGTGGTATCGGTCGCGGTCGCGCTTTAGGCTCAGGCGAAGTAAAATTTTCAGGCCAAGTATTGCCAACCGCTAAAAAAGTAACCTACCATATTCATATGAAACGTGTTATTTTGCGCAAATTAACAATGGGTATTGCAGATGCAACTTTATCTGTGGATGATAAAATCATCTACACTGGCTCAGACCTAAAAGTTGGTCTTTTTACCTCAACAGATAATTTTTAACGTTTAGGAGAAACATTATGAGACGTGTTGTTATCACAGGTCTTGGGATTATTTCTAGTATCGGAAACAACAAAGAAGAAGTATTAGATTCTCTCAAATCAGGCAAATCAGGGATTGAATTCTCACAAGAAATGGCTGATTTAGGCTTCAGATCCCATGTTCACGGTGCTATTCGCATCAACCCTGCTGAACATATTGATCGTAAAACTTTCCGTTTTATGGCTGATGCAGCGGCATATGCTTATTTAGCTATGGAACAAGCGATTGAAGACTCTAAACTTTTACCTGAAATGGTTTCTAACGAACGCACAGGTTTAATCGTTGGTTCAGGCGGCGCTTCTACTCGCAACCAAATTGAAGCTATTGACAGCATGCGCAATACTGGTGCAACCAAGAAAATGGGTCCTTATATGGTAACTCGTACAATGGGCTCCACAGTGTCTGCATGCTTAGCAACGCCTTTCAAAATTAAAGGTGTAAACTACTCAATCAGCTCAGCCTGCTCTACATCTGCACACTGTATTGGTAATGCTGCAGAGCAAATCCAATTGGGCAAACAAGATGTCATTTTTGCAGGTGGCGGTGAAGAATTACATCCATTCATGAGTGCAATGTTCGATGCTATGGGCGCATTATCTACTAAGTATAATGATAATCCATCTGTAGCTTCTCGCCCTTATGATGCAGACCGTGATGGCTTTGTTATCTCTGGTGGTGGCGGTATCGTTGTTGTTGAAGAATTAGAACACGCTTTAAAACGTGGTGCTAAAATCTATGCTGAAATCACTGGCTATGGCGCAACATCTGATGGTTACGACATGGTTGCTCCAAGCGGTGAAGGCGCTGAGCGCTGTATGCATCAAGCATTATCAACTGTTGAAGGCCCTATTGATTACATTAATGCACATGGCACATCAACACCAGCGGGTGATATTCCTGAAATTATGGCTGTACAGCGTGTATTTGGTGATAAGTTCCCTTACATCACATCAACAAAATCACAAACTGGCCATGCTCTAGGTGCTGCTGGTGTGAACGAAGTTATCTACTCATTATTGATGATGGAAAATAACTTCATTCAAGCTAGCCAACACATCGATAATGTTGATCCTAAATTGGAAGGCTTCCCAATTGTTCGTGAAAAAATTGAAGATATCGAAATCAACAATATCATGAGCAACAGTTTCGGCTTTGGTGGTACAAATGCAACTGTTGTATTGAGCCGCTACAAAGGCTAACTAATAGTTACAATTAGCTGAGACATTCAAAGCCAGATTAATACTTAATCTGGCTTTTTTATTCAATCTAATAATCAAAACTACATAATCACAACAATAAAGAATTGAAAATATTATTTACATATATTTGCATTAAAATAAAATCACATGATAAAATAATTAAAATTCACACAAAGCAAATAGGTGCAAATTATGAAGAAAATAGTAAGCGCAATTACAATTATTAGTGCACTTCTATCATTCGGACAGGCTAAATCAGTTAATATTCCGAATGACTGGGTATTAGAAAGTATTAATCAACCTGCTAAATCAGTCCAGCATAAATCGATTTCACCTTATGGCATTCAAAATAAAACGATTATATTTAATGAAGATGGTTATATGAATAAAATCGATATGAATTATCAAATTGGCAATAAAACCAATTTTATCAGTGTTCATGTCGCACCCTATAATGATAATCATCGTTATTTATTAATGGTAGAAAAATTGGATGAAAATGAAATTTTATCAGTAGACTTTAATAAAATTGAAACTTTAGCAGGCTTAAAAACTCAAGAACAGCATTGGAAAGATGATTATCAAGCTGAGCTCAAAACTAAAAAAATGATGCGCATGACTAATTATAATGCTGACTACAATGCCGAATCTATCTTCATGAATAATGTTAGCATGCCGATTGTTTATTTAGACAGCCAAGAAGAATTAGAAAAAATCAAAGTTCAACCCAACACCATGTATATGATCGTAACGGAAAGCGATCATCATGACACTTGGACAAAACGTGTCTCCATTCAAAAAGGTGCTATGGGTGAACTACTAACAACAATAGAAGAACGCACAATAGAATATTATGACATCCTATTATAATGATTAAGCTTACTCTCGATGGTAAGGATGGTTATGCAGAATACTCCAACCACGGAATAACTGCTCAGCTACCAAAATTCTTACCATCGGATGTGGCAATGTTAATTTTGACAGCGAAATACTTTGCTGAAAGCTCTGCTTCACTTCATCAGAAAAACCTTCTGGCCCACCAATTAATAAAGCAATATCAGTTCCACCTTGCAACCAGCCTGCCATCATTTGACTTAACTCTGGCGTAGTAATAGCTTTACCAATCACGTCCAAGCCTACGATACGAGCGCCTTTCGGTACAGCAGCTAACATCTTCTGCCCCTCTTCCTTTAAGATTTTACTGATATCAGCATTTTTTTTACGGGCTTGTGCGGGGATTTCAACCATTTTTAGCTGAACCTCATTACGCAAACGGCTTTGATATTCGTCAAAGCCGTCTTTAACCCAATTTGGCATATTATTGCCAATGGCGATTAAGTGAACAATCATATTAGATGAACAATTTCTCTAATTGATAGAATTCACGTGCATCCTTAGTCATGATATGAACAACAACATCACCATAATCCTGCAATACCCAGTTACCACTATCAACACCTTCTGTGCCAATTGCCAAGTAACCTTCTGATTTCATTTTTACTTCTAATTTGCCCGCCATTGCTTTCAAATGCGTTGATGAGGTACCTGTCACAACCACAACCCAATCTGCATACTTAACAATTTTGCTTACATCGAATACTTTAATATCCACACCTTTCATATCATCCAAGGTAGTTTCAACAATATTCTTCATCGCTTCTGACATAAATTTCATCCAGTTCATTTAAAATTAATACAATAGTGCCTTATATTGTACTTCATTTTAATTTAACAATTAAAACTTAATTAAGTTTGGTAGAATAATACTTTTATCATTTAGTTTTGAAGGTTGAGAAATGGTCAGTTTTGAAGCACTTTATGAAGAAGCACAAAAATACATTCCAGGCGGTGTTAACTCTCCAGTGAGAGCTTTTAAACAAGTCGGTGGCGCACCTGTTTTTTTCAAAAAAGGTGAAGGCGCTTACGTTTACGACGAAAATGGTAAAAAATATATTGATTACGTTGGCTCATGGGGTCCAATGATTGTTGGCCATGCACATCCTAAAGTGATTGAAGCAGTAATCGAAACAGCTAAAAATGGTTTATCTTTCGGTGCACCAACTGTTTCAGAAACAGTTTTAGCTAAGAAAGTATTGGAAATTATCCCTTCAATGGATAGCGTTCGTATGGTTAGCTCAGGTACCGAAGCAACTATGAGCGCAATCCGTTTAGCACGCGGCTATACAAACCGTAACAAAATCATTAAATTTGAAGGTTGTTATCATGGACATTCAGATTCACTATTAGTAAAAGCTGGTTCTGGCTTATTAACTTTTGCAGAACCTTCTTCACCTGGTGTTCCTGCTGACTTAACACAGCACACAATTGTATTGGAATACAATAACCCTGAAGAATTGAAAGAAGCTTTTGCAAAATATGGTGATGAAATCGCATGTGTAATTGTTGAGCCAATTGCGGGCAACATGAACTGCATTCCACCTTCTAAAGAATTCTTACAAACGATTCGTGATTGTTGTACTGCAGCAGGTTCTGTTTTCATCATGGATGAAGTCATGACAGGTTTCCGCGTACATAAACATTCAGCTCAAGGCTTATATGATATTACGCCTGATTTATCAACTTTTGGTAAAGTCATTGGTGGCGGCATGCCAGTTGGTGCTTTCGGTGGTAAAGCTGAAATTATGGCTCACATGTCGCCCAATGGTGCAGTTTACCAAGCAGGCACATTATCAGGCAACCCTGTAGCAATGGCAGCAGGCATTGCTACATTAGAATTAATTTCTGAAGATGGTTTCTATGAAGATTTAAAAGCAAAAACAGATTACTTAATGGATGGCATTCAAAAAGTATTCGCAAAACATAATCAACCATTACACATTAATCATGTTTGTGGCATGTTTGGTTTATTCTTCACTGATCGTGCAGTACATACATATAAAGATGTGATGACAAGCGATGTCGCATTCTTCAAAAAGTTCTATCATGGCTTATTGGATCGTGGCGTTTACTTAGCACCAAGTGCTTTTGAAGCTGGTTTCTTATCAAGCGCGCACACATATGAAGATTTAGATACTACAATTCAAGCCATCGATGAAACATTAACAGAGATTAAAGGTTAATCACATGAAACAAACTCCATGGATCGCACCATCTATTTTATCCGCTGATTTTGCTCGCTTGGGTGAAGAAGTAAACGCAGTATTGGATGCAGGCGCTGACATTATTCACTTTGATGTAATGGACAACCATTATGTTGAGAACTTAACATTCGGCCCTATGATCTGTAAAGCATTGCGTGATTATGGTATTACAGCGCCAATCGATGTTCATTTGATGGTTTCCCCTGTGGATCGCATGATTGAATCATTTGCAAAAGCAGGCGCAAGCTACATCACGTTCCATCCTGAAGCATCTTTGCACGTGGATCGCTCATTACAGTTGATCAAATCTCATGACTGTAAAGCTGGCTTAGTCTTAAATCCAGCAACACCAGTACATGTTTTAGAACATGTTTGGGATTACTTAGATATGATATTAGTCATGAGTGTAAATCCTGGTTTTGGTGGGCAGAAATTTATTCCATCTGCATTAGATAAACTAGCAAAATTAAGAAAAATGATTGATGATAGTGGCAGAGAAATTCGCTTGGAAATTGACGGTGGCGTAAACGCAGATAACATCGCTGAAATTTCTAAAGCGGGCGCAGATACATTCGTTGCTGGCAGTGCTATTTTCACTCAAGATAATTACAAAGAGATCATTAATAGACTTAAATCAAATGCGAAATTAGACTGATACGCTTTTGTCGTTTAAAATATTAAGATTATTTTATTACAAAAAACCAAACGAGAACGGATATGAACATCACAGATCTATTAACCTTTGTTGTAAAGTCTGGTGCATCGGACTTACACTTATCAGCAGGATTGCCTCCTCTCTTGCGTATTGATGGCGATGTAACGCGCATCAATGCACCAGCGATGGATAACGATGCTGTTTATGATTTGATTTATGGAATCATGAACGATACGCAACGTAGAACTTTCGATGCTGAGTTAGAAGCTGACTTTTCTGTAGATGTTCCTGGCCTTTCTCGTTTCAGGGTAAACGCATTCCATCAGAATCGTGGCGTTGGTGCCGTTTTCAGAACAATTCCTAATAACATCAAATCTATGGATGAATTAGGTATGCCAGCGATCTTCAGACAGATGGTTTCCGTTCCTCGTGGTTTAGTTTTGGTAACAGGGCCAACTGGTTCAGGTAAGTCAACAACGTTAGCTGCAATGATTGACTACTTGAATAAGCATCACCCTTACCATATTCTAACTGTTGAAGATCCAATAGAATTCGTTCACACGCCAAGAAAATCATTGATCAACCAACGTGAAGTTCATAGAGATACATTATCATTTAATAATGCTCTACGTTCTGCACTTCGTGAAGATCCAGATGTTATCTTGGTGGGTGAGCTTCGTGACTTAGAAACTATTCGTTTAGCATTAACTGCTGCGGAAACTGGTCACTTGGTCTTCGGTACACTCCATACTACATCCGCATCTAAAACTATTGACCGTATTATTGACGTTTTCCCAGAAGGTGAAAAACCATTGGTTCGCTCAATGTTATCTGAATCTTTACAAGCTGTTGTTTCTCAAACACTTCTAAAGAAAAAAGGTGGTGGCCGTGTTGCAGCATGGGAAATCATGATGGGTACAAATGCTATTCGAAATCTTATCCGTGAAGATAAGATTCCTCAGATGTATTCTGCCATCCAAACAGGGCAATCATTCGGCATGCAAACCCTTGATCAGCATTTGCAACAGCTTGTTAAAGCTGGCATGATTGATAAAGAAGTTGCTGCGAGTAAAGCAAAAGTTCCATCTGATTTTAGTTAGTCATTATATTGCATATTTTTTTCAAATAAGTATAATGACGTGTCTGTTTTTAAGGAACGGTTTTTGCGTTCCTCAAAGAATTTATTTTATTGAAATAGGTTATTTTAATTATGAGTAAAGTTTGTCAAGTCACTGGTAAAGCACCTGCTGTTGGGAACAATGTTTCTCACGCAAACAATAAAACTCGCCGTCGTTTTTTACCAAATCTTCACTCACATCGTATTTGGGTAGAAAGCGAACAGCGCTTTGTAACATTACGCGTAACGTCTGCTGGTTTAAGAACTATCGATAAGAAAGGTATCGATGCTGTTCTTACAGAAATGCGTGCACGTGGTGAAAAAATCTAAGGAGCTTTATCATGGCAAAAGGTATCAGAGAAAAAATCAAGTTAGTGTCATCAGCTGAAACAGGTCACTTTTACACTACTACAAAAAACAAAAGAACAACTCCAGAAAAATTAGAGTTCATGAAATATGATCCAGTTGTTCGTAAACACGTTTTATATAAAGAAGCTCGTATTAAATAATACAGTTTAAGTTTCTTCTAAAAGCAACCGCAAGGTTGCTTTTTTAATTTCTAC
>JBEBSR010000023.1:0-38327 GCA_040394195.1 Wohlfahrtiimonas larvae | reverse complement strand
TTATACAAAGGTTCACGCCCAATTTTTGATCTTTATAATATTGAAGAAGAGATTGAAAAGGCATTGTCGAATCATGTAGCACTGAAATCTGGTGGTTACATTATTATTGAACAAACAGAAGCGATGACAACGATTGACGTTAATACTGGTGCTTATGTTGGTCATCGTAATTTAGAAGAAACAATTTTTAAAACGAATTTAGAAGCAGCACAAGCGATCGCACATCAAGTACGCTTACGTAATTTGGGTGGTATGATCATCATTGATTTCATCGATATGATTAACCCAGAGCATCAACAAAGTGTTTTGGATGAATTGCAGTTACACTTATCTAAAGATAATGCACGCACAACCATTAGCGATGTAACAAGCTTAGGCTTAGTGGAAATGACACGCAAACGCACGCGTGAAAGCTTGGAGCATATTCTCTGTGAAAAATGCCCAACGTGCCAAGGTAAAGGTTATATTAAAACTAAAGAAACTATTTGCTATGAAATTTTTAGAGAAGTTGTGCGTGAAGCCAAGCAATATCCAAATATTAATAGCATTTTAATTTTGGCATCTTCTGATGTGATCGAGCAATTGCTCGATGAAGAAGCGCATCATTTAGCGGAATTACAGACATTCGCAAAATTGAGTATCAAACTACAAGCAGAAGCACTATATAATATAGAGCAATTCGATATTATTTTATTGTAGGTTGATGCTATGAAAAAGATTGTGGTTGCCATTACTGGCAGTATTGCAGCTTATAAATCTGCACAGTTGGTGCGCCTATTTAAAAAATCAGGCTGTGATGTACGTGTTGTGATGACGCAAAGTGCTAAAGAATTTATTACACCAATGACAATGCAAGCGCTATCAGGCAATGCTGTGGTGGATAATATCTTAGACCCTGCTCATGAAATGGGTATGGGGCATATTGAGTTATCTCGTTGGGCAGATGCAATTGTGATCGCACCTTGCAGTGCAAACATGTTAGCTAAATTAGCCAATGGTATTGCAGATGATTTAGTGAGCGCGATGTGTTTAGCTTCGCCTAAAAAGATGCACATTGCACCAAGCATGAATCGTTTTATGTGGGATAACCCAATGACACAAGCCAATGTGCAAAAATTATTAGCAAGCAATCTCTATCTAATGATTGATCCCGATAGTGGCGAACAAGCTTGTGGTGAAGTTGGGGAAGGTAGAATGGCAGAACCTGAAGCAATCCATGATCGTATTTTAGCTGATTTAAATCCAAGAGATTTACCTTTATCAGGCAAAAAAGTCGTGATCACGGGCGGGCCAACGAGAGAAGCTATTGATCCAGTACGTTATATTAGTAATCATTCTAGTGGAAAAATGGCGTGTAGCTTAGCAGATGCATTTGCAGAGCAAGGTGCGAATGTTATTTTAGTGCTCGGACCATGTGAGGCAAAGCCAAAGTTGCTAATGAATATTGTGCCAGTAGAAAGTGCACAAAATATGTTGGATGCAGTTTTGGCTGATATAGATGGTGCTACTGTGTTTGTGGGCGCTGCTGCTGTTGCAGATTACCGAGTTGCTAATATAGCTGATGAAAAAATGAAGAAAACAGATGATCAAGATGGTTTAACATTATCATTTGTGAAAAACCCTGATGTATTGGCTACAGTTGCAGAGCTGCCAAATAAGCCATTTGTGGTAGGCTTTGCTGCAGAAACACAAAACGTGATCGAATATGCAACAAAAAAACTCAATGCGAAGAAATTAGATTTGATTTGTGCCAATGATGTTTCTCAAGGCAAAGTTTTTGGTCAAAACGAGAATAATATTGTCATTATTGATACAAATAATGAAAAAATTGAGCTCTCTCGATCCACAAAACAAGATCAAGCGAAAAAAATTGTCGATTTAGTGATAAAAAAATTAGGTGTTGAAAAATAGTTGTATCAAAAAAACAACATTATAACTGTTTGAATATTATTATTATTTTGTGATTTTTATTTTTTGTTGGAATATTAATACAATAAAATGTATTAAAAATGAAAATAAAAGTTGCATTAAAGTCACAAATAGTATTAAATTAGCCACATGGATAAATATGAGCAGAAACTCATTATCTAATTTATTTTTAATCAATTTGGAGCTTACAAAATGAAAAAGAGCTTAGTTGTAGTAGCATTAGCGGGCGCAATGGCGTTCACAGCAGCATCAGCTGAAACAGTATTATACGGTTCTATCCGTTTGGGTGCTGAAGTTGGTAAAAACCATTATGGTAAAGATCAAACTAAAGCAGCTCCACAAAAACGTGGTTTGGAAATGGCTGACTACGGTTCACGTGTTGGTTTGAAAGGTTCTGAAGATTTAGGTAACGCTACTAAAGTTCTTTACCAAGTAGAATTTGGTTTTGATGGCATGAACGGTGGTAAAGGTTTTGATAACGAATTACGTTTAGCATGGATTGGTGTTCAAGGTGATTGGGGTACAATCGCTTTGGGTCGTCAAAACAACCCATTCACTGAATCTTTGAATGCTGACACAGAAGCTGATCAGTTCAATGGTGATTTAGGTTCAGTATCTGCATTGCGTTATGCAACAGGTTCTGTATTGTCAGCAGCAACTACTAACCGTGTTACAGATTCAAAAGGTAACCCAACATTTGGTTCTATGCCAACTCGCGTAGGTAACTCTATTGCTTACGTTTCTCCTTCATTCTCTGGTTTCAACTTTGTAGTAGCAGGTATTGCTGAAGCACCAGAAGAAGGTTTGATGGGTGGCGCAGCATATAATGCAACAAATAACTCAAGCAAAGGTTTCGACATGTATACTGTTGGCTTGAACTATGAACACGAATCAGGTTTCTATGCTAAGGCAGCTTACTTAGGTGCGGATCTTAAAGAAGATTTTAAACGTGCTAACGTATATGGTTTGAACGTTGGTTTTGCTAACGAACAATTCGGCGTGAACGCAGACTTCGGTGCTGGTGAACGTGGTCAGAAAAATGGTGGTAACAAAGTAACTTCAACTGGTTGGGACTTAGGTGGTCACTTCTCATTCGGTCCTGATTACTTCAGTACAGTACGTGCAACAGTAGGTCAAGCAGAAGTTAAGTACAAGCAAGGCGGTACTACTAAAGATACTATGACTGTATGGGCTTTAGGTTTTGAACAAAAATTGTCTACTCGTACTAAAGTATGGGTTGAGTACGGTAAAGAAAACCGTAAGTTCAATAAAAATACAGCAGCTCAGTACAAAGCTGACCGTGATGCAATCTCAGTTGGTATCCGTCACGATTTCTAATCTGACTTTTATCAGAGTATAGATTTGTGTAATATAGAGCCCGCATAGCGGGCTTTATTTTTGCCTGAAATTTAAGGGGGATAAATGATTGGAGTTCTAGGTAGTGGTTCATGGGGTAGTGCATTAGCCATTCACATTGCTCGTATAGAAAATGTAATGTTATGGGGGCATAATCAGGATGATATTCAAACTATCCAAGAAACTCGCTATAACCCAAGATATTTACCTAATGTACAATATCCAGAGAATATTATTGCAACAAATTCTTTAGAAGAGTTGGTAGATAAATGTGATCAATTAGTATTTGTAGTACCATCTTTTGCTTTATTGGATATCTTGAAACAGATTAAATCTTTCGGAAAAAAAGGCTTATCATTTATTAATGCAACGAAAGGTTTGGAGCATGACAGCAATCGCTTCTTTTCAGAAATGATTGATGAAATGTTTGATTCACCTGTACAAGCTGTATTATCTGGCCCAAGCTTTGCATTTGAAGTCGCTCGCCATTTGCCAACAGCAATTACAATTGCTTCTAAAAATGAGCGTGATGCTAAAAGTTTTTTACCATTGTTTCATCACCATCACATGCGTGTATATTTGAATTCTGATCCTATTGGTGTTCAGTTGGCAGGCACATATAAAAATGTAATTGCAATTGCAGCAGGTATTTCAGAGGGTTTAGGTTTTGGCTTCAATGCGCGTGCAGCTTTAATTACGCGTGGTTTAGCTGAAATGACGCGTTTGGGTGTTTCATTAGGGGCATCATTAGAAACATTTCTAGGTTTGGCTGGCGTTGGTGACTTAACTTTAACAGCAACAAGTACAGAATCTCGTAACTATCGCTTTGGTAAATTCATTGGCGAAGGCTTAACGAAAGCAGAAGCTTTTGAGAAGGTTTTCCAAGTGGTGGAAGGTGCAAACAATGTGGTCAATATGAAAGCATTAGGTGAAAAACAAGGCATTGAGCTGCCAATTGTGGCAGAGGTTTATAAAATTTTGACAGAGAATTTAGATCCAAAAGTTGCTATGATCAATTTATTGGAGCGTTCTGCTAAAAGTGAATAAGAAAAAAGCCTCTGAAAAGAGGCTTTTGAATATTTGGTGTTACTGCTAAAACTCAATTATTTGTAACGAGTTTTAGAGAAATAACGATCGAATTGTGCTTGTGTGTTTAAAGCAATGCTTTTTGCTTCATTTGCAGTTACTAATGCTTCATCAGCAGTTTTTTGTGCATTTGTTGCGCAGCCTGTTGCTACTAAACCTAAAGCGATTAAACCAGTTACTTTTAATAAACCTTTCATTGTATAACTCCTTAGTAAGTTAGGTCACAAATTGACTTCTATATCATGCCCTTTTTTTAGACATAAATCAATTCTCAAAACAATTATAGTCCATTTCTTGAGAAGTGGAAGATGCTATGAAAAATATTTATTGAAGAAAATTTACAACTTCAGCGTATAGCATATCATTTTGAAATATATAGCTACTATGATCATGATTTTCTAATATCAATAAGTTAGATTTTTGAATGTTTTCGTGAATTTTTTCAAAAGTTCCTGCTTTATAGAGATCATTTTTTCCACCAATAATTAAAACTTTTGTTTGAATCTTTTGGAGATCATCTGCCTCAATATTTGGCTCATCCAACATCATTTTATATAAAGGATTGGGATCATTTTTGTATAATCGTTCCACATAGCGAGTACAAGCATCTTTAAAATCACTTGGCTTTAGATTTGGCCCCAATAATATCGCTTTGTACACTAATTTAGGATATTGCATTGCCAATAATATTGTAACGATAGATCCATCGCTAAAGCCAATGATATTTACCTTGTTAAATTGCATTGTTGTGATAAAAGAATAGAGATCATCCATCATCGTTTGATAATGGAATTGATCTGTCATCTCGCTTTGCCCATGATTTCGGCTATCAATGGCATAACAAGTGAAATGATCAGCAAGTTTAGCGATGAGAGGATCAAATGTATGATGATCTTCACCATTGCCATGTAGAAAGATTAAAGGCTCACCTCGACCTTCTTGAGTGTAAAAAAGCTGAATGCCATTCACTTGAATATATGCCATGGAATGCTCCTAAGAATTTTGAAATATCACTTATGATAATCAATTTTCCCAAGCAGGTGGCAGATTATAAAAAGCAGGGAAGTTTTGCTTCACATAATCTTTGTAGCCTTGGCTATTCACAATCTTAATGATTGCTTTTGCCCAATCCGCATCTTTATTTTGTTCTGCAATAACAATCCAATTCACAAATAGTTTTCCTGGTTCTGTTTTTAGGATGTCGCTATTGGGAATATTGGCATCCTGTGCGAAATTACCGTTGATGATGGCATATTCCACGTCGCTACGTGCTCGCACAACTTGTGGTGCATCAATGGCTAGTATTTCTACGTTCTGAGGATTAGCTATGATATCTTTTTCACTCACAATGATTGGATCAGCATTAGGATCTAATTGAATCCAACCTAAGGACTCCAAGATTCTTAAGCCACGAGCAAAATTCGTCACATTGGATGGAATGGCAATTTTACTACCAGCTTTTACATCATCTAAAGATTGTGCTTTCGCTTTATAAATTGCTAAAGGTGCAGTTGGCACTTGCACTAGTGGATATAAAGTGGTTTTAGCTTGAGCATTGTATTCATCTAAATAAGGTTTATGTTGGAATAGGTTTAAGTCAGCAGAACCATCCACAACACTTTGATTAGGTAGGATACCATTGGTACTTTCTTTGAGATCATATTGATAACCGCGCTTTTGCAACTCAGGGCCAATGTAGTTGCGAATCATATCTGCAAAATCCCCAGGAGAGGAAATAATACGAATCGTTTTTTGTGGTGTTGTGCTATTGGCTTGAGTAGCAGAATCATCTGAACAAGCAGTGATAAAAAATAGTGAGGAAAGTAATAATAAGATTTTTTTCATGGGATTTATCTCAAATAATTTTGTTATGCCAATTGTGGCAAATCTGAATAGTGTGCAACGGCAACATCAGGATGTGAGCGCAAACGACCTTTTAAGAAATTTTTACCAATTTCTGTAAACAAAGGATTTTTAGGGTCTCTAGTAACGGCAAAATTCTTTGGCTGTAAATGTGCAGGTAATTCTAAAAGTGGCACAGTTGCATTCAATTGGGATGTTAAGAAGAAGGCAAGAGAATAGCGATCAATGCCAACTGCTGGCGTTGTGACACGATGTTGTGTGGCTTTGAGATAACCTTGAGATGCGATTTCCAATAATTCACCAATATTCACAATGAATGTGCCTTTAATTGGCGTTGCTGGCACCCATTCATCATTTTTTAATACTTCTAATCCAGAATGTTCATCTTGTAATAATAGTGTGAGATAGCCACCATCTTTATGCGCGCCAACACCTTGTTCTGCTTGTTCTGTGCCAGGGTAATGAATGGCTTTACAAAGTACAGAAGGGCTTGTTGAATAAGTATGTGCAAAAGCATCAGGTGATTGTCCTAGAGATTCGGCAAAAGCTGTTAATAATACTTTTGCAAGGGCAACTTTTTGGCGCTGTAATTCCAATAAGGTAGGTTTTAAATCGGGAATGGATTCAGGCCATTGATTTGGCCCTTGAATGCGTAACCAAGGCTGATCTTTTGGAATTTGATCGATAGGAATTGCCTTATATTCAGGCATGTAATCCAATTGTTCGCGTGAATCAGGTTTCTCGCGTGTGATTTCATCTTTGAGTTTGGTATAACCGCGAAAATGTGGCGATTTAACCATTTGGATTTCTAGCTTTTTTTCGATAGGCAACGCAAAGAATTGCTTAGATAGATCTAAAGCCTGATCCAATAATGATTGCTCAATACCATGATTTTTGAGGTAGAAAAAACCAATATTGTGTGTAACATCACCCAGTTCTTGAATGAATTCAGCTTTTGCTATGCCACCTTCGCGGAATTTAGCAAAATCCAAAATGGGTAAATTTTGTTGAGTCATGAGATCTCCTTGATATATCAAATAAATATTGCCTTTGATATTGCGCTTGCCTCTGTGATTTAGAGGTTTCTAAACATGGAGATCCCTTGGTTTGACCATAAGGATGGACGCTTTAGCTGTTTTATGCCCGCAAGCTGTTTTTCAAATCGGCATGTGAATATTTTTAATTCAATTAAACATATATGTCAAGTATATTTATTTTTGCTGTAGTTTCCAAAGGGAAGAATATAATCCACCTTGTGCTACCAAATCAGTGTGAGAGCCTGTTTCTACAACCTTTCCATGATTGATCACAACTAAGCGATCCATTTTAGAAATAGTGGATAAACGATGGGCAATTGCGATTACAGTTTTACCTTCCATCAATGTTTCTAAATGCTCTTGAATCACGGCTTCAGATTCGGAATCTAGGGCAGAAGTTGCTTCATCCAAAATTAAAATCGGTGCATTCTTGAGTAGAACACGTGCAATGGCGATTCTTTGACGTTGTCCACCCGATAGTTTGACGCCATTTTCACCCACAACAGCATCTAAGCCTTTATTGCCATATTGATCCACTAAGTCATAAACAAACTCATGGGCTTTGGTTTGCTTTAACACTTGAGCAATCATCTCATCAGTTGCAGTAGGATTGCCATATAGGATATTGTCACGAATAGAGCAATGCAATAAAGCTGTATCTTGTGCGACAACACCAATATTGCCACGCAAACTTTCTTGTGTAACATTTTGGATATTCTGTCCATCAATCGAAATGGAACCTGATTGTGTATCAAATAAGCGAAGCAAAAGATTAATGAGCGTTGTTTTACCAGCGCCAGAAGGGCCAACTAATGCAACTTTTTCGCCTGAAGCGATATTTAAATTCAGATCTTGGTAGATTGGCTTGTCAGGATGATAAGCAAAGTTAATATTGGAAAATGCAATTTGTCCTGTTGGCACTGATAATTTATCAGCATTTTCGTTATCCATGATTTCACGATCAGCTGTCATAATTTTAATGCCATCTTGCACGCTACCAACATCTTCAAAAATACCGCTCACAACTTTCATTACCCAAGTGGACATTGTGTTTAAACGAATCACTAAGCTCAATGCGAAAGCAATTGCACCAGTAGAAATCAGGGAATCTTGCCAAAGTAGCAATGAAACAATTACAGTTGCGGCGATTAATAAGCTATTCAATATCATTAATGAGAAATCTAAAGTCGTAATCAAACGCGTTGAATAGAGCGCTGCATTGGTTTGATTTGCCATCAATTGATTAGTTTTCTCTTGTTCTCTCGCTGAGTGTGAAAAGAGTTTCAATGTCAAAATATTGCTGTAAGTATCGACAATGTGTCCCATTAAGCGAGAACGAGCTTTGGCTGATTTATGTGAGCGTTCACGAGTTTTAGGTAAGAAATATTTCAGAAGTAGAATATAAACAACGATCCAAAGCACAATGGGGACAGCCAGCCAAAAGTTTAATTCAATAAATAGAACAACGGTGGTTAATGCTGAAATGATCACGCGCCACATGGAATCAATCGTCATTAATACAGAATTTCGAACAGATTGCCCTGTGCTCATCACGCGGCTTGCAATTCCGCCAGAGAAGTTACTGTGGAAGAAGTTTAAGCTCTGTTTGATTAAGTAATTGTGCTGTTGCCAACGAATTAAGGATGTGAAGTTTGTGGTGATCACTTGATTCATCATAATGTTATGAATCAATGAAACGATTGGTCGAATCAATACAATAACAGCCAACATCCATAAAAATGTGGATTTATGCTGTGCAAATAATTCGGATGGTGATTGAACAGATTGGATGATATCAACGATGTCACCAATATATTTGAATAAAACGATATCCAATAGTGCTGCAAAGAATCCCACGATGAATAAGATAACGAATGGGCCTTTCACTTGTTTGAGATAAAACCAGTAGAAAGCAAAGAGTGTTTTGGGTGGAGCGATATCAGGGGAATGCTTGAAAGGGTTGATGATTCTTTCGAATAGATTGAGTTTTTTCATGTTTGATTATTGTGTGCCAATTAAGATATAGATATATCTTATTCTAATTGGGAACGATTATCAATTATAGAATGATCTGATGAATTATTTTATCATCTTTCAAAGTTCGCGAAATATTTGCTTAAAAGCCTTCTTGCTGTAAACAAGAAGGCTGAAATTTAAAGCTGTTGGGATATAGGAATATTTTAATTTAGGATTTTAAACTAATAAAAATAGAAACGGTGCCATCAGCGCGATACTCTTCATAATCTACATCATATTGGCGATCTAATTCACCATCTTTTTCCATTTGCCAGATGTTTTGCCAAACTTCAACAATGCTACTGGGCTGATTCAGTGCAATGGGAAATTCACGATAGTTATGACCTAAAGTGATTGTATTATCTTGTAATTGCTCAGTCGCAATTGAAATGGATAAATTATAATCACCTTGATAATTACTTTCATAATTGTGGTAAATACCGTAAATGCTGCCATGATGATCAGCAAGTGTTTTGAGTGCTTTTGCCCAAAGATCTGTAACTCTTTCGATGATTTTAGGATCATTAAAGTTGTTAGTGCGAAGTGATAGTATTGGCTGAAGCATAGGATTCCTTATAGAAATAGCTCATAAGCTGGATTATCAGTTTCTTCAATATAATCGTAACCGAGTTGAGATAGGAACTCTTGGAAGAATGCTTCACTTTCTGGTGGAACATTGATGCCAACTAATGCACGGCCATAATCTGAGCCATGATTACGATAATGGAATAACGTGATATTCAGCTGAATATTCAATGTGGTTAAGAATTTGAATAGGGCATTCGGTTGCTGTGGGAAAATGATGCGAAGCAAGCGTTCATGTTTAATCGTACGAGGCTTTTTACCGCCAACCATATGGCGAATATGCAATTTAGCCAATTCATTATCACTCAAATCAGTCACAGCCAATTTGTGTGATTCTAGTGCTTTAATCACTTCTTCTTTTTCAGTTTTACCATGTTGTAAATGAATGCCAACATATACAATCGCTTGGCGATCTGTGGAATAACGATAGTTAAACTCTGTGATATGGCGTTGACCAATCACATTTACGAAGTTTAAGAAGCTTCCAGGCTCTTCTTGAATAGTTACAGCTAACAGCGCTTCTTTGCCTTCACCCAATTCTGTGCGCTCTGCAACATATTGTAAGCGATCAAAGTTAATATTTGCGCCACTTAAAACATTACCAATATTTTTAAATTTGCATTCAGGGTTTTCTGCCAAATATTTCTTAATGCCTGCAACACCCAAAGCACCTGATGGTTCAGTGATTGCGCGTGTATCTTCAAAGATATCTTTCATTGCAGCACAGATTTCATCTGTTGTGACACAAATAATGTCATCCACTAATGTTTTAGCAATTTCAAAAGGATTTTCACCAATTTGTTTAACTGCTGTGCCATCCGCAAATGTGCCCACTTGTTTTAATTTGATGCGCTCATTTTTAAGCAATGCTTCTTTCATTGAAGCTGATTCAACAGGCTCTACACCAATCACTTTGCAATGTGGTGCAATGAATTTAATGTAAGATGCAACGCCTGCAATTAAACCACCGCCGCCAACTGGCACAAAAATAGCATCTAAGTCAGGTTGCTGTTCAATCATCTCTTTGCCGATTGTGCCTTGGCCTGCGATTACGCTCCAATCATTGAAAGGATGAATGAATGTTTTGCCACTTTCATTAGCTAAACGTAATGCATATTCGCTCGCATCATCAAAATTGTCTCCGTAAAGTACAACGTTTGCACCACGCGCTTGGCATGCTTGGACTTTTAAAGCAGGAGCTGTAATTGGCATCACGATTGTTGTATCAATGCCGAGAGCTTGTCCACTTAATGCAACGCCTTGTGCATGGTTGCCCGCTGAAACGCAAATCACACCTTTACGACGAGCTTCTGTATTCAATTGATAAATACAGTTATAAGCGCCCCGAATTTTGAAAGAGAAAACAGGTTGAGTATCTTCACGCTTAATCCAAATGTTGGTATTTAGATTTTTAGATAAGCGTGGCATGAAATCAAGAGAAGTACGCTCAGCGACATCATAGACGCGAGCAGTTAAAATATTGCGGATCAAATTATCCATGAGAAACCTTTGTTGGTAGTCGAGTAAATTTCTAATGAATATACGAAGATAGCATTACTTTATTCAAAAAAATAGGGGTAAACAGAATCTAGCAGATATGCTTTATGTTGTTCAGGATCATTGCGAAGTTTTGTGGCAGATATATTAATTTTTGCGCGCTCAGGGTCAAACAATTCCACAGGTAAATCAAAATATTTACCATACAATGGCGCATCCTGTGGCTCGCTACTGAATACAACATCAGGTTGAATGTTGAATTCTGCTAACGTTAATTTCACACGATTAGACCATTCAAGCCAACCATTTGGATAAGTTGGAATACCATCTTCATTAAAATCTATTGGGTGAAGATTTGGATATTGTTGTGCTAAAGGCTCAAACCATGAAATTCTTTCAGCTCTTGTTGGCATTTTGATCATTTGGCTTTGCTTAAAAAGTTTTTGATCACGCTCTGTATCACTGCAAACAAAAACGTAGAGCTCATTGACAGTTTGCAATGCTTTTTCCATCATAAGAATATGGCCAGGATGCAATGGAAAAAATTTACCAAAAATTAAGCCTGTTTGATACTTTTTCATAGTTTTCTGTTACCGTCCGCTATACTAAGAGAAATAGTATAACAATTGAATAAAAAGGAAGATAAATGCACGGAGTGTTTCTTGATATTATCACAGACTGGGGCACCTTTATGGGGATGTTTGCGATCCTCTATTTCTTAGCCATATTGATTGTGACTGTGATCATTATTAATAACGAAGAAGGGGCGACTAAAACCCTTGGCTACTTAACATTGATTTGGTTCGTGCCTTTGTTTGGTGTGATTCTTTATTTCTCATTGGGCGTGAATTATCGCAACAATCAGATGTACTCTAAAAAACTTGAGATGAATAAATGTCTTGAGGAAGAAGCAGATGATTATATTAAAAAGATATCAGCTGAAGCTTTAAGCCATGATAGCCAAGCTGTAAGCCAATTTAAAACCATTGCAAAATTGGTTGGTCATGATTTTGCAGATCAGATCAGCGTTGGCAATAAAATTGATGTGTTGATTGATGGTGAAAATGCTTTTCCTGTGATCATCGAAGCATTGAAAAATGCGAAAGAAACGATTCACTTAGAGTATTACATTATTCGTAATGACAACATTGGTAATCAAATCAAAGATATCTTGATCGCTAAAGCGAAAGAAGGCGTGAAGGTTCGCCTCATTTATGATGATTTTGGTAGTAAAGCAATTCGAGGTGTTTATTCTGATGAGCTCCGTGCAGCAGGTATTGAAGTTTATCCTTTCCGTAAGATCATTTTAGTCGCATTTGCTAATCGATTAAATTATCGTAATCACCGCAAAATCATTGTTGTGGATGGCAAAATTGGCTTTGTAGGCGGCATTAATATTGGTGATGACTATATTAACTTACCAACTTCTAAGGTTTATCACCGTGATATGCACATGCGAGTGGAAGGTCCAATTGTCTATTCATTGCAGTATATTTTCTTGGGCGATTGGCAGTTCTGTGCCAATGAAAAACTCACAGTGGATAATACTTTATTCCCAAATCATGTGCGCCAAGATGATGGCAAAATTGCACAAATTTCTGCAAGTGGACCAGATTCTAAATATCCCATGATTATGTACACAATTTTGCGTGCGATTATGTTAGCAAAAGAAGAAATTTTAATCACAACGCCATACTTTGTGCCATCAGAAGCGGTGATTGAAGCGATTAAAAACGCAGCATTAAGTGGTGTAAAAGTTAAATTATTAGTGCCTTATGAAACCAATTCTTTAGTCACTCAATTAGCTTCAAGCTCTTATTACTCTGCATTTATGGCTGCTGGCGTTGAAATTTATCGCTATAAGAAAGGCTTTATTCATGCGAAAACTTCTGTATTTGATGGACAATTCAGCATCATTGGCACCGCGAATATGGATAACAGAAGTTTTAACTTAAATTTTGAAGTCAATGGCATGATTTATGATGAAGAGCTAGGCCAACAAATGCGTGATGAATTTGCAAAAGACTTAACCCATTCAGTGCGCTTAGATCCAATTGAGTGGGAAAAACGAGGTTCTGTGAAACGCTTTGTTGAAAAATTGGCACGTTTAACTTCATCGTTGCTCTAGGAGATGTAACATGGCTGAGGATAAAGGGATACAGATTTTAGGTTGGGTTGCGACGGTTACTGCAATTGTGATGTATGTTTCTTATATTCCTCAGATCATGGATAACTTGAATGGTCAAAAGGGCAATCCTATTCAACCATTAGCTGCAGCAGTTAACTGTTTATTGTGGGTAATCTATGGGTTGAAGCGTAAGGATTATCCTATTGCTGTTGCCAATGCACCTGGTGTGATTTTTGGTGCATTAGCATTTTTAACAGCGCTTATATAAGCTTCGCAGTTTCTTTGGCAATTCGTAAGCATTCTTTAATGGCCACTGATTGCCACGCATCTTTTCGGCGCATTAAGATAGCTGTTCGTTCAAATTGTTCGCCAGGCAAGGGAATCGCAATGAGATCCTGCTTATGGCGAGTGATATTTTCAGGAATAATCGTCACTAATGATGTTTGACGAATGATCTCTAAAATAGCACTGATGGAGTCCACTTCAGTGTGTGCTTGTAGATGAATCCCAATGTGGCGAAAATGATCGTCAATTTGTATGCGCGTTGCAAAATTTTGATTAAGCAGAACCAATGGATAATCATGTAGTTCATCGATTGTAATTGAAGAATGATCAGCTAAAGGATGATGATTAGAAACCACCAATGCTAATCGCTCTGTTAATAGTGGCTCTGTAATAATATTGGGTGAATGGCTTTCATCAAACGCAATGCCTACATCAATCTCGTCATGCAATAACATGTGTTCAATTTTATCTTGTGTAGCACTTTGTACTTGTAAGTGAATATTGGGATATAATTCATATAATTGTTTAGATAGTGGACCAATAAAATAGGTAATGAAGGTTGGTGTTACGGCCAAACGAATATTGCCTCGGCTTAAATCTGCAATGTCATGAATGGCACGTTTACCTTCATTTAAAGCTTGAAAGGCTTTGCGGATATATTCTAAATAAACTTCACCAGTATCTGTTAATCGAATCTGCCTACCACTTCGATCAAATAATTGTGTGCCCAAGTCTTCTTCCAATGACTTAATATGCTGAGATAACGCAGGTTGCGATACATGTAAAATCTCTGATGCACGTGTAAAACTCAATGATTCAGCCACTGCTAAAAAATATCTAACATATCGTAAATGCATATTTTTAACCTATAAGTATTTTGAATAGATATTATCATAAATAAGACTTTTACCTTATGAAATATAGGCGCTAATATTCAAGCAAGAATAAGGGAACGAGCAATCATCATCTTTATGTTTGGGTACATGATGCTCGAAATGATTGATTGAGTTTTGTAATAATAAGGTGACTATATGAGTCTGAGAGTTGATCGAAAAACCGTCGGCATATTTGCTGCATTGCTAGTCTGCTATGTCTTAGCCTTTCTTGTTAAAGGAAACACTGAAACCATATATTATCAGTTGGTCAGTGTATTGCCTTTGGTTGTTATTCTAGTTTTATTGTTCATGCAAGTTGATATGTTGGTCGCAGCTTTAGCGGGTGGCATTATGGCGATGATCATTGGTGGCATCGGCATTGCAGGTGCAAACAAAGTCATGATGGATACCGTACCAAAAATGTTGGCAAATACGGTACCAATTATTAACTCAGCAGTTGCAACCGCAGTATTTAAAGCGGGTGGTTATACAGCAGCATTAACATTGGTGCGCCGCAGCATTGGTGGGCGTTTGGAATTTGTTGCAGCATTCATCGTTATCTTACAATCAGCTGCGACTTATATGTCAGGTATTGGCGGTGGCAGTGCGATGGTGATTGCACCATTAGCATTTGCAGCTTTGGGTGCAAATCGTTACTTAATCGCAGGGATGTCAATTGCGACAGCAGCATCTTTCACAACATCACCAGCATCATTAGAGTCGAGTGTTGTATCAGATCTATCAGGTACGCCAATTGCTGAATATGTGGCTGCAATGCAACCTTTTTGGCTAATGTTTGTAGCTTTGTCTATTGTGATCGCTTTTGTAGGCACATTGAAGACTAAGCAGTTATTTGTCGCAGATACTGATGATGGCTTCTCAAACAAATCTAAGAGCGAACTTTGGAGATTAACAGTTCCTGCGATCTTCTTATTATTCGCTGTGATCGCTGGCCCAAGCATGAACAAATTATTAATCGCTTCAGGCATTGTTGAAACAGCTGTATTTGGTCCATTGATGTACACAATTGTAACAATTGCTTTGATTTACTTCTGTAGTGATTTAACGATGAATGAATCAGTTGCTGCGATGGTGAGTGGTTCTGAATATATCTTGAAATGCTTATTTACAGTAGGTTTGTTCCTAACATTCATCTACGTGATCGAAGCAACAGGCGCATTTAAAACAATCGCTTCTGTGGTTGCTTTAGCTCCAGCTGCATTAGTTGTACCAGTTGCTGTTTTGGTAGGTTTCATGATCGGTGTGCCAGCAGGTGCATATGTAGGTTCAATCTTAACTTTAGTATTGCCAATCACAGTTGTCTTAGGTTTCACACCAGTTCAAATCGGTATGGTGGCAATTGGTGTTGGTTTAGGTAGCCAGTTAAGCTTAGTGAATATCACAATGCAGGCTTTATCAGCAGGTTTCAGAATCCCAATCATTCAAGTATCTCGTGGCAACTTGCCATTTGTATTGGGCGCAGTCGTATTATTGTTAATTGTTTCAGCATTTGTATAGTCTGAGAGGAGAATATAATGAGTAATTCAGTTGATATGATCATCCGTAATGTCAAAATTGATGATGCAAAACCAGTTGTTGATGTTGCAATTAAAGATGGCAAAATCACAGCCATTGAGTCAGAGTTGGCATTAACAGCTACTAATGAAATTCAAGGCAATGGCCATGTATTGATTCCAAGTTTTGTAGAAAGTCATCTGCACTTAGAAAAAGCATTCGTGATGGATCGTAAAGCCAATCGTTCAGGTACATTACAAGAAGCAATCGCTGTAACAGCAGAGCTGAAACCAACATTCACTCACGATGACATTATGGAACGTTCACGCAAAGTGATTCGTACATTGGTGCAAAATGGTAGTACGCATGTTCGTGCACATGCGGAGTTCGATCCTGGCCAAGGTTTCACAGGTTTTGATGCAGTGATGCAGTTGCGTGATGAATTCAAAGGTATTATTGATATTCAAGTGGTTGCATTCCCTCAGGAAGGTATTTTCAAA
This sequence comes from Wohlfahrtiimonas larvae, assembly GCA_040394195.1. Lineage (GTDB taxonomy): Bacteria > Pseudomonadota > Gammaproteobacteria > Cardiobacteriales > Wohlfahrtiimonadaceae > Wohlfahrtiimonas > Wohlfahrtiimonas larvae_A. The sequence continues at coordinate 21,655 of JBEBSR010000023.1, read as the reverse complement.
TATCCTGGCACTGAAGCAATGATGGTTGAAGCAATGGAAAAAGGCGCAGATGTTGTGGGCGGTATTCCATACAACGATCGTGATGCAAAAGAGCATGTGGATTTTGTCTTTGATTTAGCAAAGAAGTTCAACAAAGATATCGATCTTCATCAAGATTTCTCTGATAATGCAACAAATATTTCCATTGATTATGTGGCACAAAAAACTATTGAAATGGGTTGGCAGGGCAGAGTGAGCGTTGGTCACTTAACAAGTTTAGGCGCATTAGAGCCTGCTCGCCGTGATGAAATTATTGCGTTGATTAAAGAAGCAGATATCAGTGTGATGTGTTTGCCAGCAACGGATCTTCACTTAGGTGCACGTAAAGATGAATACAATGTTCGTCGTACATTAACACCAGTGCGAGCATTGCGTGATGCAGGCGTGAATGTTTGTTTGGCAACGAATAATATTCGTAATGCATTTACACCATATGGCACAGGTAATTTGTTGCATATCTCTATGTTGGCAGTACCTGCTGCGCATTTAGGTGGTGCGGATGATCAAGTGACAGTATTGCCAATGCTAACCACAAATCCTGCAAAAGCTTTAGGCTTGAAAGATTACGGTTTAGAAGTGGGTAAAAATGCGGATTTAGTGTTATTGAATACTGATAAAATCTCTTCTGTAATTTTAGATATGCCTGCGCCATTGAAAGTGATTAAAGGTGGCAAAATTGTCGCTGAAACAGAAGTGACACAAAAATTGGCATTTTAGAATGTAGATAAGATTTAAAGATTGTTGTAGAGATTAACGCATTTTCATGAAACTTACTAAAAGTAGAAGTGAAGATGCGTTTTTATTAAAAATAATAAAGGAATCATCTATGAGTAATATCGATCGCAGAGGTTTTATCGGACACACAATGTTAGGAGCATTAGCAATGTCAGCAGCAACAATGATTCCCGCTTATGCCAATAATGTACAAAATGCTCCAAGGCTACAACAGAGCAATAAAAATAGCTTGTTACTGAAGAATGTGAAAATAACAGGGCAAGAAACTTTGATGGATTTGTTAGTTATTGATGGCAAAATTAATAAAATTGCCCAAAATATTAATGACCCTTCCGTAGATATTTATGATGCTAAAGGTGCTTTATTATTACCAAGCTTTGTGGATGCGCATGTGCATTTAGATAAAACAAGAATTGGTGCAGAACATCGTTTACATCATGTGAAAACAGCTTCAGTTGCAGAGCGTGCAATGAACGAGCGCAGATTGCGTGTTGAAATGAATCATGATCCCTTATTATTCGGATCAAATTTAATTGAGCAAATGGCATTGTGCGGTACAACACACATTAGAAGCCATATTGATATTGATAGCTCTATTCAGCTCAAGCATGTTGAAGCGTTGTTGAAGTTGAAAGACAAATACAAAGGCTTTATGGATATTGAGTTGGTTGCATTCCCACAATCAGGTATTGTAAAAGATCCTGGTGTTGCACAATTGCTTGATCAAGCAATGGGGATGGGTGTTGATATTGTAGGTGGATTAGACCCACAAGTTTTTGACAACGATTTGAATGGCCATTTAGATATTGTTTTTAATATTGCAGAAAAATATGGATCAAGAATTGATCTTCATATCCATGAGCCAGGCGAAATCGGCTTAAAAACTTTCAATGCGATTATTGATCGTGCGAAAGTTTTGGATATGAAAGATAAAATCACGCTATCCCACGCCTTTGCATTGGGGCAAATTACACCAGAGCAATTGAATCAGCTATTGCCAAAAATGGCAGATTTGGGTATTTCAGTGATTACAACAGCGCCTGGTGATGTCGAGTTTCCACCAATGGGACCTTTAATGGCAGCGAATGTATTGTATTCAGCAGCTTCTGATAATATTCAAGATTTCTGGTCGCCATGGGGCACAGGAGATCAATTGGAGCGTGCGATGTTTTTAGCGCGTAAAGAGGGTTATCGAATTGATGAGCCTTTGATGCAATGCTTCCAAGCAATTACACAAAACCCTGCAAAATTACTAGGATTGTCTAATCATGGTTTGGCATATATCAAAGAAGGAGAAAGTGCTAACTTCACAGCATTGATGGCAGAAGATGTGGGCAATGCGATTTTGCAAAGGTCAGAGCGTTTATTTACGATGAAAGATGGCCGATTAACTATGTTGGAAGGCACAATTTATTCATAGTGATTTGTAAGATTCTACATGTTAATTGAAAAGAGCACAGTTACGTGCTTTTTTATTGTTCTAAATTTGGAATGTCGAATTGAGTTTTTGCTTATTTATCTAATGTGAAAAAGCTATTAATATATTCTTCATCAACTCAATAAACACAGGAAGATAGCAATGAAAAAAGATTACGTTCGTTTAAATAAAGATGATGCAGTTGTTCTATTGGTAGATCATCAAGCAGGTTTATTATCCTTGGTTCGTGACATTGATCCTGATAAATTTAAGAATAATGTATTGGCTTTAGCAGAATCAGCAAAATATTTTAACTTGCCAACAATTTTAACCACAAGCTTTGAAGAAGGCCCAAATGGTCCATTGATGCCAGAATTGGTGGAGATGTTCTCAGATGCACCATACATTGCACGCCCAGGCCAAATCAATGCTTGGGATAATGAAGATTTCGTAAATGCCATCAAAGCAACAGGTCGTAAGCAATTGATCATTGCAGGTGTTGTAACTGAGGTTTGTGTGGCTTTCCCTGCATTATCAGCATTGGCAGAAGATTTTGATGTATTTGTTGTAACAGATGCTTCAGGTACATTCAATCAAATCACGCGTGATGCAGCTTGGGATCGTATGTCAAGCGAAGGTGCACAATTAATGTCATGGTTCGGTGTAGCATGTGAATTGCACAGAGATTGGCGCAATGATGTGGAAGGATTAGGTGCATTATTCACGAAGTATATTTCTGACTATCAAAATTTGATGACAAGTTATGTGAAACAAACATCTAAATAAATTTCAGTTATGCACTAAAAACCTCAATATATTCTTAATGTTGAGGTTTTTTACCAACTTAAATTACTCTATTGCTATTATATGTTTTCAATAATATTAGAACTTTATTGTTTGGCTAAAGTGTCATATTATAGTCCACTTTATATGACAACTAGGTTGTCGATAGTATTAAGAATCTAAAGTAAGGTTTTAAGTATGAATGTGTCAGAATCGCGTGCTTCATGGAAGGTTTTATTGCTATATCCTTTGAGCATGTTAATTTTAAGCCCGATACTTTATGAAATATTGATCACATTGGATAGTGGTTTATTAATAGTTGAAGGGTTTCAAATTTTTCTATTATTATTGGGTGCTATTGTGAGCGGGTTCTTGGCTTATCAGCAGAAAGATAAAAGAATTTTTTGGTTATGGGCAATGATGTGGTGGATTGTCCTATTTGGTCGCAGCATTAATTGGGGGCGATTGATTTGGCCAGATTACTCAAGAGATATGTTTCATGTCATTGCGGGCATTTTAATCGCAACATTATTAATGCCATTATTTGTGCCGAAAACTCGTAGAGCTATTGTGAAAGTTGTACGTATTCATGTATTGCCTTTCAAAATTGTTTTCGTATTGGCAGGAATTTTTATTGCGGTAGATCAAGTTGAACACATGCGTTTCCCATTCAGTTATTTTCAAACATACTTAAATGTGCAAGATATAGATCTGTTGGAAGAGATTGTGGAAACATTTTTCATTGTGGGTTTATTTGAATTCATTCGGTACTACAAATAAATTTTAAAACTAACATTTTTAATGTATATCCTCACTTTTCGTGGGGATATTTTTTATGTTTATGGGAATTTATTGCTTGAAAAATATCATCGGTTGATTGATGAAGATATTCATTATAGAGTAGAGGTATCTCTGTTAGAGCATCAAATTTAAAAGTTTTGGTTTAGCATATAAGTTAATAGAATTATCATAGCGTTGCATATAAAAATTAGCATTATCAAGATGTTATATTAATCAAGAACAGATTTCACACAATCATTTTTTAGGATAAGTGCTATAATTGTTTTTCTCTAGAGGAATCGAGAGAAACATTGAAAAATGTTCTACGCGTGAAAATTAATATTTGTATTTTTGATTTTCTCGCTTTTTTATTTTTAAATTTTAGTAAAACTTGGGTGAGGGTAGAGTAATGATTCGGTACATTCTTAAAAGCAGTGGCGAACGAGAAGATTTTGACGCTGATAAATTGAATAAATGGGCCGAGTTCGCAGCTCACTACGAAGTAGACTGGAGTACGATCGTATTAGAAGCTTATCGTAAATGTTACGATGGCTGTACGACTTTGGAATTGCACAAAGCGATGATCGATGCGTGTGTTGAGCGTGAAGATCATAACCATTTAAGAATGGCTGGTCGTTTCTTAATCGGTTCTATTTATAAAGAAGCTTTTGGTGGTTTTCGTAAAATTCCTTCATTAACAGTGTTCTATAGCCACATGATGCGCTTAGGTCATTGGGAAAGAATGGATTACTCTGAAGAAGAGTTAGTGGATTTAGATCGCATCATTGACCATAGCATTGATATTAATTATAACTACACAACTTTGCGTCAAATGAAAGATAAATATTTGATCCAAAATCGTGTGACGGGTCATTGCTTAGAATCTCCACAATTCATGTTCATGGGTATGGCAATGCAGAATATGCAAGGTCAGCCTAAAGAACGCCGTATGGACGATATCAAAAAATTATATCGTTACTTAAATGAATTAAAGATCAACACGCCAACACCGATGTTGATTAACATGCGTACGCCACATAAAGGCTATGCATCTTGCTGTGTTTATACAACTGCGGACAATGTAGATAGCTTGTCAACGGGCGATCACATTGCTTATATGATGACATGTGCATCAGCTGGTATCGGTGCACACTTATTAACACGTTCAAAAGGTGATCCTGTTAAGCAAGGCCGTGTAATTCATCAAGGTAAATTGCCTTATTACCGCATGATTCAAAGCGCGGTACATGCAAACATGCAATCAAGCCGTGGCGGTAGTGCAACAGTTTATTACAACGTATTAGATCCAGAAATTTTTGATCTATTGGTATTGAAAAACCCAACAACAGTGACGCAAAAGCGTATTCGTGACATCGACTATGCATTGTTATCGAATCGTTTATTCGTAGAAAAAGTTGCGAAGAACGAAGATTGGATGTTGATCAGTTATCAATTAGCACCAGATTTATACGATGCTTTCTATGCAAATGACTATGATCTATTCAAGCGTTTGTATGATGGTTATGTTGCAAAAGATTGCAAAAAGCAGATCGTAAAAGCGCGTGATATCGCGGTTAAAGCATTGACTGAATCAGCTGAGACTGGTCGTATTTATATGACGTACATTGATGAAATGAATCGTCATACACCATTCAAAGATACAATTTACTCAAGTAACTTGTGCTTGGAAATCGCATTACCAACGAAACCATTCCGTGATATTCAAGATTTATATTCTGAAAATCCTGAAGGTGAAATCGGCTTATGTAGCTTGGCATCAATCGTTGTTGGCCGTGTTGAAGCAGATGAATATGAAGATGTTGCGTATTACACAGCTTTGATGATCGATAACGTGATTGAGTTGATGGAATATCCATTCCCATCATTGAAAACAACTGCACAAGCACGTCGTTCAATTGGTGTTGGTATCACAAATCTTGCGCACGAAATGGCAAGAAAGAAATTAAGCTATGCATCTCATGAAGGTAAAAACTACATTCACCAGATCGCAGAGCGTCACAGCTATTGGTTGCATCGTGCATCACTTCGCTTAGCGAAAGAAAAAGGCAATGCATCTTGGATCAACAAAACTAAATATCCTGAAGGTTGGTTGCCTGTAGATTCTTACTGTAAAGCAGTGGATGAAGTGCACAGCCAAGCATTACTATTTGATTGGGAAACAGTGCGTTCAGAAATTAAAGCGCAAGGTGGTATTCGTCACAGCGTATTAGAAGCAATGATGCCAGTTGAATCATCAAGCCAATTAACAAACACAACGAATGGTGTTTACCCAATTCGTAATCTTCGCGTGATGAAAACATCCAGCAACAATAAAAATTTATTGTTAGCACCAGATTTAGAAGAATTGGGCCCATTCTATGACATCGCATGGCATTTAGATTCTAAAGATTTGATTGATATGTACGCAATCATTCAGAAGTTCACAGGCCAAGCAATCTCTGCTGACTTGTACTTGAATCTAAAAGACGAAGCGAATATTTCAACGAGTAAGTTGCTTAAAGATTACATCTATATGATGAAAATGGGCTGTAAAACTCGTTATTACTTGAATAGCGCATCAGGCATTATCCACGAATCATTTGTCGAAACAGTGGAAGACAAAGGTTGCGCTGGCGGTGCTTGTACTCTATAGGAGATTATGATGGAAAAAAATGAAATGACTTCAATCTTTAACCAAGATAATACGGCGTGGCAAACAGGTCGTTATCCGTTGGTTTTAGGTGAGCCATTGGGTTTGTATGACAGTGTGAACGTACCTTATCCAAAGCTATTTGATTTGTATAAGTTACAAAAATCAATGGATTGGACTGAAGATGAAGTGAATCTTGAGCAATCTCGTATGGATTTGATCAACTGTTCTAAAAATAACTATGACATCATGGTTAAAACATTGGCATTCCAATGGGAATTAGACTCTGTTGCATCACGCTCTATCGCGCCATTGTTTGCACCATTTGTGACAAACAGCGAATTGTGGGTAATGTTGTCTAAGCAATCAGAAATTGAAAACTTGCATGCTTTGACATACTCAGAAATCATTCGTCAGTGTTTATCTGATCCTAAAGAAGTATTTGAAGCAGTGATGAAGAACGATGAAGTATTGAATCGTTCAACAACTGTGATCGAAGCATTCGATAAGTTATCTGAATTTGGTGCTTTGTATAAATTAGGCAAAGTGAATAAAAATGACTTGGAATTAAAGCAAGTTGTATTGAGAAGCTTTGTTGCTTTGTACTGCTTGGAAAAAGTTGAGTTCATGAGTTCATTTGCATGTACTTTCGCATTGGCAGAGCAAAACATCTTCCAAGGTATCGCAAAATTGGTTCAAAAGATTGCGCAAGATGAGCAAGTTCACGTAATGATGGATGAAGCAATCTTGGAAATCTTATTAGCAGATGAAGAGTGGATTGAAGTATTCAATACAATTCGTGATGATGCTGCAAACATCATTAAAGAAGTGATTGAGCAAGAGTTCTCTTGGAATAAATATTTGTTCAGCGAAAACCGTTCAATTGTTGGTTTGAATGAAACTTTATTGAATGAGTGGGTTTTATATAACGCACAAGATTTGTATCGTTTCTTAGGCATTGATAATCCATATCCTGTGATCAAAACCAAACCATTGCTTTGGATGGATAACTGGTTGGATTTGAACAAAACACAAAATGCTAACCAAGAATCTGACAACACGAACTACCGCATGAATAGCGTATTAGATGACTCAGAAAATGAAATCTTTGATATCTAATTAAAGAATAAATAGATTTAAAAAGGGCTAACTTTTATTAGCCCTTTTTTATTGGAAAATGAGGCAATAATTATGAATATAGACAAACTAATTGAAGCTTTGAACAATGAGCCTGATGATGTGATTGAGCTATTGGAACAAATTACTGATGCCAATATCCAAGAGCTGAAAGATCGTAGTTGTACACAAGAATTAGCGAATCTTAAAGTAATGGCACAAGATGTTTTAATCATGCTCCAAGCAACAGCTTCAGGCGGACATTTGGTGGATGTGAATAATATTAAGAAAATTTCTCAATTATTGGATGGTGAAAATGAGTAAAATTAACCCAAACTCAGATAGAGACTATATTGATAATTTAGATATTTCTAATGCAAAAAAATTCCCACTTTTTGTTACTGAATTGGAATTTGATAAATTTAGACATATTAATAAGTTAGAAGTCAAATTTCATCATCCCATTTCTGTTATTAGTGGGGTGAATCGCGTTGGGAAATCAACTATTCTAATGGCACTAGCATGTAGCCACGTACGTTTTATGAAGCGGAACCCTAATAATGGAACATTGGAGAGACAAACGTGGAGCTCCTTAATGCAATTTACTTCTAAAGATATTCAAAGTGTAGATTGGACGTACTATATGTCTTACAAAACGGGGGCAAAGAAAGGACCTAAAAAAAGAGGGCAGAGAAAAGCAAGTACAAAAAAATGGAATGGTATTGCCAAAAAAGAAGGGCAATTTGATGAAAGGCTTGTTGTCATGACTGATTTAGATAGGTGTTTGCCAGCTCGTTTTTATAGTTCATCTTTATTTAATAAGTCTAAAAATGCTCACAGTAATCAGATAGCAACAAGTAAATCACAACTGATAGCTGTATATATGTCATACATCCTAGAAGAGCAATTTACTTTGATGAAATTAGCGTCTCATCAAGATAAAGATGTTTTTACCTATCAATCGAATCATGAATATTCTAGTTATAACGCGGCTACAGGTGAAGAAACTCTAATCAGGATTATTCTTGATGCTGTTGAGGCAGAGAAAAAGTCTTTAATTTTGATTGATGAAATAGAGTTAGGATTACATCCTAAGATACAACGAAGATTAATGGATGTTTTGTATCACATAGCTAGAGAGGATGAAAAACAGTTTATTTTAACAACGCATTCTGCAACGATTCTTTCAAGTGTTCCTAATAAATCAAGAATTTTTCTTGATAAAAAAGGTGATGGTAATATTGTTGCCTTACATGGCATTAGTGTAAATCAAGCGTTATCTAAAATGGATTCTTTATCGTACCCATTGATTGATTTATATTGTGAGGATGATATTGCTGAGAAAGTAATTCAATGTGCCTTGCGAGAAATGCAAAAGACGGACAAAGATATTATGAATGTGGTTAATATTATTAAATCAGGAGCTTCAAATATAGTATATTCTGACTTTAGTAGTCATTTGAGGCTTATGCCACATAAAAAAGTTAAAACTGGTTGTGGATGTATTTTGGATGGTGATCAAGTTGGAGATACTAGATTTAAAGAACATTCTAGTAAAATACATTTTTTGCTAGGTAATGATAGCCCAGAAAAAATACTTGTTTCAGCATATGAAGAAGCATACCCGAATACTTCTTTAAACTATCATATTAACAGCTCAAATAACCATTCTTTATTCGATAAGATGGTAGAGTGTTGTGATGATATTTTAACTAAAGAAGATGCTGTAACTTTATGTTGTCAACATTACTTTTCTCTTGAAAAGGGAAAAGATGAGTTAGAAAAAATAATCAATTATATACAAAGTAGAATTGATGAATATTCTATCTCTTTATAACTAGATAATTTATAGAGTTTAAAGTTCTCCAATAATCAGGCAATATATGCTTCGGGAGTAAGTGGTTAATCCATTTATTAAAGGAGCATGATTCATCATGAATCACTATGATTGTTTATTGGAGAAAATCCAAGAAATCGCACCATTCCTCGCCCAAAATTCAGCTCAATGTGAGCAAAACCGTATGGTTTCACGTGAAAACATAGAAGTGCTACAATCCATTGAATTGCATAAGGCATTCATTCCCAAAAAATATGGTGGTTATGAATTATCTCTGCCTGAATTTTCCAACTGCGTTACAGAATTAGCCAAAGCTTGTGGAAGCTCAGCTTGGGTTTATGGTTTGTTTTCTGCCAATAATCATACGTTGACGTATTTTTCCAAACAATTACAAGATGAAATCTGGAAAGATGGGACGAATACTTTCACGGCCTGCACAATTGCGCCAATGAATATAGTGGAAGAAGTGGATGGCGGAATTATCATCAATGGTGAAATGGGTTGGAGTAGTGGCATTGACTATGTAGATCGAGTGATCATCGGTTGCAATCGCATCAATTCAGCAGGGCAAAAGGTTTATTCATTGGCAGTTGTGCCAAAAGGCGATTACGAGATTATTGATGATTGGTATGCAATGGGTTTGAAAGGTACAGGTTCGAAAACAATCCGCATGACGAATGTATTTATTCCTGAATATCGTGTTGAAGGCATTATGGGCTTAATGGGAGGGAAATCTTCAGGTGCATGTTTGTATCCTGAAAGTATGATCTATTCAGCGCCATTTCGCCCATATTTCTCGAGTGTATTTGCCGCAGTTGGTTTAGGCGTTGCAGAAGTATCATTGACAGCATTTCAAGATAAAACGAGAGATCGCATTCGTGCTTATACTGGTGCACATGTCGGCTTATCCACGCCAACGTTAATGCGATTGGCAGAATCCACTCATCAAATTACAGCTGCAAGACTATTATTGGAAACGAGCTTGCAAGAGATTAAAGAATTCAGCGCTCGCAAAGAATATCCAAACCGTACAACGTGGATCAATTGGCGCACGAATCAAGCTTATGCACTGAAAATGTGTAAAGAAGCAGTGGAGCGATTAATGGATGCAGCAGGCGCTTCTGCATTATTAGAAAACTGTATTTTACAAAGATTGCTTCGAGATATTACGATTATCACAGCACATGCTTATACAGATTATGATATTTGTGCACAGATTCTCGGGCGAGAATTAATGGGCTTAGAGCCTGATCCTGCCATTTATTAGCTGCATCTTCACACAATCTACATATTAATCACATCTTGGCTTTCTATAATTCTCAACATTAGTTCTACAGTGAGTGAGAAAGCCATGAATTCAACCAAATTAAATATTCTAGGGCAATGTGCTGTGTTTACATTAAGTCCATTAATTGTGCCTGCATTTTTATCGAGTGCATTGCTGTTCTTTGCAATGTTTGAAGAGAAACTCTTACAAGTATTTTCTATTCCTATGATGTTTTCTTTAGTATTGGGAACATTGCCTGCTGTTGCTGTGGGGATGTTGTCAGGCATTCTGCGTCATTTTCTAAAATTCAAAAATAACTTTGTAAATACGATGATTTGGGTAATTGTTGCGATTGTGATGAGTTCATTGATCACCGCAAAGTTTATGACAGGCATCAGCATGCATTTTGTGAGTTTAGCTTATGTTGCAGGCGCAATTTCTGCAATGATTGCATGCAGTTCAATTTTGCTCTTGGAACATTTCAGAAGCATGATTATTTTGTCACGTTTTTATCATAAGAAAACGTCATATACACATTAGTTTATTGCGTAGAGTTTGATTAATCTTTCTGATATGGTTTAGCAATGATTAAAGTAGAAATATAGAAGTTGAATTCAATATCAAAGGTAAATAGAGGATGAAGCAATATAATTGGCGTTATTATTCAGTATTTGTTTTAAGTCCATTGTGGTACGCAATATTGATATTTATAGCTGTATCATTTGAAGGCAATATCACTATTGCTTTCTGGATGGCGCTATGGGCAGGCATTGGTGGTGTGATTATGGGGTTTATTCCTGCAATACTAACAGCTCGTTTTAGTATTTATATTCGTTCTTGGATCAATAAAAAGTATCAGCATTATCAGTCATTGCTTTGGTTATTTTATACAGTCCTAATAGGAATAATTATTTCTACTCTAGCAGGATTGATTATTGGCATGAAACCTTTTTCATCTAATATGTATAAAAATTTTGATCACACCATGGTAATGATATTTGGTTTTATGGGCTTGATTTGTACCTTATTTGCATGTTTATTTCTATTGTACCAACAGCATAAATTGAATAAAAGAGAATGAGTATCATTATCAATTAAAGATTAAATAGAGTATCATAAGGCAACGATCCACTTTAAATTTTGAGCCATTATGTCTATTTTTGATAAACGAGTGACTTATAAGCCTTTTGAATATCCTGGCATTTACCAATTCACAGATGCAATTAACAATGCATTTTGGGTGCACAGTGAAGTTGATTTCACCGCAGATACTCAAGATTTCCATGCACATTTAAGCAAAGCTGAACAATCCGCCATAAAAAATAGCTTGCTTGCCATCGCCCAAATCGAAGTTGCTGTGAAATCATTCTGGGGCAACTTGTATCACCATTTTCCTAAACCTGAATTCAACGGATTGGGTAGTACATTTGCAGAGTGCGAATTCCGCCATTCAGAAGCGTATTCAAGATTATTGGATGTACTCGATTATAACGATGAATTCCAAAGCTTAATGTCTGTGCCTGTGATCAAAGCTCGTGTTGAATATCTAACAGAAGCTTTAGAGTTTGCGAACAATAGTACAGATCGTAAAAAATATGTGATTTCTCTGATTCTATTTTCACTGTTGATCGAGAATGTTTCTTTGTTCAGTCAGTTTGCAATTATTTTGTCATTCACGCGCTTTAAAGGTTGGATGAAGAATGTCAGCAATATCATTGCTTGGACTTCTGTGGATGAGCAAATTCATGCCAATGCGGGGATTTACATCATCAATATTATTCGCAAAGAACTCCCTGATTTCTTTGATGAAGAGATGACAGAGCATGTACGAGAAGTTGTGAAGCATTCCTTACAAATTGAAGGTGAAATTTTGGATTGGATCTTCTCAGAAGGCGAAATTGAAACAGTGAATAAGTATGATTTGCTGAACTTCATGAAATTCCGTGTGGATGAAAGCTTAGTGAAAATCGGTTTAGATAAAATCTATCACATCAGCCATGCAGATTATCAGCCAATGGCATGGTTTGAAGAGGAAGTCTTTGCCAATAGCTTGGATGACTTCTTTGCGAAACGCCCAACAGATTACACAAAGCACGATAAAAGCATTACAGCGGATGATCTTTTTTAATGATGACAAATTACTTATTACCGTTTGATACGGAAACTCAAAACATTCAACACGAAAAATTATGGTGGCTCAATTCAGAAAGCGAGCAGATTCTCAATCGTGGTTATTTATTGAAAGGTGAAACTGTGAAAGGGGCGATTTATCGCATCACAAAAGCAGCAGCTGATCATTTGAAGAGACCAGAATTGCAATCGCAATTTGAAGAGATCATCGAGCGCGGTTGGATGAGTTTAAGTTCGCCAATTTGGGCAAATATGGGCACAGAGCGTGGTTTACCAATTTCATGTTTTAATGTGAGCTTACCTGATAAGATCGAAGGTATCACGCATAAACTCGGTGAAGTGATCATGCAAACCAAGATCGGCGGTGGCACTTCTGGCTACTTTGGTCATTTGCGTGAGCGCGGTAGTGCAGTTACAGATAATGGTAAAAGTAGCGGTGCTGTGAGCTTTATGAAGCTCTTTGACACAGCAATGGAAACCATTTCTCAAGGCGGTGTTCGCCGTGGTGCATTTGCTGCATATTTGGATATTGATCATCCAGATTGTGAAGAGTTTCTGCAGATTCGTAATATTGGTAACCCAATTCAGAATCTCTATTTTGGTGTATGCATTCCCGATTATTGGATGCAAGAGATGATTGATGGCGATCGTGAAAAGCGCACATTGTGGGCTAAAGTGCTCGAAAGCCGTCAAGAAAAAGGTATGCCATATCTATTCTTCTCAGATAACGTGAATCGTCATAAGCCACAAGTTTATAAAGATCACAATATGCGGATTTATGGTAGTAATTTATGTACAGAAATTATGTTGCCATCAAGCCAAGATGAATCATTTATTTGTTGTTTATCTTCTATGAATTTGGAGTTATATGACGAATGGAAAGATACTAAAGCTGTGCAATTGGCGATTCATTTCTTGGATGCCGTATTGCAAGAATTTATTGAGAAAACAGAAGGTGATTACTATTTAGGTGCTGCGAATCGCTTTGCTAAACGCCATCGTGCATTAGGATTGGGCGTTTTAGGCTGGCATTCATATTTACAACGCAATCGTATTCCATTTGAAGGTATGCAAGCAAAATTCTTAACGGGTTCGATTTTCAAAAATATCTCTGAGAAAGCAGAAGAAGCAACAAAAGAATTGGCGATGCTGTATGGAGAACCTGAATTATTAAAAGGATATGGTAGAAGAAATACTACAACGATGGCGATTGCGCCGACAACTTCATCTTCCGCAATTCTAGGGCAAAGTTCACCAGGGATTGAGCCATTCAGTAGCAACTATTACAAAGCAGGCTTATCGAAAGGTAACTTCATGCGTAAGAATCGTTACCTGAAAGATCTGCTCGCTGAAAAAGGTTTGGATAATGAAGAAACATGGCGCACGATTATGTTAGCAGGTGGTTCTGTGCAGCATTTAACAGAATTATCAGAAGAAGAACGCGCTGTATTCAAAACCTTTAAGGAGATCAGCCAACTAGAGATTATTCAGCAAGCGGCGATTCGCCAAGAATATATTGATCAAGGGCAGAGCATGAATATTAATATTCCTTCTGCACTGCCAATCAAAGAAGTGAATCAGTTATTGATTGAAGCTTGGCGCTCTGGCGTGAAAACTGTTTATTACCAACGCAGCCAAAGTGTTGCGAAAGAAATGGTAGCAAACTTAGTTGCTTGCACAAGCTGTGAGGCATAATCTGAGCTGAACGTGATGCACATCATCACAGAATGATCGAAAAGGCGTTATTGTATTGATTCCAAATGAATAGGGAAGTTTACATGGCAACGATGAAAGTATTAATCGCATATTCTAGTCGGTTCGGTCATTCTCTGAAGATTGCTGAAGAGATGGGTAATGTATTAAAAAATAACCATGTTGCTGTGGATCTTTGCAATTTAGAAACAGTAACAACATTGCCCAATCCTATCCAAGAATATGATGCTGTGATCATTACAGCATCGATTCGTTATGGTAAGTTTCATAAAAAACTTAACAAGTTTATCGAAGAATATAAAGAAGAATTGAAAGATACACTGGATGTTTTCATTCCCATTAATCTTGTGGCACGTAAGCCACATAAGCGTTTATTAGAAAATAATAATTATGTGAATAAGTTCTTGGAAGAGGCAGGTTGGCAGCCTTCCAAAATCAATATCATGCCAGGCGCTTTAGAATATCCTAAATATAATTTCCTAGATCGCTCCATGATTAAATTCATTATGTGGATGACGAAAGGCGAACTGGATACATCAAAAACCATAGATTACACAGATTGGGATGAAGTTCGTGCATTTGCAGAAGATATTCATCGATCGTTAGCTACTATTGAGTAAATCTATTTAAGGTATTGATAGATTATGTGTTATTTTCATAATACGATAAATTAATCGTCATGTTGGGCATTGATATGAAAATGAAAAAAATTTTGATGGGCTTGTTTTGTGGATTGGGACTAATGACAACAATATCTTATGCTGATACGGGTTTTGATGTACCCAAAGATAGCTTTGTAAAAGTAGTGGATTACGCATTAGAAAGTTTGGATGAAGCAAAATCAATTGAAATTATGACTTATCAAATGCCTAATGTATTGGGAAAAACAGTTGATGCAACAGCTTTGGTATTATTCCCTCAAGAAGAAAGGCCAAAAGATGGTTGGCGAGTTGTTGTTTGGACACATGGAACAGTTGGTGTTAGTGATAGTTGTGCACCAAGTTTAAGTATGTTGAACCAAAGTTTTAAAGTGGCAGCAAGGTCATTGTTGAAAGAAGGCTATGTTGTCATTGCTCCAGATTATGAAGGTTTAGGTGTTTCTGGTATTCATCCATATTTGAATTTAGAAAGTGAAGCTAAAGCAGTGATTTATGGCGTGAAGGCGCTGCAAAATAAATACTCAAGTGATTTTCAGGGTGATTGGATGGTTGCAGGGCAATCCCAAGGTGGGCAAGCTGCTTTAGGTACAGCAGAATATGCTAATCAAGATTCAACTTTCAAAGGTGCGGTTGCTGGTGCTCCTGCATCAAGTTTGGATAAAATTATTCTTGAAGTTGCACCTGTTGCTTTAAGTCGTTTAGAGGATCAAGAGAATAGGGCATCCACAAATCTAGAAGAACGTAATTCTATCTATTCTTATGCAACGTTATTATCATATGGTGCTTTTATTGGCATGAGCATTCGTGCTGAGCATCCTGAATTTGATTATTTAGCATTATTTCAGAAGCCAGCACAGCAAATTGCTCAAAATGTTGCAGGTACAACAGGTGAGAATGGTTTGTGTTTAGGGCCATTAAGGGAGCTGTTTAAGGATGATTTGATTCGTTATTTAACTCAGAATCCCAATGCAAAATTAATGTCATATCCAGGATTGGATACTGAATCTTTTGAATCTAATGAAATACTTCAGAAATTTTTTGTGGATAATCAGCCTGGCACAAAGCGCTTAGATAAACCAGTTTTGGTGATTCAAGGTGAAATGGATACCAATGTTCCAGCGATCGTTACTGAAGCTATGGTGCAACATATACAATCATTAGGCTCACCTGATATTAGCTTAATTCTAGTACCAGATGCAGGTCATAGAGATGCCATTGTTTGGAAAAATGGTGAATTAGTGGATTTTGTTAAAAAGCACATGCCAGCAAAATAGCCTTGTTCAAGTTTTATTGGCAAGTTTAATCCAATGGCGCAAGCCAAAAATGGATACGATGAAATAGATCATAAATAGCGCGCCAGATGCATAATCACCTTGATTGAGCAAAAGCGCTGCTGTGATCAAATTAGCAGGAATCAATAAACACCATTGTTCTGCCCAAAATTTTGCAGCCATCCAGATTGCAACAATGCTGAGTGCCGTTGCAATCGTATCGCCCATTGTGATTTCTTCATCATTCACTGTGAAACCTTTCAGCAATAAGTAAATGGCGATACACGCGATAAAAATAAAGAATGAAACTCTGCCAATTTGGCGCTGTGGCATTCTAACAATTGTGACAGTTTTCTGCTCGTTCCATTTGAGCCAGCCGTGGATGGAAGCCATAAAGAAATAACAATAAACAATGCTCATGGCATAGAGTTGGCTTTGATAAAAGATGTAGATATAAAATGCAGCCATGATGATGCTAGCAATCCACATGGATTTTTTCGCAGTAAATTCTAAATACAAATAAACTAAGCCGATAACTAAGCCAAAAAGATCAAGATAATTAGTTTGTGCATAATGAAGTAATTGATCCAACATAGTTAATTTGTCGTGCAGCCACCAATTTTTCCAAACGTAATCAAACAGAGACTGCCCGTTAAAAATTGCCAGATGCCTTGAGCTGTTCCTGTGATGATTAAAAGGGTGCCGGGCACAATATTGCGAATTGTATCAAATGGATGGAAGATTGCACCAATAAATATACCTATAATGGAATAAATTAATCCCACAAAGATCTCAATTAAATCAATCACAATTCCTAACAGTGCATCCAAGATTTGTGTTTTTTTGCCAGAAGCTAGCAAGGAAATTTGATAAAGCAAGTAGTTTAATTCTTTCTGTGGGTAATTCACAAGTGAAGTCCAAGCATAAACTAAATGAGAAACAGCATCCCAACGAAAGAGGTTGAGTTTACCCAAGCCATGATGATCATAAGTGACAAAATGAAACCCATTCGCCCAAGTGCCAAGCATATAAGCTCGTTCTAAATTTCGGCTACCAAATAATCTAAACATGGGGCGCTGATTTTTCCATGGGCGAGCGCTCGAACGATCCAAATAATCATGCAGATGTGTGTTAATCCAGACGGTATTTAAATGATGCCCGCCACCTTTTTCTTGTTGAATTAAATGCTGAGATTCGCAAGTAGTATTACGATTGCCTGTTAAAAATTCAACAGGATGGCGAAGTGTGCAGTACCCTTTGCCAATATTTTTGTTAATGGCATAAGCATTGCTGGGAATTAATAATAGGATAATAAAACGAATCATCCTAAAAAGAGATTTCATAACTACCTTTGAATAACTTGAAATACTGCAAAGGTTAAGAAGTATAACAAATGTATAACCAATAGTTATGATCAAAAAAAAGCCTTGCGATTGCAAGGCTTTTGGAGAAGTATAAAGTTATACTTGTAATGCGTAGATCAAGTCGATCATGAACGCAATTTCTTCTTTATCTTCAAGAATTTTCCAATCACTTACGCCAATGTCATCTAAGATTGATTGACCATTTGGTAGATTTTTCATTTCTTTTAATGTTTTCTTGATTGGTTCTGCATATTCAGCCATTTTTGGTGATAATACAAAGCAGTGTGCAACACTTTCAATATCATGTGGTTCTGTAGATACTAGTGCCACTAAATCGTTTGCAATAGTTTTACTTAAGCCTTTAAAAATATTAGAAGGTACCATTGCAATATCAGCATTACCTGATAATAACGCTTTGATCGCTAAAATATGGTTGCTCACATCTACAAATGTGAAATCATCTTTTGTTAAGTTTGCAGGTTCTAAAAGGATTGCACCTAACATACGAAGATCTGCATTATCTGCAGCAGATGCTTTAACACCATTTGGAATATCAGAAACTTGTTTAATGCTTGAATTCGCTTTTGTTACGATTGTAACTTCAGCAACATCACTCATTGGTTGAGCCAATGCAATAAATTTTTGTTCACGAACTAACCAACCTGCATCATACGGATTAGCATACAAGAAATCTATTTTTCCATCTAGAAGTGCTTGTTTTTGCTTCTCAAATGACGAAAAGTCAGTCGTCGTAAGTGGCGCATCAATTTGCTTTTGTAACCATGTTGCAAAGATATACCAACCTGGTAGACGCTGTGGTGCAATGTCTGGTGCTATTGAAAAAGAGATTGTTGACATATAATACTCCATGTTATTTTTTATCGTTTTTGCACTGCTCTGAAGATCTAGCATTAATTCTATCAGAAAGTAGAAAAATTGATCGTTAATTTTGTGCTTTTTAAAGGCAATGTAATGCCGTTCGTTACAATTTACATCTAATATGAGGGAAATATGGAACAATTTTTAAAGGTTGCACTTATGGCCGCAGAAGAATCTAAAAAGCTGATTCGCAAGTCATATGAAGCACAAGGCTTTAACATTACAATCAAAGGTGATTATACACCAGTTACAGAAGTGGATGTTAATGTAGAAACATTAATTAGATCAATTATTGTTGAAAACTTTCCTGAGCATGGCATGTGGGGCGAAGAAGGTGGAATGATTAACCCTGAATCTGATTACCAATGGTTGGTGGATCCAATTGATGGCACAAAAGCCTTTATTCGTCGCCGCCCATTTTTCTCAACGCAAATTGCTTTGATGTATAAAGGCGAAATGATTTTAGGTGTTTCATGTGCACCTTGTTTCGGTGAAGGTGAAATTGCTTATGCTACGAAAGGTAATGGCACATTCATTGATGGCAAAAAAGTTTCTGTGAGTGATATTAGCGAATTGCGTGATGCTGTATTTTCATCAGGTAACATTAAATCATTAACGAAAAGTGACGCTGGCTGGTTGAAATATGGTGAGTTATTAAGAGCAATTAATAGCACTCGTGGTTTTGGTGATTTCTTGCATTATCATTATACTGCTGCGGGTAAAGTCGATATCGTTGTGGAATCAGATGTGACAATTTTAGATGTTGCAGCTTTATCTATTATTGTAGAAGAAGCTGGCGGTAAAGTAACAGATCTGAAAGGTAATAAATTAACATTAGAAAGCACAAGTATTGTGGCAACTAATGGTTTATTGCACGATCAAGTTCTAGGCTATTTATCTTAGTAATCTAAGGGTTATATGAAAAATATTTTCATTGCTATATGCTGTTTATTTGTTGTGGCTGCTTGTTCATCTACGTCACAACGCGCATCTTATATGACAGATGCACCTTTGGATCAACGTTTAAATAAAGTGCGAGCGAAGCAGGGTGATCCCATGTTTATTCGTATCTTTAAAGAAGAGCGCATGTTAGAAGTTTGGTATGGCAAGAAAAATGGGAAATTTAAACGTTTTACTGATTACCCAGTTTGCTATTATTCTGGTCCTTTAGGGCCGAAGAAATACCAAGGTGATAAAGTTTCTCCAGAAGGTTTTTATAAAGTCACACGCAGAGCATTGAATCCTTATAGCCAATATTATCGCTCGTTTGATTTAGGTTTCCCAAATCAATATGATCGTTTCAAAGGTTATACAGGTGATTACTTAATGGTTCATGGAGACTGTGTTTCTGTAGGCTGTTATGCAATGACTGATAAGCAAATGGATGAAATCTATAAGCTTGTGGAATCTTCTTTGAAAGGTGGACAAGATGCAGTTTCTGTTCATGTATTCCCATTTAGAATGACAGATGCTCGTTTAAGCCGTGAAAAGAACTCACCTCATTATCAATTCTGGATGGAACTGAAAGAGGGTTATGACTACTTTGAAAAGTATAAACGTGTTCCAAATGTTGGCATTAGCAGTGGAAAATATACAATAGGTCGATAGGTTGCTATTTTATTTAGAATCAGGTATATTTCTGCCCTGCAAAAGAATTGGAGAAGTGGCCGAGTGGCTGAAGGCGTTCGCCTGGAAAGCGGATATACGTTAATAGCGTATCGAGGGTTCGAATCCCTCCTTCTCCGCCAATTTTTAAAAGCCCTTAGTGAAAGCTAAGGGCTTTTTATTTGTGCGGAAAAAAGATCAATATAAAAACTATGATAGATAATCAATAGATATATCAGATAGCTAGATTAATCACCTAATTCATTCATTGATTCGTTGTACTCATTGCTATATATTGCGCCTTCGAAATTTACCTAACGGTAGGTAGGTTATTCAAAGCAATCTTGAACAACGAAAGAATGGATTTTATGAACACAAGTCAAACGGCACAGAAACGTGTCATCATCAGCGCCTCTTTAATCATATTGATGGCATTATTAACAGCATTGGATTCTATGGCGATCGACATGTATTTGCCAGGAATGTTGGATATTGGCAAAGATTTCAATGAATCACCAGGCAGAGTACAACAAACATTAGCGATCTTTTTAGCAGGTTTAGCAATCGGGCAGGGCTTATATGGCCCAGTTTTGGATCGTTATGGCCGTAAAATTCCTTTATTAATTGGAATTATAATTTTTATTATTGGCTCAATCATGTGTGCTTTAGCGCCGACATTAGAATGGTTATTGGCTGCACGTTTTATTCAAGCCATTGGTGCAGCCGCAGGCTTAGTCACACCAAGAGCAATTATTTCAGATACATGTGATTTGAATGAATCCGCCAAAGTATTCTCATTATTAATGAATGCAATGATGCTAGGGCCAATTGTTGCGCCAATTTTGGGTGGTTTAGTTTTAGATGTGAGTAACTGGCGCACGATTTTTTGGGTGATTGCATTCATTGGTTTTATTAGTCTGATTTGGGGCTGGAAGCAGATTCCTGATTCTTTGCCTGTTGAAAAACGCGTGCCAATGAATGTGAAGAGCATTGCAATCACTTATGGTTCGCAGATGACGAATCAGAAATTCATGTGTTATGCATTGTCATCTGGTTTTGCCATGAGTGCTTTATTCTTATATGTGAGTGGTTCCTCATTTGTTTATCGGGAGCATTTTCATTTGAATTCATCTCATTTCAGCTATTTATTTGCACTGAATTCAGCAGGTTTAGTATTTTGTGGATGGTTATCCAATCAATTCTTAATGAAAGGCGTTTCTGCACATAAATTATTAGTGGTCGGGATGCTGATTCATACACTGTCCGCATTAGTGCTATATTGCTTAACTAAATTTTTCCAAGTGCCATTGATTGGTTATACTGCCTTAATCGCGTTATCCATAGCAGCATTAGGATTGGTTTTGGGTAATGTCACTGCATTAACAATGTATCATGGTGGCGAGCAAGCGG
>JBEBSR010000022.1:0-40457 GCA_040394195.1 Wohlfahrtiimonas larvae | reverse complement strand
GCCTTCAATATAGAAAGCTCTCAATCAATAAATTATTAACGCATCTGAAACATCTCTTGATGAAAGTTCGGTGCTACAGTTTCATAGCGTGATTTCAAATCAGACTTCAACTTTTTCGCAAATCCACTTGGGCCACAGAACCAAATGTCTGAGATTTTCTCATCCAAATCTTTCATCAGTTTATCTACAGTTAAGTAACCTACAGCATCACTGCAATGCACATGCAATCTGACATTCGGTAAATTTTCACACAATGTTTGCAAGTAATTTGCGTAATCTGCTTCTTGCTCATTGCAAGCACAGTAATAGAAATCTACTTGTGTTTCACAATCGTTGTTTTGAATCATAGATTCAACCCAAGCAATGAATGGTGTAATCCCAATGCCACCACCGATCCAAACTTGCTGTGATGATTGTGAACGTTGATAGTCAAACAAACCATAAGGACCTTCCACTTCTACGCGATCACCAGCATGGATATGATTTTGTAAATAATTTGTGTAATCCCCTAAAGCCTTAATTGAAAATCTCACAACATTATCACCTTCATCTGCTGAAGAGATTGTGAATGGATGCGCACCTTCTAATTTGTCATGTTTAAAGAATGCATATTGTCCTGCTTTATGTTGCCACTCGCCTGAAAGTTTACAAGTCACTTCGATACAGTTACCCAATTGCTTCACTTCAAATACTTTGCCTGAATGTGTTGATTCTTTGCCGATCAAACCTAACATTGAGATCACTGCACATATTGAACCGATGATTGTTGCCAATCCCACTAATAACCCTAAAGGTTGGAACCAATAATGCCACGGTGTTAAAACAACCGTATGAATGGCTAGTAAGAGAAATACAGGTGCCATCAATTTATGTGTATAGCGCCAAATTTTATAAGAAAATTTGTTCCATAAAGTTAAAACTAAGACGATCAACAAGAAATAAACGAGATATTCACCCACATCTTTTGCAAAACCAACATATTGATCCAACCAACCTTGTAAACCTGTTAATTCTGGCCTTGCTCCTTTCATTCTTTGACCTTGTTCGAAGAAGAATTGCAAAACAGGCTTGCCGATTTTAATCACATAGTGCAATCCTGCAAATAGAATCGCCAAAATCCCTGCCCATTTATGTAAATGGTACATTTTATCTAAGCCTAGATAGCGATCTAACCATTTTGGACGAACAGCTAATAACATAATCACACCCATCATCAAAAATGAAATTACGCCTGTGATATTGATGAGCTCTTTACGAATAGGAAATGCACCTAATTTGATTGGATATAAATACAAGTTAATAACCCAAGCAATCATAGCAATCCCAATAATTCCTATAATGACTCGCTGACTTTTGTTCATGAAATGCCTCTCTTATTATTGATATTGTTTGAATGAATATTTACTTCATGAGTGACATAGTAGCGCTGTAAATATTAGAGGATTTCAATAGTTGTAAAGTTATGATCAAGTTTCGATAATGATAATCATTATAAATTTTCACCTACAAAAAAAAGAGATCCCGTAGATCTCTTTTTTATTTCGTTATGCATAACGTATATTTTATATTAATCCAAAGAACTCATAACATGTTTGATTCGGGTATATTCTTCCATGCCGTACAATGAAAGATCTTTACCATAACCTGAATGTTTATAACCACCATGTGGCATTTCGGCTGTTAATGGAATATGTGTATTAATCCATACTGCACCAAAATTTAAATACTTAGCAAAACGTTGAGTGCGACCATGATCCTTTGTCCAAACACTTGAGGCTAAACCATATGCAATATCATTAGCTTTTGTTAATGCGTCCGCTTCATCAGAGAATGATTGCACAGTAATGATTGGTCCAAAAATTTCATTTTGTACTAAATCATCTTTTTGCTGTAAGCCTGAAATGATAGTTGGTTCAAAATAGAATCCACCTAAAGAACTCGCTTTACCACCTGTTTCAATTTTGGCATGGCTTGGCACTTGTTTCATTAAGCTTTGAATGCGGTTAAATTGATTCACGTTATTCAATGGCCCAAAATGTGCTGATTCATCTGTTGGCAAACCACATGGAAATTTCTTCGTTGCCTGCACAAGCGCTTGAATGAATTGATCATGAATGGATTCATGTACAATCACGCGCGTTGCCGCAGTACAATCTTGCCCCGCATTGAAAAAACCTGTCATAGCAATATGTTCAGCTGTTTTTTCAATATCAACATCATCGAACACAATTACAGGTGCTTTACCGCCCAACTCTAAATGTGCTTTCGTGATATTTTGAGCGGCTGCTAATGCAACTTCCTTACCAGCTCTTACAGAGCCAGTAATGGATACCATAGCAGGCACGGGATGACTAACCAATAATGCACCAGTTTCCGCATCACCTAAAACAACGTTGAATACACCTGTTGGTAATACTGTTGCAGCAATTTCTGCAAACAATAATGTACTTTCTGGCGTTGTATCACTTGGCTTTAATACGACTGTATTACCCGCTGCGATTGCTGGAATGACTTTCCAAATCGCCATCATGAAAGGATAGTTCCATGGTGCAACTTGCGCAACAACACCAATTGGCTCACGGCGAATAGAAGATGTTAAGCCTTCAATATATTCACCTGTCGCTTTACCTTCTAGTAATCTAGCTGCACCTGCAAAAAATCTAATTTGATCCATAGAAGGAATGATTTCTTCATTACGAATCATATGGATTAACTGCCCAGTATTACGAGCTTGCGCATTTACTAAGTCATCAATTCTAGCTTCCAAAGCGCTCGCTAAATCTAATAAATATTTTTGACGCTGAGAAGGTGTTGTTTGGCTCCACGTTTCAAAAGCTTTTTCGGCTGTTTTAATCGCAAAATCTACATCTTCAGCCATAGACTTAATAGAAACACCATTTGCTTTACCTGTGACTGGATAGACCAAGTCGAATGTTGAACTTGAATTAACAGTTACATATTTACCACCCACAAAATTGTTCAATACTTCAGACATATTTATGTTCCTATCAATACTTGTACTATTTGTGCTTTATGAACATCTATCACAATAGATGTTCATAAGTTCATACTATTTTATAAATTATGCTGTCTTCAATGACTGCAATACTTCTTTAAATGATTTGATAACGTAGTCAACTTCTTCATAGGTGATTGTTAATGGAGGTTCAATACGAATTGTTTTAGAATTCACTAAAGTACCCGCAACAATAATATTTCTATCAAAAATTGCTTTCGATGCATCATAGCCAATTTCATCTGTATGGAATTCAATGCCGATCATCAAACCACGACCACGAATATCCAATACTAAGTTTTCATGGCCTTTTGCAGCTTCTTTTAAGCCATTGAGGAAATATTCACCCACTTCAGCAGCGCGCGCAGGTAATTTTTCATCCAATAATACGCTGAATGTTGCCAAAGCAGCAGCACATGCTAGTGGATTACCACCGAATGTTGTTGTATGCATGAAAGGATTATCAAACATTGGTGCAAAAACTTTCTCAGTAGCGATCGTTGCGCCCGCTGGCATTACGCCACCACCAAATGCTTTTGCTAAACATAAAATATCAGGTGTTACACCTTCTTCTTCACAAGCAAACATACTACCTGTTCTACCCATACCAGTTTGAACTTCATCAAAAATCAAGATTGCGTTGTATTGATCACACAATTCGCGAACTGCTTTCAAGTAACCTTGAGGAGGGATAATGATTCCACCTTCACCTTGAATTGGTTCTAAAATCACCGCTGCAACATCTTCTTTAACAGCAGCACACACTTCAAAAGTCTTACGCATCATATCGATGTCACCGAACAATACGTGTTTAAATCCTGATGCTAATGGCATAAATGGCTGACGGAAGCTACCTTTAGCTGTACCACCTAAAGAACCTAAGCTTTTACCATGAAACGCCCCAACCGTTGAAATGAATGTTGTTGCACCTTTATTATGCTTATGCGTGTATAACTTAGCAATTTTCAAGGCTGCTTCGATAGATTCTGTACCTGAGTTTGTAAAGAATGAATACTTAAGATCACCAGGTGTAATATCTGCCAATACTTTAGCTAACATTGCACGCAATGGATCTAACATATCTTGGCTGTGTAACGCTTGATGCTTCAACTGATCTGTCACTGCTTTAACAACTTTAGGATTTCTATGACCTACGTTATAAATACCAAAACCACCCAAACAGTCAATGTATGAATTGCCATTCACATCTATATAGCTATTATCTTTATCCGACCATTCAACTGCAGCAAAGCCTTGATCTGGCGTAACTGTTTTACGATATTCTAAAAAGCCAGGATTGACATTAGCACGAAAGCCTTCGATAGTTTCTGACGTAATCCATTTAGCATCTTCTGTCGTAATTGTATCTTTCTCAATTAAACCCAAAACCTTATTAATATACTGTTGCACATTGCTATTACTCATAATATTCTCCTACTTCCTTTGATAAATTATTAAATGTTCTTAATGAAACATTGACAACAAAACTCGAAACTTCTTCTATTTATTTGTAGTTTTAGCGATACGGAACCCTGTATAGCCATAAAGAATCGCAACACATGGGCTTAAAATTCCAAGAAATACATAGGGTGCGTAATCAACTGTTGCAACACCTAATGTACCTGCCATAAATGCTCCACATGTATTCCATGGCACTAAGGATGAAGTCATGGTGCCTGCATCTTCAACCGTACGTGATAAGTTTTTAAGCTCTAAGCCCTTATCTTTATAAGCTTGTACATACATACGGCCTGGGATTAAAATTGATAGATATTGATCACACGCGATCACATTCGCTGTAATGGATGATGCTGCTGTAGTTGCAATCAAACTGCCTGTTGATTTGGCTAGTTTTAATAAATTTTTAACAATAGTTTCTAGTGATCCTGTCAATTCTAAAATACCACCTAAGCTCATTGCTAACATGACAAGGTAAATCGTTGACATCATCGAGACCATTCCACCATTGTTTAATAAAGTATTAATCACTTCATTGCCTGTCTCTTTTTCATAACCAACCATCATCATGTTCAAAATTGAACCAATGGATTCACCTTGTACTAAGAAAGCCACAACTCCACCTAAGAAAGAACCTACAACTAAACCTGGGATTGCAGGCATTTTGCACATGATCATGACCAATACAACAATAGGGACTAAGATCAACCATGGAGAAATTACAAAAATCTGATCTAGCTGTGCTTGCAATAATCTTATGCTAGAAATATCGTGTGATTCAGCTTGATTAAAGATACCTAAAATTAGGAATAAAATAATCGTAATAACCCATGCAGGTATAGTTGTATATAGCATGTAACGGATGTGCTCAAATAAATTCACACCAATAATGCCAGGAGCCATATTAGTTGTTTCTGATAATGGTGATAATTTGTCACCAAAATATGCGCCTGAAATTACAGCACCTGCAACCATTGCAGGGTTATAACCAAGGATTACACCAACCCCCATAACAGCAATGCCAACTGTACCAGCCGCCGTCCATGCATTACCTGCTGTCAATGAAACAGCGCTCGTAATAATAACTGCTAAAGGCAAAAACCATTCTGGCGATAAGATATCTAAGCCATAGTAAATCATGGTTGGTACGATGCCACCTGCTAACCACGTTGCAATCAATGTACCTAATACAAGCAAAATTAATAGTGCAGGCACTGACAATGCAACACCAGCTGTGACAGCTTTTTCTATTTCATCCCATCTGTACCCAAGATATATAGCAACGCCACCAGATATAATGGCGCTAATAAGCACAGGAATATGAGGCTCCGCACCATAAATGAAAATTCCTACAAACAACAGAATAACCATAGAAACAATTGGCACCAAAGCAATTTTTAAACTAGGGAGAGGCCTGCTTCTTTCTGCAAATACTTCTGTTTCCACAAATACTTCTGCTCTCGCCACATCATCATTCGTATAATCCATACACAACCTTATGCAACTTAATAATAAATTGCTCAATCATTTAGTTAATTTGAATTTTTAACTTGAAAGCTGAAAGATATTTATTTCTTCTAGAATTTCTAGAAAAATAACTATGGCCAATCTTATTGGCAAATCAACTTAAGTATTTTTTGTACACTGGTACGACAAGATTAATTGAAGATTAAACTCCTCACTACTTTACAGCCACCCATAAACTCCTCCGATTCTTTATTAATATTTTATTTTTAGCACTTCTTATTCAAAAATTATAATCAATTGATTTATATTAAAATAATCAATCAACAGCGATTCTTTAAAACTTCAAAATAGCTACATTTCGATATTATTGATTCTAGTCAAAGATAACAATCATACAAACATAACAAAATTATATAAACACTCATCCGATCGTATGAAAAATATGTTTTTTATTAAAAAATGTAAAACAATAACAACTGCTTAAATGATTAAAAATAGTTAGTCTATACACTAGAGCAATAAATTTTGTAGTTATAATGAAGGTTTTTAATACTAGCTAGATTAAGGTGTAGAGACGGCACTACATAGAACTTTCAAAATATTGTATGTATATTTTTCAGGCATAAAAAAACCGCACAGTGTGCGGTTTTAGAATACTAAAGCTATTACTCTTCGTGCATGATTTGTAA
This sequence comes from Wohlfahrtiimonas larvae, assembly GCA_040394195.1. Taxonomy (GTDB): domain Bacteria; phylum Pseudomonadota; class Gammaproteobacteria; order Cardiobacteriales; family Wohlfahrtiimonadaceae; genus Wohlfahrtiimonas; species Wohlfahrtiimonas larvae_A. The sequence continues at coordinate 33,827 of JBEBSR010000022.1, read as the reverse complement.
TACTAAAGTTTCGATGTCTTCTGCTGGAATGTGACCATTAGGAGTCATAGGAACTGCGCCCCAAACACCTGAACCACCAGCAGTTACTTTTTCGATCAAGTAATCAACTGCGCCATCGTCACCTTTATATTTTTCATAAACTTCATCATATGAAGGGCCGATTAATTTTTCGCTTTGCTTGTGGCAAGCCAAACAACCGCTTTGAGAAGCCAAAGCTTCGTCGATTTGAGCAAATGCTTGTGTAGAAGCTACACCAAAACCTAACAACGCTAATGTTAAAACGTGTTTTTTCATTATGACAACCTCTTTATCAATAATATTCAAAACAAAAATTTGTACCAAAAGGTAATACAATTTTAGCTCATATTACCATTTTCGTGCTTTTTGCCCAATAAAATTATTTTTTTGTGGGTCTTTTCCAATTTTGAATTTGGCGCAGTGTCGCACGAGTGATCGCAAGTGCACCTGCTTCAATTGAAGAAGAAATTGTACTACCTGCACCAACTGTTGCACCTTTTTTAACTTCAACTGGTGCAACCAAAGAACTATTTGAGCCAATGAAAACATCATCTTCGATGATAGTTTTATGTTTATTCGCACCATCATAATTACACGTAATTGTGCCTGCACCAATATTTACACCAGTGCCAATTTGCGCATCACCCAAATACGTTAAATGGTTCGCTTTAGAGCCTTCACCCAATGTAATATTTTTTGTTTCTACAAAGTTACCCACTTTACTATTAGCTTTTAAGATACTATTTGTGCGTAAACGTGCATAAGGGCCAATCGCAACATTTTCATATAACAATGAAGATTCAATCATAGAATAAGGATGTACAACCACATCATCACACAATTTAGCATCTGTAATATGTGAGCCTTGTCCGATTTGAACATTATTACCCAATGAAACAACGCCTGATAAAGTCACATTCGGCTCAATGATGATGTCTTGCCCTTTAAGCTTAATTTCACCACGGATATAAACTGTTTCTGGTGCGATCATTGTTACGCCAGATAACATTAATTTTTTACGCTGTTGGTTTTGATAAATTGCTTCCAATTCTGATAACTGCACACGATCATTCACACCACGTAGCAACGTGAAATCACCTGCTGTTGTTTGAATGGACAAACCATCTTCCAATGCCAATTTAACAACATCTGTTAAATAGAATTCTTTTTGTTGATTGTCATCGCTAATGCGTGGCAATGTTGTTGCCAGTACATTACTTGAAATAGCAAATAAGCCGCTGTTAACTTCTGTAATCGCTTTTTGTGCATCATTGGCATCTTTTTCTTCTACGATTGCGATCATATTGCCAGCATCATTGCGAATGATTCTGCCATAACCAAATGGCTGATCCGCTTCCACTGTTAACCAGCAAAGGTTTTGTTCATCCACTTTTTCAAGCATTGCTTGCAATGTTTTTGCATCAATCAATGGTGTATCTGCATATAACACTAATACGTTACTGTTAGGCAAAATCGCTGGCATTGCATATTTCATTGCATCGCCTGTGCCTAAAAATGTCTTTTGTTCAACCCACGTAATATCAGCTTCATCTTTATAGGCTGCTTTTAATTTTTCGCCTTCATGACCGTAGATTACAATTAATTGTGCAGGATCTAATTCACGTGCTGTTGATAACACATGTGACAGCATTGGTTTACCACCAATCTCATGCAGAGGTTTTGGTAGAGCAGATTTCATTCTTGTGCCTTTACCTGCTGCTAAAATCACGACTGATAATGCTTTCATACGTCCTCTTTTTAGTTGTTGATTGCGCCCGATTCTACACTATTTTTTTAAAATAAAGATGACATGGCATAAAAATGCTTGAAAATCTAAAAACGAGCACGATACTATGTAGAGATAATTATCTCATCCATAAAAGAAAGGATCTTGCCATGACTTCTCCATTATATCAGCGCCATTTGCTCACACTTTTGAATCATACTCCTGAAGAGATCAACTATCTCTTAGATCTTGCTCGCGATTTAAAAGCTGCAAAGCGAAATAATGAAGAAGAAAAACGCTTAGTTGGCAAAAATATTGCACTTATTTTTGAAAAAACATCTACACGTACTCGCTGTGCTTTTGAAGTAGCTGCTTATGATCAAGGTGCGAATGTAACTTATTTGGATCCTGTGAGTTCACAAGTTGGACATAAAGAAAGTATTGCAGATACAGCTCGTGTTTTAGGCCGTTTTTATGATGGTATCGAGTTCCGTGGTGCTGCACATAAAATCGTAGAAGATCTCGCTCATTATGCAGGTGTTCCTATTTTCAACGGTTTAACAGATGAATTCCACCCAACACAATCATTGGCGGATGTTTTAACTATCCTAGAACATACAGATAAGCCATTAAAAGATGTGAAATTAGCTTATGTTGGCGATTCAGATAATAACGTTGCAATTTCATTAATGATTATTGCTGCAAAATTAGGTATGACGATTCATTTTGCTGCACCAGAATCATTACTACCAAAGCGTGCGTTGATTGATCAGTGCCAAGCGATTGCGAATGAAACAGGTGGTAACATTGTTTGCTTCACAAATGCACAAGAAGCTGTGAAAGGCGTTGATTTTATCTATACAGATGTTTGGTTATCTATGGGAGAATCCAAAGATAAATGGTCTGAGCGCATCAAGCTTCTTTTCCCATTCCAAGTAAACCAAGCATTGATTGAAGCAAGCCAAAATCCAAATGTTAAATTCCTACATTGCTTGCCTGCATTCCATGATGGTAAAACAACGGAAGGCACGAAATTAATGAAGGATTTCCCTGAGTTAAAAGATGGTGTCGAAGTGACAGATGAAGTCTTTGAAAGCAAGCATTCTATTGTGTTTGATCAAGCTGAAAACCGTTTACATACAATTAAAGCAGTAATGGTTTCTTCATTATCATAAATTCAGTATCATTCAGAGCGCAAAATTGAGATAATCTTGCGCTCATAATAACTAATCTAGGAGTTTGTTGTGTTAAAACGTTTATTGACTTGTGCAGGCATTGCAACATTGGCATTTCAAGTATCTATGGCGAGTCCTGAAACAGTAGCAACCGAAGAACCAGTTGTTGTTGCGCCAATCTATGTAGAAATGACAACCAATAAAGGCAACATTACTTTAGAACTCAACCCTGAAAAAGCACCGAACACTGTTGGTAACTTTATCCAATATGTTGTGGATGGTCATTATGAAGGGTTAATTTTCCATCGTGTAATTCCTGGATTTATGATCCAAGGTGGCGGTTGGGATAAAGATTTAGCTCAAAAGAAAACTCGCGAATCTGTCAATATCGAATCAGACAATGGTTTGAAAAACGATAAAGGTACAATCGCAATGGCTAGAACAATGGACCCTGATTCAGCAACAAGCCAATTTTTTATCAACACAATCAATAATGATTTCTTGAACTATACTGGTCCACAAAACCCTGGCTATACAGTATTTGGTCATGTTGTAGATGGTATGGAAGTTGTAGAATCCATTGAAAAAATACAAACAACTAGCCATGGTCGTGGCCGTGATGATGTTCCTGTAGAACCAGTGATCATCGAAAAAATGGCATTGATTGAAAAGCCAACAGTGGCAACAGAATCTGTAGAATCCGTTGAAAAACCAGTTACAGCACCTGCTGAAACTACAACTGATGCTACAAAAAAATAGTCCTCATTGAATTTTAGGAGATATATTCATGATTAAGTTTCATACAAATAAAGGTACATTTGCAATCGAGTTAGATTTTGATAATGCACCAGTTTCGGCAGCTAACTTCGAACAATACGCAAAAGATGGTTTCTTTGAAGGCACTTTGTTCCACCGTGTAATCCCAGGTTTCATGGTTCAAGGCGGTGGTTTGTTACCAGGTATGGATAACAAAATGGATGGCCAACGCGCACCAATCAAAAACGAAGCAAACAACGGCTTGAAAAATGTTCGTGGTTCTTTAGCAATGGCTAGAACGATGGATCCACATTCTGCAACGAACCAATTCTTCATCAACACTGTAGATAATGGCTTCTTGGATTTCAAAAGCGAAACATCTCAAGGTTGGGGTTATGCAGTATTCGGTAAAGTAGTTGAAGGTATGGATATCATTGATGCGATCGAAAAAGTTGAAACAACTTCTCGTCGTGGTCACAGCGATGTGCCTGCTGAAGATATCATCATTGAACGCGTAGAAATCGCTTAATTTTAAGGTACAACTATGCATAGACATGAAGATCACATTGCTTATTTCATTGCTGATCTTCATCTCGCATCAAGCCGCCCAGAACTGTGTGCGGCTTTTTTTGATCTTTTACCGAAGATTGCAGAAGATGCCACAGATTTATTCATCTTGGGTGACTTCTTTAATTTTTGGGTTGGAGATGATGTTTTATCACCTTTTACAACTAAAGTAGCTGAAGAGCTCGCAAAGCTTTCAAAACAAGGTATCAACATTTATTTCCAACATGGTAATCGTGACTTTGCTGTTGGCAAAAATTACGCCAATCTGTGCAAAATGACAATTCTTCCTGAAGTTTATACTTTGCCTTTTGCACCAGAAATAGTTGTCCTACATGGTGACCAACTCTGCTTAGCAGATGTTAAATACCAACGTTATCGCAAAATTATCCGCAACCCTTTAGTGCTCAAATGCCTACATTTATTACCCAAGTCTGTTCGTCTTCGCATTGGTTTGCGTTTACGTGAAGCGAGCAAAAAAGCTAAACGCCATACCTGCATTGAGAATCAACAATGTTATTGCGATGTTACAAATAGTGCAGTTGAAGCAATGCTCATTCAGCATTCTGCTGATATTATGATTCATGGACATACACACAAGCCTAATATCCATGATCACAAAAATGGCACACGCTGGGTTTTAAGTGATTGGGAACAAACTGGTGATTATATTAAATGGAATAAAGCCAATGGTTTAACGCGCCATACTTTCACTATTCCACCTGTAGAATAATTCTCCTAACTCTTGAGATGTGCTATAACAATTGTTCATTTTTAATTAGTTATCATCCCCCAATAGCTCAAGGAGAATATTAAATGAATATCATTGATGTCGCCAAATCTCGTAAAACATGCAAAGTTTATGATGCTTCTCGCCGTTTAACAACGCAACAAATTGAAGATATCAAAACTCTCCTACGTTATTCTCCATCATCTGTGAATGTTCAACCTTGGCACTATTTCATCATCGAAAGCAAAGAAGCTAAAGAAAAAGTGCTACCAGGCTTTATGGACTTCAATCGCCCAAAAGTCCTTGATTCAACCATCACAGTAATCTTTGCTGTCAAAAACACTTTAGGTGATACACATGTAGAGCTCATCACAGAACAAGAAGACAAAGATCAGCGTTTCTCAGATGAAGCAGGAAAATCAGGTGTTGCGGCAGGTCGAAAGAAATTCATTGATCTTAACTCTAATAACCAAAAAGATTTAAATAAATGGAATGAAAAGCAGGCTTATATCGCTTTAGGCACGGTTTTATTAGGCGCTGCAGCAATGGGTGTTAATGCCACACCAATCGAAGGCATTTTGCCAGAAGAATTAGATAAGATCTTAGATTTGCCAAGCAAAGACTTACATTCTATCGTTGCAGTTACGATTGGTTATTCTAGCGAAGTGGAAGACTACAATGCTAAATTACCAAAATCTCGTTTACCTGCTGATGAAATTTTTACGACTTTATAAAAAAGTTTAATGAATCCATAAAGCTCTTGCCATGTACCGTTACCAATCCCTTGAAAATACCGAAATCTCAAATATCCATGAAGCATTCTTAGAGGCTTTTTCTGATTATGTTGTGCCTATGAAAATCTCTCTAGAACAATTTCAGAGATTATTGAAACGCAGAGGTTATCAAGCTCAAAATTCAGTAGGTGTTTTTCAAGATGATCAATTGGTTGGCTTTGTGCTCACGAGCACAAGACAATGGCAAGGCTTGCCAACAATCTATGTGATTGGTTTAGGCTTATCCCCTCAACATCGTGGGCATGGATTGGCTAAAGAATTAATGCAACAAGCAACTTTGCTCAATGAACTTCATACACAGCAATTTCTATTGGAAGTAATCACATCCAATCAACCTGCATTAAAGCTATATCAATCTTTGGGCTACCAGATTAGCCGAGAATTATTATGTTTTTCTATCCCTAAAGTTGATTTGACACTTTCATCATCTGAGCATATTGATATCAAAACAAGCCAATGCGCACCTGATTATGATGTATCAGCCTTTTGGGATAAATATACTTCTTGGCAATATTCTAAAGATACGTTGGCAACTGAACCTAATCACTTCATTTATGCAATTGCTTATATGCATCAGAATCTTGTTGGTTATGGTGTGATTGATCCTGTTTCTGGGGATATTTATCAATTAGCTGTTCATCCTGAGCATCGTCGCCAAGGTGTTGCTAGCGCGATATTATCAACCTTATGCCAACAAACAGAATCCTCCAAAATTGGCTGTTCAAACATAGATATTAGCAATGAAAGCTTGATTGCATTCCTACAAAAACAACAGTTCAAACTTATGATTAGCCAGTATGAAATGCACTATTCTCTCTAAGCATGTTAACCTAATATCACATCAACAATAATTAACATTAGAGTGATCTCGCGAGGGAATTTATAATTATGAAAAAATCATTAGTATTGGCTTCGTTATTATCATCTTTTGCATTTGCAACTGGGCCATCCATGGTAGATGCTCGTATTCAACCTTTATCCCTCAACGATCAAGGCGAACTACTGTATAAATACATTCTCACAGAAAATCCAACAGGTGCACATACAGCACATCCACTCATTTCTGGCTTGGGTGTTTTTAAAGATGGTAAATACATTGCTTTAACACAAGATATTCTTGATCTGACAACAGAAAACTCAGAAGAAGCCTATTGGGCAAAACGCCAAATACAAGATAAATGGTTTGCTCAAGCATGTGAAGCAGATGATTTAACTGAAGGCTTTACTGCTTGTAATGTAGAAGCTAATCGCAAAGACCAATGGCTCACATTGGCTGAATATAAAGAACAATATGGCACAGATCTTTTAAAAGTGCCGCACATGACATTGCATCCAAGTGATATTTACGCATCGAACCAAGATAAAGTCTATGTTGATTATGAATTCAAGCCTTTTGTTGTTCTACAATTTAAGACAGAATCCTGTTTTGATGATGGTTTTGCATCATTAGTCATCGCCAACACAATCATGAATGATCAAGCCAATGATCGTAACAGTGTTGATCCTGTACCTTTTGATTGTGCTACAGCATCCGCCATTATTATGAAATAAATGCTTCTCAATAAAAAAGTGCCTAACGGCGCTTTTTTAGTTTAATTTCAGGGTTAAATCGCCCTCTTTAATCCATAATTTCTTTCTCATCCAATAGGCAACTAATAAACTAATTATCATCGGTAAAATCACATGGAATATTGCAACCAATAAGGTTGTTCTTGTGGAAAAACCCATCGTTTCAAATGCCATAAATTGCCCAACAAAACCACTTGTGCCCATGCCTGCACCAGCTTTATTGTTAATCATTTGGAAAAATACAATCGCGATCGGTGCTGTGATTAAACCTGCAATTGTTGGCGGCACTAAGATCAAAGGATTTTTAACAATATTACCAATCTGTAACATCGAGGTGCCAATGCCTTGTGCAATTGCACCAGAAATACCATTTTCACGATAACTGATGGAAGCAAAACCAACCATTTGTGCACTACAACCAATCACAGCAGCACCAGCTGCAACACCATCTAAGCCCAACATAAATGACAATGCTGCACTAGAAATTGGTGCAGTTAATGCTAACCCCATCACAGTTGCGACAACCATCGACATCACAAATGGATGTTGTGTGGTTGCCCAGTTGATCGTATTGCCCAAATAATTCATCAATTCATTGAGCGGAACTCCGATCAATGTTGAACTGAAATAGCCCATCATAATCATGAAAAATGGAATCAATAAGATATCCAATTTTGTTGTTTGGTAAATTAGCTTTGCCAATTCAACTGTCACTAATACTGCAAAATAACTGCCTGCAACGCCCGCAATACTATTCCCAAAAGCCCCAACAAAAACCGCACTGAACAATAATAAAGGTGGTGCTTTCAATGCCATTGCAACCGCAACGCCAATTGCCGCACCCACAATCTTGCTATCCATCGCAAATGTACCTAATTCTACAAATGTATGGATGGATAGCTGCGTACCAATCGTTTTGATGATTAAGCCAATCAATAACGATGAGAAAAGGCCTAGTGCCATATAACTCAATGCATCAATAAAATAAACACGCGATGAACACATCACACCTTTTTTCTTCAAATATTCCAACATTGTGATCTCCCCATCACGCTATAAAGGAATCGGTTTAAAAATCACTTCTCTAATAGTTATTCTTAGACCGATTTGGCTATCATCTACCTAAAACTGTTAATTTGGATTTTGCGGTTGTACTGGTGGTTGCACAGATACTGGTGCCGCTCTATTAATTGTTATTTGGCTACTTGGATCCACATAAAGCGTTTGAGATGGAAATGCAAAATCAGCACCATGTTTATGTACAATTTCAATCATTTTTAAATAGACATCTTGCTGTGCAGCCAACCATTCCGCCCACTTTGTGGTTTTAGTGAAGCAATAAATCATAATATTTAAAGAAGATCCTGCAAATTCGTTAAAATATACCAATAATGTTTGATTTTGATCGATTTTAATATCTTGTTCGAGCATTGTGCGAATATCATTCACAATTACACCAATTTTATCTGCATCTTCATAACGTAAACCAATTTCTGTTTTAATCCGTCGGTTAGTCATTCGCCCTGGGTTTTCCACACTGATGGAAGAAAATGTAGCATTGGGTACATATAAAGGGCGATGATCAAATGTCATAATCTTTGTTAAACGCCAACCGATTTCTATAACTGTTCCTTCAATTTGGCGATCAGGCGAGCTTACCCAATCACCAATATTAAATGGGCGGTCAAAATATAGTATGACACCGGAAAAGAAGTTACTGAGAATATCTTTACCCGCCATACCGATAGCAATACCGCCAATACCACCAAATGCCATCAAGCCAGATAAGCTCATGCCAAAATGCTCACCAAATAACAGCACAATCACCATGAAAATCGCAATTTTGAACACTCGAGCAATGATTTTTGCAGATGTTGGATCACCATATTTTTTGATTTGTGCAGCTTCTAAACGATTGATGATTTGAAATAATCTATTCAACAAAATACAAACAACGATAGTGCTAGTTGCAACTTTTATCATTGTGGGTGTAATTGCTTTAATGTCAAAATCCACTAGTGCTACCATAATATATTGAGCAATAATAATGATCACACCACACAATATTAATGATTTGGTAATACGTGCAGCAATCCCTTTTTTCTGTTCTTTATATCTACGACCAATGAATGTAAAAATTAAATAAGAGAACATTCCTACCAGAATGGTTCCACCACCTACTGCATATTTCACTAATAATGCTTCAATCATAAATTACCTATTTAAGCTGTTTTTATTTATTCTAAATCTAGAATAGTCCATTCATTCTAATCTGATACAGATTACTTTTCAGAATTGCTAAACTTTAATTCTATAAATTTTAACCTTTAGGAGTATGAAATGTCTTCCAATCATTCTGTTGCATTTGTACAAGGTGGTTCTCGTGGTATTGGTAAAGCAATTGTAGAGGCATTGCATCATGCTGGTATTGCTGTTGCTTTTACTTATCAGAAATCTAAAGAACAGGCAGATTCAATTGTTCACGCATTACAAAAACCCAATGCACCCATATCTATTTTAGCCATTCAAGCAGACAGTGCTGATGAACAAGCACTCAAAAATGCAATTCAACAAACACAGAGTGCATTTGGTCACATTAATTTTGTCATCAATAATGCTGGATACCTTGCTTTAAGTACTATTGATCAAGTTGATACTATGGAATTTGATAAAACCATTGCTATCAATGTTCGTAGTTTGATGATCACAAGTCGAGAAGCTTTGCCTTATATGCCAAATGGTGGGCGTATTATCAATATTGGTAGTGTAAATGCTGAGCGTATTCCTTTTGAAGGTGGTGCAATTTATGGTATGAGCAAAGCCGCTGTTGTTGGGTTAACGAAAGGTATGGCAAGAGATTTAGCACCAAGGCAAATTACAGTTAATAACATCCAACCTGGCCCGATCAATACTGATATGAATCCTGATACTGGTGAATTTGCAGATGCACTCAAGCAATTTTTACCGATTGGACGATACGGCAAAGTAGAAGAAATTGCCTCTTTAATCATGTGGTTAATATCACCCAATGCTGGATACATGACAGGATCTTCCATCAATATGGATGGTGGTTTTACAATATAATACAAATATTTTTCCAAAATAATAAGCTTTAGCCAATGCTAAAGCTTTTTTGTAACATCCTATTTATTAATACAAAACTATTACTAAATATCTAAAATAATGAAATATAACCTAAAAGCATACCTATATTTACTCTATAAAAATGCTCTATAGCCTCATCAAACCTGCTAAAAACAATGCCTATCGATATTATTTAAAATCAATAAATTACATCTTGAATAGAGCTTTATAACAATAATATTTTTCTTCAAAAAGTGTTATCTCTTGCAATTCATAAAGATTAAAGGTAATTATACTTATTACAAATTGACTACAAGTCAGATAATAAACTTTTGGAGAGGGAGTTGTATGAAATCAATAAAATTAGCTAAATTTACAGCTAAATTAGGTCTTTTATCGGCAGCAATATTATTAGGAACAGGCTTTGCATCAGCACAAACTCTAGTTTATTGCTCCGAAGCATCTCCTGAAAGCTTTAACCCACAACTTGTTTCTAGTGGATCAGCATTTGATGCAAGTTCCATTCCCCTTTACAACAAACTAGTCGAATTCAAATTAGGTACAACAGAAATACAACCATCATTAGCTGAGTCTTGGGACGTGAGTGAAGATGGCAAAGAATATACATTCCATTTAAGAAAAGGTGTGAAATTCCACAGTAATAAAATATTCAAACCAACACGCGATTTTAATGCGGATGATGTTCTTTTCACTTTCCAACGCCAAATGGATAAAAACCATCCATACCATAATGTTTCTGGGCGCCAATATGAATATTTTGAAAGTATGGGAATGGGCGATCTCATCACAAACGTAGAAAAAATTGATGACTATACAGTGAAATTTACACTGGCTCATCCTGAAAGCCCATTTTTAGCTAATATTGCCATGAAATTTGCAGTGATGTTATCCGCAGAGTATGCAGATATGCTGTTGGCACAAAATAAGCCGACAACTATGGATCACCAACCAATTGGCACAGGACCATTTGTTTTTGGTCAATATGATAAAGATTCCCGTATTTTATTCACTGCATTTGAAGATCACTTTGGTCATGTACCTAAAATTAAGCGCCTAATATTTTCGATCACACCAGATCCTTCTGTGCGTTTAGCAAAATTACAAAAAGGTGAATGCCATGTCATGCCATTCCCAAATTTGGCAGATTTAGAGCGTATCAAAAATGATCCTAGCCTCAAATTGATGGAACAAACGGGCTTAAATATTGGTTATATTGCCTTCAATATGAATAAAAAACCTCTGGATAATGTAGATGTTCGTAAAGCATTAACCATGGCAATTAATAAGAAAGATATTATTGATGCAATTTATCGTGGCAATGCGGAGGCTGCAACCAACTTTATCCCACCAACAATGTGGGGATACAATGATCAAGTTGAAGATTTTACATATGATCCTGAAGCAGCTAAAGAGTTGCTAAAGAAAGCTGGCTATGGTGATGGATTTAGTATTAATTTTTGGGCAATGCCTGTTCAGCGACCATATAACCCAAATGCACAAAAAATGGCTGAAATGGTTCAAGCCGATTGGAAAAAAATTGGCGTAGACATGAAAGTCGTGAGCTATGAATGGGGTGAATACCTCAACCGTATTCGTAATGGCGAACATGATATCGTAACCATTGGCTGGACTGGGGATAATGGTGATCCTGACAACTTCTTTAACGTATTGATGAGCTGTACAGCTGCTAAAGCAGGATCGAACTATTCTAACTGGTGTAGTGAAGAATTCGATGCAATTTTGAATGAAGCTCGTCAAACAACAAGCCATGAACGCCGAGTTGAGCTTTATAAACAAGCACAAGAAATGATGAAAGAACATGTACCTGCTATCAACGTTGCCCACGCAACTGTTTATATGCCAATGAGAAAAGAGGTACAAAACTACACAATGGATCCATTAGGTGCACATAACTTCCAATATGTAGAAATCAAAAAATAATCACAGTCAAAAACTGTTATGTAGCGCTTCTCATAAATTTAATCATAGAGAAGCGCTTTTTAAACCTCTGGAGGAAATATGAAATTACGTTTAAAAAAACGTTATCTAATCAGTGCGCTCGCGCTTTCTTTAATGGGCAGCGTACAAGCACAAACTTTAGTATATTGCTCAGAAGCATCCCCTGAAAGTTTTAACCCTCAATTAGTAACATCAGGTACATCCAATGCTGCGAGTTCATCCACAGTTTATAATCGCTTATTAGAATTTAAACCTGGCACAACAGAAACTTTGCCTGGCTTAGCAGAATCTTGGGAAGTGAGTGAAGATGGAAAAACATACACATTTAAACTGCGTGAAGGTGTGAAATTCCATAGCAATAAAGACTTTAAGCCAGCACGTGATTTCAATGCAGATGATGTCATTTTCTCATTCATGCGCCAAAAAGATCCAAGCCATCCCTATCATGATGTTTCAGGCCAGAAATATTTCTATTTCAATGGTAGCAACATGGGTGAATTAATTGATTCCATAGATCGTGTTGATGATTACACAGTTCGCTTTAATTTAACCAAAGCAGAAGCACCTTTTTTAGCAAATCTTGCAATGCCTTTCACCTCTATTCTTTCAGCAGAATATGGCGACTATTTAGCTAAGAATAATCGACAAATTGAGATGGATTTGAAACCGATTGGTACAGGCCCTTTCGAATTTAAACAATATGAACAAGATTCAAGGATTCTCTACTCTGCTTTTAATGATTACTTTGGTAATAAAGCAAAAGTAAAACGTTTAGTTTTCTCTATTACACCAGATCCTGCGATTCGCTTATCTAAATTACAAAAAGGCGAATGTCATATCGTGCCTTATCCAAACTTAGCAGATTTAGATAGAATCAGAGAAAATAAAGATTTAGTTCTCCTAGAACAAACAGGGTTGAATGTCGGTTATGTTGCATTTAACACTGATAAAGAGCCTTTCAGTAACCCTGAAGTACGTAAAGCATTGTAATTGGCAGTTTATAAATAAGTCTTTGTGAAAGCCATTTATCATGGACAAGCACAGCCGGCTAAAAACTTCATTCCACCAATCATGTGGGGCTACAACGACGATATCGTCGATTATAAATATGACCCAGAAGCGGCTAAAGCAGCCTTAGAAAAAGCTGGCATTAAAGAAGGCTTTGAAATGAATTTCTGGGCAATGCCAGTGCAGCGCCCATACAATCCTAATGCTCGAAAAATGGCTGAAATGATTCAAGCAGACTGGGCAAAAGTTGGCGTCAAAGTTAACGTTGTGAGCTATGAATGGGGAGAATATCTGAATCGTGTTCGTAATGGTGAACATGATGTGATGACGATCGGTTGGACTGGTGACAACGGTGATCCTGATAATTTCTTCAGCGTTTTACTCAGCTGCGCTGCGAAAAATGCTCGTGGTAACCATGCTAAATGGTGTAATCCTGAATTTGATGCAATCTTAGATGAAGCACGCCAAACCTCTGATAAAGAGCGTCGCATAGAACTCTATAAACAAGCTCAAGTTATGTTATTAGAGAATATGCCTGTATTGAATGTTGCCCATTCAACAGTCTATATGCCAATCCGCAAGGAAGTAAAAGGTTATGTGATGAGCCCAATGAGCAATCATAACTTCAATGATGTTGAACTTACAAAGTAATCAATATAAGTAGCAATCAGCGATGGCACTTAATACACAATATTAAGTGCCTATCTTCTCGAATTGTCCTTAGGGCTATCCATAATTCGAGTGTAACAGGAGAAGTTAGAAACTATGTTTCGATATTTATTTCGTAAATTATGGTTAATCATTCCAACATTCATTGGAATCACATTATTAACCTTTATCTTTATTCATTTAATCCCTGGCGACCCTATCCTCATCTTAGCAGGCGAACGCGGCATCACACCTGAAAGGTATGAAATGCTACGCATTGAATATGGTTATGATCAACCATTGATCGTGCAATATTGGCAATATTTAACCAGTGTTTTACAAGGTGATTTAGGCACATCCTTGAATACACATCGCCCTGTTTGGGAAGAATTTTTACCTCGTTTCAAAGCAACTTTAGAACTTGGGCTTTGCGCAATGTTATTTGCAACTATTGTCGGTATTCCTACAGGAATCTTAGCGGCAATTAAACGTGGCTCTGTGTTTGATCATGTTTCAGTTGGTGCAGCTTTAACAGGTTACTCCATGCCAATCTTTTGGTGGGGGATGATGCTCATTATGTTTGTCTCTGTTCAGCTAGATTTAACACCTGTTTCCGGCAGAATTAGCGACATGGTGTTTTTAGACGATTCACAGCCACTAACAGGATTCATGTTGATTGACACATTATTCTTCGGTGAAGCAGGTGATTTTAAAGATGCTGTACACCACATGATTTTGCCTGCGATCGTATTAGGCACAATCCCTTTGGCAGTGATTGTTCGTATGACACGCTCTTCTCTTTTAGAAGTTTTAAGCGAGCCTTATATTTTAACTGCTCGAGCAAAAGGCTTAAGCCGCGCACGCGTTATATTAATTCATGCTCTTCGTAATGCATTAGTCCCTGTTGTAACCGTGATTGGTTTACAAATTGGCACATTACTTGCGGGCGCAATTTTAACTGAGACTATTTTCTCTTGGCCTGGCGTTGGCCGTTGGATCATCGAAGCATTACAACGCCGTGATTATCCTGTGGTTCAAAGTGGTGTTTTACTCATTGCCTCTTTGATTATTCTTGTGAACCTTTTGGTTGATCTGCTTTATGGATTGATTAACCCAAGAATTAGACATCAATAGGAGATCATTATGAAATCAATTATCAATAATGAAGCAGATGAAATCAAAGTAGATATTGCTGAAGCCAAAGCACCAAGCTTTCCTAAAGCCATCTCACCTTTTCAAGAATTTTGGTTTTATTTTAAGAAAAATAAAGGTGCATTAGTCGGTTTATGCTTCATTGTGTTCATTGTATTAGTCGCTTTATTTGCCAATGTAATTGCTCCTCATTCACCTTATGAACAATTCCGTGAACATTTATTAGCACCGCCAATGTGGATGGAAGGCGGCTCTTCACAATTCATTTTAGGTACCGATGATGTTGGTCGTGACTTGTTGAGCCGATTAATATTTGGTGCACGATTATCTCTAATCGTTGGTGTAATGGTTGTTTCCTTTGCTTTATTGATGGGAATTACATTAGGTTTAACCGCAGGATATTTTGGCGGCATCATCGATGTCATCATTATGCGCATTGTGGACATCATGTTAGCTTTACCAAGCTTACTATTAGCGCTTGTATTAGTTGCGATCTTTGGCCCTTCGATTGTCAATGCATCCATTGCTTTAGCCTGTGTTTCATTACCTCATTATGTTCGTTTAACTAGAGCTGCAACATTAGGTGAGTTAGAAAAAGATTATGTGATGGCTTCTCGTGTTGCAGGCGCAGGCAATTTACGCCAAATGTTCATCAATATTTTACCTAACTGCTTAGCACCATTAATTGTTCAAGCAACATTAGGTTTCTCTAACGCAATCTTAGATATGGCAGCATTAGGCTTCCTTGGAATGGGTGCTCAGCCACCAACACCAGAATGGGGAACCATGCTCGCAGATGTGCTTCAATTCGCACAAACTGCTTGGTGGGTTGTGACATTCCCAGGTATTGCTATTTTATTAACCGTCCTTGCTTTCAATCTCATGGGAGATGGGCTTCGTGATGCATTAGATCCGAAATTAAAGGTATAGGAGGTTAACATGACACTATTAAAAGTAGATGAGCTATCTGTTAAATTTGGTAGCAAAGATGATCAGTTTTTGGCTGTTGATCGTATCAGTTATACAATTGACCGTGGCGAAATCGTTGGTATTGTAGGCGAATCAGGCTCTGGAAAATCAGTCAGCTCACTAGCCATTATGGGGTTAATTGATTATCCTGGAAAAGTAGAAGCTAATACTTTAAGTTTTGATGACCATAACTTATTAACCATATCAGCTAAAGAAAAGCGCAATATCTTGGGTGATGATGTTGCGATGATCTTCCAAGATCCTATGACATCTTTGAATCCATCATTTACTGTTGGCTATCAGATTATGGAAACCTTAAAAGTTCATCAAGGAGGCTCTAGCAAAGAGCGTAAAACCAAAGCGATTGAACTCCTAGAACAAGTAGGTATTCCTGATCCACAATCACGTTTTGATGTATATCCACACCAATTATCTGGTGGGATGAGCCAGCGAGTAATGATCGCGATAGCAATTGCATGCCATCCAAAATTATTGATTGCGGATGAACCAACAACCGCGTTAGATGTCACTATTCAAGGCCAAATTATTGAGCTTTTGTTGAATCTACAAAAGCGGGAAAATATGGCTTTGATGTTGATTACTCATGACCTCGCATTAGTTGCAGAAGCGGCCCATAAAATTGTGGTTATGTATGCAGGACAAGTTGTTGAAGTGGGTTCTACCAAAGATATTTTTAGAAACCCTCGTCATCCTTATACAGAAGCATTATTACAATCATTACCTGAATTCTCCAAAGGTAAAAAACGTTTATATTCTCTACCTGGCGTGGTTCCAGGGAAATATGACCGTCCACAAGGCTGTCTACTCAATCCGCGCTGTCCCTATAAAAAGGATATCTGCACTCAACAAGAGCCACCATTGCTACATGAAAATGGCCGTGAAATTAAATGCCATTTTCCATTGGCTGAGAAGGAGAGATAATCATGTCATCTATTATGAACACTCAACCAGAAATAGTTTTAGAAGCCATTAATCTAGCTAAATATTATCCTGTAAAACAAGGCATGTTTAAACCTGATGCAGAAGTCAAAGCACTAAATGGTGTTTCTTTTGCCTTAGCTAAAGGTAAAACTTTAGCCGTTGTTGGCGAATCAGGCTGCGGAAAATCAACACTTGCTCGCGTTTTAACCATGATTGAAACACCTACTAATGGTGAATTATTATATAAACAAGATTCTTTGCTCAAGAAAGATCCCAAAACAGCCGCTTTGCGTCGCCAAAAAATACAGATTATTTTCCAAAATCCCTATGGCTCATTAAATCCGCGTAAAAAAGTGGGGTCAATTTTAGAAGAACCATTAAAGATTAATACAGGACTCAATGCAACTGAACGTAAAGAACGAGTACTTTCTATCATGTCTAAAGTTGGCTTACGCCCTGAGTTCTATGATAGATATCCTCATATGTTCTCAGGAGGCCAACGTCAGCGTATTGCAATTGCACGCGGTTTAATGCTGAATCCCGATATTGTAATTGCTGATGAACCTGTTTCTGCATTAGATGTTTCAGTCCAAGCGCAAGTATTGAATTTGATGATGGATCTACAAGATGAACTCGGATTGTCCTACCTTTTCATCTCCCATGACCTTTCTGTTGTTGAACATATTGCTGATGATGTGCTGGTTATGTATTTGGGAAAAGTTGTAGAAAAAGCCTCCAAAAAAGCTCTCTTCGCTCATCCAATGCATCCTTATACTGAAGCTTTATTATCTGCCACACCACAACTCAATGTGGAAGAGAAGCGTGAAAAGATTCGTTTAATTGGCGAGTTGCCAAGCCCATTAAAACCGCCTAAAGGCTGTGCATTTCATGCTCGCTGTCAATATGCTTTCGAGCGCTGCAATGTTGAAAGCCCTGAACTTAAAACTTATCAAGATTCTTCTGGTAATACACATGAAGTTGCATGCTTTCATATTGAAAAATCTTCTAATCTCCCACATAATGCAAACCCTACCGTAAGGTAGGGTGTTATTTTCCTGAAAAACAAACGATTAGCCATTTATTAAATATTTTTTATTGCTATTCTTCTAAAATAGCTGTAATTATATTCATTACAAAAACGCTACATATCGTTATATTTTATGAACTATTACCATATAAAACTCATAAAAAAACAAATTTCATGGCGATTACTACAAATTAGTAACGTATCTCACAATCTTCACTAAGTTCCCCCTTTGAAAAAAGGGGATTTTTTTATTTCCACTTACTGGGTGAATATGAAAATACTGGTAACGACCAATTCCAACGAATGGCTGCTAAACGAATACTCAGGCCCACGACAAAAGAAACACCCATATTAATGTTTTCATTAACACCTAAATATTTCAGCCCTAAATATAACAATGCAACTAATAACGAAACACTAGCATATAGTTCGTGGCGCAAAACTTGCGGTGTGCGATTACACAAAATATCTCTAAAAATACCACCACCAACACCTGTCATCATACCCGCCATAATCACAACCACTGTGCTGTAATGATATTGAGGCTCTAAATTCAGGGCAACATTGCAACCAATGATGGTAAATGCAATTAAACCCATTGCATCTAATACTAAGAACATACTATTCAATCGCTGCATATAGCGAGCCACTAACATCGTTAATAACCCTGCCGAAATCGTCAAATAAATATAAGGCGGATGTTGTGTCCAAGAAATAGGATAGTTGCCTAGAACAATATCGCGCATGGTTCCACCGCCCAAGGCGGTTAAAAATGCGATCAGTGCAACACCAAACATATCCATGTTGCGTCGCCCTGCTGCCAATGCGCCAGACATTGCTTCTGCTGTAATTGCCACAATATAGATGTAGAAAAGCACAAAAACTCCTATTGAGTATTTTGCCCCTCCCTCTGTCCTTGGTACCTGAGAGTTTATGCAGCTTTCGCTGTTTGCTCCTTCGGTGGAAACATTGTTTCTCTCTCCAGTTGGCACAATTAAGTGATTGCAGTACATGAGCCTGAGCGTTTATGGGAGTTTGCGCCTTCGGCGGAGGTAATCTCTCTCTCCTGCAAGCTGAATATTATACGGATTGCCTATGTTTTGTGAAGCCCATCACAAAGAAAAATCTTTCATTAATCAGCCATTTATTGATGATACTTTTGACTATCTGTTGGTACTGTAGCTCGTTCAGCTAAGCCATAATCGCGCAAAACATGCGCAACACGCAAACGATAATGCTGAAGAATTGAGTTTCTTCCTTTATGTTGCGCCATTCTATGAGATTCTAAATTACGCCATTGTTCTATTGCTTGCTCACCCTCCCAAAAAGAGAGTGATAATAATTTATTCGGATCTGACAAACTTTGAAATCGCTCAATCGAAATAAAACCTGAAATTTCACTTAATAAAGGTTTTAACTCAGCAGCAATATCTAAATATTCTTGTTGATGCCCTTCATTTGCCTTTAATTCAAAAATTACTGCGATCATTTCATTTCTCCTTTGGATATAAATAATGGTACGTTTGCATTCAGAGATTCTTTCCAAGCATAGCTATCGATCCATTCCTTTTGAAGTGGCAATTGCTTTAAATATTGGATAACTGTTACTGTGATAGTTTTAGCCCATAACTCTCCTGGACAACGATGAATGCCCGTACCAAATGGCAAGCTTTCCTCATTATCCTGCAATGGCAAAACAATCATTTCATTCCCCAAATATCGCCGAGTATTTTTAATGGCTAATAGCTTTGATTCTAATAATGTTAATCCTATCAATCCACTTGTGCCATCCAATGTTTGAAAGAAAAACCCTAGTAAATTGCTATTAATGATCAATGAATTTGTTATGCCTTGTTTAGCACATTGTTCGACCAATCTCTGCTTCAATGGACCATTAGCCACCTCAATACGCTGATACAGCCAAGCTGTAGATTCATTACCACTTAAAATATTTTCCTCCAAATTTGGATTACTTATACAGTTCACAAATTGCTTCACATGTTTTATAACTTCATCATCGGCACAAATACCTATTTGCTTCGCAATCACCATAATTGGCCAAACTTGCATCGCTTGAGTTAAAGTTTCAGGTGAATGAATGATAATTTTTGAATCTTGAATCACTTGCCCTGTTTGTTGTTGAATATCTTGCTCAGTAAAACTATTGAGAGTTAATGATATTGCTCGTTTTAAAGTATGATGATTTTCACCATCATTCATACGCACCAAAGCTCCAAAAACCTCACCAATAAATAATCCTTGAAATAGTTTTGGTACAGCCTCTTTGCGTGGTCGAACACTATAGCTATCATCCTGTAATATCTTTGCAGTATTCTCTAAAATATCTGATTTAAATGGGCATATCATCTCTGTTCTCCTTAGTGATATGCTATTGTGCAATATCATTTTTATGCACACTTCGCTCATGAACGAAATATGACTATGGATATCCATCAACATTTATCTCAAGTTGCAACCGCGATTGCAGATCCATCAAGAGCAAAAATTCTCTGTGGATTAATGGATGGCCGAGCATATACAGCAACTGAATTGAGTGCAATCGCTGATATTGCAGCATCAACAACCAGTGTGCATTTGAGTAAATTACAAGATCAAGGCTTAATTAAACTCATTCAACAAGGTCGGCATCGTTACTTTTGTCTAGCCAATGATGAAGTCGCACAGTTATTGGAAACTTTGATGTCATTTTCAGCGCCACAGAATGATGCAATTAAAAGCTCAACACCATTACCATTACGTTTATCTCGGAGCTGCTATCAACATTTAGCTGGCACAATTGCCGTACAAATTCGACAAGCCATGATTCATAAGGAGTGGCTGACAGGCGATCAACAGTATCATCTCACAGAGCTTGGACAAACTGAATTAAAAAAGATTGGTTTAGATATTGAAAAGATCAATCTACAAAGCCCAAAACTTGCTTATGATTGTTTAGATTGGAGTGAAAGAAAACCTCATTTAAGTGGGCAATTAGCACAACAACTGTTCAAATTATTTGAACAAAAAGGTTGGCTCCAACGTTACCCGCAAACTCGTGAAGCCATTTGGACTGATATTGGCAAACGTGCACTCAAAAAGCATTTTGGGATTGATTACCCCACGTAAGATTTATATGATAAAAATTCACCAAAGGAGCCATAATGACAAAAGAATACATTTTCCAACCTAATGAACCTGCTGCAATTCCAGTCAAAGGTACTACTCAGTTATTCCCCATTCATCGCATATTCTGTGTTGGTCGTAATTACATGGCACACGCGAAAGAAATGGGCGCAACTGTAGATAAAACACAACAAGAGCCTTTCTACTTTTTAAAGCATCCGAGTAGTTATGTGCCAAGTGGCGCAGAAATACCCTATCCAACATGCACTGATAATCTTCATTATGAAATGGAATTTGTGGTTGCAATCGGGAAAAGTGGCGCAAATATTTCTCAGAAAGATGCTGCTAATCATATCTTTGGTTATGGCTGCGGATTAGATATGACTCGCCGTGATCTTCAAGCAAAAGCAAAAGATAATCGCCATCCTTGGGATATTGCTAAAGATTTTGAGAACTCTGCAATTTTGTCTGAAATTATTCCAATTGCACAATCAGGTGAGGTTACAGAAGGAACAATTGAATTGGCTGTGAATGGTGAAGTACGCCAATCTTCTGATTTGAATAATATGATTTGGAATGTGAATGAAATCATTGAACACTTATCCACATTATATACGCTACAACCTGGGGATATTATTATGACTGGCACACCTGAAGGTGTAGGTGCTGTTAAACCTAATGATCAAATTACAGGATTTTTGAATGGAGTTGGTGAGTTATCAGTGAAAATTGTTAATCCACGATAACCTTATATAGGAAAAGCCAATCTTCTCAGATTGGCTTTTTTATGTTCATAATATTTTGACTACTTAGAAATACCCCAATATTTTAATAAGGATTTATACAACATCTCTGCGCTAATCTCATAGCCTAATGATGTTAAATGAACCAAATCTTTCTCAGCTAAACCTTCCACATACCACTTTGAAATATTACAACTACCACCCATTGCTTTCTGCCAATCCCAATATAAAAGGCTTTCAGAACGTGCAACTTCCATTTGAGTTATTTTAACTTTGTCATAAGATGCTGGCATGCGCTCAGCACATGAACCTTGAGTTTTACCTTTCACCATTAAATCTGGCGGGCTCATCAATAAAATCACAGCATTTGGCAATTGTTTACGAATACGTTTGATACTAGACACTAAATTCTTACGATATTCTTTAGCATCTAACTTTTCATCAAACGCTTCATTCGTACCATATTCCAAAATCACTAAATCACTGTTTGTTGTCTGTAATTCTGATAGCCATTGTGGAGACCATTGATTCCATGAAATCAGCTGAGCTTCCTTCATACCGATAGCTGAAACAATTACACCTGCTTGGTCATGTTTTTGAATCCATAATCCGCCCAATTCAACTGTGCTATCTGCTTTAATGCTGAATGGCATAGTGGTTACAGTGTTCATCACACGCCATTGATTAGGTATAAGATTCATCATGCTATAAGTTAAATCAGCACGACCATTAGAATCTATGATGGAAATTGGCACAGTTGTATCGCCTTTCACCATCAGACGAATATCCCACAAACCTTTATCACGTTTTGCTGAATTCAAAACCACTTTAATTTCAGCGCCATTACGCTTAGGTTTAGCAATATAGCCACCCATTGGGAAATCAGCTTGCAATGCAGTACGGCTACTAATCACATCCCATTGATATGCACTACGTTTTACTGTGATATCTTTCTGTTCAGTAATACCAACAGGCGTTACCCAACCAATCCCTGCATCACCAAATCTTTGTTGCATCAAATTGCGAAGAGTTTCCGTAAAATAGCCTGTGGATGTATGTGCATCACCAAATTGAACAATACTGACAACAGTATTCTTTTCTATTAGCAATTGCTGCATTTTATTTTTTAGAAGCTCACTATTATGGTTACCATAATCGATAATGCCATAACCACGATCGAGATCAAACGTTTGACAACTCGACAGCATTACAGCAACTGCCACGATTCCACAGCCTTTCACTACCCTTTTCATTTATTATCCCTAAACAACTCAACTAACTCTTTGTAAATATTATATTTTACGTGGTCCGCTAAATATAGATACACTGCCAAATCAAATAACATTGTAATTATTTTGCGCAATATTCTACTCTGATGATAGACACTTTCAATATGTTAGAAAAATTTATTTCTATGTTTTGGATTTAATATAAACAATAAAATTTATCGTAGAATTTGAGAACTATTTAAACTTTCAGATACAAAAAAAGCCCGCTATCTAGTGGGCTTTAGAGCTTTTGTTTGGTACCGAAGGCAAGTTTTTGGACTGTATTTCAGATAACTCTACAATATCAAATCTATTGATATGGCTATATTTAAAGTAATTTAGAGATAGCCAAATAAGGATTAGTTAGTACTATTTTTGAACAATTATACATGGATAGTCACTAACACGATCTGTTATTATCTTTCAACAAAAGCAACCTTTGGCTTGCCATCCACCATCGTAAAATAAAACTTATAAATGAAATAGCGATCTTCTTGCCCTGAAAGTTTGAAGTGTACTGGCTCAAAATGATCATTGTCCTTTAGCACTAGTTTAAATAATTTTTTATGATCAGCGATTCTCAGTTCATAATCTTCTAATTTATCTTTTGCCCCACGCTTAAAACCATATTGATCCCAGTTTTCTTGAATATTCTCTAAATCATAATTAACAAATAGAAGACGCTTAGGATCACCAATCACTAACTCACTTTGAATTAGCCCAAACTCAAGAACTTTTAATATTTTGCTCTGTTTTTGACTTTCAAATGCTATTAACAACTCCTCATAAGCTTGCCATAATAATTCCATATTTTCTGGTGTTGCTTCAAAAGGCTCAGAATCTCGCCAAAAAATACGACTAGGTAAATCTTCTTTTGATTTTTCTAAATTAAAATTCGTTGAAACAGATACATCATTTAATAAACTGTCCTCAAAGCGTTTAGTATCTCGATAAATAATATCTAAATTATTATCGTCGCCTTTTGATTTATATATGTGCCAACTAACATCTGTATAATCCACCACTGGCTTTTTATACCTAGGATCGTTAGTTGCGATAATTTGTTGTGTTTTAGTGCGACCACTATCAACGAATGGATCGTTTGCGCCACTTACATTTAGATGAATATCTTCACCCATTGCGCGCCCTTCACAGAAAAAATAAGTACCATCACGGGGATAGTGAATAGGAGCCATTGCATCGATGGTTAAAACGTTATTACCATAATCTAACCATAAATTTGACTCAGGAATATAATGATCAGTTCGATAATTTAACTCTCCTGTCCGATTATTGTCGATCACACTTCTTGGAAAACTTGCTGATATACCGTTCAGTTTAAAATCACACATTACAGTGCTATAGCTTGTCCCAACAATGTGTAGCTCTTCATCTGCATACTTTTGAGTCATTAAAGGATGGTTCATAAGTGCTAGTTTCGCCTCTTCTGTAGCATAACTATCATCTTGAATATAAGAATAAATACCTGTAATAACACCGAATACTACTACTGATCCGATCAATACCCATATTTTCTTCATAAGTTACCTTATTTATTGAATTATATAATTAAAAATTATTATAACCCATTAAAAAAGGATACTTCCCATGAAATTACAGATTCTATAAGTCAAACATTCAAGTTCACACCATACAAACTAATAACAAGAATAAATAATATCTAATAATGCCATTCGGCGCATTGCTGTTTCCAAAGCTAATAAAAATATTAGTCCAACTTTATGTTTTTGTATTGTTGGCAGCCAATGTATAAATGTTCTAAGATTGAAAACCAATCACCTAGATACGAAAAAACCCAGTCAAAGACTGGGTTTTTATATCCGTGGTACCGAAGGCGAGACTCGAACTCGCACGCTTTTAAAGGCAGAGGATTTTGAATCCTCCGTGTCTACCATTCCACCACTCCGGCAGTGAGGTGCTTATAATATATTTTTCTGAAAATTTGTCAAGCGTTTCTATGAAATTTTTATTGGTTTTCCACCTAAAAAAATCTGTTCTACCTTAACTGTATGAATTTTATATCGATCCAGCTCGAAAGGATCATGGTTCAAAACAATAAAATCTGCGAATTTTTCCACTTCCAAAGAGCCAATATTCTGATCTTGTCCCAACATATATGCGGCATCGATCGTTGCTGAGCGCAAAACTTCACGTACAGTGAGCTCACGATCATTCCCATGTTGATAATGGCCACTCATTAGTTGTCGATTCATACCCAATTGGAAATGCTCCCACAAATCCAAATGATCAATCGGCCAATCACTGCCATAAGCCACTTTTACACCAGCATCATAGAATCGCCCAGCGCATTCAAAGTATTCAATACGTTCTTTACCTAGTAACTCTTCAAAAGTCGCCTGTGTCACTTCACACATCGCGCCCCATTGTAACGATTGTGTTGCGATCACATTTAACTCTTTAAAACGAGAATAATGCTCTGGCACTGTTAATTCATTGTGAGCAAAACCCGCTCTTACTTCTAAAGTAGGTGATTTTTCTTGTGAGCCTTCAATGCAATCTAAAGCAAAATCAATACCTGCATCGCCCACTGTATGCATGTGTGGATGCCAGCCGAGTTGATTCGTTTGACTCAATAATTCTATAAGTAAAGCTTTATCATAGTAACAGTCGCCATATTGCTCAATGCCATCTAAATGATAAGGTTGCTTCAATAATGCTGTATGCAATGGTGCCTGTAAAACACCATCAATGAAAAATTTAATGTGTGAAATCGTTGTCGTTGGTTGTAACGCTGTTTGTTTGTGGGAAAACTGCGTCATGAATGCTTGAGTTTCTGCAATCGCATCAGGAATCATATCTATTGTTGCAAAAGCTTTTGCAGGAATTTCTCTCGCACCTAATACGCGTAATGTTAATTCATCTGATTGCGCCAGTGATTGAAATGCTTTGAATGTCACTGCGTCCGCTCGTGCATCCATTACTGTTGTCACACCTTGCTCATTCAATAAGGATTGTGCCTTTCTAGCTACTCGCAATGCATAATCATCAGAATATCGCGTGATTTCATCAAATGCCTGCATTGCAGGGCCATCTTCTAAAATGCCTTTGAGTTTTGCATCTTCAGGAATATCCACAGTTTTGAAAGATGATAATGCTAACGAGTTACAAACCAATAAGTGGCAATCATTAGAGAAAACAATGATTGGATAATCTTGTATGATTTTGTCTAAATCTTGGCGCGTTAACTCGCTATCAATTGGCAACATATCTGGCTGCATCCAGCCACGTACAATGATCCAGCCATCTTTATGCTCCTGCATATAATTCGCAGTATATTTTGTAATCTTAGCCAAAATCTCAGTTTTGGTGAGCACTTGATGCTTTAAATCACAGCTCAATGATTGAGAAGCGCCCCAAAAAGGATGAAGATGCGAATCCACTAAACCTGGCATCACAAATTGCCCATGTAAATCTACAAGCTTTGTAGATTTATCTTGATGATGCAAAATCGATTCATCATCACCCATTGCGATGATCATTCCTTCTGCAATAGCCATCGCTGAATAAAAATTATTGTGTTCATCTACGCTGTAGATATTACCGTTAAAATAGATAGCATCTGCTTTAACCATCTTCACCCTCTGAAATCTTCAATGATTAAACGAAAAGCCATCATAGACAAAAAGGAGATAAATATGAAATGTTATTCGCCTATGGTTCCATTTCTCTGGAATTTATCTTAATCTCAGTCTATCTCCCTTTTATTTCTACTATTTATGTATATTCAAGCTTATCTAGGTTCTTTAGCTGTATTAGCCGCAGCCTTAATTTGGGGCACAACTGGCACAGCCGCAGCTTATGCGCCAAACTTAAGCCCTTTAGCCATTGGCGCATTTGCCATGGGCTTTGGTGGTTTACTACAAGCATTCATAGCTAAACAATCTATTCAAAAGTATTGGCGCAGCATATTGCAACAACGCTTTTTATTAGGTGCTGGCGTATTATCTGTAGCTATTTATCCTTTGGCATTCTATTCATCCATGTATTATGCAGGCATTACGATTGGCACCGTGATTTCTATCGGCACAGCACCGATATTTTCTGCATTACTGGAAAGATTTTTTAATCATCAATCGCTATCCATTCGCTGGGTGATTAGCTTTATTTTAGGGATTCTCGGCGTTGCATTATTAACATTCAGTGATAATCATGCGAGCAATGCAACTGATGCTGTCACAGCTTTAAATAAGCCTTTGGGCATTATTTTAGGATTAGTTGCAGGCGCAACCTACAGCACATATTCATGGGCAGCGAAACAGTTCATCAACCAAGGATTCGATGCTAAAGCGGCAATGGGCAGTATTTTCGGATTAGCGGCATTTATATTAATTCCATCGCTATTTTGGACAGCACAAAACTTATTTGATGAAGCACGTAATCTCTATGTTGTCACTTATATGGCGATCATACCGATGTTTTTAGGCTATGTTTTATTTGGTTATGGTTTAAAAACTGTTTCCGCAAGCTATGCCACAACATTAACCCTGTTTGAACCTGTTGTTGCAGCATTTTTCGCTGCGATTCTCATTGGTGAAAAAATAGCTGTGCTAGGCTGGATTGGCATTGTGATGATCTTTGCATGTTTGCTGATATTGTCTGCCAAAAGAAATTAAAATTTACCCAAACAAAGAGCGCTCATAAGAGCGCTTCTTTATTATGCAATAATGCAAAATTAGTCACATTTTGTTGTGCCTGTACGATGATTAATCGCGCCATTTTCAATCAATAGCTGTTGCATTTCTTTATAATCACGCAAGCAAGCATAGCTCAATGCACTGTGGTTGTATGAGAAACGCTTTGGATCTTGAATCGTTGTCACTTTATTCAAATCTGCACCTTGAGAAATGAAATACTTCACAACATCCATACGATTATTACTTGCTGCAACCATTACCAATGTTTCGCCATCATCTTCATAAGAAACATCATTGATGTCATAACCATATTTCAATAACTCTCTTAATTTTTTAACGATATTTGCATTTTTACCCAATGCTGCGGATTTTAAAGCATGATAAACATCACCTTTATCTGTTGCCCAAAGATTAGCATTTTTAGATAACAAATAATCCACCATATCTTCATAGCCAATGAATGCAGCCCAGCCCAACGCTGTTTGGTTTAAGCTACCAACATCTTTCACTTCGATGATTTGCCCAGCATCCACCATTTTTTTAACTGTTTCTAAATCACCCTGTTTCACAGCATCAAACCATGCTGCATCAGGGCCTTCTGATGGTTTTGAATAGAAATTACGATGTGGCAATTTATTGTCATTTGCTAGATCAGTCATTTCTGCATAACCTAAACGAAATTGTTGATAACCTTCTGGATTATTGGCATTCAATGTTTTTGCCTGCACAACTGATAATAAACCTAACAATGTTGTCGCTAATAATGCTGTTTTTAATTTCATCATGGATTCCTTATCTTTAATCAAAACTTAATATTTCATATTATACTATGTGATGAAAATATCTTTGTCGATCAGTAAATTAGAATCAATCATTATCATTATTGGAACAATAAAAAAGACCATCTTAATAGATGGCCTTTATTAAAAATAATCTAAAAATGAAGGAGCTTTCTTACTTCTGAGTTTTAATCTTCAATACTTGTGGCTCCACCATTAAGTTGCGTAATTCTGGAATGTACATATCTTCCAAAATTGTCACAGGCATTTGGTATTCACCAGGTACTTGCGCTTCTAAGATATAAGCAAAACGATATTCCTGCCCTGCTTGTAAATTAAATGCCGCAACATAACGATCAAAACGATACTCTTCATTTTCCAATACAGAACGTGTTAATTCAGTCAAATTATATTGCTCATAGAATACATCTACATCATCTGTTAACAGGTTTGGATTCACCAATGTAAAGCCTGTTGGAATGTAATCCACCAACAATGCATTGGGTAAATTCTTTTCAGATTTGATTGTTAAATAAACCACAAAACGATCGCCAACATCTAATGTATCGACATCACCAATCCAATAATCCTTATTAAAATCTGTATTAAATTTGCGAGAATCTACAGCTTGTTTTGGATAACCAGAAATTTGATATTCATAGAATAGATCCTCATTTGCTTTAATAGATTGAATATCATTGATCAATATAGGTTGGTTCGTTAATACATTCTTCTGTTGATTATTCAAGCTCATGCTCACTTCAGTTTGATCTGCAGGTGCTTCCATGCCAACTTTAATCAATGCATAGCGCTCTTGTGTACTGAAGTATTCTTTACGGTTCAAAGCATCCATCAAATCAATGTTTAACTTCTGAGCCAATCCACCATCTGTCAATAAACCACGTGCTGCCATTTGGTTCAATACATCGATGGATAATGCCAAAGCTGAAACTCTTGTTTGATAAGTACCAAAACCACGCTGCCAATCTGTGAAATTCAAGTTTGCCAAGTACTGTCTTGCTGCTTTCTGGTCACTTAGAATCAAATTAGAGCCTGCTAAATAAACACGACTTAATGGGCTAATGATTTGATCAAATTGTTCCATAAACACAATATCAGCACTGAAAATTTGGCCTTCTCTTGCCAAGAGCCAAATACCATAACTCAAGTTATTCAAGTTATCTTCACTCAAATAATATGAACCTGAATTAGTATGTGTTTTATATGTTTCAGTCAAACGGCTTTTCACATATTCAAAACCTTTTTTCAAGTTTTCTTGTGGCACTAAAGTTGGATCTTGTTTCGCTAATTGTGTTAAGAAATCCAATGCATAAACAGAAGATGGGAAGTAGCTTTCACCTGATGACCAGAATGCAAAACCGCCATCAGAACGTTGGCGATCCAATAAACGTTTTACAGTATCTCGCATCATTTCTTGTTCCCAAGCTGTATATTCTAGCGTTGGTGAAACATCGTGATTCATCTCTTTATTCTTCAAGTAATCAGTATAAACAGCTTTTTTCTGAGCATTTAATAACTGATTAGATTTGAATAACCAAGGGAATGCGCGACTTGTTGTTTGTTCAGTACATCCATAAGGATAGCTGAATAATCCATCTGTGTAAGACAATACATTGATGAAAGGATGACGAGAAACTGTGAAGTTTTCAGTGAACCCTTTCTCGTAATTTGTTCTACTGGATGGCTGCTGCCACGTTTTACCTTCATTCAACAAATTACGAACATATTCTGTTGTTTTCACAGAAATAGGATCTGTACCAATGCGATAAGTACGTTTTGCTTGATAGTCCTTAGAATCAATCGACAATTCAACTTCTGCAAAGTTTGTGAAAGTTGGCAACGAAATTGGTACTAAACGATAAGTACCTTCACCATCTTCTAATGGCACTGTTTCATCCAATTTTACATCAAACTGCTGGCTGGAAATGGTAACTTTAACATCATCATTTTTACCGCTCATATTGTGCAATGATAAAGACAAGTTTGTATCATCGCCCACGCGTACAAATTTTGGTGTGATTACATCTGCAACGATTGGTGCACGAATAGTCATCTGCTGATCAAATTCGCCCACACGTTCTTTCGAAAATACTTTCACCACAACTTTTGCTTCACCATTGAAATCAGGCAAATCAAATGTCACTTCACCGCGACCTTTATCATCTAAAGCAATTAAGCTACTCATCAATGATACAGTTTTCATTTCTGTCATATTGTCACCAACAGAATCATCGCCTTGCACTTCACCATCGCCACCAAACTTTGGTACCAACATTGAATAAGCACCACGTTTGAATAAGCGGTTGTAGTAATCAATGATGTCGATTTGGTATTTACGATGTTGAAAAAACGCATCAAAAATTGATTCACTTGCGACAGGAATCATATTCAAAATACCTTGATCCGTTACGCTCACTGTTGCGTATAACTGCTCTTTGCTAGAAGCATTAGGTACTTCAATTTTTACAGTTGTTTTGCGATCTGGTAATGCAACTGCATCAAATGATAATTTTGGCTCTAATTTACGATCCAAACGATTCAAATGAATTGGCACTAAACCTAGAGAACGAACCACTTCATCTTGCTTAGTTTTTGATAGCAATAAACCCGATAAATATAAGTCATGACGATTCCAATTTTTTTCCATTGGAATGGAAATGCTATTTTCCCCTTGTTTAACATAGAGATTTTTAGAATATAAAAGTTCAGAGCCTTCCATCATCAACGTTAAATTACCAGCGAATGGTGCATCGATCGTTAATTTAATGGTTTCGCCTGTTGTATATGTTGCTTTATCTGTTGTTAGTGCCAATGCATTTGGCTTCACTGCTGGTAATTGGCCTGAAGGCGTATTATTCCAAGCTGCACTGAATGGATATTCAGTTACCATACCTGATGATAAATCTTCCACTTCTAAAATGTAATTACCCCAGCTATTTGGCGACATTGAATATTCCACAACATCGCGGCTAGTTTTAATCACTTTTTGTTCGCGGATTTGATACTTATAGTTTTCATGGCAATCCCAACCTGAGTTTGGATTATAAACCCAAGTACAAGCATCATCTTTATAACGCAATGTTAGCTTTAATTCCGCATTGCCTAAATTGCCTGCCATATTTGCAGTAAAGATTTCAAACTGAGCATTAGAACCATAACTTAAATCATCTTTGCCAAACATTGGGCGAATCACAGGCACAGGCTGTGTTGGCCAAAAACTTGTATTAAAGCTACGAGAAATACCGCTTGTGCCACCATCCATCACGGTGACATCTGCTTTTAAACCCAATACAGCAGAGATATTTTTAGCCAATGGGCCTTCTAAACCCAAATATAGAGGATGCTCAGCATGGCCTTCACTATTCAATTGCTGATCATATTTAATCTCATCAGGTATGAATTCTGTTGGAAATACTGTTTTACCTACAAACCAATCTTTATGTGCCGCAAATGGCGTGCGATTTACAGTCAATTTACCTTGTACGGTGTAATCATTATTTTTTGCAGGTGCACCAAATAAATAACGGCTATCTACTTTCAAGCCAATAGAATCTTTCATATCATAGTTATCTTTCACACCTGATAATGTTAACTCCATACGCTCTGGCATGAATTCTTCAATGAATAAAGTTAATTCGCCATTTGGCTTTGCTGATGTTGCATCAGTACGAGCTTCTACACGCCAACGGCCAGTTTTATCATCTGAATTTGTATAAACATAAGTGCTATAAAAACCTTCAGCTGTTGCTTCTAATGTGTTTTCATACACAACTTTATTTTCAGGGTTAATCAATTTGATATTGATTGGTTGCTCAGGCAATGCTTTACCATCTTGATCGCGCAAAATGATATTCACAGGCACTGACTCACCTGGGCGATACAATTCACGATTACTATAAACATATGCAACTTGATCGCTATAAACTTTACCATCTACAGCAAAATCATTGAGATCCAATGCAATCTCTTTCAGTGGCAATACTGAAACTTCAGGACCATATTTAGCAACCACAATGTCATCACGAGATAATTTCTGCTGGATCTCACAAATACCTTCATCAAACATACAGAGATCTTCTGTAATTTTTAATTGGCCTTTTTCATTACGCCAAACTTCAACAACGGCACCATCCACTGGTTTGCCTGATGAGAAATAATTGCCCACAATCACCGTTTCATTGGGATATAAGCGTGCATGCAAGCCCATATCTGTAATGAACAAAATGCGCGTATCTAACGTTCGATCAATTTGCCCTGCGGGGCTAACTGTAACAATATAAGCACCTGATTTAATATTCTTATCCACAGGCACATTGTGGAAAGATTTCGTTTCACGTGGAACGTTGCTAGGAATTTTATAACGGAAAATTCCTTCCGCTGTCATCTCTTTAACAGCACGATTTAGATCCCAACGATCAATGTTAGAACCAATATAATATTGATCTAAAAATTTCGGCAAATTATCGATTTTGAAGTATTCGACATCCACTTCATCTGTACCGATCATTTCCAATGGCAACGTGCCTTGTGTCAAAGGCATTACTGGCCCACGACCAACAATTTTCACAGCTTCTGAATCTTCACCAATGTACATATATTCGCTATATTCAGCATTATTCCTATCTTTGAAATCACCTGAACGTACATGATAATCACCAGAACCTACAGGATAATAAGATAAACGATAGCCGTCTTTACTCAAATGCCATTTGCCCTGAGCATCTGGTTTTCTTTGCCAATCTTCATAATCGTATTTCTCAACTTTAAATAAGTTTTGTAATTGGTCTGTTTTGAATACTTGTGGTGAATCAAAAAATACAGTGATCGTCTCTTTATCATTGAATTTTGCTAAGTTGATTGATTCCACTTGAGCGTAGGCAAACATGGGGAGCATGGATAGCGAAGCCGCAAGTAAAGATTTTCTGAAAAGTTTCATTAATATCTTCCTATGGCGTTATAAAATTGTGTAATTATCGCATATTGTTGCTTATTTATTATGCTACTAAATGATAAACATTATATATTCTATATAAAAACTCAATGATCAATACAATATTGATATATATCATTTTATT
>JBEBSR010000021.1:0-41518 GCA_040394195.1 Wohlfahrtiimonas larvae | reverse complement strand
CTACTGATCAAGTTTTGAGCACACACTGAAAATCAGCAAAATAACAATACAAAACCAAGTAAAAACAATAAGATAAAAACACAATCTTTTTTGAAACAAATCTAAAAACTATGAAAATAATTGGTTTCAGATATCGACAACTACTGAAAACATCCAAAATCAGCCTTTATCTTTCTATTAATTACTATCCACAGAGATGATTATGATACTTTCTCACCACAATTAGCTTGTGGAATAACTAATATACGTATAGAGGGCATGCAAAACAAAGGCTATTCACAATATAAAGAGCCCTAATATGTATAAAACGCAAAAGCCCACATATAGTATGCGGGCTTTCTGAGAATTCTTATATTTAGTTATTAATCTATGTGGTCTTTCAATAAAGCTAAAACGCCTAAAGTACAAATCAATACTTTTCCTGTGGTCAATGTTAAATAGACCTTTTTGTCTTTCACATTAATTAATGTAATGTGTTCTACAGCTACAAATGAATATTGGCTACGATGAGCAGCACCGACAATGATTTCACGGCCTGTGTCGCGATCTACCGTTCCCAAAATATTTACTGTAACAAATTTCATGTTTTATCCTGACCTTTTTTGATTTTCTCGTTATTACAATTTATTTAATAATGTAATACACTTACTGTTCAATCTTATGATTATAAACCAATATCTCCACAAGATGCTACCGAAATAACTATTACGTTTTATAATCTCTTCACAAAAACCATTGCATTCAATCCACTATGAAAATAATCTCACCCATTCATTCGATTCTTACTGGCAAAACGTTAATAGAAGCATCGGCTGGCACAGGTAAAACATACACTATTACTTCTTTAGTCATACGTTACCTTTTAGGCATTAATTTACCTGAACCATTAAAACTGAGTGACATATTAATTGTAACATTCACTAAAGCCGCCACTGCTGAATTACGTATTAGAATTTATGATCGTATATTAGAAGTGCAACATGCATTTAAAACAGAAAACAGTGACGATGAATTTATCCAAGATATTCTAACACTAATTCCTAAAAACGAATACATCAAAGCACGTGCAATATTAAATGAAGCTGAAAGATTAATGAGTGATGCGAACATCTTCACAATTCACAGTTTCTGCCAACGTTTTTTAAGCCAAAACCCTTTAGATTCTCAATTACCTTTGGACGCAAGACTAGAAACTTCTGATTATGAATTGCAAACAGAAACGGCTAAACAGTTCTGGCGCGAGATTTGTTATTACTTTTCAGATCGATTAGCACCCATTGCTTATCCTATTTATAACAATCCTTCACATGTCCAAAGCAAAATAGCCCCATTTCTCTCTGTAGCCGAATCTCTAAATGCACCGCAATCCATTGAAGAATTAGAAACAGCTAT
The DNA here is from genome assembly GCA_040394195.1 of Wohlfahrtiimonas larvae. Lineage (GTDB taxonomy): Bacteria > Pseudomonadota > Gammaproteobacteria > Cardiobacteriales > Wohlfahrtiimonadaceae > Wohlfahrtiimonas > Wohlfahrtiimonas larvae_A. Next base: position 40,126 of record JBEBSR010000021.1, on the reverse strand, counting down.
CTTCGATTGCCAAGGTGAAGATGGTGAATTGGATCAAAATCAAATCCAAGCAATCTTTTGGGCTTTTGCAACACAACAATGTCACCGAATATTTTCAACATTGAAACAGAAAAACAATCTGCTCTTTTTTGATGATCTGATTAACGAAACAGAGAAACTCATCACTAATGCAACACCTGAACAATTAGAAAAAATTCGTGATCGTTATAAAATCGCCATGATCGATGAGTTCCAAGATACCGATAACATTCAATATCAAATATTCTCTCAGCTCTTTGGCAACACAGAAGATCGCGCATTATTAATGATTGGTGACCCGAAGCAATCCATCTATAAATTCCGCGGTGCAGATATCAATACTTATTTAAATGCTAAACACTCCGCAGAACATCAATATTCTTTGGGCACAAACTATCGCTCTAGTGAAGCTGTTGTTAAAGGTGTGAATGAATTATTTGAGCAAAATAACAATCCATTCTTAGCAGAAGACATTCCCTTCCAACCTGTTGCAACACCAGAAGAAGCTGCACTTAACTATTTAACTGTGAATGATGTACAGCAAAAAGGCATTGGTATTGCATATTTAGAAGGTGACAACAATAAAGGAAGCTTTCAAAAAGCATCTGCTGAATACATCACACAGCGCATTCAACAATTATTAGTACAAGGTAAAATTCACCAAAACGGTAAAGCTCGTACTATCGAACATCAAGATATTACAATCTTGGTTCGTGGCAAAAGTGATGCGGATGCATTGCTTCGAGCTTTACGTGATGCAGAATTACCCGCAGTTTATCTTTCTGATAAAAGCAAAGTATTTAAAAGTAAAGCAGCTGGGCTACTACATCTATTCCTTACGAGCTTACTGGATTCACGCAACCAAGAGTTGATGAAACAAACCTTTGCTTCCCTGCTCTATCAACTCTCTTTAAATGAATTGCACCATCTATTGGAAGATCATCAGCAATATGAAGATTTTCTGATAGAGCGTGAACAATGTCTACAGGATTGGGATAAAGTTGGCATCATTCCAATGATGGATCAGTTTTTACATCGCCATCATCGAATACATCGCTTTAGAAATCATGCTGAGTTTGATCGAATCATGACGGATCTTCGTCATCTCTGTGAATTACTGCAAGCACAAAGTTTATTAGCCCCCACAAAAGAAGCTTTACTAGAATGGTTCACACAACAAATTAATTCACCTGATGATTCTGTCGATGAGCTCAGCGGCACTAGCAATAGCTTACGCTTAGAAAGTGAAATGAATGTCATTACAATTATGACGATTCATGGCTCAAAAGGATTGGAATTCCCAATTACATTTATTCCATCGAACTTTGAAGCCAAAGTGGATAAGCCGCCTTTCATTGTAAATCAAGAGAATGGGCAAAAAACTTTGGATTACAGCAAAAATGAAGCACAAGAGCTCCTTTCACTCAGCAATGAACAAGCAGAAAATGCCCGCTTATTGTATGTAGCCTTAACTCGCGCTAAATATTATTGCGAGTTTGCGCTTTCTGAAAACTTCCTGGATCGCACAACCAATGTGAATGACAAAGTAATTTTCTCTACATTATTTAATACAGAAAAGAATGAAGCATTCTCTTTAGAGCGTTTGCAAAAATTACAGCATGTACAAATCTTGCCAATGAATGCACAAGCGCAAGTTGAATACAGTGCAAAACCTGAACTCAATAATGATCTAACTGCCGCAATATTCACGGGCAAAATCAATCGCGCATGGAACATCTCAAGCTTTACGCAATTAACCAAAGATGCACCGCATTCGTATTTCGTGCAAGAAAATCAAGATGAAACCAATATCGATGAAGTAATTGTGGAATCAACAGCTGAACCAATTCCTTCTATTTTTACATTTCCGAAAGGTGCTCATACAGGAACTTTCATGCATGAACTGTTTGAAAAACACAAACCTATCGATTTATTAAACAAAGAATATCTCACCAATATTTTAAGTAGAACTTTCTTCTCTGAAGAAGTGAGCAACAATTTAGATGTTTGGGTAGATGTTGTATTGAATTGGCTGAAAGATATATTTCAAAATGAATTACTACCTAATTTAACCTTTGCTGAATCCCTACAAACGAATGCTTTGCATGAATTGGAATTCCTGTTTCCCGTGAAACAGCCATTCACAGCACAGAAGTTTAATCAATACTTACAGAATTATCGCAATACTGAAACTTTGCCTCAACTCAACTTCTTCACTTTGCAAGGCATGATGAAAGGTTTCATCGACTTAATCTTTGTGCACAATGGCAAATTCTACATTGCCGATTACAAAACTAACTATTTAGGTGATTTACCCGAAGATTACAATGAAGCCAATGTTCATCAAGCGATGTTAGATGCTTATTATGATGTGCAATACCTCATTTATTCTGTGGCTTTAATGCGCTATCTAAAATTCCGAATGCCAAGCTTCAATTACGATGAACATTTTGGCGGCATTTTCTATCTATTTGTGCGTGGAATGAGCCATTCAGGCACTCATGGCATTTACTTTAGAAAACCTAAGGAAGAAGATATCGTAACATTGGATCAATTAATGGGAGCTGATCATGAGTAAGTTATTGGATTATGCAAAACAATCAGACTTTTTCAATAGCATTGATTACCATTTTGCTAAAGTCGTCGCGCCCGAAAATCCTCAGCATCAATTGATTGCGCTATTAACAAGCCATGCTTATGGTATGAAACACACGATGATTCCACGTAGCTTCTTATATCAATCCAATGAATGGATTTCTGATATTAATTATGAAAAAGCCATTGAATGTAGCAATACATTGAAAGCGTTGGTGGATATTCACGACCAAGCAGATTGGGATAAAGTTTTAAATGAGATTCAGCACAAAGAAAATTTCCCTATCAGCGTGACTGAAGCTGGCATTTATCTCACAAAGAATCTGAATTATGAAAAGATCATTGTGGAGTTCCTCAAAGCCAATCAACAAAGCACTGTTGATCAACCTTCAGAAAAAACAATCGTCCTACTGCATGAACTTTTTCCCAAAGAAAAAAATTTAAACAAACAGAAATTAGCCGCAGCTAATGCTTTGTTGTCACCTGTTTCAATTATTTCTGGCGGACCTGGCACAGGCAAAACAACAACAGTTATTAAGGTTTTATTATTGCTATTAAATGAGCATCCTGATTTACATATCTCTTTAGCCGCACCAACAGGAAAAGCTGCTGCTCGATTGAGTGAATCCATTGAAAAGCAAAAAAGCCAATTCAAAACATCCCATCCTGAGTTAACAAGGTTATTAGATAAAATTCCCAGTAGTAGTACTACACTGCATCGTTTATTGAGCTTTAATCCTAGCCAAATAAAACCAAGATTCCATTCCTATCATCCTTTGCCCACAGATTTAATCATCATCGATGAAGCATCCATGATTGATTTATATATCTTCAATCTATTAATTCAAGCTTTACCACAGAATATTCGCGTAATTATTTTGGGTGATAAAGATCAATTAGCATCTGTAGAAGCTGGCGCCATCATGGGCGAAATTTGCCAAGACATTGGCTATGATCAAAAACGATTAACTCAATTAGAATCCATCATTGGGCAATCACTAACAGAAGCATTCCCACCCAAAACTGTGCCATTGAATAATGTGACATTACTAACAGAAAGCCATCGTTTCTCTGCTGATTCAGGGATTGGACAATTATCCAAAACAGTGAATGAACAACAATATCGTTTATTTTTGCCAACCATTGAAAAATATCCTGAAGAATTAACCTTCATTAATTCTCGTGATGAAGATTGGTTACAGCCCATCAATGATTTATTGAAATCCTATATTGAACTGTGCAAAACAGAAACTTCACCTGAGAAATTATTCAAAGCACTACATCAAGTGAGAATTCTGTGCGCCACTAATATTTCAGACTTTGGCACGAAATTCATCAATGAATATATCAGCACACAACTCTTTAAACCTGAAGATGATCGACAGCTTTATCATGGCCAAGCCATTATGATTCTACAAAATGACTATGTAAATCATATCTTCAATGGTGATGTTGGTATCATTGTGCGAGAAGATAATCGTTTAATCGCTTATTTTGAAAGTGATAATGGCGAATTGCGCTATATCCCAGTTCAGCTCTTACCACAATATGAAACAGCTTTTGCCATGACGATTCATAAATCACAAGGTAGTGAATTTGATCATGTCATCATTGTATTACCTGATTTCTCTAGCCAAATTCTAACCAAAGAACTGCTTTATACTGGCATTACGCGTGCTAAAAAGAATCTCACAATCATTGGGACACCTTATAATATTCGCCAAACCATTGAGCGAAAAACTGAGAGATTCAGCGGGATTAGTCATCAATTAAAATTACCATAAAATAATAACCTCTATAGGAAAAATTATAATAATGAGTTCTAAAATTTTTTATAGGAATAATCAACAACCGAAGCTAATTGTATTTTTAACAGCTCTACTATTGCTAGTAATAATGATCTTACTAAGCTTGCAATGGGATTGGTTTCTCATATTTTTAGCATTTGCTGTTTTGGTAGTTTTAATATGTGGAATGAATCATAAAAAAGTTAATCAGCCAAGCTTAGTGCTTTCACCTGATGGCTTTCAATATCATAAGATAGATTATGCTTGGAATGATGTTGAAAATATGGAAATTAGTACAGATACACAAATAATTAGTACTGGCTTTAAACCAATAGATCTCATCATTGATCTCAAGCCTCTTCATCATCTTTCTCCTCAAGAACAATTAAAGATAATGGAACAACGTGGCAATAAAAGTCGTTTAACTATTGGTAATGGCGATGCTGATGATTATAAACTGCGAGAACTATATGATTTATTCATGAAATATTGGCAACCTAATTTATCTAAAGAATATCCTGAACAAATTGATATCCAATACAATAAACATTGTATAACCTCACAATCTAAACTGCTTAAAAGTTTATCTTGGCTCCTAGCTATAATCACTCTAAGTTTATTCATAGAAATTGCATCTTCGTTTTTCACGCAACATAAAGACTTTGGCGTAAAGCTTTATGGCATTTTAATTAGTCTTGTAGGTTTCATCTTTAGTGCACGATTTATTTATGCTAACAGAAGCTTTTGCCAATCACCATTAATGGCGTTTAACTCACATGGATTATTATATTATTTACCATTAGGTATTTCACAACCAATCCATTGGAATGAAATTGAAGCCATTATGCTGGTAAGAAATACAGGATGGATATTCAGTCAGCCTTATTTGTGCATTGATTTAAAGAATGAAGAAGAATTTATTCAAAACTTATCTTTCATCAATCAATTAAAGGCTAGATATTTTCAATATAGAAAACTATCCCCTATTCACATTCACAATGATTTGAAAAATTACTCTTTAGAAGAGATTTATCAGCAGATGATTAATCATTGGCAAAAATCACAGTAATGCAAAAGTTGATCCATTAAAAAAACCTGCTAATCATTACATTAGCAGGCTTCTCATTCGCTGTAATTCAATCAGATCAAATTACTTCTTATTCACCATGTGAATTGCTTCTTTATGTACGCCCAATGCTGCTTCTTTCAATGATTCAGCCAATGTTGGGTGAGCATGCATGATGCGAGCGATATCTTCAGATGAAGAACCAAAGCTCATTGCAACAACTGCTTCATGAATTAATTCAGAAGCATTTGGACCTAAGATATGAACACCTAAAACGCGATCATATTTAGCGTCAGCAATGATTTTCACTTGACCTTCAGATGCATCCATCGCACGTGCACGACCAGATGCTGCAAATGGGAAGCTTCCCACTTTGATATCCAAACCTTCTTGCTTACAAGCTTGTTCAGTTTTACCAACCCAAGCAATTTCAGGATTTGTATAAATTACAAATGGTACTAAATCATAATCAACGAATGAATATTTACCAGCAATGCGTTCAGCAACAGCAACACCTTCTTCAGAACCTTTATGCGCTAGCATTGGGCCACGAACCAAGTCACCAATTGCCCAAACGCCAGGAACGTTAGTTGCACAGTTACCATCAACATGAATACGGCTGCCATCCATTACGATATCAACACTTGGATCTACCAAATTAGCTGTGTATGGCGCACGACCAACAGCAACCAACAAGTAATCAAATGTTTCGTTGTGCTCGCCTTCAGTATTTGAATATGTCACTTTTACATCTTTCTTAGATGCTACAGTTGACAATACGCGCGCGCCTAAACGCACATCCAAACCTTGTTTAGTGAAGCTACGTAATGCATCGCGTGCAATTGCAGTATCTGCACCTGCTAAAAATGAATCCATTGCCTCAAAAATAACAACTTCTGATCCTAAACGAGACCAAACACTTGCCATTTCTAAACCAATAACACCACCACCAATCACACCTAAACGCTTAGGAACTTCAGTCAATGCTAATGCACCTTCTGAGTCAATAATGCGCTTGCCGTCTAATGGCGCAGCACCAATATCAATCGGTGTAGAACCTGATGCTAAAATTACGTTGTCAGCTTGATACTCTTCAACTTTACCATCGTGCGCTTTAACTTTGACAACGCGTTCTGGGAATAAAGTACCTTCACCTTGCAACCAATCAATTTTGTTCGCTTTGAACAATTGAGCGATACCGCCAGTAAATTGCTTAATGATTTCATCTTTACGATTGATCATTTGCGCTACATCAATACCAACGCCACCAACTTTAATACCATGAGCACTAAAGCCTTCTTTTGCATAAGCAAAATGATGAGATGATTCCAATAATGCTTTAGAAGGAATACAGCCAACATTCAAACATGTACCACCTAGCACAGGTTGATTATCTGGTGACAACCATTTTTCAACACATGCTACTTTAAAACCTAATTGCGCTGCACGAATTGCTGCAACATAACCTGCTGGACCACCGCCAATTACAATGACGTCATATTTTTTTGCCATGATGATTTCCTTATAGATTGATTATTAGCCCCGCCATAAGCGAGGCTTTAATCATTTATAATCAATACACTGATTATAATTTAAGAAGATTGTTTCAATTATAGATCTAACAATAAACGCGTTGGATCTTCGATTGCATCTTTGATTGCAACTAAGAAACCAACAGCTTCTTTACCATCGATGATTCTGTGGTCATAAGAATGCGCTAAGTACATCATTGGTGCGATTACAACTTGGCCATTTTCAGCGATTGGACGATCATAAGTTTTATGCATGCCCAAGATGCCGCTTTGTGGTGGGTTGATGATTGGTGTAGACATCATAGAACCGAATACACCACCGTTAGTTACAGTGAATGTACCACCAGTCATATCTTCTAAACCTAACTTGCCTTCTTTAGCACGGATTGCAAAATCCATGATTGTTTTTTCGATTTCAGCCAATGATTTTTGGTCTGCATCACGGATTACTGGAACAACTAAACCACGTGGTGATGAAACCGCAACGCCGATATCGAAGTAACCATGATAAATCATTTCATTACCATCGATTGATGCATTAACTGCTGGGTATTTTTTCAATGCTTCAACAGCTGCTTTTACGAAGAAAGACATGAAGCCCAATTTAATACCATGACGTTTTTCGAATTCGTCTTTATGTTTTTTACGCAATTCGATTACGTTTGCCATGTTAACTTCATTGAAAGTTGTCAACATTGCTGTGCTGTTTTTAGCTTCTAACAAACGCTCAGCGATTGTTGCACGTAAACGAGTCATTGGAACGCGTTGTTCTGTACGGTTGCCCATTGGAATATTCAATGGTGCAGCTGCTGGTGCAGCTTTTGGCGCTGCTGGTGCAGCCGCTTTAGGAGCTGATTTGCCGTTTTCCAAGAATTTCAAGATATCTTCTTTAGTGTGACGACCATCTTTACCTGTTGCAGGAATTACAGATACATCCAATTTATTTTCTTCAACCAATACTTTTACAGCTGGAGATAATTTGTGAGCTTCTTCAGATGCTGCAACTGGAGCTGCTTCTTTTGCTGCTGGAGCTGCCGCTTCGCCTTCTACTAATACAGCTAAGATTTCGCCTGCAGTTACATTCGTACCTTCAGGGATTTTGATTGATTGAATTGTTCCGCTCATTGTTGCTGGAACTTCCAACATTACTTTGTCTGTTTCTAAATCAACAAGATTGTCGCCTTCATTAACGAAATCGCCTTCTTTAACATGCCATACAGCCAACAATGCGTCCGCAACTGATTCTGGTAACACTGGAACTTTAATTTCAATACTCATGAGATTCTCCTTAAAAATCTTTGGTGGTTCTTTATAAATCAATATTAAATACTTGCTGTAACAATTGGTTTTGCTGTTCAACGTGAACGCTATTGTAACCAACTGCTGGAGAAGCACTTGCCTCTCTCGCTACATAACGAACTGACACTTTCTTAGATTTGTAAATATCAAGATAATCACGAACAAAGAAAGCATAACCTTGATTGATTGGCTCATCTTGAATGAACACAATGTCTTTCACATTAGGATAAGTTGCCACAATTTCAGCTAATTTAGCTGTTGGGAATGGATAGATCTCTTCTAAACGCACCAAAGCAAAGTTATTCAAGCCTTTTTCTTCACGCATTTCATATAAGTCATAGTAAATTTTACCAACAGATACGACTAAAGTTTCAACTTTCTTATTTTCAAGTTCTTTCACTTCAGGAATCATTGGCTGGAATTCACCGTGTGTTAAATCTTCCAATGTGTTCACTGCAAGTTTATGACGCAATAAGCTCTTCGGAGAGAAGCACACTAATGGCTTACGATATTCTTGTAAAATTTGACGGCGGAATAAATGGAATGTTTGTGCTGGTGTTGTTGGTACAACCACAGACATATTATTTTCAGCACACATTTGTAAGAAACGTTCAGGACGAGCAGATGAATGCTCAGGACCTTGACCTTCATAACCATGTGGTAACAATAATACTAAGCCACATGCACGCATCCACTTAGTTTCACCTGCTGAAATAAACTGGTCGATTACAACTTGCGCACCATTTGCGAAGTCACCAAATTGACCTTCCCAAATTACTAATGAATCAGGCTCAGTTGCTGCATATCCATATTCAAAGCCCATTACAGCAGCTTCAGATAAGATTGAGTCGATCACAGTGAAACGTGCGCCATTTTCCAAATGTTGAATTGGGATATAGCTTGAACCATCCACTTGGTTGTGGAATACAGCATGACGATGGAAGAACGTACCACGGCCAGAGTCTTGACCAGAAATACGAACGCCATGGCCTTCATCTACTAAAGTTGCATAAGCCATGTTTTCAGCAAAGCCCCAATCGATTGGCAATGCACCAGAAGCCATCTTAATGCGATCTTCATAGATTTTTTGAACACGCGCATGCAATGTAAAACCTTGTGGCAATACACTCATTTGCTCTGCTAATGATTTGATGTCATTCGCTGATACTGCAGTTTTTGGATTCTTTTGCTTATCTGTACCGAATTTTGGTGCATTTTTAATATATTCAGCCCATTTTTTCGTATACATATTATTGATAGCAGGAATTGTTGGATAACCTACCGATTTACCTTCTTCTAAACGATCCTTATAAGCTTTAGTCATCGTTTTATATTCAGCATCAGTGATCACACCTTCAGCCACTAAACGATCAGCATAAACTGCAGCTGGTGTTTTGTGTGCTTTGATTTTCTTATACATCATTGGCTGTGTTGCACTTGGCTCATCTGCTTCGTTATGGCCTAAACGACGATAGGAAACTAAGTCAATTACAACATCTTTATTAAATTTCTGACGATAGTTAATTGCCAATTCAGCAATGAATTTAACTGCTTCAGGATCATCACCATTCACATGGAAAATTGGTGCTTGAATCAACTTAGCAACATCTGAGCTGTAAGCTGATGAACGAACGTCTAATGGGTTAGAAGTTGTAAAGCCGATTTGGTTATTTACAATGATGTGAACTGTACCACCACAACGATAACCACGAACTTCTGACAACTGCAATGTTTCCATTACAACACCTTGGCCAGCAAATGCAGCATCACCATGAATCAACACAGGTAAAACTGTGTTAAATGGTAATGGCGACAAGTTTACAGCACGACGTTCTAAACGAGCACGAACTGAACCTTCTGTTACTGGATTAACAATTTCTAAATGCGATGGGTTAAACATCAATGCTAAATGCAAATCACCATGTTTAGTTTGAATGCTTGAAGAGAAGCCCATGTGATATTTAACGTCACCTGCACCACGTTCAACTGTGCGTTTACCTTCAAATTCATCAAACAAATCTTTAGGCGCTTTACCTAAGATATTTACCAACATGTTTAAACGACCACGGTGAGCCATACCGATGATGATCTCTTCAGCGCCTTCGCCACTTGATTGGTCGATTAATTCATGCATCATTGGAATCAATGCATCACTACCTTCTAGTGAGAAACGTTTTTGACCCACATAACGAGTATGCAAGTAACGTTCTAAACCTTCAGCAGAGATTAACTCTTTTACAGTTTCAACTTTTTGCTCTTTAGAAAATTTAATGTTTGTTTTAACACTTTCTAATTGATTCTGAATCCATGTGCGCTCTTCTGTTTTTGTTATATGCATGTATTCAGCACCAATAGATTGTGTATACGTTCTATTGAGGATTGCTAGGATTTCTTTTAATTTCATCTGTGCAACATTAGTCAATGTGCCAGAGTTAAATTCTGTTTCTAGATCATTTGCACTTAAGCCATGAAATTCAGGTGACAACTCAGGAATGATTTGGCGCTCTCTGATTTGTACTGGGCATAACTGTGCAGCTTGATGACCACGGATACGGTAAGCTTCAATCAAACGAAGAACGGCAGCTTGTTTTTCAGATGCAACAGGATCAATAGTGTACTGCGCAGCTGAGTTATTTTTAATTCTTGCTAATTCTTCAAAAGACTTTTTAACTGCTGAATGTGAAACATTAATTGTTTCATCATTTTTAAAGTCTTTAAAAAAAGACACCCACTCTTCTGATACAGAATGTGGGTCCGCTAAATAAGATTCGTACATTTCCTCAACATAGATCGCATTGGCACCATATAATGCTGACCACTGTTTAAATCTATCAATCTGTTTCATTATTTTCCTCATTTGGTTTGAGCTAGAAAAGCCAATATAAATTTTATCGTTTTTTGCGCAATAGTCCAATCTTTTTGATAAAAAAGGCACCCCCCCATATATTTTCTACAAAAAACTACAAAAACTACAAAAATAAATGCTATTTTTCAGCACCCTATAGAAATTGAGAGTTTTATATACTTGGACTACATATTTATATATAGTTATCAAACTCGTGACTAATAAAATAAATAAAAAATAGATATTCTGACAGTAATATCATAATCCTGATTTGTCTAAGTAAAGATGGTATTATTGAGTAGATAAATTAATTATAACCACCGGCTTTTGGTTTATCCTGACAGGAGAACATACCACATGAAATTGAATGAACTTAGGTACTTTTTAGCTGTAGCGGAAGAAAAACATTTTGGCCGCGCTGCTCAAAAGTGTTTCATCTCACAACCTGCTTTATCCATTGGTATAAAAAACTTAGAGTATTCTTTAGGTGTTGTGCTTTTTGAACGCTCTGCAAGTGAAGTATTTTTAACACCTGAAGGTTTAGAGGCATTACCTAAAGTTAAACAGATTTTCTCTATCGTACAACAATTAAAAGAATTGAGAGTTTCTATTAACTCAGCCCAAGGTGAATTAAAACTTGGTATTATTTTCACAATCGCACCTTATTTATTACCTCGCGTCATTCCTGTCTTAAAAGCATCAGCACCTGAATTAACTTTAAACATCTATGAAAATACAACAGACAATATTATCCCGATGTTAAAAAGTGGTGAAATTGATGCAGCTATTGTTGCATTACCAATTTATGAACCATCATTAGCTGTAGATGAATTATATGATGAAGAATTCTATGTCATTACACCAAAGAATCACCCATTGGCATCTGAATCATCAATTGATGCATCTATCATCCATGAATATGATCCTTTATTATTGAATATCGGCCACTGCTTCCGTGATCAAGTTGTGGAACAATGCCCTGAAATTAGTTCTAACAATGCACACCACTATTCATTGGAAACTATTCGTAATATCGTAGCTTCTGGTCAAGGTATTTCTGTGCTGCCAAAATATGCATTGATCCAAGATCATTTACAGGAACTCATTTCATGCATTCCATTTAAAGGTCCTGTTCCTAAAAGAAAAATTGGTTTGATTTATCGAAAAGAGTATACTCAATTGAAGAAACTGGAGCTCTTATCGGAATGCGTTAAGTCACTCCATCTGTAATCGTTGTCGAGGTTATTATGTTAGTTGACCAATTTGGAAGAACCATAGATTATGTCAGAATTTCTGTAACGGATAAGTGCGATTTACGTTGTACTTATTGTATCCCAGAAGGATTCCGAGATTTCGAAGTTCCACAGAATTGGTTAACTTTTGATGAACTCACTCGCGTCATTCGCAACTTTACAGAATTAGGCGTTAAACGCTTTCGCTTAACGGGTGGTGAGCCATTACTTCGTAAAGATCTGCCGAAACTTGTTGAGTCCATCAAAAAAATCCCTGGCGTTGAAGATTTATCCATGACCACAAATGCAACGCAGCTCAGCAAATATGCTATTGCTTTGCGTAATGCAGGTTTAGATCGTTTGAACATTAGCCTGGATGGTTTAAGTACCTCTGTCATTAAAGAGATCACAGGCTTAAATTGCTTCAATAAAGTTTATGATGGCATTATGGCAGCAAAAAATGCTGGTTTTGATCAAATCAAAATCAACATGGTGCCAATGCTCAACATCAATGACAATCAAATTGAGCCAATGATTCAATTTTGCATTGAGAATGGTTTTATCCTTCGTATGATTGAAGTGATGCCAATGGGGCATACTGGCCAAAACACTACAGGCAAAAACCTCACAGACTTCTTACGACAAGTCTATCAAAAATATGATTTAGTTGAGTCTGCTGAAGTTCGTGGCGGTGGCCCTGCTCGTTATTGGAAATCTAAAGATGGTAAGTTCACTTTAGGATTAATCACGCCAATTTCCCAACATTTTTGTGAATCATGTAATCGTGTACGTTTATCTGTCGATGGTACCTTATATATGTGCCTAGGCCAAAATGATGATTACGCATTACGTGAATTGATTCGTTCGCCTAATTGTACAGATGATGCAATTAAGTCAGCAATTCACCAAGCCATTGATCTAAAACCACAGAAACATGAATTTATTGAGGATGATACAAAAATCATTCGGTTCATGTCCATGACAGGTGGTTAGTTATACATTATTAAATTAATAACCGTAGGAGTTTGTATGAGTCAAAAGTATGGCGTAAAAATGACGCTTCAAGAACATAGCCCATTAAGTGCGGAACATCTTTTAGGTGAAAATTTTGCCGCAGAAAGATGGTTTGATACTAAAGAAGAACGCGCTGAATTTTTAAAATCATATCAAACACCTTTTATCTATTACCGTAGAAGTGATACAACAACATTAAACTACGAACTACTAGAAAAATAATTTCTGTTGAATACCCAAAGCCCATTTTATATGGGCTTTATTTTTGCCCGATCGTAATTCGATCGTTTTCACCCAAATCTTTTAAAGTTACTACATTCTGATAGCCTCGCTGAGTAAATTCAGCACGCAATTTTTCGCCTTGTTCAAAGCCATGCTCCATCATCAGCCAACCACCTTCTTTTAATAATGGCAAAGATGCTGTAATCAAATGAAACAAATCAGAATAACCATCATCATCCGCAACTAATGCTGTGATTGGCTCATACTTTACGCCATCACCATCTAAATGCTCATCATGCTCTTCTATATAAGGTGGATTCGATACGATTAAATCAAAATCATTGCCCACAACATTACTGAACCAATCACTTTGCATGAATTCCACATCCAAAGATAATCGCTCGCCATTTTCTTTCGCAACTAATAAAGCATCCATGGATTGATCCACTGCGATCACTTTAGCATTTGGGCGATGTTTTTTAAGTGTCAAGGCTATTGCACCGCTGCCTGTGCCCATATCAATCACTTTATAATGATCATTATTCGACATTTTAGATAATGCAGTTTCCACCAATAACTCTGTATCTGCTCTTGGAATTAAAGTTGCAGGTGTGACTTTTAAAGTCAGATCATAAAACTCTTTTTCGCCTGTCAAATAAGCAAATGGCACGCCTGATTCTCTTTGCTTGACCAATTCCATGTATTGCACATATTGGTCATGTTCTATTTTTTTCTCAGGAAAAGCGATAATCCGACTACGATTACATTGCAAAACAAATGCCAATAATGATTCTGCCTCAAACTTGGGATTATCCAAGTGAGATAATATAACAACAGATTCATTAATAATATCTTGATAAGTTTTCACAATAAATTAAGCCATTTATAAAAAGCACACATTACCATTTTTACACCAAATTTGCAGGCAAGATATTTACAACTTTGTTATGCTCAAGAATTCATCATTATTATATTACGCAGTGCCTTTTGGGAGTTCTTCATGTTGATTTTTCTATTAGCATTCATTGTTGTTGGTGCCTTAATTGGTTTTATGGCAGGTTTATTAGGCATTGGCGGTGGTACAGTGATTGTGCCTGTCATGCATTACATGGCTGAACAGATGAATGTGCCAGATGAGCTTACAATGAAAATGGCGCTCGGCACCTCTTTCTCCATCATTATTATGTCAACAGCATCATCTGCTTGGTCACACAATAAACGTGGCACAATCTTATGGAAGCAAATTCCTTATATAGGTGCAGGTTGTGCGCTAGGCGTAATGATTGGCAGTTTGATTGTAAACCAACTATCCAATTCACTCTTGCAAGCCATTTTTTGTATTTTCTTAGCTTATACCATCATTGCAATGATTAAACCGAAGAAAAAGAAAGACAATGCCACTACTGATCCCAGTGTTCCGCTTTATTACTTCCTAATCTGTGGATTAATCATTGGTTTCATTGCAAGCTTCATCGGCGTTGCTGGCGGTGTAATTGCCATTCCAATTTTAACGTACTTAGGCTACGAGATGCATAAAGCAATCGCGACTTCTGCAATGCTCGGTGCAATTTTATCTACATTTGGTGCAATTAGTTACATTTATAATGGCTGGGGAGTAGAAGGACTGCCTGATTACTCACTTGGTTATGTTTATTTGCCTGCATTTTTTGGGATTGCGATTATGAGTATTGTGACAGCTCCTTTTGGTGTCAAACTCAGCTATAAACTCCCCGTTGCAAGAATCCGTCAAATTTTCGCCCTCTTTTTGTTAGTGATATTGATTCGCATGCTCAGCAGTTTTATCGCTTAGCGCCCATAGTTATCGACCTCCCCCCTATTAAAATTCAAGAAAATTGTAATAAATATGTAATCAATATTTTCAATATTTGTCATGGTTGGTCAAGATTCCATGAAGCAAGCAAGATTGAAGTTGAGTAAACTGCCGAAGTTATTTAAAATGATGAGTGTTTTTGTTCATCTCCCTTCTCAAACCTTGAGAAATACTGATGAGCAATTGTTTAAATAAATTTTACCACTAAAGTCTTACCAAGGAGTCGTATGGAAAAGCATCAACGGCCTTTATCACCTTTTATGCTAGGTTCAGGCTACAAATTTCAGCAAACATCCATCATGAGTTTTCTACACCGTGCAACTGGTGTCGCCTCTCTTTTTGTAATGCTCGCAATTGGTTTATGGATCATTGCTATTCCATTTAGCAAGCCATTATCACAAAGCATCCAAGCATTATTTACACACATTGCATTCTTCCCTGTATTGGCACTTGGTGTTGCATCAACTGTTTATCATTTCTGTAATGGTATTCGCCATTTATTCTGGGATGCTGGTATTGGTATTAGTAATGAAGAAGCTGCAAGATCTGGCATTTGGGTAATTGTGGCAACTGTTGTGATCACTGTTGCATTACTCGCTGTTGGCATTTTTGCATAGGAGAAAACAATGAATTATCGTACACCTTTAGGTCGAGTTAAAGGACTAGGATCAGCACACGCAGGTTCAAAAGAATGGTTATTGATGAAAGTTTCATCTGTCATCTTAGCTGTACTTTTCCTCTGGTTTGCATTCTCATTTGCATTTTTAGTTAAAGCTGATTACCCTCAGGTCCTATTATGGATCGATGCACCATTGAATACAGCTTTATTAATCTTATTCATCACAGTAGGTTTATACCATGCTGCTATGGGCATCCAAACGATCATTGAAGATTACGTTCATAAAACATCTAAACGTATTTTCTACATCTACTTGATCAAAACATTCTTAGCAATTATGTGGTTATTAATGATCATCGCTATCGTTCATGTTGCAACTAATCTTGAACTCATGCTTACAAGTATGGATACGCTTTTCTCATAAAGCTCGATGAACATTACTGAGGACTTAAATTAATGAACTTAAACAAATATAAAGACTACAACATTGTCGAACACGTTTATGACGTTGTTGTAGTGGGCGCTGGCGGTGCAGGCTTGCGAGCAACTCTTGGTATGGCTGAAAAAGGCTTCAAAACAGCTTGTGTAACTAAAGTATTCCCTACTCGTTCACATACTGTTGCTGCTCAAGGTGGTGTTTCTGCTGCATTGGGTAACATGGGTGAAGATGATTGGCGCTGGCACATGTACGATACTGTAAAAGGTTCTGACTGGTTAGGCGACCAAGATGCAATCGAATACATGTGTCGTGAAGCGATTCCTTCAATCTTAGAATTAGAACATTATGGTTTGCCATTTTCTCGTACGAAAGAAGGTAAAATCTATCAGCGTCCTTTCGGTGGTATGACAACGCATTACGGTGAAGCACAAGCTCAACGTACATGTGCTGCTGCTGACCGTACTGGTCACGCGATGTTACATACTTTGTATCAACAATCATTGAAGCACCACGCTGAATTCTACATCGAATACTTCGCGTTAGACTTAATCATGGAAAATGATGAGTGCCGCGGTGTGATCGCTTGGAACTTGGCTGATGGTACAATCCACGTATTCCGTGCACAAATGGTTGTATTAGCAACTGGTGGCTACGGTCGTGCTTACTTCTCTGCTACTTCAGCTCATACTTGTACTGGTGACGGTGGTGGTATGGCAGCTCGTGCAGGTGTTCCATTACAGGATATGGAATTCGTACAATTCCATCCTACTGGTATTTATGGCGCAGGTTGCTTGATCACAGAAGGTGTTCGTGGTGAAGGTGGTTACTTAACGAACTCAAATGGCGAACGTTTCATGGAACGTTATGCACCTAATGCAAAAGATCTTGCATCTCGTGACGTTGTTTCACGTTCTATCTTGTTAGAAATCCGTGAAGGTCGCGGCGTTGGTCCTAAGAAAGATTACATCAACTTGCATCTTGAGCATTTAGGCCCTGAAGTTATCAATGAACGTTTACCAAGTATCGCAGAAAGTGCGAAAATCTTTGCTAACGTTGATGTAACTAAAGAACCAATTCCAATCATCCCAACAGTTCACTACAACATGGGTGGTATTCCAACGAACTATCACGCTGAAGTTGTAACATTGAAAGGTGATAATCCTGATCATGTTATCCCAGGCTTGATGGCGATTGGTGAAGCTTCATGTGTATCAGTTCATGGTGCTAACCGTTTAGGCTCTAACTCATTATTAGACTTAGTTGTGTTTGGCCGTGCTGCTGCAAACCGCGCTGCTGAAATCTTAACACCTGGTGCTTCACAAAAAGATTTACCAGAAGATAAGATCTTAGCTATCTTGGATCGTTTTGATAAAATTCGTCATGCTGATGGTTCTATCTCTACAGCTCAATTACGTAGCAAAATGCAAGATGCAATGCAGGCAGACGTTTCAGTATTCCGTATGGAAGAAACATTGAAAGATGGCGTGGATGCGATCACTGAAGCATACAGCGAATTCAAAAACATCAAAGTTCATGACCGTAGCTTGATCTGGAACTCAGACTTAGTTGAAACATTGGAATTATCTAACTTGTTAGCTAATGCAATGACAACTGTAATTTCTGCATACAATCGTCAAGAATCTCGCGGTGCGCATGCTCGTGAAGACTTCCCAAATCGTAATGACGAAGAGTGGATGAAGCATACTTTAGCGTGGTTGGATGAAGAAAGTGGCGAGGTAACTATTGATTATCGCCCTGTTCATACTTACACATTGACTGACGATGTGGAATACATTCCACCTAAAGAAAGAACATACTAAAGGATATTGGTTATGGCTGAGTTTAAATTGCCTGCGAATTCTATTGTCAAAGAAAACGGACAATATTTTAAAGCAGAAGGCGCTAATAAGCGTATATTTAAAATCTATCGTTGGAATCCTGATACAGGTGAAAATCCACGTTTTGATCGTTATGAAGTGAACATGGACGAATGTGGTCCAATGGTTTTGGATGCATTGTTGAAGATCAAAAATGAAATTGATCCAACTTTGACATTACGCCGTTCATGCCGTGAAGGTGTTTGTGGTTCATGTGCAATGAACATTGATGGTACAAATACATTGGCTTGTACTAAGTCAATCGAATCCATTAATGGCAACGAAGTACGCATTGCTCCATTACCACACATGCCAGTTATTAAGGACTTAGTACCTGACTTAACTCACTTCTATGCACAGCATGCTTCTGTTCAACCTTGGTTGCAATCAGATACACCTAATCCACCACGTGAACGCTTACAATCTATTGAAGAGCGCCGCAAGTTGGATGGTTCTTATGAATGTATCTTGTGTGCAAGCTGCTCAACATCTTGCCCAAGCTACTGGTGGAACTCTGATAAATACTTAGGTCCTGCTGTTTTATTACAAGCATATCGTTTCATCATGGATTCACGTGATGAATATCAAGGCGAGCGTTTAGCTGAATTGGAAGACCCATTCAAACTATATCGTTGCCACACGATCATGAACTGTACTAAAACTTGTCCTAAAGGTTTGAACCCTGCTAAAGCAATCGCAGAGATCAAAAAATTGATCGTAGCAAGACACAACTAAGATTCATAATCTTAGATTAATTAAAAAAGGAAGCTTTAAGCTTCCTTTTTTATTTCATGATGCTTCTTTATTCAGTTGCACTATAATAGTGAGATCATAATTATCAGAATGCTCACTATCATGATCAAACAAATATCACTCGCTGTTTTACTTGCATCTGTCTCTTTCAGCTTCGCCAATGATGTTTCTGATGCAGCCAAATCTATTGTCAATCGTTTAGTGATCTATGATGGTCGCTATGAGAAAATTGATTACCCTAATGGTGATGTTTCACCCAATCGAGGTGTTTGCACTGATGTTGTGATCCGTGCTTATCGCAAGCTAGACATTGATCTGCAAAAGCTTGTGCATGAAGATATGAAGCAAAATTTCAGCCAATATCCAAGTCAAAGAATGTGGGGATTAAAATCTACTGATCGCAATATTGATCATCGCCGTGTACCTAATTTAGAAAAATTCTTTGAGCGCAATGGTAAATCTCTATCCTTATCCAAAAACGCAGAAGATTATAAAGCTGGCGATATTGTTTCATGGCGCTTAGATAATGGCTTACCACATATTGGCATTGTGATTGATCAAAAATCTAAAGATGGCAAACGCCCTTTAGTGGTTCACAATATTGGCTTTGGGCAAGTACCTGAAGATGTTCTATTTAACTGGAAAATGATTGGGCATTATCGTTATCAACCGTAAAATAAAGTGCAATATCAATGAAACTAATAACTATATTAAGCCTTTGTTTAACTGCATCATTATCATTGGCTCACTCTACACTATCTTATAAAGAAAGAGGGGATGCATTTGCTTATGATTATTCAGAAATATGTGCTGATGATGTAAATTGTGATTTAACATTAATTAATCGTATTCCTCAAAATATTAATTTTTGGCTAGATACTATTGGCTATCCAAAAATTTTCTCATCAGCTCCACCTGAATCTTTTCTGTCCCACTTTCCCTCTAGAGTGGCTACTGCAAATTATTTCGGTTTTACATCAGAAACAAATCAAAATATTCACTTTTATTATCATCCTTTGGCGAAGTTCTCTTCTCAATCTGATGCCAATGCTTATTTTAATATCCATATTTTAAATAATACACTTAATAATCAATTAGGTTATTTACGTTGGATAACATATGATTTTCAAATATCCAATGATCAACATAGAACATCTACCGAAGTTTACCAAAAAAGTTATTTTTTATCATTTGGAACTTTTATCATTGAAAGATTCAAGGATATTGAAACAAACCTCATTTATATATTTACAAAGGAAGACCTTAACAAGGTAGAATCATCCCATAAATCTCAATTATGGCCTAAAAAATATAACCTTCTCCCTCAAAAATTTGAAAAAATGCCATATCCTTATTACATTATTAAGAATGACTTGCACCTTTTTAACATGAGAGAAACTTATTTTCCTTCAGAAGTACTGATAACAATAAAAAATAAAGATAAAAATATTTATTCCCTCTCGAATAAAACAAGATATATCCAAAATTCATACTTTTGTTTATCCATACCCAAAGAACATTCTATCTCCAATAATTGGTTAGTAGAAAATCATTGTCGAGAATTTAAATTAGCCCCATCAATCTCTATAGAAATTAACATCGATTAATGACTGAGGAAAACTAATGATCCAATGTAAAAGAGTTTATGAAACTGTAGAAGAAAGTGATGGCTATCGAGTTTTAGTCGATCGTTTATGGCCGCGAGGCATTAAAAAGGCTGACTTGAAAATGGATGAATGGAATAAAGCCATTACGCCATCCACAGAATTACGAAAGTGGTATCACGCAAATCGTGATCAGTTTCCAGTGTTTAAAGCAATGTATTTAGCTGAGCTAGAAGCCAACCAAGGCGCTTGGCTACCATTAATTTCTAAAATACAAAATGAAACAGTAACATTATTAACTGCCGAGAAAGATCCTGAAAATCAGCATGCAGGAATTCTAAAAGCCTTTTTGATTCAAAAGGCTCAAAAATAATTACTCTAGAATTTAAAAGTTAAACCAATCATTGGGCCTTTTTGGACAATATCGTACACATAGCCATTTTTACGATAATCCACACCAATTGCACGATAGCCTGCCGTTACAGTTAAATCTTTATTAATCGCCCAGTTGCCTAATAAAGCTAAATCCCAATCAGATTTGGCTTGTCCACCACCTGCTAAGCCCCAATAAGTAACAGATAGATCATCATTGAATCTATATAAGCCACGAAGTCCTGCTGTTACATCCACCCAATTCTTTTTAGTTGTGGCAGAAACACCATTCAATGGTCCATTATGCAAGCCTAAATCAATATCAGCATGCCAACCACGCAAGCCAACGACAGTATCTAATCGTACTGTATCTGTTGAATAAACCGTATAACCAGCACCCACAAAGCCAGTAACGACTTTACCTTTCGCTTTTAATTTAGATGCAGGAAATCCCGCTGGCAAGCGCTGAGTCACACTGCTATTTACGTACATTAAATCCATCAATACGCTATAAGAACCTTTGCGCGCTGATCCCATAATCATTGCAGCAAGATCTACATCTTTAATGATGTCTGAAAACTCAGATTCCACAAAATGCGTGCCAACTCTAGGATGCCCAACATCACCACGAACACTCGCTGCCCAAATATATGGTGCAACGCTGAATCGCCACTCATCATCGTTAGTCATCAACTCATCAGAATGAGCAATAGAAGCCAAACCAAGACTTAATAGAACTGCTAAAGAGATTGTTTGATGCTTCTGAAACATATGTTGCCTCCAATATGAAATGATTTATTCAGCTGCTTCTGTTGTTTGACGCGGATAGAGATAGCGCCCTGGGCTAAATTCCCACCAATTATTATCATATTTATTGGGGAATTGGCTCGTCCAAGCACGATAATCGTTCGCTTTTACTTTTAGGATTGTCATGTCATTGCCTGCAATATTTTCTTTGCTCAAGCTTTCAACATTCCCTAAAACTACAACACGATCACCAATTACAGTGCCATCGAAGTCAAAACGTACTTCTGGCGTAAAGGTTACGATAATACGTTCATTCAGTACATTTGTGCCTTGTACTGGATAACCTGAACTATTGATCGTGCGTTTGATAATCTCCATCTGCTTTTTATTTGTATCAATAATTGCAATTTCACCGCCAACGTAAACACGTTGCCCGATTGCTTCTTTCGTTGGCATATTTGCAATTTCATCAAACCTTGTTGCACCTTCTGCTTGATGCACTAAAAAATTTGTCATACAACCCTGCAACGCAAAAACTGTTGCCAATAGCATTATCTTTTTCATCTTTTTTCCATTATTTGGGTGATTAGTATTTTTGGCTGAAACACAGGATAAGAATATCAAAGATAGACATTAAATACACAATATAAAGCGCTCAATTGAATTATGATAGCCACATCAAATATCTTCCAAAATTATCCTACAATTAACTTATATTACGAATTAAAATATCGGAACACTTATGCAATCTTTAACTTATTATTGGATCAATGTTTTCACCACAGAACAAGATAAAGGTAATCCATTACCTGTATTTGTTTTAAAGAAAGCTTTATCAAAAACTGCGATGCAACAGATTGCAACAATGATGAATCAATCAGAAACAGTATTCATCGAAAATCTCAACAGTGATATTCCTAAGTTGCATATCTATACACCAATGCAAGAATTGCCATTTGCAGGGCATCCGATTATTGGTGCATTACAAATCATCAAAATGCTGAAAAACTCGGGTTGTACGAAGCAAGTTGAAACATTGGCTGGTATTGTTGATATTAAGATTGATCAAAATAAGCAAATCTATTGGATCAAAGCACCTGGTGCACCGAAAGAGCGCGCAAGCACTTTAGATATTCCATTAACGAGCCAAATGCTAAACATCCCTGAATCACAAATTTTAAGTGAGCCAAAATGGTTGAATACAGGCAGTGAACAGCTCATTGTAGAACTCAGCGATGCAAGTGCAGTGGATTCTATTAAGATTGATCTTGATCTCTTTCAAAAACACGCAACATTGTATGCTGGTAGAACAATGCTCTATCTTTGGGCGAGAGATAATCAAGATGTTTATGTGCGCTATATGTACTTTAAAAATGGTGCTTTAGGCGAAGATAGTGGCACAGGCTCAGCATGCTCTAATTTGGGTGGTTTACAAGTTTTAGAAGGCAACAATGATTTTGAATGGACGATTCGCCAAGGCTGTTTATTAGGGCGCGAAAATGTCTTATTTCTAAAAGTCACAGCCAATCAAGAAATCTGGATCGGCGGACAAAACCGTTTCATGGGCAAGGGAGAATTGCTCTGGGCAGATTGATTCAACCACAAAGCTCCATCCATTAAATAATTGGCATCGTGCGACCATCTGTAAAATGCATTGTGCCTTTATCCACTTTATTATTTTTCATTCGTCCGATGAAAACAGAGCCATCACTCAACATTAATTTGCCGCGGCCGTGGAATTCACCGTTGAAGTGTTCACCTTCATAAAATGCACCATCATTTGTTTTTGTTTGCCCAAACCCATGTGGCTTGCCATTTTTAACAGCGCCTGTATAAACTGCATCTTTAGATTTTACTGTACCAAAGCCTGTAGCTTGTGAATCTTTAATTTCACCTGAATAAACAGAACCATCTGCCAACGTCATTGAGCCATAACCATTATCAGGTGCAATTTGTGCAATTGGCTTTGCAGCACCATAAGTTGAACATCCCGTCACAATACTTAAAACGCCTACTAATAATAAAACTTTTTTCATCATCACTTCTTCCGAGTTGCAATAACACATTGATAAACACCACCGAAAATCGTCTCTTTTTGCCAATCAAACTCATCTTTTCGGTTGGCATAACTTTGAATCTCATTTTTCCATAATGCATTGGAAAATGGTTCTAAATAATAGTTCACTAACTGTAAAATTGTGCGAAAAGGTTGCCAATATTTCTTAGGATTATGATAATCCACAAAAATTACTTTGCCATCTTCAGCAACATTATCCAACATACGATCCACAATTTTATGCTTCATATCTTCAGGCACTTCATGGAGCAACATAAAACTACAAACCACATCAAAAGGCTGATCAGCTTGATATAAAGCAGCATCAGAAGCAATCACTTTAGCTTGGCTAAAACCATCTAATTTTCTATGGGCTTGTTCTAGTTGCACAGGCGTACAATCCGTTAAATGAAAAGTACCATCCTTCCCTACTTTATTAGCAACATTCACAACTAGCGAACCATAAACATGTGCTACTTGCCAAACTCGCATACCAGGTTCAATTAAATCCAAATAGCGATTCATCAATCGCCCTGCATTTAAAAATAGTAAACTCCAAACAACAGCATCATGATCTAAAAATCGAACATATTTAGGATTTACATAAGCCCAATCGTAAACTTCTTTTAAATAATCTGGGACTTTTTCCTCAACACACGAGATATCTTCTGAATTTTCAGCTATCTCATTTTTATATTGTTCTATCATTATTTTTCCTAAATTAACTGTTACATTAATTTTTACCTAAGATGATTATAACCAATATTATTAATACTTATAAAATATATGAGTTTTCAGTTACACATGAATAAACTGCGTGCGGTGATTCAACCAGCGTTTGATCAAGCCATTCACAACTTCATCATTATCCAATAACTTTGGCACCATTTTCTGTGCTTTTTCAATAATATCTTTATGTTGGAAGATATTCGCAACTTTAAATGTTACCTCGCCTGTTTGTTTTGTGCCGATGATTTCACCTGTGCCACGCAATTCTAGATCTTTTTCCGCGATCACAAAGCCATCTTCCGTTTGCTGTAATATTCGTAAGCGTTCTTGTGCCACTTGAGATAAAGGTGGTTCGTACATTAATAAACAGAATGACGCTTTGCTACCGCGACCAACTCGCCCACGCAATTGGTGCAATTGGAATAAACCTAAACGCTCTGCATTTTCAATGATCATAATGGAAGCATTGGGTACATCTACTCCAACTTCGATCACAGTTGTTGCCACCAATACATCCAGCTCATGATTTTTAAAGGATTGCATGATGCTTTCTTTATCCTTCGGCTTCATCTTGCCATGTAATAAACCAATGCGTAGATTGGGCAAGGACTCTTCGAGTAAACGATGACTTTCTTCCGCTGCTTGTGCTGTTAATGTTTCATTGGATTCAATCAATGTACAAACCCAATAAGCTTGCACTCCTTCAGCGCATTGCAAAGCTAAACGCGAAATTAATTGATCACGCTTTTGATGATTCACCAATGTTGTTGTGATGGGAATTCGATTTGCTGGCTTTTCATCAATGATGGAATGCTTCAAATCCGCATAAGCGATCATTGCCAATGTTCGTGGAATCGGCGTTGCTGTCATCATCAAAAAATGTGGTTGCTGAAGTTGATTCTTCTCTTGCAATGCTAAACGCTGTTCAACGCCAAAGCGATGCTGCTCATCTACAATCACCAAAGCCAATGACGAATACTCAACACTTTCTTGGAAAGTTGCGTGCGTGCCAACAATCACTTGTGCTTCACCATTTTTAATGGCCTCGCCACGAATACGCTTCTCTTTCGCGGTTAATCCACCTGATAAAAATGTCACAGAAATGCCAAGTGGCGTTAATAATTTACTGATGGTTATGTAATGTTGCTCTGCCAATAACTCTGTGGGCGCAATCATAATCGCTTGCTGATTCATCATTGCAACATGCAATAACGCAACCGTTGCCACAATCGTTTTACCTGAACCAACATCGCCTTGCACCAATCGCATCATAGGTTTATCTAGCATCAAATCTTCTTTGATTTCAGCAATCACGCGATTCTGTGCATTTGTTAATTGATACGGCAATGAAGATAATAAAGTTTTTTCAGCACTGAAAGATAACTCAATTGGAATGCTCTGTTTATGAGATTCTTGTTCTCTTGCTCTATTCAATGCCAATTGATACGCCAATATTTCTTCTAATGCTAAAGCCTTTTGCCAAGGATGCAATCCTTCAGATAATAAGAACAGATCAGCATCTGGCGGTGGATTGTGTAAATAATGGAGCGCTTCTGATAGTGAATATTTTTGGCTCACAAAGCTTGGGAAAGAATCAGGTGTAATTAACTTCATTGCAGAAGCCACAATTGTACGAATCTGCTTTTGTGTTAAGCCTGCAGTCAATGGATAAATTGGCGTTAGCCGTTCTTCCACAGGAATGTTTTCATGCAAAGCCTTAAATTCAGGATGCACCATTTCTAAATAAGGGTAACCTTTTTTCACTTCACCAAAAGCGCGAATCAATCCGTCATCATCAAAAGTTTTCAACATGCCTGAATTGAAATTAAAAAATTTTAACATCATTAAACCTGTGCCATCTTTAATCCACACAGTTAAATATTTGCGTTTGCCTTGTGATAACTCTTTTTTGACAACACGCGCTTCCACAATTGCAGTATCACCAATTCGAAGCGCTTCGATCGGCATTAAACGCGTACGATCCTGATAACGATAAGGCAAATGAAAGATTAAATCTTGGATCGTATGAATGTGTAATTTTTCCAAAGTTTTAGCCATTTTTGGCCCAACACCTGGAAGTTGTGTGATGGATTGCTCAAGAATCACAAATTATCTCTTCTGTTATGAATACTTTTTGGTGAACTACCCTTATAATACATGAATTCATTGTAAAAAGAGAAACCGAGGCACTGGATGTCAATCAAAAATGTTCAAGCGTTAATAGCAGAAGATTTTAATAAAGTTAACGAATCAATCATGGCAGCACTATCTTCTGATGTTGCATTAATTAACGAATTGGGTGCTTACATCATTTTGTCGGGCGGCAAACGTTTACGTCCTATGATGACAGTATTATGTGCAAAGGCAGCGCAATATACTGGCGACAAACATATTTCAGCAGCAGCTTTAATCGAATTCATTCACACAGCAACATTATTGCATGATGATGTTGTGGATCACTCAGATATGCGCCGTGGCAAAGAAACTGCCAATGCGATTTGGGGCAACGAAGCAAGCGTTTTAGTGGGCGATTTTTTATATACGCGTGCTTTCCAAATGATGGTGGATTTAGATTCAATGCAAGTGATGCGCGTATTGGCACAAGCAACTAACCGCATTGCAGAAGGTGAAGTTCTACAGTTATTAAACATCAAAGAACCTGATATTACAGAAGCTAACTACTTTAATGTGATCTATTCTAAAACTGCTAAATTATTTGAAGCAGCAGCAGAAGTTGCAGGAATCATGGCTTATGAAACATCTGGCCAACCTGAATATCAAATCGAAGCGTTCCGTGAATACGGCAAGTTTGTAGGTACAGCATTCCAATTGATTGATGATATTTTGGATTACACTGCAACTGCTGAAGAAATGGGTAAAAACACAGGTGATGATTTGGCTGAAGGCAAACCAACATTGCCATTAATTCGTGCAATTCAAATGGGTACACCTGAAGAAGCTGAATTAGTTCGTACAGCATTATTGAATGCAGATGTAAGCCAATTGGATGAAATCTTAAAAATCATCGAGCGCACAGAATCTTTAACTTACACATATCAAAAAGCATGCGAACAAGTGGAAATGGCAATCAAAGCCATTGAGCCAATTGCAGATACACCATACAAAGAAGCATTGGTGGAACTTGCAAAATACTCGATTGCACGTAAGTTTTAATATTTGTTATCTAAACCCTTCTTCGAAGGGTTTTCTTTTCTGTAGGAAATGATTATGTTGAATTATTGGTTACAATTTGAAGAGCGTCATCCCGATCTTTATCAATCACTCAAAGCACATCATCATTTCCTTGCACTCAATTTATTCATTGAAGCTTCACCTTGGGCTGGTCGTTTAATTCTCAATCGCCCTGTTTTATATCTCAATCATTTTTTAGATGGTATTTGGGATTTACCTTTGGATC
Source organism: Wohlfahrtiimonas larvae (assembly GCA_040394195.1). Taxonomy (GTDB): domain Bacteria; phylum Pseudomonadota; class Gammaproteobacteria; order Cardiobacteriales; family Wohlfahrtiimonadaceae; genus Wohlfahrtiimonas; species Wohlfahrtiimonas larvae_A. The sequence continues at coordinate 12,071 of JBEBSR010000021.1, read as the reverse complement.
TATCCATTTATCCTATCCAAACAGACAATGAAGATAAAGCTTCCGTTTGTCTTCGCCAAGTGCGCAATCAATTGCTACTTAAAATTGGCTATCGCGATATCAATCACCGTGATGACATTATGATCATCAACCGAGATTTAACCTTGATTGCTGATTTTTTCTGTGAACAAGCGCTCAATATTGCTTATGAAATTACAAGCCGAAATAATGAAATTCCAATGGATGAATCAGGTAAAGCCATTCAGCCTTATATCATTGGCATGGGAAAAATGGGTGGTTATGAACTGAATTTTTCCTCTGATATTGATTTGATTTTTGGCTATGCAGGTGATGATGCGCTCTTCTTCCATAAAGTTGCACGCCGCTTCATTCACCTACTGCATAACAGCACAGAAGATGGCTTTGTGTATCGTGTGGATTTACGCTTGCGCCCATTTGGCAGCAGCGGCCCAATTGCCTTATCCACACAAGCGATGGTGAATTATTACTTCCAATATGGTAGAGATTGGGAACGTTATGCGCTCATTAAAGCCCGAGTGGTTGCTGGTAACCTTGAAGAAGGCAATGCATTTTTAACAGAAATCATACCGTTCATTTATCGTAAATCCATTGATTATGAATTGGTGGATGCGCTCAAAAATATCAAAGAGATGATTCAGAAAGAAGTCATTCTCAAAGAAAATTATTACAACATTAAATTGGGGGATGGCGGCATTCGAGAAATCGAATTCATTGCACAAATCTTCCAATTGATTCACGGTGGTAAACAAACTGATCTACAAACAACCGAGATCATGAAAGCGCTGGATATCATCGCTGTACGTTATTTATCACCTGAAACTGTCACTGCATTGAAAAGTGCTTATCTATTTTATCGCACCATCGAAAACCGATTACAAATGGTGCATGATGAGCAAACACACACATTGCCAACCAATCATTTTGATCAACAACGTTTGATCAAAATGTTGGGCATTGCCACTTGGGAACATTTTGAAAAGTTGTTGATGTTTCATCAAGGCATTGTGCATGAGCAATTTGAAAATATCTTTGGTGCAGTCACCGTTCAAGAAAATGAAAATCACTTCTCTTCCCTATTAAAATTACTGCGTGAACCGCAAGAAGCGATCGATTTCAAAAAATGGTGTGATCAACAAAACATTCCTGATAGCGAACAAAAATCCTATTTATTGTGGGCATTTCAAAAAGAAACTTTCTTAAAATTAGATGAAAATGACCAAAAAGAGATGACGCTAGTTTTGCTCCATGCATTTCATTATTTGGAAACTAAGCAGCAGCAAACTTCACATACATTGAATCTTTTCTTGGATATTTTATCCAGCATTGCTTATGAAAAGCGTTTCATTCATTGGCTCTATGAATACAACAATGCATTGATGCGCATTTTAGATCTATGTTGTAATACAACATGGCTCAGCCGCTATTTAGCACGTTATCCTGTGTTATTTGAAGATTTAATGGAAAGTTTAGAGACAACAAAACCCATTAATCATAAAACGTTAAGCAAATCCCTCAATACACTATTAGAGCAACCCAAAACCACAGAAGAACAACGATTAAACCTACTTCGTGATTTCTTGCATAAGAACATCCTAAAAATTGCCATGGCGGATTTCTCAGGCAAAGTGCCATTGATGATCGTGAGCGACTATTTATCCGAGCTAGCGGATGCTTTACTCAATAAAATTTTGCGTTTAGCTTGGCAAGAGCTGAGTTTAAAGCATGGACAACCAACTTCTGATCATCATAAAAATGGCCGTCCTGACTTTATCATTGTGGCTTATGGCAAATTGGGTGGTTTGGAATTAGGTTATCAATCAGATTTAGATATTATCTTCTTACATGATGCTGTAGAAGAGCAAATGACAGATGGTGCCAATCCTATTTTAAATAGCGATTTCTTCATTAAATTGGCACAAAAAATTATTCACTATTTAACAGCACAAACATCTGCAGGTCGATTATATGAAGTGGATATGCGCCTTCGCCCAAGCGGTGCTTCTGGCTTATTAGTTTCTAGCTTTGAGCGCTTTAAGAATTACCAGGCCAATGATGCTTGGATCTGGGAACATCAAGCATTAATCCGCGCTCGCCCTGTTACTGGTAGCCAAACATTAACCAATGCTTTCAACCAATTCCGCAAAGAGATCTTAACGCGCCAACGCAGTATTCCGCATTTAAAACAAGAGATCATCAAGATGCGTCAGAAATTGGATAAACAGTTTTTAGCGAAGCAATCTGATCTTTCCCGAAAATTGAAATATGGTGATGGCGGCATGGTAGATATTGAATTTTTAGTACAATATCTCGTACTATCTCATGCACATCATGAGCCTCTACTCGTACGCTTTACTGACAATATTCGCCAATTGGCAGCATTAGAAGCATTGGGCAGGCTGAATTCATGGGAAGCAATGATTCTCCGTGATACTTATCGATCTATTCGAAAAATTCAGCATTATGCGAAATTATCCGATCAAGAAACATTGGAAAAGCCACAAGAGCTCGTGGAATCCATGCAATTGGCTAAAGAAATTCATGACAAAATATTTGGTCAAACTCTGAATAAAAAATAATTTACAAATCTATAAAAGCATAACTTAAATCAATAGTAACCATGTTTCAATCGCATATTTTATAATATTCAGTAAAATCATAGGAATAGAATCTTCAATAATAAAATAAAAAGAGTGACTATGAAAAAGCCAGATTTTAATGTAGCAATGCCAAAGCTCCAAAAAGAAGTTCCTGAAATTAGAGTGGATGCATCTCACATTGAGACGGATATATTTGTCTATTCAATAGACGAACATAATTTTCGCCAAGCACCGTTATCGAAAACTGAGTATATAACCCCTGAATTGCAATCCTCTGTGACTGAAAACATGAGCAATATTTTATATAATATTCAGACAATTGTGCATGAGCTCAATAACGCTCATACTAAAAAAATAGAAGAAGATCACAAACTAACTCAATGTGATTTAGAAAAAATCATCAGGCGATATGACGAAGAATTATTAAAAAGCCAGCATGAAATTAATAAAATACAACAAAGCATTGTTATATATAAAAACGAAATCAATAAACTCATACGTTTAATTTATGATCGTAATTGTTTAATTGAAGAACTCACACAAGAAAATAAAGAGTTAAAAAAACAACAAAATAATACAACCTCCCGAATATCTTCAAAAATTTTATTCTAGATTCATAACAAAGCACTTGGGGCAGTGTTAAATAAAAAATAAAGTAACTATTATTCATGTAGATTTAAATATTATATTTATAATGGAACTATAAATAATAATATTTAAATCTTCTGGAGCTAATATGTCTAAAAAGAAAGTTGCCCAAATCATTGTAGAAGTTTTAGAAAATGCTGGTGTTAAACGCTGTTATGGTGTTGTTGGCGATACACTAAATGATGTCACTGATGCAATGTGCCATCACAGTCAAATTGAATGGGTTCATGTTCGCCATGAAGAAGTCGGCGGATTTGCAGCAGGCGCAGAATCCTTTATGACAAAAGAACTTTCTGCCTGTGCAGGCTCTTGCGGCCCGGGTTCATTGCATTTCATTAATGGATTATTTGAAAGCCATAGAAATGGCGCGCCTGTTGTGTTGATCGCAAGCCAATTACCAACGAATGTATTGGGTACAAATTTCCCTCAAGAAGTTGATTATATGCCCATTTATCAATCATGCTCTGTATTTTGTGAATTGATCACGAATCCACATGAAGCAAAACGTATTGTAATGAGTGCATGCCAAGCTGCATTGACAGAAAAAGGGGTTGCTGTAGTTATTTTACCTTCAGATATCAGCGCAACGATTGTTGAGGATTTGCCTGTATTGCAACAATATCAGCCTAAGCAACCTTTGATTCGCCCAGTTGATGATGAAATTATCAGAATGGCTAATTTTCTGAATACAGGTGAACGAGTTGGCATTTATGCTGGTGCAGGTTGTGAAGGCTCCCATGAAGAGCTTATTGCACTCTGTGAAAAATTAAAAGCACCAATTGCACATACTTCTCGTGGTAAAGACTTTGTTGAAGCAAATAATCCTTATAATGTTGGCATGACTGGCATGATGGGCATTAAATCAGGTTATGAAATGATTGAGCATTGCGACACTTTGTTAATTCTAGGTGCTGATTTTGCTTGGTCACAGTTTTACCCTAAACATGCCAAAATTATCCAAGTGGATATTGATGTTAAAAAATTAGGATTACGTCATGCAATTGAATTAGGTGTAATCGGGCATATTAAAGAAACACTACAAGCTCTATTGCCACATTTAACTCAAAAAACATCCTCTGAATTCTTAGATAAATACGTAGATCTCTATCATAAAACAACAGTAAAATTGGACAAAAAAGCTGTGGCTGATCATGAGAATCTCATTCACCCTCAATATTTAACAGAGTTACTTGATCAATATGCAGATGATGATGCCTTGGCAACAGCAGATGGTGGCTCAGCGACTGTTTGGTTGCTTCGCCATTTTAAAACCAATGGCAAACGCCGTACATTAATCTCTTTAAAGCACGGCACAATGGCAAATGCAATGCCACAATCCATTGGTTTACAAAAAGCATATCCTAATCGCCAGGTAATTTCATTATCAGGTGATGGTGGCTTAACGATGTTGATGGGCGATCTTTTAACGATTGTTCAGGAAAAATTGCCGATTAAAATTGTCATTATTAATAATGGGGCTTTAGATTTCGTAGAGTTAGAAATGAAAGCAGATGGCATGGTGAATAGCTACACGAATTTGCAAAATCCTGATTTTGCGAAAATGGCTGATGCTATTGGCATTAAAGGCTTTTTAGCAAAAGGCTCACATGAACTAGAAGCAACGGTGAAAGAGTTTTTAGCACATGATGGCCCTGCAATTTTAGATGCTCATACAAGTCGCTTAGAACTAATTTTTCCGCCACATGCAACGCCTTCAAATTTTGAAAATATGGCGCTCTATGGCACCAAAGCCATTTTAGGTGGTGAAGGTTCAACTTTCTTTGATATGTTGAAAAACAACTTCCTAGAAAAATAGAGTTTTACTTAATATTCAAAATAAAAATGCTCGATATCTTCGAGCATTTTTTATTAACATCATTCCACATAGCCTGTGGATAATTGTGTGAATAGTTATTGTAAAGTCATTCAAATCCTAGACTACATCGGACTGTCAATTGATAGATTAAAGATTAATCATTTTTTGTAAAGCCGATAGAATCAACTGTTTTACTACTTATTTATAACTTATGAGTTTTAAATAGGTTATCCACATTAAATGTTTTTAAGCTGTGGATAACTTTGTGAATAATGTTAACTTCTCCAAAAACTTGGTGTTAATAATACAAATATTGTAAAGATTTCTAATCGTCCCAATAACATAGTGAAGCTCAACACAGATAAACCTGTATCACTAATCGATGAATAGTTATTAGCAATCGAACCCAATGCTGGACCTGTAATATTCAAACAACCCGCCACTGCAGAAAAAGCATCCAATGGGCTCAATCCACATGCAATCATTACTAATGTTAAAACAACTGTAGAGAAACCATATAAAACAATAAATGCCCAAACACTTGCTAATATTGACAAGGGAATAACTTTACCATCCACACGCACAGGCAACTCTGCGCGAGGATGTATCAGGTGTTTAACCTCGCTATAAGCTTGTTTACAAATTAAAATAACACGGATCATTTTTAAACCGCCTGTTGTTGATCCTGCACAAGCCCCCATAAATGATAGAAATATTAATAATAAGGGTAAGAAAGTTGGCCAATTATCAAATGGGTTGATTAAGAAACCTGTCGTTGTGATCATCGCTATAACAGTAAATAAAGCATTCACTATAGATTCATACCAACCATCAAATACTGAGAAGTAATGCAAAGTTATTGCGACAATGACCGAAGCACTGATTGAAACAAAAAAGAATGTGCGTAATTCAAAGTTTTGAGAATAACGTTTAATGCTCTTTTCTCTAAACACTAAAAAATGCAGAGTAAAGTTAATCCCGCCCATAAACATAAAGAAGATTGCTATCCAGTTAATGATCTCGCTTTGGAAATAACCAATACTGTCATCATAGTTCGCAAATCCTGCTGTTGCCACAGTCGAGAATCCGTGTGTAATTGCATCAAATAGATTCATACCAGCAATATAGTAGCTTACAATACACGCCAACATTAATGAGATATATACGAACCATAAATTACGCGCTGTTTGTGCAATTCGTGGTGTTAATTTCTCTTCCTTCATTGGCCCTGGCACTTCTGCTTTAAAGAGTGCCATGCCACCCATGCCCAATAAAGGCATAATCGCAACAGCCAAGATGATAATCCCCATACCGCCAAAGAAATGTAATTGAGTGCGATACCATAAAATGGATTTAGGTAACGTTTCTAAGTGATTCAATACTGTTGCACCAGTCGTGGTAAAGCCTGAGGTTGCCTCAAAAAACGCATGAATGAATGAAATATCTAATTCTTTTGACAGTGCCAAAGGCAATGCACAAATCAGGCTCAATACGCTCCAGAATAGTGCCACAATGATAAAACCGTGCCGCGTTTTCAGCTCATAATCTACTTTTCTAAATGGGAACCACAGCAAAGCACCCAATACTATTGTAATGAGAAATGCACTTATGAAATAGTGGAATTGTCCATCTGAATAAATAAATGAAATCCCCACGGGGATTAAAAAAGTAAAGCTAAAAGCCATCATCAACATTCCCATTATCTTAAAAATAATGGCAAGCTGCTTATCCATGGAAACATTTCCTAAAAGAAAAGAGACTTATTTTACGCTCTTATTAATTATTTGTGTAGTTAATCTATTGATATGAAAATGTGCCCTGGGCGTGATTCGAACACGCGGCCTTTCCCTTAGGAGGGGAACGCTCTATCCAGCTGAGCTACCAAGGCATGTTTTTATAATTATTTCTGATTTTCGATCAATTTAGCAAGTGTTTCTGCATATTCACGTGATGCTTTCACATCAAAACTTTCCACCATTACACGTACAACTGGCTCTGTGCCAGATGGACGAATCAATACTCGACCTTTGTCACCCAGTTGTTGTTCAACGATTGCAATCGCATTTGTTACCGCTTCTGTTTCCCAGCCATCACGATCTGCGATTTTTACGTTAATTAAAGTTTGTGTTGATTTAGGAATGTGCTGTAAAGCTTCCTGAATCGTCATATTTTTAGCAAGAATAGCTTGTAAAGCTTGCAATGCGGCGATGATGCCATCGCCAGTTGTATGTTTATCCATACAAATGATATGACCTGAGTTTTCACCACCCAATGTTAAACCATGATGTTTAAGTTGCTCCAATACATAACGATCACCAACTTTAGCACGGATCAAATCAATGCCTTCTTGCTTTAAGGCATATTCAAAGCCTAAGTTACTCATGATCGTTGCCACAATTGCTTTTTCTTTACGATGCGTTGCAATCAAATATAAAATCGCATCACCATCATAAACAATGCCTTTAGAATCTACAATGACTAAACGATCGCCATCACCATCAAAGCCAATACCACAATCAGCCTTTTCTTCTAACACTTTCTTTTGAAGAGCAGCAGGTTCTGTAGAACCCACATGATCATTGATATTAAAGCCATTTGGCTGATTGCCAATTACAATCACTTTAGCGCCTAACTCAGTGAATACATGTGGTGCGATGTGATAAGTTGCACCATTTGCACAATCTAAAACAATTTTCATGCCACGTAGATTTAAATCTCGCGCAGAGCTTTTACAAAACTCAATATAGCGCCCTGCTGCATCTGTGATACGGCGTACACGACCGAATTTATCAGGATCAACAGAAATTAATGGTTCTTCTAATTGGCGTTCAATCTCAAACTCAATGCTGTCATCTAATTTTTGGCCATCTTCACCAAAGAATTTAACGCCATTATCATAGTAAGGATTATGTGAAGCTGAAACCATACAGCCCACAGATGTATCCAATGTTTTAGTTAAATAAGCGATGGCTGGCGTAGGCATTGGCCCTGTTAAAGCAACATCCACACCTGCGTAGGTTAAACCAGCTTCTAATGCTGATTCAAACATATAACCTGAAATGCGAGTATCTTTCCCAATCAATACACGCGCACCTTCACGTGCTAAAGTTTTACCTGCCGCATAACCCAGTTTTAAAATAAAATCTGGTGTCATTGGAGTTTGTCCTGTTAACCCTCGAACTCCATCTGTACCAAAATAACGACGCATGCAGACTCCTTATATTTTGTTAGTTTTCTTAGTGAGGCTGATTTTATACTGTTTTGCCCAAAATTGATATTCCCGATCATGGTCAAAATATCTAGATATGCAGTTTACGCCCTGCATTCCTTTGGTTAGAATGGATCGGTTATCCTTCCTACTTTTTAGAGGAGTTGTATATGTCAAAAATAATCATTCTCGGCGGCAGTGGCTACGTAGGCAGCCATATCATCAGCCGTTTAGCGAGAGACAAGAATAATTCGATCATTGCATTCTCACGCAACAAAAACCCACAAGTGGATACAAGACAATTCCAGTTTGTGAAGTTCAAAAATTATCCACAAACTGATGCAGAAATGCTCTATCACATCCATGATGCAGACATTATCATTAACTTGATTGGTACAATGGATGGTAATCGTAAGCGAGCAACTAAAGCACATGTTGAATTAGTGAAGCATTATGCAGAATTAGCAAAACAAACAAATATTAAGCACTTTGTGCACATGAGTGCATTAGGTGTTTCAGAAAAAAGTGGCAGCGTTTACTTTGAAACTAAATGGCAAGGTGAAGTTGCACTGAAAGAAACATTGAAAAATAGTGATATTAAAGTTTCCATCATTCGCCCTTCATTTATGTTTGGCCACCGCGCACCAAGCATTGATAACTTAGTGCGTTTAATCAATAAATGCCCTGTGTTTATGTTGCCAGGTGCATTCACAAAATTCCAACCAATCTATATTGATGATGTGACACAAGCTGTTGCAAACATTTTAGATACCCAAGAAAATCATGAGCAAACTTATGATTTAGTTGGCCCAGAAGTTATGACATTTATAGAGATGATCCGCGATGTTATGCGTTATTCTCAGCTATGTCGTAAAAAAGTTATCGCAATGCCAGGCTTTTTTGCACACATGTTAGCATTGACCACAGGATGGTTCCCAAAGGCACCATTTACAATGAATCAATATAACAGCTTGAAAGTCGACAGCATTTCAGATACAAATAATCTACCGCAATTAAATATTGAACCTCAATCATTCCAATCCGTCATGAGCTTTGAGTACAAATTTGGTCTACAAGATCGCTATGAAAATGACAGAATGACTGCAGGCAGAAATATTATTTAAAGGATTTACAGTGTTATTAGTTGATTACAAAATTTTAGACAAACGTTTAGGGAATGAGTTTCCACTGCCAAGTTATGCAACTGCAGGTTCTGCAGGTTTAGACTTGCGTGCAATGCTCGATGAACCTTTAACGTTGCAACCAGGCGAAAGTGCTTTTGTGAAAACAGGTATGGCGATCTACATTAAAGATCCAGCTTATGCAGCAATGGTATTACCTCGCTCTGGTTTAGGCACAAAACATGGGATTGTACTTGGCAATCTTGTGGGCTTAATTGATGCAGATTATCAAGGTGAACTAATGGTTTCAGCTTGGAATCGTAGCAATAAGGCTTTTACAATCGAAATTGGCGAGCGCTTAGCACAGATGATTATTGTGCCAGTGATCCAAGCGAATTTCCAAGAGGTAGAAGAGTTTGAAGCATCGGAGCGCGGCGCCGGTGGCTTTGGTCATACAGGCCGCAATTAAACAATAAGGATGAGGAATGAAAGTATTAGTATTACCGGGTGATGGTATTGGTCCAGAAATCACAGAACAAGCAGTTCGTGTATTAAATGTTATGAATGACAAGTATAAACTTGGCATTGAAACGGAAACCGCGCTCATTGGCGGTATTGCTTACGATAAAACGGGCAAACCACTACCAGATGAAACCCTCACCAAGGCAAAAGCTGCTGATGCTGTATTGCTTGGTGCAGTCGGTGATACTAAATACGATACATTGCCTCGTGAAGTTCGCCCAGAACAAGGTTTATTAGCAATTCGTAAAGGTTTAAACTTATTTGCTAATCTTCGTCCTGCTCATGTTTTCAAAGAATTGGCACACGCTTCTTCTTTGAAAGAAGAGTTGGTTTCTGGGTTAGATATTTTAATCGTGCGTGAATTAACGGGCGATATCTATTTCGGCCATCCTCGTGGCATCGAAATTCGTAATGGCGAAAAAGTAGGCTTCAATACTATGTTGTATTCTGAATCTGAAATTCGCCGCATTGCACATGTTGCATTCAAAGCAGCGCAAGCACGCAACAAACAAGTTTGCTCCATTGACAAAATGAATGTGTTAGAAACAACACAGTTGTGGCGCGACGTTGTGACTGAAGTTGCTAAAGAATATCCTGATGTAAAACTATCTCACATGTTAGTAGATAACGCTGCAATGCAGTTAGTTCGCCAACCAAAACAATTTGATGTGATGTTAACAGGTAATATCTTTGGTGATATTTTATCCGATGAAGCTGCAATGTTAACAGGCTCTATCGGCATGTTACCTTCTGCATCTTTGGATGAAAACAATAAAGGTTTATATGAACCAAGCCACGGTTCAGCACCTGATATTGCAGGCCAAAATAAAGCTAATCCTTTAGCAACCATTATGTCTGTGAGCATGATGTTCAAATACACTTTGAATCGCCCTGAAATTGCCAAAGAAATTGATGATGCAATTGAAGCAGTATTAAGCAAAGGCATTCGCACAGGTGATATTGCACAAGCAAACAGCACAGTAGTTGGTTGTAAAGAAATGGGCGATGCTGTGATTGCAGAGCTTCAAGCATAATCAATTTAAACAAATATTGATCTGATCTTGCTTCAAAGCAAGATCATGGATTTGCATTATTAAGGATACAAAAATGAAAAAGGTTGGTTTAGTTGGCTGGCGCGGAATGGTTGGCTCTGTGCTGATGGAAAGAATGGTTGAAGAAGGTGATTTTAAACACATTCATGCAACATTCTTTTCAACATCCAATTCTGGTGGCGCTGCACCTAATATGGGCGGCTCACAAGAAAACACATTAGAAGATGCTTTCAACATTGAAGCATTGATGGCACAAGACATTATTTTGACTTGCCAAGGTGGTGATTATACAAAAGCTGTCTATGAAAAATTACAATTAGCAGGTTGGAAAGGTTATTGGATTGATGCCGCATCCACTTTAAGAATGGAAGATAATGCAATCATTGTTTTAGATCCAATCAATCGCCATAACATTGACCAAGGCTTAAATAATGGCATCAAAACATTTGTAGGCGGCAACTGCACAGTGAGCTTGATGTTGATGGCTTTAGGCAACTTGTTTAAAGAAGGTTTGGTTGAGTGGACAACATCCATGACTTACCAATCAGCATCTGGTGCTGGTGCACAAAATATGCGTGAATTGCTCCAACAAATGCAATTCATTGGTAATGAAATGGCTGAGGATTTAATTTCTCCTGCAAAGGCAATTTTAGAAATTGATCGCCGCGTTTCACATTTATTGAAGCAAGATCAATTCCCTAAAGATAATTTCACAGTGCCTTTAGCGGGTAACTTAATTCCTTGGATTGATAGCGAATTAGCTGATGGTCAAAGTCGTGAAGAATGGAAAGGCATGGTGGAAACTAATAAGATCTTAGGATCTAGCCGTGATATTCCTGTGGATGGTATTTGTGTTCGCGTTGGCGCAATGCGTTGTCACTCACAAGCATTAACTTTGAAATTAACAAAAGATGTGCCTTTAAATGACATCGAAACTATGATTCGTGAATCCAATGATTGGGTTCGTGTGATTCCTAATCATCGTGAAGATACTATGAAGCTATTAACGCCTGCTGCAGTTTCTGGCACATTGGAAGTTCCTGTTGGCCGTTTACGTAAAATGAAAATGGGTAATGAATACTTGTC
>JBEBSR010000020.1:0-43617 GCA_040394195.1 Wohlfahrtiimonas larvae | reverse complement strand
TATAAGAAATATTCTTTATCTCAACTTGAAGTTTTAATGATTGAAATTAGTCATGAAATTGAAGAGAGAAAAAAAGTAGAAGCAGATAGTATCCGTCAAAAGATTGAGAATTTATTGCAAGCATCTGGCTTGAGTTTAGATGATGTTTATACCGAGAAAGATATTGGTATAAGAACTAATAAAGTTCCAATGAAATATCGTCATCCATCTGATGAAACAGTAGAATGGAGTGGCCGTGGAAAAATGCCAATCTGGATGAAGGAATTAATTGAACAGGGTGCGCAGAAAGAAGACTTTTTGATTCACCATGACTAATTAGTTTTTTATATCGTTTTAAGGTGATGGCTACAGCATTTAATAGTTAGCCATTCCCTATAAGAAAGATATAATTTTTGCCCATCAAATTTATAAAGATTTGGCATATTTTTATCAGGTAAATAACACACGAAACTCTCATTGATGGGGGTTTTGCCAATATATAGATAGCCTTGCTTTAATGTGCCATATGCTAAATTAGCATTCATATCTAATTCTAAGGATGACAATCCAGATAATCCTGTTCCTGTTGCTTTTAGATAAGCTTCTTTCGCAGACCATAAAGCGAAGAATGATTCTAAATAATTAGACTGCTGTTTTAGCCAAGCTTGTTCTTCCGCATGTAATACTCTTTCCTCCAATCCCTGGAAATTCTTTCTAATCTTAATGCTTTCAATATCAATACCTACAGGATTATCATTAGCAACGATAATTGCCATAGTTGTATTTGTGTGTGTAATATTGAACGCAATCTTAGGGTAATGAATGAAGTGTGGTTTACCATGTTCTAAATAAGCAATTTCTGGCAATTTTGGAATATTAAAATGTTGCTGCAAAATATATTCCAATAATGCTCTACTTAATAATAAATAGTCATTTCTTTTATTAGAATATTCTGTCTGGATTAAATGTGGAGATGTACAACGTGCCCATTCTAAAGTTGTTGCATTAATGGGCATTTGTACAATGATATGATTAAAGCTCATTAGTTGAGATCTTTATTCCATAAGATTTCTTGATCTTGTGTTGCACGTGCAATTGTACGAGAAATCACAAAGAAATAGTCTGATAAACGATTAATATACTGTAAAAGCACGGAATTTAACGCTTCTTCTTGGTGTAATGTGATAGCTTCACGTTCTAATCTTCTTGTGATTGTTCTACAAATATGAGCATGGCAAGTTGGGATTGAGCCGCTTGGAAGAATGAATTCTTTTAAATAAGGTAATGCTTCATTGTAATGAACGATGCGGTCTTCTAAAAATTCCACCATTGAAGCTGTGATAAAAGCATGTTCAGGCATTACAAGCTCACCGCCTAAATTAAATAGATGGTGCTGAATTTTAAAAAACTCATCTTTAATCGCATCTAATTCTATTGGCATGTGCGCCATTAATAAACCAAGGTTAGAATTTAATTCATCTGCTGTTCCCACAGCTTGAATTCTAGGGTGATTTTTAGGGACACGAGTTTGCCCAGCTAATCCTGTTTCACCATGATCGCCTGTTTTTGTCACAATTTTAGATAAACGGTTGCCCATAAAATGGCTCCTTAAAAAGAATATTCAATAACAAGTCCGATGAAGATCACAGCACCGACCCAATTGTTATGTAGGAATGCTTTGAAACATTTGAAACGATCATGATCTTTTATAAGCTGAACATGATAGATAAATAATGCAATCACAAGCAATAGTGTTATGCTCCAAATAATAGAGGAATAATGCGCATATATGCCTAATATGATTAAACAAGTCACAACAACAGTTTGTAAACCAATAATGATCCAATAATCTTTGGCACCTAATAAACTTTCAAATAATAATGCACTAGATTTAATGTTAATGAACTTATCATCTTCACGATCGCTCATTGCATATTCTGTGTCATATACTAATGTCCAACAGATATTCATCACAAAAATCAAATAGGCTTCTAAAGGCAATCCTCCAGTGATTTCCATAAATGCCATAGGAATACCAAATGAGAATGCAATACCCAAATGTGCTTGTGGCAAAGAATGAAAGCGCTTAGCAAAAGGATATGAAAGGGCAATAATCAATGCTGGAATGGATAATAAAATAGTTTTCCAGTTAAGGAATAATGCCAAGATAAAAGCGATACCAATAAATACTAAAAGTACGCCATAAGCTTCTTTTAATGTGATACGTTTTGCTGCTAATGGTCGATCTTTGGTACGTTCTACATGTGGGTCAAAATCTTTATCTGCAATATCATTCATTACACAACCAGCAGAACGCATAATGAATACGCCTAATGTGAATATGATGATCAAACTAATCTTTGGTATGCCAGAGCTAGCAATCCATAGCGCCCATAGCGTTGGCCATAACAATAAAAGTGTACCAATGGGTTTATCAAAACGAATTAATTTTAAATAATCTGGAATGTGTTTGATGGTTAGCATGGTGATATTGGTAAAAGTAAATTGCTCTATTATAGATGAATTCAGCAAAGAATGGCTGATTGGAAAATAGTTAATAAATATCAAATATTTCCATTGAGTTGTAAAGATTTACTAAACCGCTTAGAATGTCAGTCCTATTTTTTTGGTAGATTTTTTAGGAGAATATTATAATGACAATGCCAAATTGCCCGAAATGTAACTCAGAATATACTTACGTTGATGGTGAAATGTTTGTTTGTCCAGAATGTGCCAATGAATGGTCAGCAAATGATGCTGATTCTGCAGATGATGTATTAACAGCTAAAGATGCTCATGGCAATACGTTAGTTGATGGTGATTCTGTAACGGTGATTAAGGATTTAAAAGTGCGCGGTTCATCAATGGTTGTGAAGCAGGGCACAATGATCAAAGGTATTCGTATCATCGAAGGTGATCACAATTTAGATTGTAAAGTGAATGGCACAAGTTTACAGTTGAAATCAGAATTTATGAAAAAAGCGTAATTAACATAATTACATCAGCATAGGAGAGATGTTATGAAAGATTCATTTTTTGGTGAGGTTGATACTGCACATCTCTCTATGCCATATTCGGATAAAGAATTTACGATTTCTTCAGCACATTTAGTGCGCCTTGTGGAACAGTGTCATTATCGCTTAACGAGTGATATTGTTTTGTTTGGTATTCGTGCAGCTCAATCTCTATCTGAGAAAGGTAAATGGCTCACGGAAATTAAAATTGTTGAGAATCAATTAGATTATTTACACTTAAATTGTTTATTGGGTATTTGGGATCGTAAGAATCATAAAATTGCTGTGTTTCATGGATCAACAGTGCCATTTTCAGCTAATTTAATTAAACAACGCGAAAATCCTGATAAACGAATTAGCAATCAATTGGCACAAGGTCTATATCAGTATTATGTGGGCGCACATGAGCCGGATAATCGTCCGAAAGAAGAAGGTGCTTTTCGTTTAACTCGACATATTCCAACACCAGTGTGGCGTGATTATGGTAGTGATCATTTGGTTTTGGATGCCTGTGCTCCGAATGATCATATTCATGCAGCAGGTAGTATTGAGACCGATTATAAATCTGCGGGTTGTCAAGTTATTGCAGGGTTTCATGATGAATTGATGCCAAGTGGAGAATACCAACAATTCCGAGTATTAGCAGGGCAGTCAGCTTTGCCTTCAGAATTAGATCTACATTTACCCTATCAATATTTATTGACACATGCTCGCCATTTACATGCAATTCAACAAGGTTTTTCAGCCGAACGTTTGATGCAAGGTTCAGAAGGATATTTGGTGAGAGAGTTACAAGAGAAATTAATCTCAGAAAGTTACTTGTTTGAGCCAAAAATTGATAAAGGATTGATGGATGGAGAAACTGTGAAAGCAGTTTATGAATGGCAAAAAGCTAGCAATTACAATACTGATGGCATTTATCGTATTGAATAATTTAAATTATAAAAGATTCTCATAAATAAATAACTTGCAAATAATAATGATTATCACTATGATCTTACAGAGTTCGAAGTAAGGGGTGGTGTATGTATATTTGTATTTGTAATGGCATTACTGATAAAGAGATCAAGGAAGCGGTTGCGAATGGAGCAACACAGTTGGCTGATCTTCAAATGAATTTAGGTGTTGCAACTTGCTGTGGCAAGTGTGCCGATGCTGCGTGCTCTTTCTTACCTAATCCTGAACCGATTCCTTTGGTTGCCAATAATCAAGTTCAGATTTTAAAGAGCAAATAAAAATAGAATTTCATAAAAATGCCGCTATTAACAGCGGCATTTTTATTGGTTATTATTTATTGAAACTATCTAAGAAGGATAAATATTCTTCTTTGCTCATAATTGGTTGATAGTTATCTAACAGCTCTGTAGCTGCTGATGCATCGTCATAGAGTAGATCAATGATTGTCATTGCCATCATTTGTGCAGGATGAATGTATGCCATATCATCATCAAAGACAAAATAATCATTACCATGTAATGATCCTCTGATTGAACCAATCCAAGGATGGCTCACAGGCATAATATGAGAAAGATCACCAGTATCTGTACTACCAGTCATATGAGGAGCTTCCCAAACATTTTCTGAGCCAATCAATGTACCAGCATTACTTTCTAATAAATCATTGAGCGTTTTATTATTATAAAGTGGCAAGTAACCTGGTAAATCTTGAACTTCAACTTCAGCACCAACTGCCATTGCACCAGCTCTTAACGCTTGAGTGATGCGTTCATTGGCATCAATCATTGCAGGAACATTGGATGCACGTACATAGCTTTCCATTTTAACATCGCTTGGCACAACATTAACTAAATCACCGCCTTGAGTTATGATTGGATGAAAGCGAACATAATCTTTTTCTCTGAAAGTATCACGAATGGCATTCACACCCATTAGGCCCATAATGGCGGCATTCAAAGCATTTACACCTAAATGTGGTGCAGCTGCAGCATGTGCAGGTTTACCTTTATAATTGATGAGTTTGCCAATGAATCCATTAGTTGTTGTAGAGATTTCGATGAAACCGTTAGGTCGATCTTGTTTAACGCCTGTGAGATGGATTTGCAAAGCCATATCAATATCATCAAATTCGCCACGAGAAATCAATTCAGGCTTTCCACCAATATATTTGATTTTGCCATCTTTAATGAGTTTATTGCGATATGTGATTTCTACATATTCTTCAGCAGGCACAGCAAATGGGACAACATCTCCTGCTAAATATTCCATAGCACCTGAATCAACTAAACCCATTGTAACAGCCATCATATTAGCAATTTGAGCATTATGCCCACAGCAATGTGCAGCGCCAGAAATAGGATCAGCATCTGGATGATCTGCACAAATGATGGCATCTAACTCGCCAATAACACATACGCTGTGTTTACTGCCTTTGCCACCTTTTAAACGAGCTTTCACACCTGTTAATGCTAATTGATTTTTAAATGGCACATTCAATGCAGTAAAAGCAGCTTCAACCTTAGCAGCCGTTTTAACTTCTTTATAGCCTAATTCAGGCTCACGCCAGATATCAGCGGCTAGTGCTTTGATATCTTCTTTGCGATTGGCAATTGCTTCACAAACACGTTTTTTGAGCTCTTCTTTTGTCATCATAATTCATTCCTATATGAACATTTGATTATGGAATAACGCCTTCCCATCTTAATGTCACTTGTGCGATGAGTGCTGCGAAAATGAATGTTCCTGTGAATACAGCAAGAGAAACAGGAATAATTCTCCAAGAAATTGTTTTAAATTGAGCTAAGTCTTTACCTAATGCTAAGCCTGCAAATGCTAAGACAGGTGTGCAGATAACTAGTAAAGATACTTTATTGGTTAATTGTACTAATAGATCACTATATGGAAAATATGGTGAAGATAAATAGGCTGCAACGATAGAAGCCCATAGAATTACTGGCAACTTATTAAATTTAGGTAATAGCCCAATGAGATAGCCTGCTAAAGAAATACCAGCTAAAACTGCCATAGCGGTCAATCCATCCATCAATAATATGGTGAAAGAAGTTGAGCCTGTACCATAAATAGATAGACTAACTGCATTGCCTAGTGCTGTGAAAATACTTAATAAAATCAAAATAGAGATAGTTTCAAAAATTTTGTGTGTCATAAATTATCCCTTGATGCCTTTAATTTTATTGTATAAGAATGATGCGAATGGTAATGAGAAGAAGATATAGATATAGATACCCACAACGCTAGACATTAAGTTTGCAGATGCTGCATAAGCTTGAATATTGTCTGCTTGTTCTGGATAGCGTTCTACAATAGGTGCAACTGATGCAGCCATCATGCTACCACTGCCTACGCCAGCGCCCATTGCAAGTGCTAGAGGGTGGAGAATATCCATTTGTGAGATAACACCTGATAAAATAGACATCCAAATGGCACCAAATAGTGTGCCACAAATGTAAATCGCCATAACACCACGGCCTTCAGGTGAATCTAAACCATACTTAGATTCAATGATTGCAATGTTAGGTTCACGGCCAACAGAATATGTTGCACCAACTGCTTCACGTCCCATTCCTAATGCAATTGCTAATGGTAAACCTAGCAAAATTGTGCCTGCAAAGTGGCCAATCTCTTGAAAAATCAACGCACCTTTTGCTGCCATAATTTTTGGAATATTAGGCCCAACAGACATGCCTAACTTTACAACTAAAATAACTAATGCAACGCCCATAATTGTCGATGCATGTTTCATATTTTTTTCGTTGAGAATTTTAAATTTTGGCACACTAATAATGCCACCCACAATCATTGCATATAGCATTGGGAAAACGAGTACAATTCCTATTTCTCTTTTACCAACAGCTTCGCAGAGTGCAATAATTGCAATTCCTAACGATTGCAGTTTCCAATCTTTTAATATATCCATACTTATTTCTTTAACTTAAATAAAGTTAATTAAAATAGCGGATTTATTGTGAAGATGAAAGATGCTTTTGTCATAATATCGTTATCATAATGATTTATGACAAAAAAATCCCCAGATGTTTGTCTGGGGTATTTCATTAACGTAAGTTATTTAAGAATTTGTTGAGATCGTCAGGCAATGGCGCACTGAATGCATAATCATATGGCGGCATATCGATCATTAAGCTACTTGCATGTAAGAAAATTCTGCCTAAACCTTTTGATTTAAATGCTTTGTTTGCTTCAGGATCGCCATAACGTTCATCACCCAATAATGGGAATCCCATACTTGCAGCATGTACACGAATTTGGTGAGTACGACCTGTGAAGAGTTTGGCTTCTAGTAATGAAGCTTTAGGGTAATGCTCGATGATATCAAAGCGAGTATGAGCTTCTTTGCCATTTGGAGAAACTACGACATGACGTTCACCATGTTCACGGTTTTCTATATCTAATTTAGCATGTTGATCGAAGCGGCCTTTGTCCCAATAGCCTTTCACTAAGCACAAGTAACGTTTATTCATGGATGCTTTTTGTAGATCACGCAAAATTTTGCCTGATTTTGCCAAAACTAAACAACCACTTGTATCTTTATCTAAGCGGTGAACTAATTCTAAGAATTCTAATTCTGGGCGAGCGGCACGTAACACTTCGATTACACCATAAGGTAAACCACTGCCTTTATGTACAGCGATGCCAGCTGGTTTATTAATGACTAATAAACGTTCATCTTCATGCACAATATTCTTGATTAAACGTTCTTTCCAGAAAATAGGAATTTCATTTTCAGCACCAGGTGTTAATGAAACAGGAGGAATACGAACAATATCGCCTTCATCTATGCGAGTTTCAGGCTTTACACGGCCTTTATTAACACGAACTTCACCCTTACGAATCATCTGATAGATGCGGCTTTTCGGTAATGTGCGGAATTGTGCCATGAGAAAATTATCAACGCGTTGTCCTGATTGATGCTCATTAACAGTGACGAAACGGACTTCTGTGCGGGTTTCTGTAGGATTTGACATAAAAATTTGAATATAGAAATAAAAAAGCCACCATGGCGGTGGCATAATTATAGATTAGATTTAGTTTTCAGTCTCATCTAGTTGAAAATCTTCATCATCAGGAGCACCTAACAATATATTCTCAACAGGCTGTGCAAGGAAATATTCACGAACTTGTTGTTCGATCCCTTCTGCTAATTCAGGGTTATCTTTCAAGAACTGTTTTACATTTTCTTTACCTTGGCCGATACGCTTATCACCATGGCTATACCAAGAACCAGATTTCTCTATGATGTTGGCTTTAACTGCAAGATCAATAATTTCACCTGTACGAGAGATACCTTCGCCATACATGATGTCAAATTCAGTTTGTTTAAATGGCGGAGAAACTTTATTTTTCACAACTTTAACACGAGTTTCAGCACCCACAACTTCGTCACCTTTTTTGATCGCACCAATGCGACGAATATCTAAACGAACAGAAGCATAGAATTTTAATGCATTACCACCAGTTGTAGTTTCTGGGTTACCGAACATTACACCAATCTTCATACGAATTTGGTTAATAAAAATAACTAATGTATTAGATTTTTTAATGTTTGCCGTTAATTTACGTAATGCTTGGCTCATCAAACGAGCTTGCAAGCCCATGTGTGAATCACCCATATCGCCTTCAATTTCAGCCTTTGGTGTTAAAGCGGCAACTGAGTCAATAACAACGATATCAACAGCACCAGAGCGTACTAAAGTATCAGCGATTTCTAATGCTTGTTCACCATTATCTGGTTGTGAAATATAAAGGTTAGGAACATCAACACCTAATTTTGCTGCATAAACTGGATCTAAAGCATGCTCTGCATCGATGAATGCAGCTGTGCCACCAGCTTTTTGTGCTTCTGCAATAGCATGTAATGTTAATGTTGTTTTACCTGATGATTCGGGGCCATAAATTTCAATGATACGACCACGAGGTAAGCCACCAATGCCTAAAGCTATGTCTAAACCTAGTGAACCAGTAGAAACAGGAATAATATCTGTGTCTTCATTTTTATCACCAAAGCGCATAACAGAACCTTTACCGAACTGTTTATCAATTTGGCCAAGCGCAGCTTGGAGTGCTTTGCGTTTATTCTCATCCATTGAAATTCACCTTAGTCTAAATATTTAACAAAATTATAACATAATTATAACAATAAGTAATAATTTATATTACTTATTGTTATGTGAAATTTTTTCGATTGCTTTAGTTGTGGAATAACCATCAACAAAACTTAGTAATTTAACAGTGCCACCATTATCAAGTACTGCTTGTGCACCAGCTATTTGATCAACAGTATAGTCGCTACCTTTGACTAAAATATCAGGCAGTAATTCTGTAATGACAGATTCAGGCGTATCATCATCAAACATAATGACCCAGTCAACAGCACTTAATGACGCTAAAACTGTTGCTCGGCTAGATTCGTCCATAATTGGACGATTTTCACCTTTTAAACGTTTCACTGAAGCATCTGAATTGAGAGCGACAATTAAACGATCACCTAGCTTTCTTGCTTCATTGAGATAGGTAACATGACCTTTATGTAGTAAGTCAAAACAACCATTTGTCATGACAACAGTTTCGTTATTGGCACGAGCATTTTTAAGTTCATCTTTTAGCTCATCTAATGTTAGAACAAGATGATGTGCGCGCTCTTGTGTGCTAATAGCACGGTTCAGTTCTTGAATAGAAACTTGGGATGCGCCCAGTTTGCCAACAACTATGGATGCGGCAATATTTGCAATAGTAGTTGCTTCAGTAAGTGGCTTGCCTTCTGCCATCATGGCAACAAGTGTTGCAATTACAGTATCGCCAGCACCTGTTACATCATAAACATCTTGTGCTTTAGCAGGGATAGTAAATGGAGGCTCATTTTTTTGAATGAGTGTCATTCCTTCTTCACTGCGAGTGATTAATAAAGCATCTAAATTCAAATCATGACGCAATTGTTCAGCTTTTGTTAGTAAATCTTCTTCTGAGGATGCTGTACCAACAATCGCTTCAAATTCAGAGCGATTTGGTGTTAATAATGTTGCACCACGATATTTTGTAAAATCATTACCTTTTGGGTCAACAACAATTGGAATATTATGCGTACGAGCATGTGTAATGAATTGTTGTGGATCAGCTAAAAACCCTTTCTGATAATCGGATAAGATAACAATGTTAGATTTTTCAATAAGTACTAATAGTTGTTGAATATATTGAGTGCTTAATTGTGTTGTAGCCAATGGCTGCTCAAAGTCACAACGCAGCATATGTTGTTGGCGGCTGATGATTCTTAATTTTGTAATAGTTTGAAAATCATCTTGAACTAATACTTTGCTCTGAATATTGTTTTGTTGGCACAGTTCTGTAAAGCGTTGACCTTCTAAGTCATTGCCAATCAATCCTGCCAAAACAACTTCTTTTTCAAGTGAGCAAAGGTTTAGGGCAACGTTAGCAGCACCGCCTAAACGATCTTCATTGTTTTGTACGTTAATGACAGGGATGGGGGCTTCTGGAGAAATTCTCTTTGCAGAGCCAAACCAATAGCGATCCAACATAAGATCGCCTAATACAGTAATCAGAGCCTTGGACATAATTATGAATCCAAATTAACTTTAAAAAGGTTTTTAAAATTTTGAGTTGTGATCTCAGCCATTTTATCAAAGCTGATCTCTTTCAAATCTGCAAGTTTTTCTGCAACGTGTTGTACTCGTGCAGGATAGTTTAACTTACCACGATAAGGAACAGGCGTTAAATAAGGTGAATCAGTTTCTACTAATAAACGATCTAATGGCACTTGTTTGGCAACATCACGTAAACTTTGTGCATTATTGAATGTCACAATGCCAGAAAATGAGATGTAGAAGCCCAAATCCAACGCAGCTTTTGCCATTTCCCAATTTTCAGTGAAACAGTGCATTACACCGCCACATTTTTCAGCTTCATTCTCTTTGAGAATCGCAATAGTATCTTCACGAGCATCACGTGTGTGAATGATTAATGGCTTCTGATAGAGCTTTGCGACTTCTATTTGGCGAGCAAAGATTTCTTTTTGAAGATTATGATCTTCGCCATAATGATAATCTAAACCCGTTTCGCCAATTGCGATCACACGAGGATCTTGCATATAGGGATCAAAATGATCAATTGTGAAATCAATATCTTTAGCTTTAATATCGCCAGGATGAATCCCAAAAGATAAGAAAACATTAGAATAGGGCGCTGTTATATCAGCCATATTTTGCCAATCATCAGGATGCACAGATACACAAAGCATATGTGAAATATTTGCTTTGCGATTTTCTTGCATAAGATTGTCAAAATTATGGTCAAACGAGGTAAGATCAATGCGATCTAAATGGCAATGTGAATCTATTAACATATCACTACATAGTTAGGGTAAAAGTTGATTTTTTCTGTGCAGAACCGACGCAACGTTTTAAGCGTTCATTCAATGGACCTGCATTCATACCCGTTAATTGTACACCAATTCCTGGTTTTCCTTTCAGTGAGTTTTCAGGATTAATCCACACAACTTTAGTTGCAGCAGGATGGCGTTTGCCAGGTTCATCAGGCAAAATTAATGCAATAAAGATTTCATCACCTAAGTTAAAATCTACTTTAGCCATTGGAATGAAAAAACCACCACCAACAATAAAATCCATATAGACATTGGCAACTTGATCGAAGTCTTTAAACTCCAGTTGCATTTGTTTACCGACACTCATACAAGCTCCTTATTTTGTTGCAATTAATCTTCTTTATTCAAAAGCTTTTTAATTGTCTGTAAAATTTGTTCTTCTTGATATGGCTTACCACAATATTCATTGGCACCAATTTCAAACGCACGATTACGATGTTTTTCACCTGATCGTGATGTTACCATCATCACTGGTGTTTGCATAAATCTTTCTGTGCTGCGTAAATAGGTGAGAACTTCAAAACCATCCATACGTGGCATTTCAATGTCTAACATGATTAAGTCAGGTTGTAATGTTTCTAAAGTTTCAATCGCATCTAAACCATCTTTTGCTGTTGTAACTTTATAGCCAGCTCGTTCCAACATACGTTGGCTAACACGGCGCATAGTAATGGAATCATCTACTACTAATACAATAGGACTATCGTTATTTGTATCTGTTGTTATTTTAACTTCTTTCACAACTTCTACTTCGGATTTTTGAGAGGTAATGGCCATGCTTTGTGAGAAGGCAGCAATATCAACGGTGAAAATTGTTTCCCCATCAGGTGTTACAGCACTGCCTGTTAATCCAGGAATATGTGCAATTTGAGGGTTCAATGGATACATAAGCACTTCTAGTTGTGACATGATGGATTCAGCACCCACAGCAATAGATTTACCATTCACTTCAAATAATAGGTAAATGTAGCTTTCTTGTGAATTAACATCTACACCCGAATAAATTTTAGCTAAATCATAAGCTTCATAAATATGGTTATGATATGAAAATTGCGTACGTTTACCATCAAAGATAACATCCTTTTCTTGTGTTACACCGATGATGTTATCAATTGGAATTGCGTAATTCTGCCCGCCTGCACTAACTATTAATGATTGTACAATCATTAATGTTGCAGGGATGGAGATTTTAAATGTCACACCTGCATTTTGTACAAAGGATAAGCCCGCAGTACCTTTCAAAATCGCCATGGCTTTAGCTAATACATCTAGACCAACGCCACGACCAGCATCTTGTGATAGTTGAGCTGCAGTAGAAAATCCAGGTAGCATGATTAAGTTAACCAGCTCATTATCATCAATGATTGTATCTTGCTCTACTAAACCTTTTTCAATAGCTTTGGCGCGAATTTGTTCAATATTAAAACCTTTGCCATCATCTGCTAACTCGATGACTAAGTCAGAACCGCGTTTTGACACTTTTAGTGTAATTGTGCCATTTTCAGGTTTGCCAGCTTTGATACGATCTTCTGGGGCTTCAATGCCATGGACAATAGAATTTCGGATCATATGGTCAAAAGCAGCGGTCATTTGTTCTAAAACGACTCTTTCTACTTGTGTATCAACACCAATTGCAATTAGTTCAACTTGTTTATTATTGGCTTTACTCACTTGACGAACTATGCGGCGAAGTCTTGGTAAGATATGGTTGAAGCTGACTGTACCAATGTCCGTCAACGTATCAGAAATTAAATTCTGATTGCCTGAGAATTTAGATAAAGATGCATTTATATTTTCCATATAATCAGAGATATGTTTATGGAAAGTATTAAGGTCTTCAATCGATTCAGATACAGAGCGCGCCAAATGCTGTAATTCAGAGAATTGATCAAGTTCTAAAGGATCGAATTCTTCTTTATTTTGGGACGCTTTAGCATGACGTGAAACCATTTGGGCTTCTGTCTCAATTTCAATATTACGAGCTGTCATGTTGATGTGTTGGGTTGTACGTGCAATTTCAGCCAATATACTTGCAATGCTGGACATTGAGTTGTTGTATTGGGTGGTTAAAATATTATTTTCTGAAACTTTTTCACTGATTCTATTTAACTGAACAGGTGAGATTTTCAATGAGCTCAATTCAGATTGTGCGGCTGTTGCAGTTTTATCTGTCACTTCTGTCGTTGTAGATTGTCCTGAAACAGCACCTTCTTTAGTTAATTCAGGTGGGTTCTCATTACCTAATAATAAGTGTAATGCTGATAGTAAGTTAAAGCCCTCGTGATCTAACTGTTTATTCGAACTTTCTAATAATACTTGTAAATGATCAAGCGCACGCTGTAATACTTCAAATCGCTTAGGATCTGAGTCAAATAGTGTAATGTAGTTAGGATCTAATAGTGACTCTAAAGCATGACTTAATTGCCCCAATCCTTCTTTGCCCACCATTCGTGCGCCACCTTTTAATGTATGCATCTGGCGACGTAATTCTGAGATTTTATCAGATTTTGGATTGTAATTTTCTTCTTGCCACTGCTGAATGAGTTCATCAGCTTGTTCTAAAACTTCATGAG
Source organism: Wohlfahrtiimonas larvae (assembly GCA_040394195.1). Lineage (GTDB taxonomy): Bacteria > Pseudomonadota > Gammaproteobacteria > Cardiobacteriales > Wohlfahrtiimonadaceae > Wohlfahrtiimonas > Wohlfahrtiimonas larvae_A. Next base: position 29,662 of record JBEBSR010000020.1, on the reverse strand, counting down.
CCTCTTCAACAAATGCCTGCATTAATTCAGGATCAATTTCCTCTTGTGCTTCAGTAGTTGCTGCTGTTTTAACTTCTTTGTGCTCAACTTCTAAAATAGGTTTTTGAAGCTCTTCAATGTATTCATAAGCAACAGATTCATTGATCTGATTGGTTTTAATGATGGCTAAAACAGCAGTTAAAACTTTACCCCATAAAAGCAATCGCACATCTTGAGGTGTTAAGCCATGCGCACGGAATAATAATAGATGCTTATGATACGCACTAATTAAAAGATGGTGTAATGGATGTTCGTCGGAGAAGTTAGGATGCAATAAGCATAATGCAACATCTTGGCTATAACGTTTCAAGGCAGAATAAGTTCTGCTTTCGCATTTTGTAAAACCTGTAATCAATCGTTGGCTTAACTCTTCATCTGTAAGATCTAAAGTTTCATCCGTTAATTTCTGATCTAGTGTATTTAACTCACTTTGTTCGATAACACTTTGAATATTTTCGAACATTGCTTGGCGGCGTTCGGATAAAATATCTTCAACACTTGGCTGTGCAGGTGTTACAGGCATCGGTTCAATATTGCTTGCTGGTTGTTCTGTTGTTGGTACAGCCAATAAGCTGGAAACATCGCCTTTATGCTCTTTGAGCATATTGCCTTGATATAGTAAGCGGCTGCGTTCTTCATCAGAGATTGGAGTATTATTAAGATATTTCCTGAAATTAATATAAACATCAGCCATATGATAGGTAATCGCAGGCGTTAACTTATATCTGCCAGATAAGATTGAATCTAGCACTATTTCGATCGTTCCAGAGATTTCACCTAAATCATTTAAGCCAATCATTAAAGCATTGCCTTTAAATGTATGGAATATACGGCGAGCACGTTCTAGATCTGAATGTGATGATGAGTCATTTAAGAAATTAGTTGAAATTTGGTTGAGTTCTGGTAGTAATTCTTGTCTTGCCTCATCAAACATACTGTTTCTTAATTCTGCAACTAGGTCTTCATCTAAAGTTGCTGTATCAGATTCAGTAGGTGTTGCAAAACCTTCTAAACGATATGATGACGAATAATCATTTGGCATTTCATCAAATGATTGATATTCAATGACTTCAGCTGCAGATTCTAGAGGTTGCTCTTCAATAGCAGGTGCTGTTTCAGCAATTATGCTATTGAGCTCAACAATACCTTTATGATCAATCAAGTATTGTGCTTGGTATGTTAATCGTTGTAACTCATTATTTTGTAAGTCAGGATCAGCAAAAAGTGCTTTAGCTGCATCGTAGCCATCTAAGGCATGATATAAGATTGCTTCGCTGAATGGATAGTGATTATCTCTCACGCCATTAATAACACGTTCAACTTGCCAGCCAATTTCACCAATAATAGGGAAGGATGCAGTATATCCGCTACCTTTCAGTGTGTGATAAGCACGGCGTAAATCTAAAATATCAGATTCTTGATAAGGCTGATTTTTGAGAACTGTGGATGCTGATTCAATCAGTGGGAAAATTTCTTCTTCTGCTTCTTCTCGGAAGCTTTCTTTGAGCTCTTGAATTAAATCGTCATCATATTGAGGCGATTCTTTCATTGTAGGCTCTAAACTACCTTCCAAGTAATATGGATGTTTTTTATTGCTGGCTATGCTTGCTGTTGCTACAGCTTTTGGTTTAGCCACAGACACTTTTTCAGCTTCTGAAATTGTATTGGATTCAATCACAACTTCAGAGCGAACTTGGATAATATCTAATGCTGTCAATTCTGCATGAATCTGATTCAAGATAACGACAGCGTTATCCATAGTTTGCTGTTCAGCAAATGTTGCCAGTTGAGTTTTTAAGGTTTCACTTGGTACAAATAAAAGCTGTGATTTTGCAGCATTAGCAATATCATTCACATCTTTTAAGTATTTAGTATCATTTTTTGGTGAGTTTTTCAGGCGTTCAACAGCATCATGGTAATTCTTCTGTGTTAATAGCATGTAGCGTGTTTTAAGTGCAGATTCAAAGCTATCAGATATTGCAAAATTATTGGTTTGGTTTGAAATTACAAAGAAATCTGTAATTTTAATCAGTGCAATGATTTTGTCATTATCAGAAGTTGCTGCTGAAAAGCTTGGCGCATCTTTATAAAGTGCTTGTAAAGCCGTTTCAAATGGCTGAATTGTTTTGCTTGAATTTGCTGGCAATGTGTTATTGGCATTGATGTCTAAAACTAGCTTCTGAAGAACATCTATTGGCAGAGTAGTGTAATCAATGTTGTTCGTCTGAATATGTTCTTCAGCAATAGGCTCAACGATTTCAACTGTTTCGATAACTTCTTCAACAGTTGGCATATTTGCAGATATTAATTGATTCAAATTAGCAGTAGAAATTGCCTGTACTTTCAGTTCTTTGAAGGCTTCTGCGATGAGATCTGCTTTAATTGCTTGACCATCTTCTACATCTTTCAAATGGCGAATCAACGCATAAATGCTTTTTTGTTCATTGTGATTGAAATACCTTTGATCTTTTTGACAATAAAAAGATGCAAAATGCTTCCATATTTCAATATTTTCAGAGTCATCTTGAATTAGTTTTAGTAAAAAGCTTGCATCAAACGCATCTACTATTTGATTATTTTTTTCTACTGATGCGGTGCTCCAAATCTTACGAATTAGGAAAGCACGTAAACTTTGAACTGCAATTATTAACTCATCATGCAATGCTGCCATTGATTCGTTCCTATATCTATTTTAGTCAATGGCGCATAAGAATCTATGCGCCTAATCTATATTTGATGTGTTATTTGATTTTGAAACCACTGATGGATTCACGTAACTCATTCGCTAATTCGTTAATTTTTTCAACAGAGCGATTAGTAATTTGTGTGCTGGTTACATTCTGTTCAGTAAGTTTTTTGATAGAGTCGATACTATCTTTCATCTTGTTGCCCAACGTTGATACTTCACGCGATGATTTAGAAACGTTTTGGATCATAGATGCCAACTGCGTAGAAACTGACTCGATTTCATTCAATGATTCACCTGCGCGTTCAGCCAAATTCGCACCAGTAACCACTTCACTTGTACTTTTCTCCATCGCGAAAATTGCTTCATTTGTATCTGTTTGGATTGCTTTAACGATGTTCTCAACACGGCGTGTTGCGTTACCCGTTCTTTCTGCCAAACGCTGAATTTCATCAGCAACTACAGCGAAGCCTCGGCCTGCATCGCCAGCGGCAGCCGCCTGAATAGATGCGTTCAATGCCAAGATATGTGTCTGATCGGCGATGTCGTTGATCAATTCTACGATGTCACCGATTTCCTGTGATGATTCACCCAAGCGTTTAATACGTTTTGAAGTTTCTTGGATGTGATCACGGATCTGATCCATGCCTGAAATTGTTGAACGTACACGTTCAGAACCAGAACGCGCAGCTTCAGTTGAGCTCATCGCGATATCAACCGCAGATGATGTTTGATCTGATACGTCAATCATTGCTTCCGTTACGTGAATAACGGTATTCGATGCTTCAGAAATTCTACGTGCTTGTTCTGTTGATGCTTTTAACAATACTTCGGCAACGGTGGATGAATCACCAACAGCTTCTGATAATTTCTTAGTAGATTGGTTAACCATAGAAACAAGGTTTCTCAATTCTTCAACTGAGAAGTTGAATGAGTCAGCCAATGTTCCTGTAATATCATCAGATACTTGAGCTTGTACAGTTAAGTCACCTTCAGACAAAGCTTGGATGACCTCCAAGAATTCTAACAATGCTTGTTGTGTATGTTGTTGAGATTGTAAAGATTGCGAATCTTCAACTGATAACGTTGTGCTAGATTTATACATCAAAATAATGAGTAGGAGTAAGCTCAGCGCCGCTAAACCTAAAAATACATACAACGCAATACCTGGAACAATAATTCCAAATATTGAGTAAGCATCGGCTTGAGTTTCTAAGTTAGAAGATGTCACCGCAAGATTTTGATTTTGTGCACTTAGGCTTTTTTGCAGCGATGTTAATAGTTGTTCAGCCTCATCATTATTATTGGATTTTAGAGCATTCACCAATTTTGTTGCATTGATGGAGTTGATGCTGCTTGATGACATTTGGCTATTCAAAAGCTCGGCTTGATCCTGTGATTTAGCATTATGTGCATTATAAACCATAGATATTGCGAGGGTTGTAAATACAACCAATGCGATAGTGCAGAGAATATGAGGAATGTGCGTGGATAGGAATTTCTTGAGTTTAGGTAGCATGGTTCTTTGCCTCTATAAAATAAATATTATCTCTATAATTCTGGATGCATAAATGCATTGTTGTGGATGAGTTTGGATAGGTTTATATTATATAAATAACCTTCATCAATCTCATACATGCCTTTTACTAATTCAGGTAATCCTTCAAACTCAGGCGGGAAGTGAGTTGCTGCTTTTTCTTCTGCTTGAATCACACGAATCCCCATTAACTTATTAACCTTTATACCATATTGCCAGTCGCCATCTTGAATGATTAGTATATTATTTTTATGTTGTTCTAAAGAACGATTGGTAATGGATGGGTTGGAAAGTTTCAATATATCGGTAACTGGTACAATACTTCCTCGTAGCTGAATCGTACCTGCCAGCCAATCTTTTGTTAAAGGAATTGGTGTTGGTGTAATGCCTTGCACAACTTCAGAGATCGTGTCGATCTGTGTAATGCACAGTATGTTATCAATTGTATAAACAATTCCTCTGATACTCATAATGTTAAAGCCTTTATTGAATTAATTTTAGAGAGGTTAACATATTCGTGAGCAGATCTACTTTACAGGGCTTATTTAAAAATCCTGCTGCTCCAAGTGTTTCTGCTCGAATTTTATCACAAATTCCTTCTTTTCCTGAAAGAATAATCACAGGAATGTTTTTGGTTGCATCATGTTGTTTTAATATAGATAAAATTTCTGTGCCATCTAATACAGGCATAGATAAATCTAATAAGATGACATCAGGTTTTACAGCTAAAACACGATCTAATGCGTCTAATCCATTATTTGCAGTATGTGCTACATAGCCAAGGTTTTGTAACATGTTTTTAATACCTATTCTGGCTGTTGCACTGTCATCTATAATTAATGCTATTTTATTCATTATTTACTCGCAACTCATAAGATCAATGGGATATTATACTTAATTTTAATGTGATTGCTAAAGACCACCTTAGGCGAATCTCAATCTCTGTTATAGAATATTAACTGTTTATATTATACTGAGCAATCACTAGAAAAAGCGATGATTAAAATGTTGGATCCTTGTATTACTGTTCAAAATGTCACGATGAGCTATCAGCGCCATCCTGTGGTGCATCACGTTAGTGTGGACTTTCCATGTGGTTTTACAAATGCAATCATTGGCCCCAATGGTGCAGGCAAAAGTACGCTTTTGAAGATTATGATGGGAATGTTGTCACCTGATGAAGGCAGTGTTTGTTTTAATCATAAAGAAACAGTGAGTTATTTGCCACAACAATCTGATATTGATAGATCCTTGCCAATTACTGTAGAAGATCTCGTGGCGACGGGGTTTCTAGCTACTGGATCAATTTTTAGCAAAATACCTGAAGATACTATGACGAAAGTCAAGGAAGCTCTCGCTACAGTTGGCTTAACGGGCTTTGAAAATCGTACGATTGATAACTTATCCAATGGGCAATTTCAGCGCGCGCTATTTGCAAGGATTATTGTTCAAGATGCTGATGTGATTTTATTGGATGAACCATTCAATGCTGTGGATGCCAAAACGAATCTAGATTTATGTCGAGTGATTACTAATTGGAGAGCAGAAGGCAAAACAGTGATTGCTGTGATTCATGACTTTCATGTAGCAAAAGAGCACTTCGATTACACACTAATGATGGCGTGTGAAACAGTAGCATTTGGTAAAACAAAAGATGTATTAACAGAGCAGAACTTCCAAAAAGCCTATTCAGCATCACTGTATTGGGATGATAGCGCCGAAGTTTGTTCAGTACCTGAATAAGGAAAAATAAGTCAATTATGTGGGATTTTTTTGTTGCGCCATTTATAACATTTCCTTTTATGCAAAGGGCATTGTTGGCATCTTTTATGGTGGCAGTTTCTTCTGGTGTTGTGGGTAGCTTCTTGGTGATGCGCCGTATGAGTTTAGTCGGTGATGCACTCAGTCATGGAATTTTACCTGGCATTGCTTTGGGTTTTATGTTTTATGGATTTAATCTGATTGCAATGGGAATTGGTGGCGTGATTGCAGGGATTGCTATTGCACTCTTGGCATTTCTAGTATCTCGTTATACCAAACTCAATGAAGACGCGAGCTTTGCAGCATTTTATTTGATTTCATTGTCCATCGGCGTGATTATTATTTCTAAAATTGGCTCGCAAGTAGATTTGCTGCACATATTGTTTGGCTCAGTGTTAACCATTGATAACAGTATGCTAGTTTTTTTGTGGGCGATTATGTGTTTTACATTAATCACAATTGCGATTATCTATCGTCCGCTGGTTTTGTTTGTGATTGATCCAATTTTCTTGCAATCTATGAAGATTAAAGGCGTGAATTATTACGGTATTTTCTTATTGGTTGTTGTGGTAAATCTCATTGCTGGTTTTCAAGCTTTAGGGTCGTTAATGGCAGTAGGATTACTGATGTTGCCAGTGATTATTGGGCAATTGTGGGTTCGCTCCATTGAAGGCTTATTTTTTGTGATTGTTATATTAGGATTTTTAATCGCGTATTTTGGATTGTTAACATCTTTTTATTTGGATGTACCAAGCGGGCCAGCAATCATTGGTGTTGCTGGATTAATCTACTTTTTCTCTCTGCTCTTTGGTAGATCAGGTGGGATTTTGATTCGCTTTTTTAGATTAAAACATAAAGCAGCATAGGAGAGTGTGATGATTACCATTCAATATTTTGGTGTATTAAAAGATCGTGTTGGCATTGCAGAAGAAACAATTGCGTGGGAATCAGGCAATACAGAAGCATTATTGACAGAATTAAAAGCACGCAATGAAACTTGGGCAGATGCGCTTGCACCAGAAAGAGTGTTTCGTGTTGTGATCAATGATGAAATTATGTATGAAATAGCGGTAATTCAGAAAGGTGATCGAGTAGCGATTTTACCACCAGTGACAGGAGGCTAAATGTTCTCTGTTATTGTGCAAACTGATAGTTTTAAACATGATGATGAAGTTAATCAACTTCTTGAAAACAGCCATAATGTTGGCGCATCTAGTAGTTTTGTAGGTTATGTTCGCGGGCATGATCATGCTAAAAATCTCAAAGCACTATTTTTAGAGCATTATGCGGGATTAACAGAGCGTGAAATTATGCGAATCATTGAAATTGCGAAAGAGCGCTGGGCGATTACTGGTTGTCGAGTCGTACATCGCGTGGGTGAAATTCCTGTAGGTGAGCCTATTGTATTGGTTGCAACGATTTCATCACATCGGGAAGCAGCATTTCATGCGACAGAATTCATCATGGATTATTTAAAAGCAGATGCACCTTTTTGGAAAAAAGAGATATTTACAGATGAATCAGATCATTGGGTGGAAGCAAAATCTAGTGATCAAGATAGAAAGCAGCGTTGGCATGAGTAAGATCATTGGTTTGATTTTATCAGGCGGTGCAGGCAGCCGATTAGGTGGGATTAATAAAGGCTTAGTAATGGTTGAAGATAAGCCTTTGGTGCAATGGGTTTATGATGCATTATTACCACAAGTTCACCATATCTATATTTCTGCCAATGAAGATATTGCAGAATATCAAAAAGTTTCACCATATATCTTGCAAGATGATGAACAATTTTATCGTGATGGCCCGCTTGCTGGAATTCATTCAATTAAGGATTTTGTAGAGCCAGAAGATATCATTCAAGTGGTGACTTGTGATTTGCCTTTATTGCCCAATGATTTAGTGATAAAACAGTTATCTAAATTACAATACGAAAACCTAGATGCTGTTTATCCGAAGGATCATGAACGCGAGCATTATGGTTTATTGATGTTTAAGGCTAAACATTTGGATGAAATTGAATCATTGCTTGTGCAGAAACAGCGAAGAATACGAGATTTCTTGGCACAAATGAATAATGATTCATTGTTATTTGAAGATTCAACAGCATTTATCAATGGTAATGATTGGGGTGCGGTGAATCAAATTACTGAAATATTGAAGGAAAGAGCATGTTAGATTTTCATGTTGCATTGAAACAATTAAACGAAGCAGTTCAATTACCTCAAAAAATGCGCAAAGTATCTTTGATCGAAAGCTTGGGTAAATATTTAAGCGAAGATTTATTCGCTGTTTACGATACGCCAATGTTCGATAATAGTGCAATGGATGGTTATGCTGTTTGTGATCCTGATGAAAACCTAACTGAATTCACAGTTGTGGGTCGAATTGCAGCAGGTGATTTGGCAGAAGTAGTTTTAAATGCAGGTGAGGCCGTTCGCATTTTTACAGGTGCACCAACACCAAAAGGCTCAACTTCAGTTGTGATGCAAGAGCATGTTGAACGTGACGGCGATGTGATCCGATTGCAGCGTGATCCTAAAAATGGCATGAATATTCGCTATTTAGGTGAAGAAGCGAAGAAGGGCGATTTACTGTTAGCTAAAAATAGAGAAATGACAGCGGCTACAATTGCTTTATGTGCATCACAAGGTTATAGCGAAGTATCTGTGTTTGATGGATTATCTATTGCTGTTGTTTCAACAGGCAGTGAGTTGATTCCTCAATCAGAGTCATTAATGCCAGGCAAAATTTATGATGCGAACCGTTTCATGTTGCAAGCTTGGTTGAAGAAAAATCACCATGTACATGATGCTGGCATAGTGAAAGATAATTATGAAGAAACTAAAGCACAGCTTTTAGCATTGGCAGAAACCCAAGATGTCATTATTTTGAGTGGTGGTGCTTCTGTGGGTGAAGAGGATCATGTAGGTAAAGCCATTGAAGAAGTAGGTCAATTGAATGGTTGGAAGATTGCGATTAAACCAGGTAAGCCTTTTGGTTGGGGCAAAATTGGCAATGCATATGTATTCATGTTGCCGGGCAATCCTGTTTCTGCATATGTCACGTTTTATCTATTTGTTTATCCGTTCTTGCAAAAAAGCATTGGTGCAACTAATGCAACCTTTATGAAAGGTTGTGCGAGATTTACACGTGAAAAATTAGAGCCAAGAAGAGAGTTTTTGCGTGGTATGTATGTAGAAAATCCAGAAGGTGGATTTGATTTAACCATTGCCAAAGGGCAGGGTTCCGCAATGTTGTCAGGATTAGCCGTGGCAAACTGCTTAATTGAAATTATGCCAAATACAGCGGTAGAAGAAGGCATGGCTTTAAATTTCTACCCAATTCAGTAATTAAGAAACAAAGAGATATATGATGGAATTTGATTTTATAAAAAATGGGTTAGCTGCTGAAGGTTTTGATTTTTCAGATGAGCAAATCAAACAATGGACGCACTATTTAAAAGGTATTCAGTTATGGAATAAGGCTTATAACTTAACGTCCATTGTTGAGCCTGAAGAGATGTTGGTAAAACATCTATTTGACTCAATTGTATTGATTCCACATTTAGAAAAAATTAAACATAATCGCATGATTGATGTGGGAACAGGTGCTGGTTTGCCAGGTTTTATCTTAGCGATTGCAATGCCAGATACGCATTTTGTGTTGTTAGATACTAATAGCAAACGCACACGCTTTATGACTCAGATGAAAATAGAGCTAGGTATTAAAAACGTAGAGATTGTGCATTCTCGAGTGCAGGATTATCAGCCGAATGAATTATTGGATGTAATTTTGTCCCGTGCATTCGCAAGTGCTGAAGATATGGTGAAATGGTCGAAACATTTATTGGCAGAAGGTGGTTGTTTTGCTGCGATGAAAGGCCATGTCACTCCAGATGAATGGCAGTTTGCACAAGAAGGTTATAGTAGTGAAATCATTAAATTATCTGTGCCTAGATTGAATGATGCACGGCATTTGGTTATTTTGTCTTGATAAGGATTTGATATACTTCTTGCGTTCAATTTAATAATAATTATAGGAAGGGCTTTGTGGCGATCATAGCGGTTACGAATCAGAAAGGTGGCGTTGGTAAGACAACAACAGCTGTGAATTTGGCAGCATGTTTGGCGGGAATGAAGGCTCGTCCTAATGTTTTATTGATCGATTTAGATCCTCAAGGCAATGCCACAACTGGCATGGGTGTAGATAAACATTCTATTGAATTGGGCACTGTAGATTTATTATTGGATGATGTTTCTATTAATGAGGCAATCATTGAATTGGAAGAGAATGCCATTCGATTGATTGGTGCAAACGGTGATTTAACAGGAGCAGAAGTTCTCTTAACACAAAGAGAGCAGGGCGCTTTTGTGTTGAAAGAAGCATTGGCATCTGTGCAGAGTAATTTTAACTTTATCATCATTGATTGCCCACCATCTTTAAATATGTTGACGCTTAACGCATTGACAGCAGCAGATCATGTACTTGTTCCTGTTCAATGTGAATATTATGCTTTGGAAGGTTTGTCTGCTTTGATGCAAACGATTGAAGAAGTGAAAAGCACAACAAATCCTAAATTAGATATTTTAGGTATATTACGGACAATGTACGATGGGCGAAATGCTTTGGCGCTACAAGTCTCTGAAAATCTGCAAGAGCATTTTGGGGATAAATTATTAGAAACCATCATTCCAAGAAATGTTCGATTGGCTGAAGCGCCAGGCTTCGGCGAATCCATCGTAAAATATGATTCCACTTCGAAAGGGGCGATTGCGTATAATGAGCTCGCAAAAGAAATCAGCCGTCGAAGTAAGCGTAAATAAGAAATGAGGGAAGTGATTTGAAAAAACGCGGATTAGGTCGTGGTTTGGATGTTTTATTGAATAAAACTAAATTGCCAACCCAAGAATCAACAAAAGATAGCGAAGCATATACAAATAAAGAAGCAGGTTATGGCTCGATTAAAGAGATGCCAATTGAGTTTTTGGTGCCTGGAATGTATCAGCCTCGTAAGTTGTTTGATGCAGAAGCATTAGAGGCTTTGGCGGAATCTATTAAATCTCAAGGGATTATTCAACCATTGGTTGTGCGTGAAGTTACAAAAGATGGCCAGAAGAAGTATGAGATTTTAGCAGGTGAACGCCGTTGGCGTGCATCACAGATTGCTGAATTAGAAAAAGTGCCTGTGATTATTCAGTCAATGACGGATCAAGAAGCATTGGCAGTTGCTTTGATTGAAAATATTCAACGTGAAGATCTGAATCCGATTGAAGAAGCAGAGGCAATTGCAAGATTCATCACTGAGTTTGAATTGACTCATCAAGAAGTGGGTGAGTTGATTGGTCGTTCACGTTCTGCTGTAAGTAATGTGATTCGTTTATTAGAGTTGGCTCCAAAAGTACAAGAGTGGTTACTGGTTCGTAAAATTGATATGGGACATGCGCGTGCGATTTTGCCATTGAAACATTTAGAGCAAGTTCAAATGGCAGAGCTCATTATTGAGAAATCATTAACGGTTCGTGAAGTTGAACGATTAATGAAAGAAGGTGTTCAGCCAATAGAAAAAATGAAGCCTGCAAAAAGAGATCCTGATGTTGTAAAATTGGAAAATGATTTGAGCCAATTATTTGGTGCAAAAGTTGGTTTTCAATCAGATAAAAAAGGCAAAGGCAAAATGACAATTCATTATGATTCTTTGGATCAATTGGATGGGATTTTGCAAAAAATTGGGGTGCAATAAATTTAACTAGTTCGCCTTTTTTATCAAATTTCCTTGTGAAAAAGATTGACTTTGGAGGCTAACTGCTTATAATCGAGCTACTTTTGCCGAAGGTGTTTTGATGTGATGAAGCAAGTAATAACGATCCAATTGATCATTACGCTAAGTGCCTCAATTTTGCTTTGGGCAATTGCAGGGGAAAGTGTTGGAAGATCCTACTTTTGGGCAGGGCTTTCAATCGTCTTACCAAACTTATTTGTTATCTTTGTATCATTTTGGATTCAAAGTAAGCAAGTTATTTTTTGGTTGGGTGCGTTTGTAAATAAATTTATCAGTGCAATATTGCTCGCGAGCAGTATTAAATATTTAAAAGATCCAAGCTGGGTTGCATTTTTAATAGGGGTCATCGTTACGGTGTATCTCCCTGTAGTTGTGATGAGTTTTGGTCATAAGTATTTGAAGCAGGATATCAAGCATTAAAATTTAGATTGGGACAAGATATGTCAGCAGAAGAGATTACCGCTAGTAGTTATATCGAGCATCACCTCGTTAATATGACTCAGACAGATTTGCCACAAGAAAACTTTGTGGATTTTAGTTTGATCAACGTAGATACGGTCTTTTGGTCGATTGTATCGGGTATTATTGTTCTATTTTTTTTATTTAGAGCATCACGTAAAGCTTCATCAGGAGTGCCAACACGCTTTCAAGCTGCGGTAGAGATTCTTGTTGAATTTGCTGAAACCCAATCAAAAACATTAGTAAACGGTCCAAATGGTTACATTGCACCACTGGGCTTAACAATTTTCTTATGGGTTATTGTTATGAACTGCATGGACTTAGTGCCAGTAGATCTACCAATGACTTTAATTAATGTGTTCGGTTTAGACATCGCACACCAAAGAATTCTTCCTACAGCTGACGTGAATGGCCCATTGGGTATGTCTATGGCTGTATTGGCATTGATTCTTTTCTATTCGTTTAAAGTTAAAAAGGTTGGCGGCTTCTTGAAAGAGCTTTGCACTGCACCTTTCGGTATTTATTTATTACCATTTAACATTATCTTAAATATTGTTGAATATATTTCAAAAGCGTTCTCATTAGGTATGCGACTTTTTGGTAATATGTTCGCAGGCGAACTGATCTTTGCTTTGATTGCTCTTTTAGGTGCAACAGGGACATGGTGGGGTTTCGGATTGCATTGGTTAGCAGGATCAGCATGGGCTATTTTCCATATCTTGATCATTGTTCTTCAAGGCTATATCTTTATGACTTTGACTTTGGTTTACCTTGGTCAGGCTCATGAGGCTCATTAAGAATTCAATCGATTTGGTTGGTGTTTTGTTAGTTTAGTTATTTTATATTTTTAGGAGAAAAAAATGGACATGGGCATGATTGCTTTAGCGTGTGGAATTATCGTTGGTTTAGGTGCTATCGGTGCGGCAATTGGTATCGCATTGTTAGGTGCAAAATATGTTGAATCTTCAGCACGTCAACCAGAAATGATGGACAAGTTGTTACCTAAAGTATTTATTCTTGTTGGTCTTGTAGATGCGGCATTCTTAATCGGTGTTGGTATCGCTATCTTCTTTGCAATGGTTGTATTCAAGTAATAACTCCATTTCGTGGCGTTTGGTGCAGTAAATCAAACGCCTTTTATGCATAGATTAGAATAGACAGGCAGATACAACATGAATTTAAATGCTACTTTATTTGCACAGTTTGTTGTCTTCTTTACATTGGTATGGTTCGTAATGAAATTCATTTGGCCGCCAATGATTAAAGCAATCGACGAACGTCGTGCTAAAATCGCAGATGGCTTAAAAGCTGCTGAAGATAGCGTTGCGGAAAAATTAGAAGCTGATTCTCAAGTTAAGTTGCTTTTAAAAGATGCAAAACAAGAAGCATCTTCTATTGTTACGCTTGCAAATAAGCGTGCAGAAGAAGCTGTTGAAGCGTCAAGAGCACAAGCTAAAGAAGTGGCTGATAAGCAACTTCAGAACGCACAAGATCAGATTTTAGTTGAAACTAATCAAGCTAAAGAAAAACTAAGACAAGAAGTGGTTGCACTCGCACTAGAAGGTGCAGGTAAGATCGTAGGTAAAGAAGTAGATCACGCAACGCACGAGTCAATGTTAAAAGATTTAGCATCACGTTTATAAGGCAATAGTTAGTCATGACAGATTATATTACAGTTGCTCGTCCCTATGCCAAAGCAGTGTTTTTGATTGCTAAGGAAGAGAATACTATTTCTGGCTGGAGTAATCTTTTGGCTGTACTCGATGAGATTAGTGCCGATGTAGAGGCGAGTGATTTTATCTCTCGCCCTGATTTTTCTCTGCAAGAAAAAACTCAGTTTTTGCAAACAGCAGTGGCTACGTTACTGAAACGTAAGCTAACGAATCAAGAAGCTAATTTTTTATCAGTAATTTTAAGTGCTAAGCGTTACGACGTATTTCCATCTATTCGCCAAGCGTATGATGAAATGGTTCTTTCAGATGAAGCTATCATAGAAGTTGATTTAGTGTCGGCTTTTGAAGTGAAAGAAACAGAAAATGAAATGTTCGTAAAAGCATTAGAAAAGCATTTCCAAAAAAGCATTAAATTGAATGTTTCAGTTGATCCAAATTTAATCGGTGGTGCAGTTATTAAAGCTGGCGACTGGGTTATGGATGGGTCAGTAAAAGGACGTTTAGAGCAAATGACTTCTTTTTTGGTGCAGTCAGCTTAGTGGATTTACGATAAAAGAATTTATTATGTTTAAAGGATGATTTGAATTATGCAATTGAATCCATCAGAAATTAGTGATCTTATCAAAGCTAAGATTGAAGAATTTGATGTAAAATCAGAAGCAAGTACTGAAGGTACAGTTATTAGCTTGACTGACGGTATTGCTACTGTATACGGCTTAGGTGCTGTAATGCAGGGTGAAATGGTTGAATTACCTCATGGTGTGCGCGGTTTGGCGTTAAACTTAGAGCGTGATTCAGTAGGCGTTGTACTTTTAGGTGATTATGCAAAAGTATCCGAAGGCGACGTAGTTAAATGTACTGGTAAAGTAATGGAAGTTCCAATTGGTCCAGAATTGTTGGGTCGTGTTGTGAACACTTTGGGTCAAGCAATTGATGGTAAAGGCCCAATCAATACTACTTTGTCAGCACCAATTGAGAAGTTAGCACCAGGTGTAATCGAACGTCAATCAGTTGATGAGCCATTACAAACGGGTTATATCGCTATCGACTCAATGGTACCAGTTGGTCGTGGTCAGCGTGAGTTAATCATCGGTGACAGACAAACAGGTAAAACTGCGATTGCGATCGATACAATCATCAACCAAAAAGGTACAGGCGTTAAATGTATCTATGTTGCGATTGGTCAGAAAAACTCAACAATTGCGAACATCGTTCGTAAATTGGAAGAGAATGATGCAATGGCGCACACAATCGTTGTAGCATCAAGTGCTGCTGATCCTGCTGCAATGCAGTATTTATCAGCATACGCTGGTTGTACAATGGGTGAATATTTCCGTGATCGTGGTGAAGATGCGTTGATCATTTATGATGACTTATCTAAACAAGCGGTTGCATATCGCCAAATTTCATTATTGTTACGTCGTCCACCGGGCCGTGAAGCTTACCCTGGTGACGTATTCTATTTACACTCACGTTTACTTGAACGTGCTGCACGTGTAAATGCTGATTACGTTGAAGCGTTCACAAATGGTGAAGTGAAAGGTAAAACTGGTTCATTAACAGCATTGCCAATCATTGAAACTCAAGCTGGTGACGTATCTGCATTCGTTCCAACAAACGTAATCTCTATTACAGATGGTCAGATCTTCTTAGAATCAGACTTATTCAATGCTGGTATTCGCCCTGCGATCAATGCTGGTATTTCTGTATCACGTGTTGGTGGTGCTGCACAAACTAAAATCATCAAGAAATTGGGTGGTGGCGTTCGTTTGGCATTGGCTCAGTATCGTGAATTGGAAGCGTTCTCACAGTTCGCATCTGATCTAGATGAAGCAACACGTAAGCAGTTGGAACGTGGTGAGCGTGTTATGGAGTTGATGAAACAAGCACAATACCGTCCATATTCAGTATCTGAAATGGCTGTAATTTTGTTCACAGTTGAAAAAGGTCACTTAGACGATATCAATGTGAAAGAAATTGGTGCGTTTGCAGCAGGCTTAATAACTACGATGAATATTGAAAAAGCTGATCTCATGAAGCAAATCAATGAGACTGGTAATTACAATGATGAAATTGAAAACCAATTTACACAAGCAATCAAGTCGTACAAATCGACTGAAGCTTGGGTTAAGTAATTTTTCTCTTTCTTTATTTTAAATATTAGGATCTTTTCATGGCCGTTGGTAAAGAGATACGTACAAAGATTAAGAGTGTTAAAAACACTCAGAAAATCACAGGCGCTATGCAAATGGTTGCTGCTAGTAAGATGCGTAAAACGCAAAATCAAATGCTAGCAACAAGTCCATATGCTAAGCAAATTGTGAAATTAGTTTCTCATCTTTCACAGGCTGATGTTGAATTTGATCATGTCTATTTAACCAAACGAAAAGTTAAGAAAGTTGGCATTATTGTTGTTAGTAGTGACCGTGGTTTATGTGGTGGCTTGAATAATAACTTATTCAAGCTCCTCAGTGCGGACATTGCTAGATGGTCAAACGAAGGTAAAACTATCGAGTTTGCAACCATCGGTAATAAGGCTAATACATTCTTCAATCGTTATGGTGGAAAAATCTTAGCAACTGCGAGTCATTTAGGTGATCAACCTACAATGGCTCAGCTATTGGGTGTAATGAACGTAATGTTGGCAGCTTACCGTAATGGTGAGATTGATGAATTACGCATTTATGGCAATATTTTTGTCAATACAATGGTTCAAAAACCCGTTGGCATGCAGTTGTTACCAATAGACTTATCTACATTCGAATCGCTGAAAGCTGAGGTTGGCAAACAGGATGATGATGCGATTGATTTAGAACAAACAATGAAATGGGACTATATCTACGATATGGATCCTAAAAAATTGATTAATGTTGTTCTCAATCGTTATGTTGAATCAACAATTTATCAAGCAGTTGTTGCTAATATTGCATGTGAAATGGCAGCACGAATGATCGCAATGCAAGCAGCAACAGATAATGCTCAAGATATTGTTGAGAACTTACAACTTGTTTATAACAAAGCACGTCAAGCTGCAATTACTCAGGAAATTTCTGAAATTGTTGGCGGAGCCGCAGCCCTATAAATCTGGGCAGATTGAATGAGAATAGTAATTTTTAGAGGTTAAATATGTCAGGAAAAATTATTCAGATTATAGGGGCGGTCGTAGACGTTGAATTTCCACGCGATTCAGTTCCTGGTATCTATAATGCATTAAAAGTTGAAGGTCAGGATTTAGTTCTTGAAGTTCAACAACAATTAGGTGATGGCGTAGTGCGTACAATCGCAATGGGCTCATCAGATGGTTTACAACGTGATTTAGTTGTGACTGATACAAAAGGTCCTATCACTGTACCAGTAGGTACAGCGACATTGGGTCGTATCATGAACGTATTGGGTCAGCCTGTGGATCACGCTGGTGATGTTTCTGCGGAAGCTCATTGGGGTATTCACCGTAAACCACCTAGTTATGAAGAACAATCAGGTTCTACAGAATTACTAGAAACAGGTATCAAAGTAATCGACTTATTATGCCCATTCGCTAAGGGTGGTAAAGTAGGTTTGTTCGGTGGTGCTGGTGTTGGTAAAACTGTAAACATGATGGAATTGATCAACAATATCGCTAAAGCTCACTCAGGTTTATCTGTGTTTGCTGGTGTTGGTGAGCGTACTCGTGAAGGTAATGACTTCTATCACGAAATGAAAGATTCTAACGTACTTGATAAAGTTGCGATGGTATATGGTCAGATGAATGAACCGCCTGGTAACCGTTTACGTGTTGCTTTGACTGGTTTGACAATGGCTGAATACTTCCGTGATGAAGGTAAAGATGTTCTATTGTTCATCGATAACATCTATCGTTATACATTAGCAGGTACAGAAGTATCAGCATTGTTAGGCCGTATGCCATCTGCGGTAGGTTATCAGCCTACATTGTCTGAAGAGATGGGTGTTCTTCAAGAGCGTATTACATCTACGAAGAAAGGTTCTATCACATCAGTTCAAGCTGTTTACGTTCCTGCGGATGACTTAACAGATCCATCTCCAGCAACAACGTTTGCTCACTTGGATGCGACAATCGTATTGTCACGTGATATCGCTTCTTTAGGTATTTACCCAGCGGTAGATCCTTTGGATTCAACTTCACGTCAGTTAGATCCACAAGTAATCGGTCAAGAGCATTATGATGTAGCTCGTGGTGTTCAGACAACTCTTCAGCGTTATAAAGAATTGAAAGATATCATTGCAATCTTGGGCATGGATGAGTTGTCAGAAGATGACAAACAAATCGTACAACGTGCTCGTAAGATTCAACGTTTCTTGTCTCAACCTTTCCACGTTGCTGAAGTATTTACAGGTGCGCCTGGTAAATATGTAAGCTTGAAAGATACTATTGCTAGCTTTAAAGCAATTTTGGCAGGTGAGTGTGACTCAATGCCAGAACAAGCTTTCTACATGGTTGGTGATATTGAAGAAGCAAGAGCACGTGCTGCTAAGCTTTAATCTAACGGAATAGGGAGTCTCAATGAATACAATGCATGTTGCCATCGTAAGCGCAGAAAAAGAATTGTTTTCTGGAGATGTCACTTTTTTTGCAGGTACAAGTATCTCTGGTGAGCTAGGTATTTTTCCTGGTCATTTACCATTGTTAACTCAGCTTGTGCCTGGTCAAGTTCGATTAAAGACAACTAACGGTGCTGAAGATGTGTTTTGGATTTCAGGTGGTATTCTTGAAATCCAGCCTAATCAGATTATCGTTTTGGCTGAATCTGCGGAAAGAGCAGATGATCTTGATGAGGCTGAAGCTAAAGCTGCGAGAGAGCGTGTTGAATCAATGTTGCAAAAGCAAAATGATGATTTCAACTTTGCTAAAGCTCAAACAGAATTACGTGAGATCAATGCGAAGATTGATGCGATTGAACGTTACCGTAAAATTGGTAAAATTTAATTGCTGTAATCAGTTTAATAAAAAACCTGCGAAAGCAGGTTTTTTTATATCTAAAATATACTTCTAACTCATCTCAATATGATCCATTACTGTTTTAGTGAACGATCAGCTGCCACTGTAAACAATACATCCGTTGATGAGTTAATTGCGGTTTCAACGGAATCTTGTACAACACCAACAATGAAACCAATAGCTACTAATTGCATTGCAACAGTGTTATCAATGCCAAATAAGCTACATGCTAAAGGGATTAATAATAAAGAGCCGCCAGCAACACCAGAAGCGCCACATGCACCAATTGTTGCTAATATACTTAACAAAATTGCAGATAAGAAGTCCACTTGGATATTTAATGTATGAGCAGCAGCTAATGTGAAAATTGTGATTGTTACAGCAGCACCAGCCATATTGATAGTTGCGCCTAATGGAATGGAAATACTATAAGTTTCTTCATTCACATTTAATTTGCGGCACAAAGCTAAGTTAATAGGTAAGTTAGCAGCTGAACTTCGAGTGAAAAACGCTGTTAACCCACTTTCTCTCAAGCATGTGAATACTAATGGATATGGGTTAGAGCGAATTTTCCAATACACTAAAATAGGGTTGATAATGAATGCAACAATTGCCATTGCTAATAATAATACTAACACTAATTGCACGTAGCCAACTAAAGCCTCTGCACCAGTTTCTGAGATTGTTGAGGCAACTAAACCCATAATACCTAATGGTGCAAATTTAATGATAAAGCGCACTGCTTTGGTTGCTACTTCTGCGATATCTTCAATGAATTGTTTAGTCGTATCACTTGAATGGCGCAACGCAAACCCAAAAACTAGTCCCCACGATAGCAAACCAATATAGTTTGCAGAAACAATTGCGTTCACAGGGTTATCAACCATTTTTAATACTAAGGTGTGTAATACATCTACAATACTGCTAGGGGATGCTTGTGTTGCAGCTTCTGGTAAAGAAGTTAATGTGATAGGGAAGATAAAACTGACAATGACAGCAACAACAGCGGCAGCAAAAGTACCAATCATATAGAGAATTAAAATAGGCTTAATTGCTGTTTTACTTTGAGTATTGACTTTATATTTTGTGATAGCAGCCATGATTAATAAGAAAATAAGCACAGGTGCAATAGCTTTTAAACCATTCACAAAGAATTCACCTAAGATACTGACAGCACTAGACGCTGATTTGGAGGTGAAGCCAATGATAATACCTAAAATTAATCCGACAACAATTTGTTGTATCAAGCTATAGTTATTAATAAAATTAAAAAAACGCCTCATGTTCTCTCCTATTGCACAATTTGCATGAATAATTTTAATGATTTGAAAAATATAGCAAGTAATTCATGCTTTGGAAACTGAATAAATTCGCCAGAGCAGACATGTTTTTATACAATAGTAGGGATTAATATTAAGAAAGGAATGTAAAATGAAGAAAATTCAGGTCTGGGATCTTCCTATTAGGTTGTTTCACTGGACATTGGCAGTAATGATTGTTGTATGTATTTATACAATTAACGAAGAAAATATTACAGCGCATCAATATGCAGGCATATTTGTTCTAATTTTATTATTATTCCGTGTGATTTGGGGGTTGATTGGTAGCTCAACAGCAAAATTTTGGGATTTTTTGAAAGGCCCCGCAAGTATTTATAACTATTTGCGCTATGGCGTAACAAAAACAGAAGGGCACAACCCAATGGGTGCTTATATGGTTTTGTTTATGTTAATTGTATTACTTATACAAACGGTTACAGGTCTATTTTTAACGGATAATACATATTTACACCAAGATTCTCCTTTGTACAAATTGATTTCAGGTAATACTCGTAGCTATTTTAAAATCATTCATCAATATAATTTATATGTAATTTATGCGATGGTTGGATTGCACATTGCAGCAATTTTGGGATATTTTTTCTTTAAAGGGCAAAACCTGGTTAAAACAATGGTGGTTGGCTCACGTAAAGAACGTGAATGGCATTCACCAATGGCAAAAGAAATGAGTGGCAATAAGCCATGGTTAGCCCTGATTATTATTGTGGTGCTTGGAATAGTTGTGCCATATATGTTGTATGGTTATATGAAAAATATAGAATTTATCGTTTGGATTAAAAATACAACGTTGTGGTTGAAAGGATTATTATTTTGAGTCGTAGTTTACTAAAAGCATCAGCATGGGAGCGCATAGGAATTTCTATGCTAGTGATTATTCCTATGACGATCCTGTTGTGTTTGATTGTCTATATTAAATAATGTTGGCGGATAGCATGAATATCTGCTTGTAGTATTTCTGAAAGGTAGCGTTCGCTACCTTTATAATTTTCTTGAATAGATTGCATGGCAGTATCTAAATACGCTGCTTGCACACCAAATAGTCTTTGTATTGTGTCTTTGGGTAATTGATCAGTAGGAAGATTAGATTTTTCATCTTTGCGTGATTCATAGAGTGCTAATGCCGAGTCATTAGAGCGTAAGTAGTCTTCCATAATATCGTCTTGATGAACACCCAGCGCGCTTAAAATCAAATAAGCCGCAAATCCTGTTCGATCTTTACCTGCACTGCAGTGAAACAAGAAAGATTGCCCTTCATTTAAAGCATTAGTTAAAATTTGATATTGAGAATGAAAGTGTGTGGGTAATACTCGGTAAATATTTTTATAGTACAGATCAATATTGCTAGGATTTAATCCAATGCGCTTAATTTCGTCATGATCAAAGAAATTTGCAACATTCATTGCTGCAGATTGTCGATGAAATTGCTCATTAAACTTTTCTTGTAGCAGAATTTTCTTCTCATGTTCATCTCGAAAGTCGATAATTGTATTTAATTGAAAATTTTTGAGCTGAATAAAGTCATCTTCTGTGCCATATTCTGGGGCTGCACTTCTGAAAAGTTTATTCTCTTGAATCCTCGCATTTTCCTTGGTTCTTAGGCTATTGAAGGTGCGAAAGTTCATAATTGATTTCATTAATTTCTCCGAAAGTTGATCTATTTTTAGTCAGTTGCTTGCCAAGGGTATTAGAAATGGATATTATACGCACCTCAACGCAATCCATGCCTGGGTGGCGAAATTGGTAGACGCAGCAGACTTAAAATCTGCCGACCCTTAACGGTCGTGCCGGTTCGATTCCGGCCCTAGGCACCATATCATAAAAACCTGACTATATGTCAGGTTTTTTTTTGATTCATATTTGTGTCCATGTAATAATGGCTCAAACTATAAATAAATTAATGTATAATTAATCGAAATTTGCAGTAATAGGCTCTGTGAGGATAATAATGAGATTGGACCCATCAACTAAAAAGTTACTAGTCGTTTTTGGTGTATTGCTACTGGTTTATGCAGGCATACAAGTTTACAACACGATGGAAGATAAAAAAGAAGAAGAACGTTATCAAGTGATGATGGATCAAATCTATGATGCTAATCCCGGCTTGAAAGAAGAAATGGAACAGCAATCAGAGATGGTGCGTTTATATGGGCCACGCGCTTTAGAGCCAGGCTTTAATGAAAATACGGGAAGTACTACTAATACGAACATCCGTAAAAATGATAAGTTAGAAGATGGTGCTGAAAAAATTACTGTTTTCTATGAAGAAAATAAACCTCGCGAAGAATATGTCATGAAAGATGGCAAGTTGGAAGGTACATTTAAATCTTGGGATGTGAATGGCCGTTTAGTAGAAGAGTCTGAATATAAAAATAATGTGTTAAATGGTGTACAGAAGAATTTTTACACTAATGGCGCAGTAAAGACTGAGATTACTTATGTAGATGGCAAGAAGGATGGGTTGACCAAAAATTGGTATCAAGATGGTAAGCAATCTTCAGAAACAAAATACAAAGATAATAAAAATATTGGTTCAACTTCATTTTATCCTGATGGTTCTATCCGTATGCAAGAGGTTTTGGATGAAGCAACAGGCATACTATATACTCAAGCATTCTATACTAGTGGTGCATTGAGCCATTCTTTTGGCTCAATTGGCAATAAAAAAGAAGGTTTGTTGATTAAAAATGCACCAACAGGCTTTAAAGTTGCTGAGGCTACTTACAAAAATGGTGTGAATGATGGTTGGTGTCGAGTTTGGAATGAAAAAGATGAATTAGACACAGAATTATTTTATAAAGATGGTCAAATTGATCGTAGCCAAAAAATGATAGGTAATTCTTGTACGATTGATATTTGGCGCTTTGGCTTTAGATAATAGAGCAAAAATGGATGAATGATATGAAATAAGCAGACGAACTCTGCTTATTTTTATTTGGGATTCATAAAACTGTCATAAAATTGAAGCATAATTGTCATATTTCAATTTGAGAAAATATATTGATGAAGAAAACAGTATTATTGATTGAAGATGATGAAGCGCTGAGAAGCATGTTGAAGTTGTTATTAACAAATAATAATTTTGATGTACTGGAAGCTCCTGATTATCATACGGCAGTATCGTTAATTGCAGATAAAGAGTTTCACATTGTATTGTCCGATTGGATGATTCCTGGTGGTTCTGGCGTTCAAGTTGTTAAGCGCTTACGTAAAGATGAAAAATTAAAAGAGACTCCAATCATCATGTTGACTGCAAAGGCAGCAGAAGATGATCAAGTGGAAGGATTTGATGCAGGTGCAGATGACTACATTACAAAACCTTTCTCTAATAAAGAACTCTTAGTGCGCATGAAAGCGTTGCTGCGCCGCATTTACCCTGATGATAAACCCAAGTTACAAGTGAATAATTTGTCTGTGGATTTGGAATCACATCGTGTATTTGTGGACAATGAAGAGATTGAATTAGGGCCGACAGAATATAAGCTACTGTGCTTTTTAATGCAGCGTATCGAGCGTGTATTTAGTCGTGATCAATTGATCGATCACATTTGGGGCAATGATGTTTATATTGATGATCGCACGATAGATGTTCATATTGGTCGTTTACGTAAGCAGTTAGAGAGTAAAGATGCACATCGTATGATTCAAACAGTTCGTGGAGCAGGCTATCGCTTATCTTCACAAGCTAAGGATTAAGGTGAATTGTGTTAAAAGAGACTTTTCTTAGGCGATTTTTAATAGAAGTGCTCATCACATTAGTGATTTCAATCGTAATTGGGCTGCTGATTCAGCATGTAATTCTCTGTTTATTAATTGGTATGGTAATTTTAGTTGGCTGGCATTTATACAACTTATTTAAATTATCTCGTTGGATTTGGCAGCAAAATGTTTTGTATCCACCCAATAGTTTTGGTAGCTGGGAAATTATTTATTACGGACTTCATAAGCATCAGCAACGTTTACGTCAGCGTCAGAATGAATTAGCAGCGATTATTCGCTTATTTAGGCACGGCGTTGAATCATCACCAGATGCTTTGGTGATTGTGGATGATATTGGCAATATTCAATGGTGCAATCAGCAGGTTAAGCAACAATTGGGGATTCGTTGGCCTGATGATAAAGGGCAAAACATTGTTAATCTTGTGCGAAACCCAGAATTTGCCAAATATCTTCAGCAAGAAAATTATAAAGAGCCCTTAACTGTCAAAATTCATCAGCGTTATTACATTGAATTTCGAGTATTGCCTTATGAACAGAATCGCCATATTGTCGTGGCTCGTAATGTTGATCAGGTTTATTTAGCAGAACAGCAACGCAAAGATTTTTTCACGCATGCAAGTCATGAGTTACGTACTCCGTTAACTGTTGTCAAAGGCTATGTGGAAATGTTCCAAGATGAATTGATTCCCATGGATAATTGCCAAGATGCTTTGAGCAAGGTTGAATCACAAATTACTCGCATGGAGTCTTTGATTAGCCAGATATTATTGCTGAGCAAAATTGAGAATATGTCATCTCATTTGCCAATGGTGAAGATTGATATTGCTCATTTATTACAAATGTTGATTCATAGCCTGCAAGAAACGCATGCTGATTATATGATTGAAGCAAATATTGAAGATGGGTTGAATATTCGTGGTTATCAGGATCAAATTTATAGTGTGATGTGCAATTTGATTGATAATGCGATTAAGCATAATCCGAAAGGCACAACGATTACTGTGACATGGAAACCTATGGTTAAAGGTGCTTATTTTAGTGTTCAGGATGATGGCGTTGGCATTGCGAGACATCACTTAAATCGTTTAACAGAGCGTTTCTATCAAGTGGATTCGTCACATACTCATCAAAAGAATAGTTCAGGCTTAGGATTAGCAATCGTAAAACATGCTTTGCGTAATCATGGCGATGCTCAATTGCGAATTGAAAGTTTTTTAGATCAAGGTTCTACATTCTCTTTTGTGATCCCGCGTGAATTTATTTCAAAATAAATGAAATAATTTTTTATTTGTCATCTTAGTGTCATATTCATTTTTTAGAATGCACACAGTCAATTAAGAAAGATCACTCAATAAGGAGTTTTTATGAAAAAGTTAGGTTGGACTGTTGCTTTAACTGCTGTAGCTTCATTTGGTGTTGCAAATGCTGATGTAAATATCACAGGTGCAGGTGCTTCTTTCCCAGCGCCAGTTTATGCAAAATGGGCAGATACATACAACAAAGCTACTGGTGTAAAAATTAACTATCAAGCAATTGGTTCATCTGGTGGCATCAAGCAAATCAACGCTAAAACTGTTGATTTTGGCGCAAGTGATGCTCCTTTAACAGACGATCAATTAGCAACAGATGGTTTGATGCAGTTCCCAACAGTGATCGGTGGTGTAGTTGTTGCTGTGAATGTTAAAGGTATTGAATCAAATCAATTGGTATTAGATGGCCAAACATTGGGTGATATCTACTTAGGTAAAATCAAAAACTGGAACGATGCAGCAATTTCTAAATTGAATCCAAATGTGACATTGCCAAACCAACAAATCAACGTAGTACGTCGTGCAGATGGTTCAGGTACAACTTTCGTATTCACAAGCTACTTAAGCAAAGTGAACTCTTCTTGGGATAAAGAAGTCGGTAAGAGTACAACGGTTAAATGGCCTGTAGGTGTTGGTGGTAAAGGCAACGATGGTGTTGCAGCATTCGTACAACGTTTACCAGGTTCAATCGGTTATGTTGAATATGCATACGCAAAACAAAACAACTTGGCTTATACAAAGCTTTATACAGCAGATGGTAAAGAAGTTTCTCCTTCAGCTGATAACTTCAGTGCTGCAGCGAAAGATGCTAAGTGGAGCGAATCATTTGCGCAAGACTTAACAAACCAAACGGGCGAGAATGCATGGCCGATCACTTCTACAACATTCATCTTGTTACAGAAGACACAAGCAGATGCTGCAAAAGCTAAAGAAGTATTGAAGTTCTTTGATTGGGCTTATGCAAATGGTGATAAAGAAGCTGTAGCATTGGATTACGCTGTATTGCCAGCAAACGTGATTGAAGAAATTAAGAAAGCTTGGGCAGCAGAGTTAAAAGATTCAAGTGGTAACGCTCTATAATTGAAATAGGAAATAGTCGGAATTTATGGCTAAAATGAAAACTAATATGAGATCCCCTTCGAAGGTTGGGGATCTAATTTTTGATAATGTCGTTCGATTCTCAGGGGTTTTTGTCCTTGTGTTGTTGAGCGGCATTATTATTTCGTTAATGATTGCTTCTTGGCCAAGCATTAAAGAATTTGGATTGCCATTCTTATGGGATAAGAACTGGGATCCACCAATGGATGAATATGGTGCTTTGGTGCCAATCTACGGTACGATCATTACATCTGTGATTGCTCTTGTGATCGCTGTTCCAGTGAGTTTTGGTATCGCATTCTTCTTAACAGAATTATCTCCATTATGGCTAAGACGGCCTTTAGGTATTGCAATTGAATTACTCGCGGCAATTCCTAGTATCGTTTATGGTATGTGGGGATTGTTTGTTTTTGCGCCAATATTTGCTGAATATTTCCAAACGCCATTGAATGATGTGTTTGCGAGCATTCCAATTGTGAATATTTTCTTCACAGGTCCAGCATTTGGTATTGGTTTATTGGCAGCAGGCTTTATTCTAGCGATCATGATCATCCCGTACATCACTTCTGTGATGCGCGATGTGTTTGAACAAACACCAACATTAATGAAAGAAGCGGCTTACGGTATTGGTTGCACAACATGGGAATGCATTCGCCACATTGTTTTGCCTTATACAAAAAATGGTGTGATTGGTGGTGTAATGTTAGGTTTAGGCCGCGCATTAGGTGAAACAATGGCGGTCACATTTGTGATCGGTAATACTTACCAACTGGATAGCTTCTCGTTATTCATGCCAGGTAACAGTATTACATCATCATTAGCCAATGAATTTGCAGAAGCAGAAGCAGGATTGCATTCAGCAGCATTAATGGAATTAGGTTTAATTCTATTTGTGATCACGTTTATTGTGCTCGCATTGTCTAAAATTATGTTGTTACGCTTGAGTCAGAAAGAGGGGAATCGCTAATGAGAAATGAGGCAATGGCGACTCGTCTACAAGCGAGACGACGTTTTAAAAATAGAATTGCAATTGTGATCTCAATGATTGCAGTTATTTTTGGTTTAGTTTGGCTGTCTTGGATTCTATATTCAACTTTCACAAAAGGCGTGGGCGGATTATCTTGGGATGTATTCACGCAAATGACGCCGCCACCTAATACTGAAGGCGGTGGTTTAGCCAATGCGATGATGGGTAGTTTTTTGTTAATTACCATCGCAACATTCATTGGCACACCATTGGGTATTTTATCTGGTATTTATTTAGCAGAATATGGTCGTAAAAACTGGTTAGCGAGCGTGATTCGATTCATTAATGATGTTTTGTTATCAGCGCCTTCTATCATCATTGGTTTATTTGTATATATGGTGATGATCGTGCCAATGGGGCATTTCTCGGGCTGGGCAGGGATTATTGCATTAGCATTGATTCAGTTACCAATCATTGTGAGAACGACTGAAAACATGTTGCTATTAGTTCCGAATAACTTGCGTGAAGCGGCTTATGCTTTGGGAACGCCAAGATGGAGAATGATCCTAAAGATTACATTAAAAGCATCAGTATCAGGAATTGTGACGGGTGTTTTACTAGCGATTGCACGTATTGCAGGTGAAACAGCACCATTATTATTCACAGCGTTGTCCAACCAATTCTGGAGTACAGATTTAAATGCGCCAATCGCAAACTTACCTGTAACCATCTTTAAATTCGCGATGAGCCCATTCCAAGAATGGCAGGAATTAGCTTGGGCAGGTGTACTCTTAATTACGCTATTTGTTCTTTTCTTAAATATTTTGGCTCGTGTATTGTTCAGCCAGAAAAAAGGGTAAACCATGATGGAAACAAGCATCAAAAATAAAGTTGAAGTTAAAGATTTAAACTTTTATTACCAAAAATTTCATGCATTGAGAGATATCTCTATTGATATTAAAGAGAACTCAGTGACAGCATTTATCGGGCCATCAGGCTGTGGTAAATCAACATTATTGCGTACATTCAACAAAATGTATGAGT
Source organism: Wohlfahrtiimonas larvae (assembly GCA_040394195.1). Classification (GTDB taxonomy): domain Bacteria; phylum Pseudomonadota; class Gammaproteobacteria; order Cardiobacteriales; family Wohlfahrtiimonadaceae; genus Wohlfahrtiimonas; species Wohlfahrtiimonas larvae_A. The sequence goes on along the minus strand of JBEBSR010000020.1, from coordinate 1,295 downwards.
TGTATCCAGAGCAACGTGCGGAAGGTGAAATTTTACTGAATGGTCAAAATATTTTGACAGATAAACGTGATGTTTCATTATTGCGCGCACAAGTGGGTATGGTTTTCCAAAAGCCAACACCATTCCCAATGTCGATTTATGACAACATTGCATTCGGTATTAAACAATTTGAAAAATTATCTCGTGTTGAAATGGATGAGCGCGTCGAATGGGCTTTGACAAAAGCTGCATTGTGGAATGAAGTGAAAGATAAAATTCATCAAAGTGGTAACAGCTTGTCAGGTGGGCAGCAACAGCGTTTGTGTATTGCGCGTGGTATTGCGATTAAGCCTGAAGTTTTGCTGTTAGATGAACCATGCTCTGCATTGGATCCAATTTCAACAGGTCGTATTGAAGAACTAATCACAGAGCTTAAAGATAGCTATACAGTTGTGATCGTAACGCATAACATGCAACAAGCAGCACGTTGTTCGGATTACACTGCATTCATGTATTTGGGTGAATTGGTTGAATACGGTAAAACAGATGATATTTTCACATCACCAGTGAAAAAACAAACAGAAGATTACATTACTGGTCGTTACGGTTAAGGGGATTTTGAATGGATTATTTAGGTAAGCACATTTCTGGGCAGTATGATGCAGATCTCGCACATATCCGTAAAGAAGTGATGACAATGGGTGGATTGGTTGAGAAGCAATTCAGTGATGCGATCAGCACAGTATTAGTACACGATGTAGATTTAGCAGAATCAGTCATTGCTAATGATAAAAAAGTGAATCAATTGGAAGTAGAAATTGATGAAGCATGTGTGAAAATCATTGCTAAACGTCAGCCAACAGCAAGTGATTTACGTTTAATTATGTCCATCATCAAAGTGATTTCAGAGTTAGAAAGAATTGGTGATTCAGCTCGCGCAATCTGCCAAATCGTGAAACAAGATTTCACAGAAGAGCAACAGAGTCTTCTGCGTTCACTAGATTCTATGGGTAATAATGTTGTCAGAATGCTCAAAGAAGTTTTAGATGCATTCACACGCATGGATATGGATATGGCGCTCAAGATTTATCAGGAAGAGAAGCGCATTGGACAAAACTATGAAATGTTGATTCGTCAGATGATGACATTCATGATGGAAGATCCACGATCCATTCCAAATATTTTAATTGCATTAAATTGTGCAAGAGCTATTATGCGAGTAAGCTCTCGTTGTCAAAATATCAGTGAATTGATCTTCTATTTCGTAAAAGGTCAAGATTATCGTCACGTGGGTGATGATGTGATTGATACTTTAT
>JBEBSR010000019.1:0-44137 GCA_040394195.1 Wohlfahrtiimonas larvae | reverse complement strand
AAAATTGTGATATTCAATACTCTGTATATATTGACCAATTTTCTCACAATATAATTTTATATTTGTTCCAAAATTATGATACCTTTCTCTAATCGCATCATCAGAACCAAATTGCTCTCTATATTCCCTCTCAGGCTTATGCCAATTTAGAAGATCCTCTAAACTTTTTATAAGAGTAATAATATTATTAGCATTATTATTTTCATAATCTTTAAATAGCTCTAAAAACTTTCCCTCTTGTAAAAGTAAAAGGTCCTCTAAACTTCCTGAATTTATTATATCTATAATGTATGCTTTATATACTACAAGCAAAGTCGCTAAGGTGAAAATTTTGATATTATCTATATTGTTTTTCTGAGCGTGTTTAACTACATCATACAATTCGATTGAATTAACAATTTTACTAAGAGATTTTTTATCCATATCTATCTCAAACTCTATTAAATTTAAACTCAAAGTCTGATATTGAATATTAAATAATTGTACAAAAGAGGATCAACTATCAAATTATAAGTAGCTGCATACGAAGTATCACTAATCAAAGCTATTATCTGATCATCTATAGCATAATTTACATTCCTGCGCGCGCCATCCAAAATATTACGACTAAAGATATTCAAACAAACAGGTGTTATATCTTCTACACGCTGTCCTGACCTTAAAGCACTCTTTCTTAAACTAACAGTTTTATCATTTACCTGTGGGTTTTCTAAATATACCTGAGCACTACTAGATTCCAACATAAAATTATTATCATCGATTTTATATAAAACTAATATTTCATACTTTAACTGAGGTTGTTTTGAATATATATTTCTCAAAATCGTTGTCTTACCTGAGCCATTTTTCCCTACAATAGCACTGACACACTGAATATATTCACCAAAAAAACCATGATTCCAATTATCTTTTTTTTCTGATAATTCTTTAATAGCAATATTTATATCTCTCCCTAAATCACCTACATTATTTAATTCAATGTCAACAGAATAGTTATCTGATAATGTAAAATCTACAGTTTCTACTATTTCATTTCTGCCTGTTTTATCGTTCAATTCTGATAAATATTCACAATAATAAATTAACTCAGGAAATATTTTATCTTCACTCAACATCAATGTTTGATTCTTTGTCATTCTTCATACTCAGTTAATCAGTCTTGCCATATCATAAGCCTTTAGAAAAATAAAAACATGCTGTATCCTTAGCCACAATAATAATGACTACGAAAATATTATTAGGTACAAAATGCTGATTACTTTAATTATTACACTGATTCTATTTGCTGTTTTAATTCTATTTAAACTATCTCTTGTAACGGCTTCGTTCATTGCATTAATATTTGCGCAATTTTTATACACTTTCATCCAAGCACTTAAATCACCCTCTAGCACAGGTAATTATGATGACGATGATCACCATGATAATGACAGCCGCTGTGATAACGATTCCAATTCATCAAGCTCAGATGATTCTTCCTGTGATAGCGGTGGCGGCGGTGATGATTAAAATCAACTATATCTTTTATCTATCACAATAAAAGCTATAGAACCTTATAATGAAAATTCAGTATCGAATTGATGATAAGGATAATATGACAGATCAAAATTCTATAACGGATTCACAAGAAGCTCCTCAAACAGCTAACATCTACGGCACATTGAGCATTTGGATATCAATCATTTCCATAATTTTGATGTGTAGCTTGTTATCCCTCAAAAGCGCATTATTTACTGTTGGATTATTTGGCATCGCCATTAGTAGTATTTTATCGATCATTGGGCTATTTCAACGCAATAAAAGACCTGCAATTGCAGGCGCGATCATTAATGCAGTTGTTATCGTTATCATTATATTCTTTTTTGTGGTATTCATTCCCATTGCTGTGCCGTATTCTTAGTAATCACCACATAATCAAAAAGCCCCTTTCAGGGCTTTTTTAGTTTATTGCTCTTCGAGTTGTAGCCAATAATCCTGAATCACTTGAAACAGCTCTTGCTCCTCAAATCGTGAATGGCTTGTGAGCAAAGTACCAAATGCTTTTACATCTTCTAAAGTCAATTCAGATTGATGGAGATAGCGTCTCAGCTTTTTATGATCATCCTCAAAGCGATCAATAACAGATTGATCCCCAATACGATGCATAATGCCCAATAAATCTGTTTCTTCTTCGGCAAAATGATTCAACAACATACCTTTAGCTTTTTTGATCTCTTTGATTAATAGTGCCAAATCGTCACTATTTTTGATCAATAAACCCAATTTTAAAGCGCTGTGGTGTTCTCTTGAAAACTCGACCAACCTAGGATCTCTTTTCATAATTATAACCCTATAATATTGCCATTCTCATCGATATCGATGTTGCGATATGCAGGATTTAATCCCAATCCTGGCATCGTCATCACATCGCCTAATAACACTTTAATGAATCCTGCCCCTTTTGCCAACTGTAATGTTTTCACAGGCAAAATAAATGGCGCTGGTACATTTTTAACTTTTGAATCATGGCTGATGGATGCTGGTGTTTTCGCAATACAGATTGGCAGATTACCATAACCTTCTGCTTCCAATTTTTGTAAAATTGCCATAGCTTCCGGTGAATAATCCACTTCAGTTGCGCCATAAGTGCTCGCCACTGCAAGAATTTTCTCTTGTAAGCTTAACTCATCACCATATAACAATTGCGCTTTGTGATCGCCTTCACAAGCCTTCACAATTCTTTCTGCCAATGTCCTTGCACCTTTGCCACCTTCTGCGTAAGCATTGCTGATTTCACAATCCACTGCGCCATTTTCTAATGCAAAGGATCTGATGAATGCTAATTCTTCCACAGTATCATTTGGGAATGCATTGATGGCAACGATCACAGGTAAGCCATAGCGCTTCGCATTGTGAATGTGCCAACCTAAGTTACGCGCGCCACATTCGAGCATTTCCATCGCTGTTGGGTTTTCAGTCACACAATTCGCTTTGATGCTTTTCACTGTGCTCACAACCACGATACAAGAAGGATAAACACCACTTGTGCGTGCTTTGATATTGAAGAACTTTTCCATGCCCATATCAGAGCCAAAGCCTGCTTCTGTCACAACATAATCAGACAATGACAAAGCAATATCATCCGCAATGATGGAAGAGTTGCCATGCGCAATATTCGCAAAAGGCCCTGCATGAATAATCACTGGCGTATTTTCCACCGTTTGCATTAATGTCGGTTCGATCGCTTTTTGTAAAATCGCCGTCATCGCACCTGCAACTTCTAGATCTTCTGCTGTGATCTCTTTGCCATTCACATCATAAGCTAAGACAACTTTGCCGATGCGTTGTCTTAAACCTTGTAAATTTTTACTGAGCGCTAAAATCGCCATCAATTCAGATGCTGCTGTGATATCAAATGCTGCAGGATGAACATTTTCTAAATTCTCTGCCATTTTACCCACGTAAATTTCACGAAGCGCACGATCATTATGATCCACAACGCGTGGCCAAATGATGGCATTTTTATCAATGTTTAAACGTGGCAATCCACTTTTCTCTGTGAAGCGATCACGTAAGCGATTCTCATGAAATAAACGTGCATCCAAAGCCGCTGATGCTAAGTTATGTGCTGAAGTTAATGCATGAATATCGCCTGTTAAATGGAGATTCAATTGCTCCATTGGCACGACTTCCGCTTGCCCACCGCCAGCTGCGCCACCTTTTTGACCAAATACAGGACCTAAGCTTGGCTGACGAATACATGCAATTGCTTTTTCACCAATGTAATTCAAAGCTTCACTAATGCCTATTGTAGTCACAGTTTTACCTTCACCTTGTGGTGTCGGCGTTGTGCTAGTAACGAGGATGAGTTTGCCTTGTTTGGCTGTAGGATCAATGCTTTTTAAGCTGATTTTGGCAGCATATTTACCATGGGATGTTAAATAATCTGAAGACAGATTAATTTTTGTAGCAATTTCTTCAATCGGCAGTAACTTCATTCGTTGCCCTCAGGGATAATGGAAAAATGCGCTGTTACTATAGCAATATCACCATAAAAATAAACCCTAATTAGGTCAAATAATTGAATATTTTATGAATTCAAATACAATGATTATAGAGCGTGATTATGATCATGGAATGCCTTTTTAATTTTGATATTTTCTGACTAATGTCCAAAAAGTCATTTTTCATTTGAATTTTTATACTCGATTGAGTGATTTTTTGCTAAATATTGTTCATGGGCAAATATTAAATAGCCAAAAAATCAAACAGTTATAAAAAATGTGCGTTTTCTAACCTTAATAATTGTAAAAAAACTCCTATAATAAAGGCCCATTTTACTCCCCAATAAAAAGGCACACCAATGATGGAACTCGATCCGATAGTTATGGCGCGGATTCAATTCGCCATTAACATTACATTCCATATCATCTTCCCAAGCATCAATATTGCACTCGCTTGGATTCTCTTATTTTTTAAACTACGTTACCAGAAAACACAAGATCAATCTTGGCTCAACGCATATAATTTCTGGGTTAAGATCTTCGCACTAAGCTTCGCAATCGGTGTTGTAACTGGTGTAACGATGAGCTTCCAATTCGGTACAAACTGGCCAGGCTATATGGAAACCGTTGGCAACATTGCAGGCCCATTATTAGGTTATGAAGTGTTAACTGCCTTCTTCCTAGAGGCGACATTCTTGGGTGTTATGCTATTTGGTCAAAAACGTGTATCACAGCGCGCTCATAACATTGCAACTGCACTTGTCGCAATCGGCACAACATTCTCCGCTTTCTGGATCATTGCATTGAACTCTTGGATGCAAACGCCAGCAGGTTTTGAAATGATTGATGGCAAAGCGCATGTAACAAGCTGGATGGAAGTGATCTTCAACCCAAGCTTTGTCACTCGCTTAGCGCACATGCTATTGGCATCAGGTTTAACAGCAGCATTCATCGTTGCAGGTATCTCTGCATACAAAGTAATGAAAGGCGATCAATCTAAAGGCACAAAAAAAGCAATGCACGTTGGTGTCATCGTTGGTGCGATCTTAATTCCATTACAAATCTTCATTGGTGATGCTTCAGGTTTATTGGTACTTAAACACCAGCCAGATAAATTAGCTGCGATCGAAGCGATCTGGGAAACTGAACAACCTGCTGCTTTAACATTGTTTGCGATTCCCAATCCTGAAACACGTACAAATGATTTCTCAATCGCTATCCCGCATTTAGGTAGCTTGATCTTAACCCACAGCTGGGATGGTGAAATTAAAGGTTTGAATGAATTTGATGTTCATCCTCCTGTTGCACCAGTATTCTTTAGCTTCCGTGTGATGGTTGGTATTGGTTTCTTAATGTTGTTTGCATCTTGGATTGGTGTTTTCCAATTATGGCGCAAGAAAGAGATCTCAACTTGGATGCATAAAGTATTATTCGGTATGACATTCTCAGGCTGGATCGCTGTCATTGCAGGTTGGTATGTGACTGAAATCGGCCGTCAACCTTGGGTCGTTTATGGTTTATTAAAAACATCTGATGCGGTCGCACCACATGGCCCAACTGTGATGATTACATCTTTAACAATGTATATCTTGTTGTACGCGTTCTTATTGGTCAGCTACTTATCTGTAGTGTTCTACATGACCAATAAAGATATTAAAAACAACATTGAAGCAGCTAAACAAGGAGCATAATCATGGATGCAGCAACACTCTTACCCGTCATCTTTGCTGGCTTAATGGCAGTTGCGGTATTTTTCTATATCATTTTCGATGGTTATGATCTAGGCGTTGGTTTATTGTTCCCATTTGTGAAAGAGCGCGCAGATCGCGATGCAATGGTAGCAACAATCGATCCATTCTGGGATGCGAACGAAACTTGGATCGTATTGGGCGTAGGTGTTTTATTCATCGCCTTCCCTCAAGCTTATGGCGATATCCTAGTAACGCTATACATTCCTACAGCAACAATGCTGGGTGGTTTGATTTTGCGTGGTTGTGCTTTCGACTTCCGTAATACAGCAAAAATTGAAAAACAAGCAATGTGGGATAAATTATTCTGCATGGGTTCTTACATCGCAACAATGTCACAAGGTGTAATGATCGGTTTATATGTCATGGGCTTAGAACAAAACTTGATGACTTGGAGCTTTGCAATCTTAACAGGTATCGCTGTATGTTTCGGTTACGCATTGTTGGGTTCAGCTTGGTTGATCTTTAAAGCTAAAGATCACATCCGCCAAATGGCAATCAAAGCGATTCGTCACAGTATCTTCTTAGCATTCTTAGCAATCATTTTAGTTTCTATCGCAACACCATTCACAAACTCAGCGGTTTATGACAAATGGTTCACAATGCCAAATATGTTGTACTTGGCACCAGTACCATTAGCATGTGTTGCATTGGCTGCGATCATCTTTGTGATGTTGCCAAAAATTGCGAAAGATAATACATACAAGCACGATTGGGTTCCTTACTTATGTGCGGTATTGATCGTATTGTGTTCGTTCATCGGTTTTGGTTACAGCATGTTCCCTGACATTATCTTAGGTAAATTGACAATTTGGGAATCTACTGCTGCACCTGCATCATTAGAATTCACATTGTGGGGCGTTGGCTTAGTATTACCATTGATCTTGATCTACACATTCTACGTACATCGCATCTTCAGAGGTAAAATTGAGCACCATGATCACGAAGGTTATTAATTTCTGATCATTATTCAATACTCATCAATTCCCTGCTTTGCAGGGAATTTTTTATTCTAATAATACTCAGACAATAAAAATCCCGCTTAAAAGCGGGATTTTTGCATTTGTATCTATTCTAAAACCTAAGCTTAAATAGACTTAAAATACAACGGTATGATTGCCATGAACCAATACACGGTCTTCAATGTGATGGCGTAAACCACGTGCCAATACAACACGCTCGATATCACGACCTAAACGGATCATATCTTGTACATTATCTGCATGAGAGATTCTTGTCACATCTTGCTCAATGATTGGGCCAGCATCCAAATCTTGCGTTACATAATGGCACGTTGCACCAATCAATTTCACGCCGCGTTGTGCTGCTTGATGATAAGGGCGCGCACCCACAAATGATGGCAAGAAGCTGTGATGAATATTGATGATTTGGTGCTTATAGCGCTCACATAAATCTGGTGGAATGATCTGCATATAGCGCGCTAATACAATAGTATCTGCTTTTAACTCTTCAATTAAGCCATTCACTTGACCAAAGCTTTCCATTTTACTCAATGGATTCACTGGCACATGAAAATATGGTACTTTGTACCATTCAACCAAGCTTCTTAAATCATCATGGTTAGAAATTACACCCACAATATCACAATCCAATTCGCCTGTATGCCAGCGTGATAATAAGTCCACTAAACAGTGAGAATCTTTACTCGCCATCAATACAACACGCTTCTTAACTGCTGTATCAGAGATTTTCCACTTCATATTGAATTTATCCGCAATCGGTGCAAAGCGCTCTTTGAACTCTTCTAAGCCAAATGGTAAAGATTGAGCCTGAATTTCATGACGCATAAAGAAATAGCCGCTGCCGAAGTCCGAGTGATGATTTGCTTCTGTGATCCAACCGCCGTGCTCAGCAATGAATCCACTGATCCCCGCAACGATTCCCACTCCATCTGGACATGACATTGTTAAACGATATGCATTCATGATTTCCTCTGCCTAAAATTTTGATAATTTAGAACAATATCAGATTTGTACTGATAAACAAAAAATAAATAAAAAAAAGAAGATTCCGAAGAATCTTCAAAGTGCAGGGAGCTGTATAAATTGAAATTTTTTGAGTGCGGCTACTCTTGAAGCGTTGTTGTAAAGCCAATCTTAGATAAGCCCACTCTTTTAATTTCAATCAATGTTTTGGCAACTGTATCGTATGGAACGCTCTCATCAATGTTCAACTGAATGATAGGCTCTTGCTCTGCTGATTGATTTTTAATTACATTCAATTCTGCATGCAAGGTTTCCATCGCTACGGCTGTTTTGTTCAATAAAATTTCACCGTCTTTGGTGATTTCAATAATTTGTGGCTTTTGCTTCTGTTCTACTGGAACTGCAATGTCTGATGTTTTCGGTAAAGACAAATTCACAGACTGTGTAACCATCGGCGCTGTGATGATGAAAATCACCAACAACACCAACATGACATCGATTAAAGGTACCATATTGATTTCAGCATTCTCGGTATGTGCACCTTCTCTGATTCTTCCTAATGCCACGTGAACCTCCTATCGCTTTTGTGTGCCACCAAGCACAGTAATCAGCTCAAATGCGAATGTATCTAAACGGCCCAATGCAACTCTGTTTCGGCGCGTTAGCCAGTTGTAAGCCATTACAGCTGGGATCGCGACGGCTAAACCAATGCCCGTCATAATCAATGCTTCACCCACTGGACCTGCAACTTTATCAATTGTGCCTGCGCCTGTTGCGCTGATGGTAATGAGCGCATGATAAATACCCCAAACTGTACCAAATAGCCCAACGAATGGTGCTGTTGCTGCAATCGTTGCTAAAACTGACAAACCATTTTCTTTGGTCATCTGAATTTCATCGAGCGCTGTTCTTAATGTCACTGTTAAAAAGTCTGTAAACGATGTGGATTCTAACAATGGAATATCACCGCTTTCTTTGTAAAAATGGATCGCATCAACACCTTTTCTCGTTAATACTGAATAATCCACACCGCTAATTTGATCTGCAACATCTGAAACTTCTTGTACCGTTTTTGCTTGCCTAAATGCTTTGAAAAAACGCGAAACTTTTTGCCTTCTCATCATGCCTTCAAAAAACTTGATGACAATGATGCTCCACGAGATGAGTGACATTAAAACTAATATTGCTAACAGTGATTTGCTGAGTAGATCCGATTGCGCAATAAAATGTGTAAAACCAATGTTACCTGCGTCCATTATTTTCCCTTATTAACTTTATATTAAAATGCGTAATCCATTCGGTGTCTGATGGCTAATGTTTGCCCATTCTCTATATACGGATGAATTTTAACACCACGAGCGGCTTCAAGTGCAGCTTTATCTAAAACATCATGACCTGAAGAGCGTTCTAATACAACTTTAACAGGGTTCCCACGCTGATCAATCTCGACCATTACAACACTATTGCCTGTCCATTTATTTCTATGGGCAATGCGCGGTCTTTTCGGCGCAGGATTTTTAATAAACTTGATGCTGGAAGATGACACTAATGGCTTGCCACCTTTCATTTGTTGCTTTGCTGAATTCTTTGCAATGTTCTGTGTTTGAACCTTTGGCTGTGGTTTAGCTACTGGCTTTTGCACCACTTTTTGTTTCACAGGTTCAATTTTTTCAACTTTTTTAATCTCTTTAACTTCTTGCTTCTTCTCTGGAATGACAATATCCGCTTCATTCACAGATTTCACTGCCACAATCTCTTTGTTAACTTCTTCGATCACTAGATGTTCAAAAACTTCTGGCTCAACTTCTTCAACTTTTGCTTCTACAACACTTTCAGTGCTTGCCCCGAAGAACTCCATTTCCATCACATCGAAATTCATCGCATCAGATGTCAATTCAGCTTTCTTCGCAGGTGATTGATAGATCATCGCTGCAACCGCAGCTGTATGAAATGCCCCAACACATGCAATTAAGATCACATTAACAATGGCAGTTTTTTTTAAAAGTTGATTGTTCACAATAGTTATCATTAAGAATTAATTAACGTATGAGAATTATTATCATTTAAGAGTCATTTGTCAAACAATTTCATCATTTATTTAAATAATCACGATAAATTTTCTTAAATTTGGCATTTGATAGATGTGTGAATAAACAATACTTTTATGGGGTTTCTCGCTATAATGAGCCCATTTTATTAAAGAGGTTGAATCATGATTCGAATTGGTATTATCGGTGTCGAAGGCAGGATGGGCGTCAATATTCTGCAATTGGTTGCGGATGCAAGCGACTTAACTTTAGGTGCAGCGATTACTCATAAAGGTAGCGCAAACATTGGTCACGATGCTGGCGAATTATTACACAGCTCACCGTTAAATGTTGTGATTACTGATGATATTTCTACAACAACAAACGCTGTAGATGTTTACATTGATTTCACATTACCAGAAGCAACGATGCAAAATATCAGTGCAATTGCCAAAGCTAAAATCCCTGTTGTGATTGGTACAACAGGTTTATCGAATGATGATTTGGCGCAATTACAAGAATATGCAAAAGAGACAGCAATTCTACAAGCACCAAACATGAGTTTGGGGGTGAATTTGGTATATGCACTACTTGAGCAAGCTGCGAAAGTATTGGGTAAACAAGCGGACATCGAAGTATTAGAAATGCATCATAGATTTAAGAAAGATGCACCATCAGGTACTGCATTACAAATGGGTAAAGTGGTTGCAAAAGCGATGAATGAAGACTTTGATAAAGTTGCCATTTATGATCGTCATGATATGGATCGTGAACGTGGTGCTGGTGAAATTGGCTTTGCAACATTGCGTGGCGGTAGCGTTGTGGGCGATCACACTGTAATCTTTGCAACATTGAAAGAGCAGATCGAAATCACACACAAAGCAAAAGATCGCACACTATTTGCTGATGGTGCTGTTTATGCAGCTCGTTGGTTACATGCAAAACCTGCTGGCTTGTATTCAATGCAAGATACATTGGTGATGTAACTGCGATGAATATTTTAATCAGTACCTTAAATGCCCGCTTCTCTCATGCATCTTTAGCAACACGCTATTTATATGCAAACATGGAAGAGATTCAATCTCAAGCCGAAATCTGTGAATTCACGATTCAACAAGATACAGAAGAGATTTTAACCATTGTGCATGAGAAAAGCCCAAAGATTTTATTGCTGGGCGTTTATATTTGGAACATCAATGAAACAACTAAATTAGTCCGTGAGCTCAAAGCATTGATGCCAGAACTCATCATTGTCATTGGTGGACCTGAAGTTTCACACGAATATAACGATACTTCTATCTTCAACACAGCCGATTATTTAATCACAGGCTGGGGCGATATCAGTGCTTATGAATTGTGCCGTGATATTTTGGCAGGCAATGCGCCAGAAGGTAAAGTGATCACAGGTTTACAGCCAAAGCTTGAACACATCAAAATGCCGTACGATTACTATACGGACTTTGATATTCAGCATCGTACAGTTTATGTAGAAGCTTCTCGTGGCTGCCCTTTCAAATGTGAATTCTGCCTATCTAGCTTAGATAAAACAGCTTGGACCTTCCCATTGGATGAATTCCTCGCTGCAATGGACCGCTTATATGAACGTGGCTTGCATCAATTTAAGTTCATTGATCGTACATTTAACTTAAAGCGCGAATTTACTGTCAGTATTTTGAATTTCTTCTTAGATAAATTGGCGAAAAACCCTGAAGAATCACTATTTTTGCACTTTGAATTGGTGCCAGATTTCTTGCCTGATGAAATTAAAGATTTGATCTTAAAATTCCCTGAAGGTAGTTTGCAATTTGAGATCGGGATTCAAACCTTGAATCCTGAAACTCAAAAGCTCATTTCACGTAAAACCAATCTTGTGAAAGCTAAAGAGAATATCTCTTGGTTATCTAAGCACACAACTGTGCATTTGCATGTAGACTTGATCGCAGGCTTGCCAGCGGAAGATTTAGAGAAGTTTGCGGATGGTTTCAACGAGCTTTGGTCTTGGGAACCACAAGAAATTCAATTGGGTATTTTGAAGCGCTTGAAAGGTACGCCAATTGCACGCCATACGAAAGAATTTGATTTCAAATATAGCCCTGAAGCACCTTATAGCGTTTATGAGAATAAGGACATGGATTTCGCAACCATGAATCAGATGAAAAATGCTGCTAAATTCTGGGATTTGATTGCAAACTCTGGTCGCTTTAGCCAAACATTGCCATTGTTATTCAATGAAAAAGCCTTTGAAACATTGTGGGAAATTTCAGAATACATGGTGAGCAAGTTTAAGCGCACGCACAGTATTCCATTAGATAAGCTCTTTGCTGAAGTTTATGTTTATTTAACAGAAATCAAAAAGCTACCATTGGAAGAAGTCCGTGAAATCATGGGACAAGATTTCTTGCGCATCGGCTTACAAGGCTGGCCAAGATATTTAGGTGATAAACCTGAAGGCTTTGAGGATCGCTTTAAAAATCGCATCCCTAAAACTGCCACACCAAAACGTCAACAGCAACATTTGTAAAAATTGCCTACAATTTTATACTTTAAAACCTTATTGCGACTGTAATAAGGTTTTGTTTTCAGACAATTAAATTAAAAATATAAATTAATTATAGATTTTACATCTTATTAAAAGTTAAAATATGAAAAATAAATTAACAATTCATAACAATCAATAAGGAACCATTGTGAAATCAGGATTTACATTAATTGAATTAATGATCGTTGTTGCCATTATTGGTATTTTATCAATGATAGCCCTACCTGCATACCAAGACTACACTAAAAGAACTTATGTATCAGAAGGATTAGCATTATCATCAGCAGCTAAAATTGCTGCCACTGAAACTTTTGTTACAACAGGTTCATGGCCTATAAGAAATTCAGAAGCTGGTCTTCCTAACGGTGATCACATTACAGGAACCGCAGTGCAATCAATTTGGATCTCACCAATAGGCCTTAATAGTGGGCCAAAACCTATTACGACTTCATTAATTATGATTTTCTTTAATAATAAAGTAGTCGCTAACCCCACTAAACTCCCAACTTCCAATCCCACTCCTCAAGGCAATAATTATTTATCCATATACCCTTCAAACCTTACTGTGGCTGAATCAGGGTCTATAATGTAGAGTTGTTTATATAAAGGCTCTGGGATAAAAGATAGATGGCTACCTTCCCCATGCAGATCAACATCAATTGAATATGATGGATAGGCCAAATGATGATCAGTATATACATCTCTACATTTAATATCATCGTTATCATATGATATGATTCAGCACACAAACGATATAGAGATACCAAATGAACTATCTAGAAAATGCACAAACTGAGATCGATGATTTTGCTTCAGACAATAGCGAGCTTGCTCAAGAATTTGCAATCAAATTAAGCCAACAACTTCAAGGGCTGTTTAGAGATAATTGGGATAGCGAAACGCATACCAAAGAAGATGTTTTAATGATGGTGCTTGAGGAAGATGATGTATTACAGAAGTTTTGTGATGACAATGATATTGACATGCAAAATGAAGATGGTGATACAGATTTTGATTTGCAATATGCAAGAGAGTTACAACACATGATCATCGATGCTGTGGCTGAATTCTTTGAGTTAGAATAAATCTTATAGATACAAAAAAGGGCTGAATTATCAGCCCTTTTTATTGCTCTACTCCATTTCAGCAAACTGATCACAAATAACCTGATACTTTTCATGGCTAATTAACCTGATAAAATTGCCAGTTAAAAATGATTCAGAGTCCATATATGAAACAAAGTTAATATTACTTAGCTGCATCACTGCTGGCGCAGAAATTGTACATCCTTGTTCTACAACAAATTTACTTTCAATTAATTTCATACTCATACCAAAAAACTCTGCTTTTTGCTTCACTTCCTCAGCAGTCAAATCACTATCAAAATTAATAAATTCAGGCTTAAAATCACCATAATAACTCTGAATATTTGGTATCTTTTCAGACTCAGATTTGTCTATCACAAAAGCAAATGTAGAGCCATACATGGGGCTATCATAATACTCCAACTTTCCTTTAACAACTGGGGAACCAACATAACTACGCTCTAACGTATTACCATTATCTGAGCCATATACTAATTGAAATGGAATCTCATTGACTATTGTTTTTGTTTCTTCGGCAAACACTAAACCAATACAGAATATTAACGTGGTTAATATAATTTTATTCATCTTATTTCCTAATAACCTTTATCTTCTAATAATCATACTTATAACATACTGCTATCATTTTGATGATTAATATATAAAGCCTGCATGCATACCCATAGATTTCTAGCGTTTTTTATTTGGCTCAATCATTAACACTATAGATCATTACCAACTGCCAGATGCGCCACCACCGCCACTTCGACCGCCACCGCCTGAGCGGCTCGAACTACTGCTTGATGAGCTTGAGCTCCAGCCTGAACTACTTGAACTTGAACTGCCTGATCGAGAGCCTGAGCCACTACCAATACTTATGCCATTCTTAATAATACCCAAACCTAAACCTAATACCTGTAATGCATACAACATAAGCCCCACAATCAACCCCATTTGCAAGGTATCAAAATAATAAACAATAAAACCTATAATGATAGAACTTGGTGATGCTTTCAGAAGCGCTCTGAGCCATTTATAATCTGAAATAGATGTTCCATGCAATAAAGCATTATAGATAAAGCTTCCAATTCCAATCAGCACACCTAAACGTGTGCTACCTAAAAACATAGAAAAGAAAGCACCTGTAAATACACCTAAAAGAGCAGAAGGTATCAAGTTAATGAAAAACTTTAATTTTTTATCTTTAGGATCGTGCTGTTTTTTCTCCAAATTTTCTAAGCGAGATATCAAGCTTTTCTTAGATAAATCGACTATTTGCGGTCTGGTTGCGTATGCAGCTTTCACTTCTTCTTGATCCATGAAAGAGGACACTATTGTTTGGTTGCCCTTTTCTATTTTTATCGATGTTTTTTTAGGTAAAACACTCTTGTCATGACTGACTACATTCCTAGGCTGAGCCTCCTGCATTGCAATGCGCTCTGCTCTTCGCTCTTTAATATGCTTTTGCCAACTGCTTTCTTTTGGGTCATCTATACTAATTTCATACTTATTTTCCACAGTTGCCGAAAATACTTTTGACGAACTATGATCCACCTGCCCTATGATATCTTTTTGTTTACCACCAAATAAACGGTTCAAAATCCAAATAATCAAAGCAAGACCTACAATAACAGATGCAATAAACCCAATGCTTGTAGAGTTGCTTGCAGTTTTTACAGGCGCCAATGGAGCTTCTGTAATGTCGGGCAATGCTTCATTGCGCACTAAAGTGATCAAGCGATTGACAGCATTTTCAATCCCTTTACTATAATGACCTTGCTTAAATACAGGCACCATCTCTTTATTAATAACATCCATCGCCACTGCATCAGGAATCATACCTTCTAAGCCATAACCAACCTCAATGCGCATAGTGCGATCTGCTAAAGCAACCACGAGCAGTAAACCATCATCCACACCTTTACGACCCAGCTGCCACACTTCCATCACTCGTACACCATAATCCACTATCGGCTCACCTTCTGTAGAGTTGACAATTAAAACAGCCAATTGAGAACCCTTTTCTACTTCAAGTGCCATAATCTTTTCATCCAACTGTTTTTGTTGAACTGTTGATAAGATACCAACTTCATCCATCACACCGCCAGTTAATGGTGGGATATCAGTGGCGGCAAAGCTCATCATGGATAGAGACATGAAAGCAATTATCCAAAATTTATTATATAGACGATAAAATCTTCTTAGAGATATCATTCCCAAAAGCATCATTTAGCTCCTCAATCATTTTCAATCTAAAAAGGTAAATCCATATAGTATTGGCTATATTTACGAGGGTTCACTAGGACTTTAATCTTGGTTATATTGTCTAATTTTTCTGTAGGATCATCTTTAATATAATTACTCTGAAAGTAATAAAGTGTATTGGTTGTACTGTCTAACCATTGAGTTCTAACTCTATAAGCCTGTATATCATTCACTCTTGTGTGCTCTAAAATCACATCCACAAGATCTGTATAAATGGCAACACCTGTATTTTTCAGTTGTTTTTGTATATGTCGTCGATACATGATAGAGATAATTGCTACACTACCAACACCTGCAAAAAATATTCCACCTAGAGTGAAAAATATATCTCCACTAGATAAACCTATGCCAATAAAAACTGAGCCCATCAATAAGAACATCGAAAAAACCACCATGATTACTGCTTCTATTTCATTTTTCATTAAAACTCCTAAGCTTTTTTAGGCAACATAGATAAATCAACAACATAATTTTTATAATTTTCTATACTAATTTTCACGGGAATTTTTTTATCTTTTAAAAATCGCTCTGGATTAAAATACATATAATCACTTTTAAAAAAATATTCTGTACCACCATCAGGATCTACCCATTTAGTGTGAATATAATATAAATTGCCATCATTACCGATTTCTTCCACATAATCTAAGTCTGTGAGTACAACTTCATAGTTTTTTTCAACAAATTCTCTATTCAGTTTTGTGCGAATCTCAGAACCTATTGCGTATACAAACATTAATGCAAAAATTGAACCTATACCAAAACAAACTATAGCCCCTGTCGTATCTCCAGCTGAACCAAAATGATAAGATCCTCCCCAACAAATACTAATAATTCCAACTAATAAAAAATAACCAAATAATTGTTTCATTTATTACCTTTATAATATGTATGTATTTATTATTTTATCCTTAAAATCCAATCAACTAGATAATTATAAGCCTAATAAAGTAAAAGACTGAAATATCAGTCTTTTATTTGATCTTACACCTAATTATGTTCCAATATCCATTCGTGCTCTCTGATCAATAATCTATAAATACAAAAAGGGCTGAATCATCAGCCCTTTTTTATTAGTTTGTGAGAGAGAAATTATTCTCTACCCATGAATTCACCTGTTTCTGTATTCACACGAATTTTAGTACCATTTTCGATGTAATCAGGTACTTGAACATCAATACCTGTAGACATACGTGCTGGCTTCGTGCGTTTTGTTGCACTGCCACCTTTTAATTCAGGTGCTGTATCAACAATTTCCAACACGATGCTTTGTGGTGGCGCTAATGCGATAGGGTTTTCATCAATCAAAGAAACGTAATAACATTCTACGCCTTCAATGATGTAACCTTTCATATCATCTACAATTTTTGCAGACAAAATATATTGCGTGTAATCTTCTACGTCCATGAATACGTAATCTTCACCATCCATGTATGAGAAAGTTGTTTCACGTTTGCGTAAATCTACAGATTCCAAATCATCATCTGCGCGCAAAGATAAATCTACTTTGTGTCCATCAGGAATGGAAAACATCTGAACGCGATAAGTCGTATTGCCACCACGAGCTGTCGGTGCTGACTTCTCTACGTCACGAACCACATAATAAAGCCCATTATGAGCCAAAACCGTATGTTTTTTAACCTCATTTGCCTTCATATCATTCCCTATTTAACAAATTCTTAACGACATTTTGCGTGAATTAACGTTACAGCATGCTGATACGCCTCTTCCACTTGATCAGGACGGCTTACATGGAAATTTAAATCATTTAAATGGCCATCAGCCAAACCGTAAATACAACCATGAACAGTAAAGCGCTGCCCTCGCTCCCATGCATCTTGCACAATTGTTGTTTGCGTGATGTTATAAGCCTGTTCAATGGCATTTAACTCACATAAACGATCATGACGGGATGTTACATCTTCACACAAATATAAAGAATGCTCTTCATAAACGTTGCGAACATGTAAAAGCCAGTTATCAGCTAAACCAACGCGCTTGCCCTCTAAAGCAGCCTTCACACCAGAGCAACCATAATGACCCACGACTAAAACATGCTTTACTTTAAGGATATCAATGGCAAACTGAATCACTGATAAACAGTTAAAGTCACTGTGCACTACAACATTCGCAATATTACGATGAACAAAAACTTCCCCAGGTGCGATCCCTGCAATTTGGTTCGCAGGTACACGTGAGTCGGAACAACCAATCCATAGATATTCTGGAGATTGTTGATCCACTAAAGATTCAAAAAAACCTGGTGATTCTTCTTTAACCTTAGCAGCCCAAGCTCTGTTTTTTGCAATGATTTCATCAAATGCCATTGTTCTATTCCTCTGATGGATTAATTAGCCAATCGATTTTGCATCGATGTCATAATAATCCAATTTCTTTTTCAATGTTGAGCGAGTGATCCCTAAGATTTCAGACGCTTTAGATTGATTACCGTTTGTGTACTCTAACACTTTTTCAAACAATGGACGCTCAACTTCCGATAAAACTAAACGATATAAGTTAGGTGGATATTTTCCATCTAATTGCAGAGAAATCTCATTCAATGCGGTTTTTACAGATTCACGCAATGGGATATGACTTTTGATTCTGCGTTGTGCGATCATTCTTTGTTACTCCTAAAATAAATTACGCAACAATCGGTTGATTGTTAATTAACGATGTCAAAATATGGTGCTGTTCATCCCTGCTCCGCGCAGCCATTAAAGTGGTTCGCCAATCTTTTCCATTGTCAAACCAAGATGAATACCATAATAAGTGTTTACGCGCGACTCGAACGCCTTTCTCGTCGCCATAAAGTTCATATAAACCATCGAGGTGCGTATTAATCACCTCAAATATCTCATCAATAGATGGTTGATATACAGTGTCTTCCACAAGCGAGCGGAATATCCACGGATTACCAAAAGCGCCGCGACCAATCATTAAGCCATCCGCTTTAGTAACATCCATAACATAGCGTGCTTTTTCAACGCTTGTGATGTCACCATTGGCAATCACGGGGATAGAAATTTGAGATTTAATGTCACGAATGGTTTCATATTCAGCATCTCCTGAAAAACCATCCTGACGTGTACGGCCATGAATTGTGAGCATTTGAATGCCTGCTGTCTCTGCAATTTTTGCAATGTTTAAAGCATTTTTATTCTCATGATCCCAACCCGTACGAATTTTTAAAGTCACAGGAACATCGACTGCGCCAACAACTGCTGAAAGAATATCTTTCACCAATTCTTCATCGCGCATCAATGCCGAACCTGCGGCTTTTTTACAAACTTTTTTAGCAGGGCAACCCATATTAATATCAATAATATTGGCGCCCAAGCTTACATTGTAACGTGCTGCATTCGCCATATCTTCTGGCTCTGTACCCAAAATTTGAATCGAGATTGGGCCAGTTTCACCATCTAATACAACGCGGTTTTTGCTTTTATCTGTATCCCATAAATTTTCTTGGGCGTTGACCATTTCGGACACAGCCAAGCCAGCACCTTGAGTGCGGCATAATTTACGGAAAGGTAAATCCGTAATGCCTGCCATCGGTGCCATAATGAATGGGTTATTGAGAGAAAGCTCACCTATTTTCATGCACGTTTAATTCCATGCACTAAAGCCCAACCATCGATTGTGTTGAAAGGCTCTACGAAATCAAACCAAGGTGCGTATGCTTCTTTGATCATCTCGATATCAGAGATCAAAATGCCCGCCAAAATGATATTTGCATTAGGTTTTGCTAATGATGCCAATCTTTCTGCCAAAGCTGTTAAAGGCAATGCCAAAATGTTCGCCATCACTAAATCAGCAGGTTCTGCTGAAAACTCATTGGACAATACACAGTTGATTGTGACATTGTTGCGTGCAGCATTTTCATGGGTTGCTTTGATCGCTTGAGGATCAATATCCGTCGCATCACAACTGCTTGCACCTAAAACGCGTGCAGCAATACCCAATACACCAGAACCACAGCCATAATCGATCGCTGTATGATTCTCTACTGATGATTTATGATTAGATAACCACGTTAAGCATAATGCTGTTGATGGATGTGTACCTGTACCAAATGCTAAACCTGGGTCTAACATCACAGTCGCACATTCTGGCTCTGGTGGCTCTAAATGCGTTGGGCAAATCCAAAGATTTTCACCAAATTTCATTGCATGGTAATGATCCATCCAAGAACGTTCCCAGTCAGTATTTTGTAAGTGATTTTCTTTCACAACTGGTAATGCATTAATTTCTGTTGAGAGAACACTTGCAACACAAGAGAAAATTTCTTTCTCATCGCAAGGTGTTTCAAATAGCCCTGTGACTAACGTTTCAGGCCATAAAGGTGTTTCACCTGGTAATGGTTCTAATACTGGGTGATCTTCGGCATCGCTGTACGTTACAGCAATCGCGCCTGCAGTGAGTAGCGCTTCATCTATTTCATCTGGTGAATATTGACCAGACTTCAGAGTAAGCTCAAACCATTCCTTCACGATGTAACTCCTGAAAAGTGTCTAATAAAAGGGCAATGAATACTATCGAATTTTTTACAGAAGTCAAGAAGACTCCGTCAATAGCGAATTAGCATTGTATATAAATTGCGCAAAAAATCCTATTTAAAATATAATTTCAAAGGAAATTTTTTTCTTAAAAAAATTTTACAAATTAGGATTTAATTTTCTGATGAGCTGTTCTTGTGCGTCAGATTTCGCTGGCACTCTTAGCAAAAGAAGGTCAAAAAGTTCAGGATCTTGCATTTCTAAAAGCTCAATGAGCAATGTTTTTTCATCCGCTGATGCAGTTGGGTAATGGTTATCTAAATATCGGTCAAATAATTGATCCATCTCGCGCATGCCTCTACGTGCGCGCCATCTAATCTTCGGTAACTGATCCATCACTAATCCTCATTCAAACTGGGCTGAGTATTCTAACATGGTTCTTTCGTAACTTCTTCATCATTCGAATGGTAATTCTTCGTAAATAAAAAATTTTTCTATTAATTTACAAAAACTATCAAAATTTATAATAGAATGAATGAACATTGCCTAATTTGTAATGTATTTGTAGTTTATCGGTTTCTCACAATTTTCAAAATAATGAGGAGTATGTATATGACAACAATTTCACCAGCAACATATGGTTTTCCAGTTCAACTCAAAAAAAGATACGAAAACTTCATCGGCGGCAAATGGGTTCCTCCTGTCAAGGGCGAATACTTCGAAAACATCACACCATTGACAGGTAAAGCAATCTGCGAAGTTGCATCATCTTCTATTGAAGATGTGGATGCAGCATTAGATGCAGCACACAAAGCACAACAGACTT
Organism: Wohlfahrtiimonas larvae; assembly: GCA_040394195.1. Lineage (GTDB taxonomy): Bacteria > Pseudomonadota > Gammaproteobacteria > Cardiobacteriales > Wohlfahrtiimonadaceae > Wohlfahrtiimonas > Wohlfahrtiimonas larvae_A. Next base: position 23,219 of record JBEBSR010000019.1, on the reverse strand, counting down.
GGGGGAAAACTTCTCCTGCTGAACGAGCATCCATCCTTAATAGAATTGCAGATCGCTTAGAAGCCAATTTAGAATTATTAGCATCTGTAGAAACTTGGGACAATGGTAAAGCCATTCGTGAAACATTGGCCGCGGATATTCCATTGGCCATTGATCACTTCAGATATTTTGCAGGCTGTATCCGCGCGCAAGAAGGTGCTTTAAGTCAAATCGATGAAAACACAGTCGCGTATCACTTCCATGAGCCAATTGGTGTTGTTGGGCAGATCATTCCTTGGAACTTCCCTATTTTAATGGCATGCTGGAAAATTGCACCAGCATTAGCTGCTGGTAACAGCATTGTTCTTAAACCCGCTAAATTCACACCAATTTCTATTTTAGTATTAGCAGAACTTATTCAAGATATCTTGCCTCCAGGTACGTTAAACATTGTGAATGGTTCTGGTGCTGTGATCGGTGAACATTTAGCAAAATCACCACGCATTGCCAAAGTTGGCTTTACTGGTTCAACAGAAGTTGGCCAAACTATTATGCGCTGCGCTGCTGAAAACGTCATTCCTGTCACATTAGAATTAGGCGGAAAATCACCAAATATTTTCTTTGAAGATGTTATGGCAAAAAATGATGGTTATTTAGATAAAGCATTAGAAGGTTTTGCAATGTTTGCCTTGAACCAAGGTGAAATTTGCACATGCCCAAGCCGCGTATTAATCCAAGAATCCATTTACGATCAATTCATTGAGAAAGCTGTAAAACGCGTCAAAGCGATTCAACAAGGTAACCCAATGGATCGTACAACAATGATGGGTGCACAAGTTTCTATGCAACAAGTGAATACCATTATGAAATACATTCAAATTGGTAAAGATGAAGGCGCAGAACTTTTAACAGGTGGCAATCGTGCAAATTTAGATGGTGATTTATCAGGTGGTTTCTATATTGAACCAACCATCTTCAAAGGCACGAATGACATGCGTATCTTCCAAGAAGAAATTTTTGGCCCTGTTCTAGCAGTCACAACCTTTAAAGACGAAGAAGAAGCCTTAGCAATCGCTAACGATACAATTTACGGTTTAGGCTCTGGCGTTTGGAGCCGAAATGGCAATATTGCCTACAGAATGGGCCGTGGAATCCAAGCTGGCCGCGTTTGGACAAACTGCTATCACCAATATCCAGCACATGCTGCATTTGGTGGTTACAAAATGTCAGGCTTTGGCCGTGAAACTCACAAAATGATTTTGAATCATTACCAACAAACTAAAAACTTGTTAGTGAGCTATTCAGAACAACCAATGGGCTTCTTCTAAATATTCACTTCATTTAATTCATATAACCAAGCCTGATTGATACCAATCAGGCTTTTCTTTATATTCAGATTAAAGCTACTCTACCCAAATAATCTGCATTGCTCCTTACAGGAGCAATACTAAACCTAAGTGCTGATTTTCAAAGCAATATAATTTCAATCATCAAACACCATATATCAACAGATAAAAAAACCTATTAACTGCTGTTAATAGGCTTTTTGAACTACACTTTAAAACTAATCATTATCCACGACAAGAGACTGATAATACTCGGCCTTTACGGTAAACAATACGGCATTGTTGATTATTCTTCGCACTACCACACATCGCAGCTGAAATACTGATGTTATTGACCTTACAGCCAGCCAATGCACCTTTACTATTGTAAATCATACTCATTCGGCCAGAAATTGCTTTGGGCGCTGATGTTAAAATTGTTTCAGACTGTGCACCTTTAGCACCCATTGTTGGCATTACACCACGAACTGGCTGATCATTTGCAACGCTATTCGCAGTATTATTCTTCACAACTGTAGTTGTTGTAGCTGGTGCACGACGGCTATTCACAGCAATACGCTCATTCACTTGATGTAATGTTGCTAAATCTGGTGCGCCTGTTACTTTATGACTATAGCGTTTTTGGAAAGTCTCAATCGTTTTTTTAGTCGTTGGACCTGTCATACCATCAGCTTTAATTTTATAGCCCAGCTTACCCAATCCTTCCTGAATCTTCTTGATGATCTCTTTATCCATTGCTTTAAAGAAATTATCAGTTAAATCAGCATTCACAGGTAATTTATTCTCTTTCTTGAATTTTTCAATCGCATCATTGGTTGCTTTACCTTGTAAGCCATCGATTTTGCCATTGAAATAACCCAAAGCTGTCATATATTCCTGAGCACTTTGTGTTTTCTCTTTCAAGATGCGCTGTTGTTCCAACATATCTAAATATGTTTTCACATAGTTTTCTTTATTCACATCGCCTAATACAACCAATAAAATACCAATATCTAATTGCGTAGGATCAGCCTCAGGTAATTTATATTGCTTACGTAAATCCATCACAATTTTACGTGTTTTAGGACCCAATGTGCCTGTCGGCGCATCATCCAATAAGCCTTTCTCATTTAAATAGCGCTGAACACGAGTAATCGTTTGGCTATTCATTTTTGCCATCGTTTGGCGGCCTACTTTACCATCTGCACCTAATCCATTGCTAGATTGATAGGCTTTAATAGCAGCTGTTAATTCATCACTCGGTTTACCATCCACTTCATCAGTGAAGTAGCCCAAAACTGCCAACATTAACTGCAATTGAACAGTATCTTCCACACCTTGATTTGGATTAAAGCTAGAAACACTACCTACAATTTCCTCTTCAGCTTTAGGCTCTTCTTCTGGCTTTGTAGCTTCTGAGCCTTCAGTAATCACGCCTTCACCAGCTTCATCATCCCCTTCTTCTTCAATGATGCCATCTTCTTCAGCATGATCAGCTTCAGTTAATACAGTTTCTTCCATTGTGCCATCGCTCGTCATTTGCCCTTCATTGAACAACATACTCAATGTTTCAGGTAATAATGAACCATTTGGCTTAATGCCAGAGACTTCTTCATAAGATTTCAGCGCATCTACAGTGCTTGCACCTGGAATCCCATCAATATCTTGATCATACAATTCTAGCTGTTTTAACTTCTGCTGAACCTTCTTCCAGATTTGTTTTTCTAAAGGCACTTCCCACTTAGCACTCATGATGCCCGTTGGTTTTAAACCTATTGAAGTTTCAAAATCTTTAATTGCCTGACGCGTGGAAGGACCCATTTGACCATCTAAGGTTCCTGCTGGGAAACCTGCCAATGTTAGCCATACTTGAAGATTTAAAAGCTTACCCGCCGTTGCATTGCTATCGATTAAGAAGCCTGCTGTCATTGCTTCTGGTTTCATTGATTCTTCAGTTTTTACATCATCCTCAACTTTAGGCTTAACTTCTTCAACTGATTTTGCAGGTTCAATCACCGTAGCAGGCACAGAAACTTCCATATCTTCCACTAATTTCACTTCTGGCTGATTGGGTTGAGTGTTAACTGGTTCAATCACTTCCTCAGCCACAACAACTGCACGCTGTGCAATTGTATTAGAATATGCATTGCGTAACGCCACAATGTCAGCCAAAGATAAATGACCTGTTTCAGGTAATTTTTCAGAAGATTGGAATGCTTTCAATGCCTGAGTTGAAGCATCATCCCAAATTCCTGTGATTTGATCTGAGCCTTCATCAAACAATAATTCTTGGAGAAAACGAATACCATCTTCTTCTAAGTCAGCGTACCAATCTGGCGTGATTTGCTTTTGTGGGTTCAAACCACGCGTTGCTTGGTAACTCAAAATAGCTTCTTCTAAGCCTTTATCATAAATACCTTGTAGGTTGAAATTCTTTGAATTCACAGGCACGCCCAACAACAGGAACCACAAACGAATACGTTCAATCATTTGTGGTGAAACACCTGATGAAATCTTTTGAGAAACCATCCAGCGCTGCACATCTTTGTCATTGTTCAACACAGCATAGTCATACATCGTAAAACCATTCTTATCTGCTGTGTTAATTAGCTTAGGAGATTTTTCAATCTCCTCTTTCACCCCGTCTAAAGCAGAAGATGAAACCACTGTAAAAATGTCTTGTTCTGTTTTAGAAAAATTCAGGAAAACTGGAATGATCACAACAATCGCCAGCCAACCATATTTAAGGTATTTATTCATCATTATTCCTTAATTGTTGGAATGAGTCCTTTTCTTAAAAGTACCAATAATAGAGAAATCGCCGCAGGTGTTACACCTTGAATGCGTGAAGCTTGACCAATTGTCTCAGGTTTTTGGCGTGTTAATTTCTCGCACTGTTCTCTTGATAAGCCTTTGATTGCAGCATAATCGATATTATGTGGCAATTTAGCCTCTTCGAACTTCTTATTACGAGCAATTTCCTCCATACCACGCTGAATATAACCTTCGTATTTCGTTTGAATCACAACTTCTTCAATCGCAATGCGAGACAAATCATCAAATTGAGGTGCTTCTGGTAATTTCTCTAACGCTTCAAATGTCACTTCTGGGCGCTTCAATAGCGTCAATGCTCTCATATTATGAGGCATAACAACAGAAGTTTCTGCTTGCAATTGCTTACCTTGCTCAGATTCTTGTGCAACCATCCAATCACGCAAGCGACCCTCTGCTGCAATACGATCTTCATTTTTCTGCAAATAATGTTGCCATTGATCATCATCCACCAAGCCCAATTCATAACCGATTGGTGTTAAACGTTCATCTGCATTATCTTCGCGTAGGATTAAACGATACTCTGAACGTGATGTGAACATACGATAAGGTTCTTGAACGCCTTGCGTGATCAAGTCATCCAACATTACGCCGATGTATGATTCATGGCGCAATGGATACCATTCTTCTTTACCTAAGTAATTGCGCGCAGCATTTAAACCTGCAATCAAGCCTTGTGCAGCGGCTTCTTCATAGCCTGTTGTGCCGTTGATTTGGCCTGCAAAGTACAAGTTTTTGATTGCTTTAGTTTCTAAAGTAAATTTCAAATCACGAGGATCAAAGAAATCGTACTCAATCGCATAACCTGGGCGCGTAATGTGCGCATTTTCTAGGCCTGGAATACTGTGAACTAAGTTAATTTGTACATCAAATGGCAAACTTGTTGAAATACCATTTGGATAGTATTCGTAAGTGGATAAACCTTCTGGTTCTAAAAACACATGATGGCGATCTTTATCCGCAAAACGCATGATTTTATCTTCAACAGATGGGCAATATCTTGGGCCAATACCTTCGATCACGCCTGCATACATTGGAGAACGATCTAAACCACCACGAATAATATCGTGCGTACGTTCATTTGTATAAGTAGTCCAACAAGAAATTTGGCGTGGATGTTGCAATCTTTCTCTCATGTAAGAGAAATACGGTACAGGATCATCACCTTTCTGTTCTTCCATACCTGAAAAATCAATTGTACGACCATCAATTCTTGGTGGTGTGCCAGTTTTCAAGCGATGAATATTTAAAGGTAATTCACGTAATCTTTGCGCCAAGCTATTCGATGGTGGATCGCCCATGCGACCGCCTTCATAGCTGGACATACCAACATGAATCAAACCTGATAAGAACGTACCTGCCGTCAATACAACAGAATGACCATGGAAGCGAATACCTGATTGCGTCACAACGCCAGTAATTTTATCGCCTTCAACGATGAAATCATCCGCTGCTTGCTGGAAAATAAAGAGGTTTTCTTGCTCTTCCACATATTTACGGACGGCTGCACGATACAAAGCACGATCCGCTTGCGCGCGTGAAGAACGAACCGCAGGCCCCTTCGATGCATTCAAAATACGGAATTGAATACCACCTAAGTCTGTCGCTTTCGCCATCAAACCGCCAAGTGCATCGATCTCTTTAACGATCTGCCCTTTCCCAATCCCGCCGATTGCTGGATTACAGCTCATCTGCCCGATTGTTTCAATGTTATGTGTTAATAGTAATGTGGGAACGCCCAATCTTGCTGAAGCCATCGCTGCTTCTGTACCAGCATGTCCGCCACCGACGATAATTACGCCAAAATGTCTAGGAAAGTCCATAAATACACTTATATCTTAAAGAAAAGCAAAAGAGCTATCTTATCAGTTTTATGATGAAATCCCAATAAGCAGGCTGAGATTTACATAACATGTACAACTAGGAACTTTATGAAATATTGGTTAAAATATTGAGAATATAATTTCTTAAAATAAAATCAAAATGATAAAAGTACAAAACCTCTATTACGACTACCCAGAAACGCGGGCGTTAAATAATATTAACTTTGAATTGCCACAAGGTTCCATCACTGCTTTAGTGGGCCCTAACGGCTCTGGTAAAACAACCTTATTAAGAAGCATTGCATGTTTAGATGAACCTATTCACGGTGATATTTTCATCAGTGATATTAATATTTGGGAATTTCCAACTAAAGTCAGGCAATTAATAGGCTATTTACCTGATCATTTTGGCTTATATCAAGATCTAACAGTTCTACAGTGCGTTACTTATGCTGGCTGGAACCATAATCTTAAAGATGACACACTACAAAAAGCCATTGAATGGGTAATTCAGAAAGTTAATCTTGAAGACAAACTCAATCTACTCGCTGGCTCACTATCTCGTGGACAAAGACAACGCCTTGCACTTGCACAGGTTTTAATTCAACAACCTAAAATTGTCTTATTAGATGAACCAGCTTCTGGATTAGATCCTAGCGCTCGCCATGACTTATCTCAACTACTCAAAAGCTTGGCCAAAGATGGTACAACCTTCATTGTTTCCTCACATATTTTAGAAGAACTGGAAGGTTACTGTACTGGCATCTTGATCTTAGAAAAAGGTAAATTACTTTCTTATCATCAAACACATAAAGAGCTGAAATTAAAAAATTATCCTCTCACAATTTCACTATTGGGAGCCAATGATCTAGACCTTCAACGAATGATTGTGGCATTGATGGAACAAGGCTATAAAGCACAATTACAAGATCGACACATTTTGTGTGAGTTCACAGATTATACGGAAGAAAAACAACACCAATTACTCCTCTTATTAATCAACCAAGGCTTTAAAATCACTAATTTCTCTATCAAAAATCACTCTTTACAAGATGTCTATTTTGATACATTGCAACAAACTAGAATCACAGGAGCACAATAATGAAACGTTATATGCTTTTCTTCAATAACTCTGAATTCACACGTAATCTTTGGACACGCACTGTCAAAATTAAATTCTTACTTCAAGCACTATTCTTAATTCTGATTTATTTTTCTCTTGTCAGTAATATTACTGAACATGAACGCACCAGCATTGGAATCATTATTTTTGTCATTGTCACAACGATGATGGGCACTCACTCTGTCAATCAATCCTTATTATTAGAATTTCGTGAAGGTACCTGGGATTATCAAAGACTCAGTGGTATTTCCACTTATAAGATGATGGTGGGTAAATTATTTGGTGCATCTTTCAATGAATGGTTACTCGGAGGCTTTACGCTCATTTTAAGCATCATCCCTGGTAAGAACTCATCCACAAACACAATCGAAGAAACAGCACTTATCATTTTAGTCTTAGTGTTTTTTACAATTTTCCTCCACGCTTTTACTTTGACACTCACATTGATTCAATGGCAACGCAATGATCAACGATTTTCTAAAGTCATAGCACATGGTTCTTATATAACACTCATTACTCTGTTACTGATCATGTTTTATGGCGGTGGCTTAGCTCGAGAATTATTTGTCGCCAATCATACTTCAATAACATTATTTGGCATCATTCAATTAACATCCAAGCAATTTGTCGTAATTTTCTCCATCATTGCCGCTGCTTGGGCAGTGTTTGCACTATACCTACGTTTTAATGTTGAATTTAATCACCGCATCAATCCTGTTTATTGGTTATCTTTCATACTATTTTGTTGGATTTTCTTTGGTACAACACAATTTTCCCAATTACCAGAAGGTTTAACTGCCAACTTATTTGGCACATATTTTGGCGTTGTCGGTAAGCTTTATATTTGGGTAATCATCTCCTGTTACGTATTATTACTATTACTTTCACCCAAGCCAAAATATTGGATTCAAATCACAAGAGCTGTGCAATTTGGAAACTACAAAAAACTTATTCATTACATTCCTTCATGGTTGACTAGCTATGTATTTATCTTGCTTTTACCAATCGCACTGATGATTTTTTACCCCACCAATGAACAATCAACTTTCATTACAGGCATGCAATTTTTATCTTTAACACTATTTATCACACGCGATTTATTGATCATGATTTATCTATCATTAACTCGCACAAAAGATTCAGTGTTATTAATCTTCCTAATCATCTATTTTTTAGTGCCAAATATGTTTTCTAGTGTTTTATCAGGGCTATTTTTCCCATTGCTTACTTTGCCCAATAGCACCTTAGAACTTGCAATTTCTATTCTCTCACCCGCAATTCAATCAGGCATTATAATCTTTTTACTTATTTCCAATTGGGAACGTTTTATTCCAAAGTTTGAGGAGTAAACATGAATGATAAAATAACTAACAAGCCAACCTTAAGATTATTGTTAGTTCTATCAGGACTATTTTGGCTATGTTCATTGCCTTTTCTAACATATACATTTAAAACTGCTGGCTATAATGAATATATAGGTCTAAATGTATTACTAATAGGCTGGCTAGCGCCATTAATGCTGAATTTTGCTTGGTATTCCAATCTATTCATATTTTATATCTTCATTCAATTTTTTAATTTTAAGAAATCGTTAGTTATTGCAATAACATCTCTCTTGCTCCTCAGCCATACCAGCTATGTACATGATTCTATAATGATCAATGAAAATGGAAATACGGCAAGCATTTATGGATTTGGTCTAGGTTATATTCTTTGGTTTACATCTATTTATATATTAACTATTGCGGTCGGGCTTAGAAATCAAGAAGCACACCCAGATTCTAAAAACTCACACTTTATACTATACGGCGGAATAATTTTATTATGTGGCAATACATTATTTACTATTATCAAAAGCACTATAGATTACACAACAGCATCATCTCTTGAACGCCAACATCTACTAGAAAGTGGTACTATTTATAAACGTGGCGCTGTATGCACTAAAGAATATAAGACCAAAAAATTTTCACAACCTGTGAACACCCTAGAAATTAATGCTTATATCAATAATAACGATGAAAACTTCTTTCATAATTTAGATTGGAAATATTTATATAAGCATTACAAAGATATTCAAATCATTGGTTACGAATATCAAGGGGATTCCAAAAACAAACCTTCCTATAACAAAATCTTTCAAAGTAGACCCACAAATAAAACTCCAGATGCAGAGCTAAACCTATCTTTTGAAAATAATAATTTATCTATGCAATTAATAGATTTAAAAAACAATGAAATACTCTTTGATGATGTATGGATAACTAAATCTCCATCTTTTAGTTCTTATGGATATGATGAATGCTCAAATCCCACACCATATGATCTGATTAAAGAGAGCGCCAATGATCAAAAATAACTGAATCTTTTAAATTATTGGCAAATTTTTAATATATCTACTATCCTCGATATATAGATATATTAAAGGAGCGATCATGCAAAAGAAAATTCCGATTTCGTTATTAGATTTAGTACCCGTTGGCGAAGGACAAACCATTGCAATAGCAATTGACCAATCCGTTGAATTGGCACAATGTGCTGAAAGTGTTGGCTTTAAACGCTTTTGGTTAGCGGAGCACCATAACATGGGTGGTATTGCGAGTGCTGCAACTTCCCTGTTATTGTGCCACATTGGTAATCACACACAGAAAATCAGAATTGGTGCAGGCGGAATCATGTTGCCTAATCATTCGCCTTTAATAATTGCAGAGCAATTTGGCACATTGGCAACGCTCTTCCCTGATCGCATTGATTTAGGTTTAGGCAGAGCACCTGGTAGTGATATGACAACGGCAACTGCACTTCGTCGTAATCAACAAAGCTCTGATCATTTCCCAAGCGATGTTGTGGAATTACAATACTATTTGAACTCTGATGATGATACTGATCTTGTCAAAGCATTTCCTGGCCGTGGCACAAAGATTCCATTATGGATGCTAGGTTCTAGTTTATTTGGCGCGCAATTAGCAGCACATTTAGGCTTACCTTATGCATTTGCCTCACATTTTGCACCGCAATCTTTAAAGCAAGCAGTAGACATTTATCGCAAGCAATTTCAACCATCGAAACAATTGGCTGAGCCTTATGTCAGCATTGCTGCGAATTTAGTTTTGAGTAAAACAGTTGAAGATGCAGAATATCATTTCACATCTAAACAGCAATCATTTACAAATTTACGACGTAATCAGGCAGGATTAACGCCAAAGCCGATTAAAGATATCGATGCTTTCTGGTCGCCAGTTGAAAAACAAAGTACAAGCGCCGCATTAGCTTGTTCATTCATTGGCACAGTGGATTCTGTTTCGCCTCAAATTGATGAGTTTTTAGCTGAATACCAGCCTGATGAATTAATCGTCACATGTGGCATTTACGATCAAGCTGCACGATTGAAAACTTTGAAACTTGCTAAAGAATTACCGCAGTTTCAGTTTGTGTAATTTAATGACAATATAATTAATACAATAGAGGCTGAACAACATCATTCAGCCTTTTTTATAGATAACATATATTTATAAAACAATCTTATTCAACTTTACATTATTTTCTACTAGCTCATTCTTTAATTTATCAACAAATGTCTGGCATGCTGTAATTAATTCTGAAAACTCAATATTTCCGGCTATCCTGTCAGTCCAAACACTACTAATACTCCAAAAATCTACTGATATTTTCTTGAAAAATAAAAGTGGATACTCCTCATAATCCATCGATTTATATATAAAATCACCTGATTTATTTTCAAACCAGTTTTTAAAACTATGGGCCAATTCAAGCAATAATATATTTTCCTCTGCCAAAAATATCTGCCCATCAATCAAAATGATAAGAGACCCTTCTATAGTTGAAAAAAGCTCATGCTCCGATTCAACTGTGCCAATCGAGGTAACCGTATAATCTATGTACATAGTGGGTTTACAAGAAATATTTTTCATATTTTTCTATCTTATCTAAGTAGTAGTCAATCCTCTATAGGCAAATACGCTTTGCCAACATTGTTGCAAACTGCAACTTCACACGATTGCCATTAGCATCTAAACGATGCAATTCACCCACATCTTCGTTATAAGTCACAATTTCCCAATCTTTATAATATTCCTGCAATTCACCTTCTTTAAAGGTAAATGAAAAACCTTGATCACATGGATATTGTGCTGTGTCCATTGCAGATACGATTAAGTTATAACCATTCACATTTGTATGGTCTTGCATATTGCGAATGATATTTGGCACACATTCAGGCTTCAAAAACATAAATACAACGGTTGAAAAAATAAAATCATATTGCCCTTCAATCGCTGCTAAGTTGATATCATAAATAGATGGATCAATATTCGTTAAACCTTCTTTTGCGATCACATCTTTTAAAAAAGCAATACTATTAGGATTCACATCCACTGATGTTAAATCAAACCCAAGAGAATTGAGATACAAACTATTGCGCCCCTGCCCACAACCTAAATCAAAAGCTTTGCAAGGTTGCACAATATCAGTCGCCGCAATGATATCTGTATGTGGCATCGTTAAATCATAATTTTGATGATAATAATCAGCTGAACGAACTTTACTCATATTCCCTTCTCACATAAAAATATTCAATAGAGTGCCATTATAACAGTTATCTTGTGAGCTAGGCATTGACAAGTTTGGCTGTTATGAATGGTTCTTTACAAAAATATTCACTTTTATTTTTTGACAGGCGTATAATTCGATGAAATCATTTGCAAATGAGAACTTTTATCATTAGATATTTACACAATCAAGGAATACAAGAATATGTATAAAAAAATCAGTCTCGCAAGTTTGCTTCTCGTCACTTCATACAGCTTTGCTCAAGAATATCCTGTTGGCCAGCCAATCATTGAAAATGGCATGGAAATCCAAGGTGTTTATTTACAACCTATCACAATGGACACAGAAGAAGGTACACACAAAATGCATCATTTACCAGCCGCTGAAGCTGATGTACATTTAGAAGCTGATATTCATGCTGTAGAAGATAATCCAAATGGTTTTGCTGAAGGTGATTGGATCCCTTATTTAGTTGTAGATTACTCAATCCAACGTACAGATAAAGAAGGTAGCCCAGTACAAAGCGGTACATTCATGCCGATGGTTGCAAGCGATGGCCCACACTATGGTGAAAACTTAAAATTGGATGGTGTTGGTAAATATAAAGTGAACTTCAAAATTTCACCACCTTCATACAACAAAGAAGCAGCTTTTGGCCGCCATATTGATAAAGAAACTGGCGTTGCACCATGGTTTGAACCATTCAATGTTGAATGGGAATTCGACTATGCAGGTACTGGCCGTAAAGGTAGCTACTAATTAGATCACAGTAAAGCGTATGAACACCAATTCATACGCTTTTATCATATTATTGACATTAAAATTTGAATGAACCTATCTATGAAAAAACTCATCACATTATTAACATTTGGATTATTCATACTTTCAGCTAATGCAGTCGCTAAAGAAAACAAATATACAGTCCAATTAGAAATGAAAGATGGTGATTTAATCCCATTAGTGCTCGAAGTGCCTGCCAAAACTAAAATTAGAATCGAAGTTAAAAACATTGGCACACAACCTGCTGAATTTGAAAGCACACAATTGCGCAAAGAAAAAGTTTTAGCACCAGGAGCTAAATCTGTGGTTGTCATTGCACCACTAAAACCTGGCAGTTATGAATTCTTTGATGACTTTCATTTAGATCATCCACGCGGCACAATTTTAGTTAAAGAATAGAAATAAAAGGTAACTCATGGGAAATGTATTATTCGTTGTATGGCGTGAAAGCTTCGAAGCTCTACTTGTGATCGGCATTATCTATAGCTGGATCAAGCGCCATCCTGATGTAAAAAATGGTATGAAATTTTTATGGGGCGGCGTTGCTTTAGGCACTGTCATTTCCATTCTTTTAGCATTAGCAATTTATGGCGTTTTCAGCTCATTGGAAGACATTTGGCAAACAAGTTTTATGATCTTCATGGAAGTTTTAGCTTGTATTCTTATTGTACAAATGGTTTATTGGATGAACAAACATGGCAAAGAGATGAGCCAAGCCTTAATTCAAGGCATCGATCGCAATGCTAAGAAACACTCATGGTGGGGAGCGCTTTTCATTATCGCCATTGCCATTGCTCGTGAAGGCAGTGAAATCGTAGTATTCTTATCTGCAATCATCATGAATTTAACGCCAGAAACCACAGGTGCATTTGCAACTGAAGTTCTCATTGGCTTAGTGATCGCAGGTTTCACATTAGTTGCTTTCATTTTCACATCCAAAATTGTCTCTTGGAAACTGTTCTTCACAGTCACTGGCATCATGTTGCTATTTTTAGCGGTGACATTATTATTGCGTGCATCCGACGAAGTTTCCAACTTATTATTAGAATACGATATTGATCTACCTGAATTCTTTGAAATGTCATTATGGGATACAAGTAGCTTCCTAGATGATGGACAAGGTATTGGTAATTTCTTATCGTCATTTTTTGCGTATCGCTCTCAACCAACAGGCTTATCGATCACTGTATTTATTATTTATTGGATCATTGTAGGCTTCATCTTTTGGAGAGGTTCTCGTGGACAAAAAACAACTCATTAGCTTAAGCATTATTCTAATATCTGCCATAACTTTTAGCTCAGCTAAAGTTGGTAGACAAGCCATTTTACAATCTGGCGATGAACCTCCAATTGTTGCGTTAGGCGACATTCCTAATCCTGAGCAATTTCAACCTGCCATTAATGCCTATATGAAAATTGCTACAGAGCGCATGCGCAATGTTGAAACACTGCTAACTCAGCTATCAGAAGCATTAGAGCAAAATAATTTAGCACTAGCTCAACAAAAATATATCGAAGCGCATTATCAATATGAGACGATTCGTCCTGTTGTATTAGTGTTTGGCAACATTGATCGCATGATCAATTCTCGTGCTGAAGCTTTTTTAGCTCGTGAGCAAGATCCTAACTTCAAAGGCTTTCATGCCGTTGAATATGAACTATTTGCACAGAAAAATATTGAAAATGCTCTACTTGAAAATCAGAAGCTCTTAAAAAATGTAAAAGATTTAGCAAAACGTGTTGCCATTGAAACAATCTTTTTACCTAAATTAGTGCAATCAGCACCTGATTTTGCAGAAAATATTTTAGAAAATAAACTATCTGGCCAAGACAATATCTATAGCGGTGCAGATTTAGGTGAAATCGTTGCCAATTTAGAAGGCATTGATCTAATCACAGCACAATTGCAGAACTTTATCCCGCAAGAATTGCTACAAAAAACATTGCCGTTAGATATCAAGATTCGTTCACGATTACAGAAATATATGACAGATACAGGCTTTATGCACTATTCAGCTTTAACAGATGAGGACAAACATGCGATCTATGGTGATGTTTCTGAATTGGCAGAGCAATTGGCACAGCTTCGTAGCTTATTAAAAGTTCAGGTTTACCATCAATTTGATGGCTCAGACATTAAGAATGAGGAGAAATAAACATGTCCAATCATTCAACTTTTCGCCGTAATTTCTTAAAAGGGATCACTTTAGGCAGTGCTGCTTTGGTTGCAAACTCAGCTTTAGGCCAAACTAATCCTAAAAATAGCGAATACAAATACCCAAAACATTTCTATGATACTGTGCCTGCTTTAGGTAATCATCAAGCAGGTATCATTACGCCTGAACCCAAAGAAGCCACATTTATTACATTTAAGCTATTGATTCAATCAAAAGAAGAATTACAATCGTTATTCAAATCAATATCTAAGCGCATTCAATACTTAACTGCACCACAATCCATTGCTGTAGATAAAGATACACAATTACCACCGAAAGAATCAGGTTTATTGAGTGGTGATCTATTACCTGATCAATTAACCATTACATTATCCGTCGGTGCTTCTCTATTTGATGATCGTTTTGGTTTAGCAGATCAAAAGCCGAATCATCTAATGGAAATGACAAGTTTTCCGAATGATTTACTAGATCCCAATTGGTGTGGCGGTGATATCTCTTTGCAACTATGTGCCAATAGCAAGGAAGTTATTATTTACGCACTACGTGACATTATGAAGCATCATTACCAACAAATGTCACCCATTTGGAAGATTGATGGATTTTTACCTGCACGTGATATTGAATCAGGCTCAACGGCGATTAATCTCTTCGGCTTTAAAGATGGCACAGGCAACGCCCCCAATACAGATGCTAAATTAATGAATGAAATGGTTTGGGTGACAGAACAAAATAAAGAGCCTAAATGGTGCTTAGGTGGATCTTATCAAGCATTGCGTTTGATTCGCTTTAATCTAGAATTTTGGGATAGAACGCCATTAGAAGATCAAGAGAATGACTTTGGCCGAATGAAACGAACAGGTGCACCAATTGGCTTGACTCATGAAATGGATGATCCACAATTTGGAAAAGATCCTCATGGTGATCGCGTATTGTTTGATTCTCACATGCGCCGTGCTGAACCGCGCGTACCACATCGTTATAGCGCACCATTACGTCGTCGTAGTTACAGTTATTCATTAGGCTTAACGAATAGTGGATTATTGGATATGGGCTTAGTTTTTGTCTCTTATCAGAATGATCTTAAAAAAGGATTCATCAATACGCAGCGCCGTTTGAATGGCGAACCTTTAGAGCGTTATATTAAACCTTTTGGCGGTGGTTATTTCTTTGCACTACCTGGCATGAAAACAGCTGAAGACTATTTGGGACAAGCATTATTCAATGCTTAATTCTTAATAATTTCAGTTTAGAAAAAAATCAAAAAAAAAGCCCAGTTTTTACAAACTGGGCTTGAACCCCCTACACCTTGTTATCTATTCACCCATCTTTATTATTTTTTCTCAAATGGTACTGGTTTAGGTGTCTCATTCACAGATGGTGGTAAAATTGGCATCATCAACTGAGGCTGATCACCTGTCAATGTTTTCAAGAATGCCACAATGCTTGCAACTTCTGCTTCGCTGTAATCACGTTTCAACTGTAAACGACCCATTACTGTTACTGCATCTTCTAAAGATTCTGCAGCACCATCATGGAAGTATGGATAAGTTAATTCAACGTTACGTAATGTTGGTACTTTAAACATAAAGCGATCCGCATCTTTACCTGTCACTTCAACACGGCCTTGCGCTGGATTTTCTGTTACATATTCTTCCATCAAGCCCATTTTTTGGAATGAACTTCCGCCCATTGCAGTACCATAGTGACATGCAATACAGCCTGATGTTGTAAACAAGTTATAACCTGCTAATTCTTGTTCATTTAACGCACTATCATCACCTTTCAACCATTTATCAAATGGTGCGTTTGGTGTTACTAATGTTTCTTCAAACACAGCAATCGCATCTGTGATTTCATCGATCGAAATTTTATCTGTACCATACACAGCTTTAAACTCTTCAACATAACCCGGAATTGATTCCACAACACCTACCGCTAGATCATGTGTGAAACCCATTTCTTTAGGATTAGCAATTGGGCCGCCCGCTTGTTCTTTTAAGTCTTTTGCACGGCCATCCCAGAATTGTACAAAGTTATACTTTGAGTTCAACACTGTTGGTGAGTTGATTGGGCCTTCTTGCCAATTGTGACCAATAGATGTTTTTAAGTTATCACTACCACCCATTGATAAGTTATGACATGAGTTACATGAAATGAAGCCTGATTTTGATAAACGCGGATCAAACCACAACTTTTTACCTAATTCTACTTTTGCTGGATTTTCAATTTTCACATCATCAATAGGTTGAATGATTGCATCACGTTTAGCTTGTGCAAATGCTGATCCCCCGATCACCATTGAAATTGATAAACCAATTGCTACCCAAAATTTATTTCTATTTTGCATATTGATTAACTCCCTCTTTAAAATTGTTCTTTTTAATTTAACGCATCAATCATTGAATAATTTGATAACAAGTCTAATACAGATATGACTATTAAAATAGATCGATCATTTTGTGGCTTTGTTATTCCTTGCGTTATTCGTTATAATGAGGGGTATTTTCTAATAATATTTCAAGGGGCCATCAATGTTAGACATTCAGTTACTTCGTCATAATCTCGACGATGTTGTAACCCGTCTTAAAACACGCGGTTATGAGTTTGATAAAACACAATTTATTGAACTAGATGAACGTCGTAAAGGTTTACAAATTGAAGTTCAAGAACTTCAAAACTTGCGTAATGTCAATGCTAAACGTATTGGCCAAGCTAAAGCTAAAGGCGAGAATATTGATGAAATTTTGAAAGAAGTTTCCAACAATACAGAGAAATTAGAATCTTTAGAGAAAGAATTAAATGTAATCTTAAATGATTTGAATCAAATTCTCATGACGATTCCAAATTTACCAGATGCATCAGTGCCAGCTGGTAAAGATGAAAACGATAACGTAGAAGTTCGCCGCTGGGGTACACCACGCGAATTTACGTTTGAAGTGAAAGATCACGTTGCATTAGGCGCAATGAACAAAGGCATTGATTCAGAAGCTGGTGTTAAATTAACAGGTTCTAGATTCACAGTACTGCGTGATGGCGTTGCGCGTTTACATCGTGCATTGGCTCAATTCATGCTAGACCTTCATGTGGAAGAGCATGGTTATACAGAATTAAACGTACCGATGCTCGTGAACTCAGACAGTTTACGTGGCACAGGTCAATTACCTAAATTTGAAGAAGATTTATTCAAATTAAAAGGTGAAGATCAATACTATTTGATCCCAACAGCTGAAGTTCCTGTCACAAACTTAGTGCGTGATGAAATTATTCCAGAAAGTGAGCTACCATTATCTTATGTAGCACACAGCGGATGCTTTAGATCAGAAGCAGGTAGTTATGGTCGTGATACTCGTGGCTTAATTCGCATGCACCAATTTGAGAAAGTGGAAATGGTTCACTTAACTCACCCTTCTAAATCTTTCGAACAGTTAGAATTAATGACTCGCCATGCTGAAACTGTTTTAGAAAAATTAGGTTTGCCTTACCGCACAATCGTATTGTGCACGGGTGATATGGGCTTTGGTGCAACAAAGACTTATGACATCGAAGTATGGTTACCAGGTCAAGAGAAGTATAGAGAAATCTCTTCTTGCTCTAACTGCATGGATTTCCAAGCTCGTCGTATGCAAGCTCGTTTCCGTAATAGTGAAACAAACAAACCTGAATTATTACATACACTTAATGGTTCTGGCTTAGCTGTTGGTAGAACTTTAGTTGCAGTGATGGAAAACTATCAAGAAGAAGATGGTAGAATACGTGTACCAGAAGTATTGATTCCATATATGAGAGGCAGAACTCACATTTAGAGTTCAATTTAAATATAGTAAAGAGGTTTTAGCTATGTCATTAGAGATAACAGATGAATGCATTAACTGCGATGTTTGTGAGCCTGAGTGCCCAAATGAAGCAATCTCAATGGGCCCTGAAATTTATGTTATCGACCCAAACTTATGTACAGAGTGCGTTGGACATTTTGACACACCACAATGTATGGAAGTATGTCCTGTTGAATGTATCAACAAGGATCCCGCGAAGCCAGAAACTCAAGATGAGTTAATGGCTAAATACGAGAAACTTCAAGCTGGAAAGTAAGAGTTTATGAAAAAAACTTCTCTTTTGTGTCTTATGGTTACAGTTGGTCTCTTCAATAGCAGCGCAATTGCGCGACAATATCCTATGCCTGAGAAAGGTTCTGATGTTGTTGGCTATACAGAGGTTGTTTATCCAGAATCTGGTGAATCTTTCGTTGAGCTCAGCGTAAAGTATGAAGCAGGTTATGATGAACTAAAATGGGCGAATCCAAATTCCAATTATTGGACGCCTTCACCACAAATGCCCATCGTTTTACCTTTTGAATATGTGCTACCAACTAAACGACGTAGCGGTTCAATTGTTGCCAACATTCCTGAAATGCGTGCGTACTACTTCCCCAAAAATGAGGATGTAGTCTATGTCTACCCTGTTGGCGTTGGCCGTATGGATTGGAAAACCCCATTAGGTTCATGGAAAGTTACGATTAAACAGGAAGCACCTGCTTGGTATCCACCAGAAAGTATTCGCCGTGAGCACAAAGAAATGGGCAAAGGCATCTTGCCTGCTGTAGTACCTGCTGGCCCTGATAACCCTTTAGGTAATCATGTTCTAAGATTAAATCTACCGAGCTATCTACTTCATGGCACCAATGATGTAACGGGCATTGGCATGCGTGTAACACATGGTTGCATGCGTTTCTTCCCTGAAAACATTAAAGAACTCTACCAAATTGTACCAAGCGGCACATCTGTTGAGTTTGTTAATGAGCCTGTTAAAGTGGGCTGGAAAGGTGACGAACTAGTACTTGAAGTACATCCTACACTGGAAGAAGATAATCTCGATATCAATGGCCTGAAGCAAATTGCTTATAAAGTCTTGGCACCATATCAAAATGACCCAAGCATTCAAATGGTTGATCACCGTTTAATTGATCTTATGATTGAAAAAATGTCAGGATTACCAACACATGTCGGTCAAAGAATTGACCCTAATAATCACAATCCAAAACCAGAAGAAGCTGGCAGTGCAATTAATATTGACTGGGATAAATTTAAAAAATAGCAGGAGAGTTTGATGGCATCTATCGAAGAAAGTTTAGCGTTATTAGAACGTGGAACTGACGAAATCATTTCAATTGAAGGTTTAACCGCGAAGTTAAAAGAGAACCGTCCGCTTCGAATCAAAGTGGGTTTCGACCCTACTGCACCTGATCTTCACTTAGGTCATACTGTTGTGATCAACAAAATGAAACACTTCCAAATGTTAGGTCATGAAGTGAATTTCTTGATTGGTGACTTCACAGGTATGATCGGTGATCCATCGGGCAAAGATACAACACGTAAACCTTTAACTCGTGAACAAGTTATTGAAAATGCAAAAACTTATCAAGAACAGATCTTCAAAATTTTAGATCCAGAATTGACTAAAGTTGTATTCAACTCATCATGGTTAGGCGAGTTAGGCACAGTAGGCATGATTCAATTAGCATCACACTATACTGTTGCAAGAATGTTAGAGCGTGATGACTTTGAAAAACGCTACAAAAACCATCAGCCGATCGCTTTACATGAATTTATCTACCCATTGCTTCAAGGTTATGATTCAGTAAGTTTGAATACTGATGTTGAATTAGGCGGTACAGATCAAAAATTCAACTTATTGGTTGGCCGTGACCTTCAAAAAGCTTATGGTAAAGCATCACAAAGCGTGATCACAATGCCTTTATTAGAAGGTTTAGATGGCGTGAATAAGATGTCTAAATCTTTAGGCAACTACATTGGTGTGGACGATACACCAGTTGAGCAATTTGGTAAGCTAATGTCTGTATCAGATACATTGATGTGGCGCTACTTTGACTTATTGAGCTTTGAATCAACTGCAACAATTGATGGTTACAAAAAATCAGTTGCTGAAGGCATGAATCCACGCGACATCAAATTCTTATTGTGTAAAGAAATCATCTCTCGCTTCCATTCAGAAGCAGATTATGAGATGGCACATCGCGATTTCATCGAGCGTTTCCAAAAAGGTAACTTACCTGAAAATATCGAAAAAATCACAGTGGTTGCACCTGAAGGTGAAATTCAAATTGGCGCATTATTGAAAGAAGCTGGTTTAGTCACTTCAGTTTCTGAAGGTAATCGTTCAATTGATGGCGGTGCTGTTCGTATTGATCAAGAGAAAGTTTCTGATCGCGGACTTAAGATCGCAAAAGGCACAACAGCAGTTTTCCAAGTGGGTAAACGCCGTTTTGCTAAAATTACAGTTAATTAATTTTAGAGGTTTTTATGACTTTCGTTGTTACCGAAAATTGCATTAAATGCAAATACACAGACTGTGTAGAAGTTTGCCCTGTGGATTGCTTCCATGAAGGACCAAACTATTTGGTGATCGATCCTGAAGAGTGTATTGACTGTACATTGTGCGAGCCAGAATGCCCAGCCAATGCCATTAAATCAGAAGATGATTTAACATCAGATGAAATGATCTTCTTAGATTTAAATGCAGAATTATCACAACAATGGCCTGTGATTACTCAAATGCAAGACAATGCTGAAGCTGCAAAAGAATGGGATGGCAAACCCAACAAATTAGCATTATTAGAGCGATAATTACAGATGGCGCGTCGATTAACCAAAAAACAGCACGAACGTATTTCTAACAAAAAAGTCGAGCAAATCGATGCGTTAAAAAGTCTAGATCCTGACTCTCTCTTTAAAGGGAGAGTCATTGCTCAGCATGGCCCGCATTTGATGGTGGAAGATACCGAACATCAGATTTACAAAGCCAACATTCGCCAAAATCTAGAAAAAATTGTGTGTGGTGATTATGTCTATTTCACTTTTGAAAATGACATTCCTGTAGTTTTACAACTCATTACCCGCACCAATGAATTGGCACGCGTTTCTTATGGTCAACATAAAAAGCTGATTGCAGCCAATTTAGATCAGATTTTTATCGTTATTGCACCAAAGCCTGAGCCAAGCCCTTCTCTCATTGATCGCTATTTGATTGCCATTCGTGAATTCGATATTCCAATGGGTATTATTGTTAACAAAGCAGATATGATTGATGAAACAAGTGATTTCTCATTCTTAGAAGAGTATCAAAAAGCTTTTGATATCAAAATTATTTTAACTGCGCAAAACAACCCAGAATCACTGACATTACTCCATGATGAGTTAGTGGATAAAACTTCAATTTTTGTAGGGCAATCTGGCGTTGGTAAATCATCACTCACCAATAAAATGATTCCTGAACTTTCTCTACAAACTCAACGTATTAGTGCTACAACTGGCTTAGGCAACCATACAACATCTGCTACTACTTTATATTATTTAAATGATAATGCAGGCGCATTAATTGATTCTCCTGGTGTTCGCAGCTTCAACGTAGATCATTTAAGTGTAGAATCCATTCATAATGGCTTCCCTGAAGTTGTGGAATATACAAAACGTTGCAAGTTTAGCAATTGTAATCATTTACAAGATCCAGGTTGCGCTGTAGCAGATGCCATCGAGAATGATTTATTATCAGCAAGGCGTGCTGAAAGCTATTTACAGATATTAAAAACATCAGGCTAATATCGCTTGATGTTTCTGCCAATCGCTATACAATACACTGCCTTGATATTTTTATATAAATATTAACAATTCAACGAGCGGCAGCACTCAAGATTCTTCTGAACAAAAAGATTGCAACCAATCGCCTTGATCTTTCACTTAACGGTATTGAATTAAGGAGCTGTGATGTCACCTATTCTTTCAAAAAAATCCTACGAGCCTTGGCGCGATCCTAATTCTGTGCCATACATCGAAATCGTTGATTTAGTCAAAGTTTTTGACGAATATATCGCGGTTAACAATATCTCTTTAGATATATACCAAGGAGAATTCTTCTCCTTATTGGGCCCTTCTGGCTGTGGTAAAACCACACTTTTACGCATGTTGGCAGGTTTCGAAACACCAACATCGGGCAAAATCCTATTGGAAGGAGAAGATATTTCTCTTATTCCACCTTATGAGCGCCCAATTAACATGATGTTCCAAAGCTATGCACTATTTCCACATATGACAGTGGAAGATAATATTGCGTTTGGCTTAAAACAAGAGAAAGTACCAAAACCAGAGATCAGAAAACGCGTAGATCAAATGCTGGAATTGGTGCAAATGGGGAAATTTGCCAAACGCAAACCACATCAATTATCAGGTGGGCAACGTCAACGCGTTGCATTAGCTCGCAGTATTGTTAAAAAACCAAAACTATTATTATTGGATGAACCTTTAGGTGCATTGGATAAGCGCTTACGCGAACAAACACAATTTGAATTAATGACCATCCAAGAGGAATTGGGCATTACATTTGTAATAGTGACGCACGATCAAGAAGAAGCCATGACGGTCTCAAGCCGCATTGCAGTTATGGATAGTGGCGAAATTGTACAAGTTGCAACGCCAACAGAAATTTATGAATACCCTAACTCATTATATGTCGCGGAATTCGTGGGTGATGTAAATATTTTTGAAGGTGTAATTGCTGATATTTCGCCAATTCATACAACTGTGAACAGCTTTGAAGTAGA